>DATJTJ010000020.1:0-33678 GCA_035503515.1 Steroidobacteraceae bacterium
GTCGCCGTAGGCCCAAAACCATCCGAAGGGAGGAAAGATTGATGACGAGTCGAGGTCCGCGTACCGGTGGTGTCCGGCCCAAGCCTAGAAACCGCATTCAGTTTGATTTCGTGCTCGACGGCGTCCGGTATCGGCCGACGATCCGGCGCTCGCCCACCGCACAGAATCTCCGCGCGGCTCGCGAGCGACGCTCCCGTATCCGTCAACGCATCCGCGCCGGCACATTCCTGTTCGAAGAGGAGTTCCCTGAGTACCGGTTCCTCGGCAGAGTGATCGATCCGTCCCAAGTGCGCACCTGCGATAAGATCTTCGACCAGTTCATCGAACACTGCGAGTCGCGTTTCCGGCGTGATGATCTTGCCTGGGCGACGGTCTCCGGCTACCGGCGCGTACTAAACGCCCTGTGGCGGCCGCGGATCGGCACCCTGCCCTTCCTGCGCGTCGACTACATAACGTTGGCGCGCGCGGCCGACAATTACCGATGCAGCCGCAAGACCTATAACAACGCCATCAGCGTCCTGCGTAGGGCATTTGAATTTGCGTATCGCAACCACCCGCATCACATCAACCCGGCACGAGGTCTTCGCAGCTGTCGAATGGCGCGCAAGGATCGGATTCGTCCGGATCCGTTTCGGATCGACGAGGCCGAGACGTTGATCGCTGCGATTCGCGAAGACTGGGGTGAAGCCCGGGCCAACTACGACGAGTTCCGGTTCTTCACGGGGCTTCGTCCTTCGGAACAAATCGCACTCACGATGTCGGACTTCGATGCGGAGCGCGGCACGCTGCGTGTCAACAAGGCCCGCGTCGCGGGAATCGATCGCGCCACCACGAAGACCGGCATGCACCGGATCTTTGAATTGTGCCCGCGGGCGGTGACGGTGCTGCGTCGACAGCTTGCGATGCGTGAACGATTTGAACGCGAGGGGCGCATTCGCCATCCGTACATCTTTTTCGCAGACGATGGCTCACCGCTGTTCTCGATCAAGGAGCCCGGCCGCCGCTGGGCGAAGTCGCTGGCGCGTTTACCCATCCGCCCGCGCCGTCCCTATTGCGCGCCATTCCTGCGTCAGCTGGAACCTCATGCTCGGCAAGAACCCACTGTGGGTGGCGCGGCAGCACGGGCATACCGTGCGGACTATGCTCGAGGTCTACGCCGCGTGGGCCGATGGCGCCGTCGAATCAGACGTGTCGGCGATTCGGCGCTCAATGGGACTTTCCGGAAGCAGTGAGCCAAGCCGGCGCCAAGGATGGTTCCGGCGACTCGTGCAGCGATGGCTTCCGAGGTCCCGGACCGATAGGCCGCTGCCGGCGGCGTTCAGCGTTTGGCACGGGATTTGGCACCAGGAACGCGGCGCCTGCACCTAAGCCCATGAGATCAATCGGGAAAGAACTGGCGGAGAGAGAGGGATTCGAACCCTCGAAGGGCTTTTGACCCTTACACCCTTAGCAGGGGTGCGCCTTCGACCACTCGGCCATCTCTCCGCGGACGGGATATGCCAACCAGATCAAGGAGTTACAGGTTAGCTGGCGTCCCCTGGCGGGGACTGGGCGCCATGATACTGGCGGGGGGAACGCAGGTAAAGGCGCCTGCGCGGCAGCGGCCGGGTCTAGAGGGTGGCCTGGGTCCGTTCTTCGGCGGCGACTTTCGGTTCCGAGGACGGGGCGACCTCATCGTGCTCTTCGCGCTTGATTCGGTCGAAGATTTCTTCCCGATGCACGGCCACCGTTCGGGGCGCGGTGATGCCCATGCGAACCTGGTTGCCCTTCACTCCCAGCACGACGACGGTGACCTCCTCTCCGATCATGACCGTCTCGCCAACGCGTCTCGTCAGAATCAACATGTCGCACCTCCATGCCCCCTGCGCCAGCACCGATCCGCATCCGGAGTATGGGCTCAGCGCAGATCCTCACGCTTGAATCTATAGCGTGACAGAGACGAAACAATCAGAGAAACCCTGAATCTGCAAAAATTAGGCAACATTGGGGGGCTCGGTTTTCTTTGAAATCTATTTGAAACAAACACCTGAGCCCGGGTGTCTGCCGGGGCAGGGAGCCAGCGGGAGACATTCCCGATGGGAGCGCTCCCTTGCGTTTGCCGAAGCGACGATTGCCCGAAAATTCAAGCGCCGAGGCGGTTGCGGACCAGGTCGGCCACGCCGGCGAGAGCCTGCGGCAGAGCCGCTGGGTTGGAACCTCCTGCCTGGGCAAAGTCTGCCCTGCCTCCGCCCTTCCCGCCTACGGCTGCGGCGACATTACCGACCAGTTCACCCGCCTTGATGCGGGGCGTCTGATCGGCCGTCACGCCTGCGACCAGCAGCACTTTGGACTGCGCGTCCACCGATGCCAGCACGACGACGGCCGAGCCCAGCCGGCTTTTCAGTTGGTCGACGGCGTTGCGCAGTGCGCCCGAATCCGCATCCGCCACCTGCGCGGCCACGACCTTGACACCCTGGACGTCGATTGCGCCGGCGGCAAGATCGACACCTGAACCGGAGGCGAGTTTGTCCTTGAGCGTACGGATCTCCCGCTCCATCTGCCGTATCCGGTCGAGCGCGTCGCGGACCTTCCCGGGAACCTCGTCACGCGAACTGCGCAACTGCCCTGCGACCTCGCGGATCAGCGCTTCGTGCTGCTCCATGTAATCGATTGCGCGCTCACCCGTGACGGCCTCGATACGCCGCACGCCCGAAGCAACGCCGCCTTCGGCAATGATCTTGAACAATCCGATGTCACCCGCGCGGCTGACGTGGGTGCCGCCGCACAGCTCCATCGAGAAATCGCCGATGCGCAGCACGCGCACGTCCCGGTCGTATTTTTCGCCGAACAGCGCCATGGCGCCGGCGGCGACCGCCTGCTCGTATTCCATGAGCGAGGTCTGCGCAGGCTCGTTGCGGCGGATTTCCGCATTCACGCGCCGCTCGATGCTCGTCAGCTCCTGTGGCGTCACGGCCTGGAAGTGCGAGAAGTCAAAGCGCAGCCGGTCGGGCGCGACCAGGGAGCCTTTCTGCTGCACATGGGTGCCCAGCACCTGGCGCAGCGCCGCGTGCAGCAGATGCGTCGCCGAGTGATTCAGTGCCGTGGCGGCACGCCGTTCGCCATCGACCTGCGCCGCGAGCCTGTCCCCCAATCGGATCCGGCCCTCGGCCACCCGGCCGACATGCGAGAAGGCGGTGCCGCGCTTCACCGTATCGCTGACGATGAACCGGATGCCGGCGCCGGCGAGTTCGCCGGCATCGCCCACTTGGCCGCCCGACTCGGCGTAGAACGGGGTGGCCTCGAGCACCACTTCACCGCTTTCGCCCGCATCCAGTGCTTCGACCTCGACACCGCCCCTGAGCAGCGCCACGACCACGCTCTCCGCGGCCAGGGATTCGTATCCCTGGAACAGGGTGCGCGCATCGATTTTGGCACCGCCGCGCAGGTCGACCCCGAAGCGGCTCGCCGCGCGGGCGCGTTCGCGCTGCGCATCCATTGCCGCCTCAAATCCTGCCTGGTCAATCGTCAGGTGGTGTTCGCGTGCGACATCCGCGGTCAGGTCGACGGGGAACCCGTAGGTGTCGTAGAGCTTGAACACCGTGGCGCCGTCGATGACGGTGCCCTTGAGGTCCCGCATCACCTCATCGAGCAGCGCCATGCCCGTGGTCAGCGTCTCGGCAAAGCGCGCCTCCTCCTGCGCGAGCACGCGCTCGGCGTGGGCCCGGCGCCGGGTCAGTTCCGGATAGGCGCCGCCCATTTCCGCCTCGAGCACGGCCACCAGCTTGTGGAAGAACGGCTGTCGGATCCCCAGCTGGTACCCATGGCGGATGGCCCGCCGGATGATGCGGCGCAAGACATAGCCGCGTCCTTCGTTCGAAGGGGCGACGCCGTCGACGATCAGGAACGTGCAGGAGCGGATGTGATCGGCGATGACCCGCAGCGATCCGGAACTCAGGTCGGTCGTCCCCGCCAGCGAGGCGGCGGCCCGCACCAGCGTGTCGAACAGGTCGACCTCGAACACGGTGTGGACCTTCTGCATGACCGCGGAAATGCGCTCCAGGCCCATCCCGGTGTCCACCGAGGGCTTCGGCAGGGGCACCGTCTTGCCGTCCGCAGAGCGGTCGAACTGCATGAACACCAGGTTCCACACCTCGACGTAGCGGTCGCCGTCCTCGTCGGGCGATCCCGGGGGTCCGCCGGGCACCTCCGGTCCGTGATCGAAGAAGATCTCGCTGCAGGGTCCGCAGGGGCCGGTGTCGCCCATGGACCAGAAGTTCGACTTCTCGCCCAGGCGCGTGAAGCGCGTGGCAGGTACGCCGATGTCCTGCTGCCAGATCTGCGCCGCTTCGTCGTCCGTCTCGTAGACCGTGACCCACAGCCGCTCCGGCGGCAGTCCGAGCACCTGGGTCAGGAAGTCCCAGGCGAACCGGATGGCATCCCGCTTGAAATAGTCGCCGAAGGAGAAGTTGCCCAGCATCTCGAAGAAGGTCAGGTGCCGGGCCGTGTAGCCCACATTTTCGAGATCATTGTGCTTGCCGCCCGCCCGCACGCAGCGCTGACTGCTCGCGGCGCGCGAATAGTCGCGCCGATCCTGGCCCAGGAACACATCCTTGAACTGCACCATGCCGGCGTTGGTGAACAGCAGCGTCGGGTCATTGCCCGGCACCAGGGAACTGGAGGGAACAATGGTATGGGCGCGTTCCCGGAAGAACTCCAGGAAGGCCTTGCGGATATCCGACACGCGGGTGGGGGGCAATGTGCTCAAGATAGATCTTCCGACTCGAAATCTGGGCCCAGGGCCGACCGGATATGATCCGATGAAAAGCCCCGGTACTGCAAAAACCGACCCTGCCGCGCTTTCTCCGGCCAGGAGACCGGGAGCGTGCGGCCGAACCTGCGGTTCCGGACCTCCCGGGCCAGCGCCGCCCAGTCAGGCCCTGCGGCGAGGGCGGCCTCGACCTGCGCCGGCGCCACCCCCCGGGTGCCGAGGTCCAGGGCGATCCGGCGGGGGCCCTGCCCCCGCTGGGCATGATAAGCCACGTAGTGGCCCGCGAAGCGGGCGTCATCGAGGACGCGCTCGGCCTTGAGGTCTGCGATGACGGCCGCCACGGCCTGCGCGTCATAGCCACCCTGCTGCAGCCTTGCGGCCAGCTCGCCGCAGGCAAAGTCGCGCCGGGCGAGCAGCGCCACCGCCGCCCGGCGGGCGTCAGGCCGGGGGGAAGGCTCGCCGGCTGAACCCGCCTTCGGGCGGCGTCCCATACCGGCGCGGGCGCGGCCGCTCAGGCCGTGGCCTGGTCACCACCGGCGCGGCTGCCTTGCTTGGCCGGCAGCAGCTTCAGCCGGACCTGTTCCTCGATTTCCCGGGCGATTTCCGGGTGCTGCTGCAGGAAGGTGCGGACGTTGTCCTTGCCCTGGCCGATGCGCTCGCCCTTGTAGCTGTACCAGGCGCCGGACTTGTCGATGATCCCCTGCTGGCTGCCGAGTTCGATGATCTCCCCCTCACGGGAGATGCCGACCCCGTACATGATCTCGAATTCGGCCTCGCGGAACGGCGGCGAGACCTTGTTCTTGACCACCTTGACGCGGGTCATGTTGCCGACCACTTCCTCGCCATTCTTGATGGCACCGATGCGGCGGATGTCCAGCCGCACCGAGGCGTAGAACTTCAGCGCATTGCCGCCGGTGGTGGTCTCGGGACTGCCGAACATCACCCCGATCTTCATGCGGATCTGGTTGATGAAGATCACCATGGTGTTGGAGCGCTTGATATTGCCGGTGAGCTTGCGCAGCGCCTGGGACATCAGCCGGGCATGCAGGCCGACCTGCATCTCGCCCATCTCGCCTTCGATTTCCGCCTTCGGGGTCAGCGCGGCGACCGAGTCCACGACCACCACGTCCACGGCCCCCGAGCGCACCAGCATGTCGGTGATTTCCAGAGCCTGCTCGCCGGTGTCCGGCTGGGACACCAGCAGGTCACCGATATTGACGCCGAGTTTCTCGGCATAGGAAGGATCCAGTGCGTGTTCGGCGTCCACGAACGCGGCGGTGCCGCCGGCGCGCTGCACCTCGGCGACGACCTGCAGCGTGAGAGTGGTCTTGCCGGAGGATTCCGGCCCGAACACTTCCACCACGCGACCGCGCGGCAGTCCGCCGATCCCCAAGGCGATGTCCAGACCGAGTGAACCGGTGGAGACGGCCTCGACGTCCCAGATGGCGGGGGCATCGCCCAGCCGCATGACCGACCCCTTGCCAAACTGCTTCTCGATTTGTCCGAGGGCGGCGGCAAGCGCCTTCTTGCGGTTCTCTTCCATGCGTGCGGTGTCCGGTGGTGTGGTGATCGAGGAATTATCTCACATCGATCGCGCCACGGGAGCCGCATAAGCGCAGCGAACGGCGCTTTTTGCATGAAGTTTTCCGAAGGTCACACAGTAGTCGCGCGACGGTACCACTGTATGACGGGCCCAGCAGAGAAGGGCGGCGCGGACGCCACCCATGAGTCATTCTTCCGGCGCTGCGTGTTGCAGTATCAACTGCAGCGCGAAGGCGACGGACTGGCGGCGCACGGCGTCGCGACCGCCGCCGAAGAGCCTGCAGGCGGCGTGGCTGCGCACGCCGCGGCGCCGGTGCGCCACGCCGAACCACACCGTACCCACCGGTTTTTCGGGCGTGCCGCCCTCCGGACCCGCAATGCCGCTGATGGCAATGCTCAGATCGGCGCCACTGCGGCGCTGCGCGCCGCGGGCCATCGCCAGCACCGTGGCCTGGCTCACGGCGCCGTGCCGGCGCAGCGTGGCCGCGGGAACATCGAGGTCGCGCATCTTGGCGCCGTTGGAATAGACGACGTAGCCCGATTCGACCCAGCGCGAGCTGCCGGGAACATCGGTCAGGGCCTTGGTCACCCACCCTGCGGTGCAGGATTCGGCGGTGACGACGCGCAGGTCCCGCGCCAGCAGGGCGCTGCCGACCCGTCGTGCCCGGCGACGCAGGGCGAGGTCGGAAGGTCCCGGGGGACGACGCATCACACGGGCAGCGTGGCCAGCTGCAGGCTGCGGTAGGCGAAATCCAGGAACTGCGCGGGGTCCCCGTACTGCGCCTCGTGGTCCTTCAGCGGATGCGCATCGACCACATCCTGCGGACCGAACCCCTTGTTGAACATGATGAAGAACTGCTTGAACAGCGCCCAGTACATGTCCTTCTGCCGGGCGACGTCGGCGCCGGTGAGCGTCGGGCCGTTGGCCGGCACGATGATGGTATCGGGCTTGGCCACCTCGGCCAGGATTTCGTAGGAGCGCACGAAGCCGTGCATGAACCCGCCGTTGAGATAATCGATCAGCGGCCAGTGATCCGCCGCGGCCGGCCCGCCGGCCGCGATCACGTTGTGCTTCGGGAAATGGATGAAGAGGTCGCCGTTGGTATGCGCCCCCGGCAGGTAACGGTAGTCGACCTGTTCGTCGGCGAACGTCAGCGAGCCTGTGTTGTAGGTGGTCCTGGTGGGGATCGCCTTCGGCGGCAGCGGACCGTAGAAGCCCTCGTAGAGGGCCGAACGCTCCTTGCGCGTGAGCGCCAGCCTGCTGACTTCGTGCGAGATGATCGTCGCGCCGGACTTGCCGATGGTCTCGTTCGAGCCGGTCTGCTCGGGGTGCCAGTGGGTGTTGATCAGCGTGCGCACCCGGCGGGTCTTGAGGTTCTCCGCCACCACCTTCAGCAGCACCGCCGAATTGAGCGCGAGGCCGCCATCGACGAGCAGCGCGCCGTCCGGCCCGGTGAGGCCCACGACATTGCAGCCGGCGCCGGAAAACACGGCCAGTCCGTTCACGTCCCTGACCGTGATGTCATGGGCCTTGACCGCCTTGGGAGCGTCGGCGGCGGATCCAAGCTTGGGCAGGGCGGCCAGCAGCGAGGCAGCAGAAAGAGCCTGCGCTGCGTCGCGCAGGAACAGGCGACGGGAAATAGACATCTACGGTCCTACTGGGTCGACGGGCCAGATCACGGCATCGTAGACGACCGTGCCGATGGGAGGGCTCTGCGGCGGCCAGTCCGGGGTCTGGGCGAGCTCCACGGTGGCGCCGCCGTTGCGCAGGATGTCCGCCAGGTCCTTGCGCGGCCGGGCCCGCATCTGCAGGAACGGCACGTAGCCGCGCGCCATGGCGTAGTCCAGGGCGGTGAGGCCATCCTCGTCCTTGAGGTTCACATCGATACCCAGTTTGATGAGCGCCGCCATCACTTCCTTGTTGCCGGAGCGTACCGCGTAGTGCAGCGCCGAGCCGCCCCGCGTGCGTTGCAGGAAGTGGCGCTTGGACATCAGGTTGATGTCCGCCCCATTGGCCACCAGGTAACTGATGAGCTCGACGGTCGGGTTGACGTGCGCCGGCGCCGGGGGATGCGGACCGGCAACCACCAGGCCCGGGCCCATCCTGTCCGAAGGACCGCTGCGCAGCCCGGGAGGCGCAGCGCCCGCCGGGGCACTGCTGGCGGTGGTCCCTGCGGCGGCGCCGCCGGGGCGGGCTCGCGAACCGCCGCGCACGGCGGGAGGAATCTCTCCGGCGGCTCCGGCCGCCGGCTCGGGCGCCACGTCGCCGCGCTGCGGCCCGGGATTGCCGGTGCCCCCGCTGCGCGAGCCCACGGCGAGGATGACCGGGCCCTGGCCGTCAGCGGTCGCCAGCTTGATATTGGCGCCATGGGCCAGCAGCAGCTTCACGACATCGAGGTCACCGCTGGCGCAGGCCATCAGGAACGGGGTGGTGCCCCGGCCCGTCTGGCTGCCGAAGCCGACACCGGCACCGAAGCCGCCGCGGGAGGCGGGCGGTTTGAAATAGGTCTGCTGGTTGGGGTTGGCGCCACGCTCGACCAGCAGCTGTACGACCTCGCGTCCCGTCGCCTTGTTCGGCCGGTCCTCATCCAGCGGATTGCCGTTGCCGCTCCTGCGCATATCGCCGATGGCCACGTGCAGGGGCGACTGGCCGTAGATGTCCCACTCGTTCACGTCGGCGCCGGCCTCGATGAGGCGCTTGGCGATGTCCCAGTTGCCATTCATCATGGCGATGGAGATCGGCGCCATGCCCGAGGGATCGGGCAGGTCGACATCGACCTTGTGCTTCAGCAGCACCTCGACGCAGGCGCCGCAGTTCTCGCGGGCCGCGTACAGCAGCGGCGTGAAGCCGCCGCGGTCCAGGAATTTGGCACGGCTCTCGGCCGTCGCCACGCGCTGGTAGTCACGGATCGCCGAGCGTGCATTCACGTTGGCGCCCCGGGACGCCAGCAGCTCGACCACGTCCGGGTGGCGGCGTGCCACCGCCCACATGAGCGGCGTCTGGCCGCCGAAGCTTTCGCGTGGATCCACTTCGGCCCCGGCGCCGAGCAGCAGTTTGGCGGCCTCGACGTTGCCGGATCGGGCCACCAGGTGCAGCGCCGTCTCGCCGTCGGGATTGGGCGAATTGGGGTCGGCCCCGGCCTTGAGCAGCAGACGGATGAGTTCGGTGTTGGAGGCGTCGGCGGCCAGCTGCATGGCACTGACGCCATAGGCGTTCATGGCCTTCACGTTGGCGCCCGCCGCCAGCAGCTTCTTCGCCTGCTCGACGTCGCCCTTGAAGACCGCCCATTCCAAGGGCGTGCTGCCATCGGGCCGGACGTCGGTCGCCGCAGGAGCGGCGAGACCCGCGGCGCCGTAGAGGACGCCGGCGACGGCCAGGGCAACGAGGTGGGCGCCGACGTGTTTCATGTCAGATGTCTGCCAGGGGACCGGAGGAATCGCTGAACTTGTCCAGCTTCACCCCGGCGCGCTGGACCATGGTCAGCAGGATGTTCGAATGCGGGGTGTCCTTCGGCATGGCCAGGTGCTGGCCACCCTTGATGCCGCCACCCTTGCCGAGCAGTACCTGCGGAATCGGGTTCTGGTTGTGCAGGTCGCTGTTGGCCATGTTGCTGCCGAACAGGATGATCGAATTGTCGAGGACGTTGCCGTTGCCTTCCTTGATGCTGGCCAGGCGCTTGGCGAAACGGTTGACACGATCGGTGTGCCAGGCCTGGATGCGCACCAGGCGCTCGAACTTCTCCGGATCCTCGCCGTGGTGCGAGAGCGGATGGAAGGCCTCATCGACGTTGACCTGCGGATAGGTGCGCATGCTCGCTTCCTTCACCATGCGCATGGTGGCGATGCGCGTCTGCTGGGTCTGGAACGCCAGCGCGATCATCTCGAACTGGATGTCCAGCAGTTCGCCGAAGTCATCCGGCGCACCGAGCGGCGCATTCGGCAGGTTGCCGAGCGAATCCGCCTTGGCGGACAGTTTCTGCACCCGCTTCTCGACTTCGCGCACCGACTCGAGATAGTCGCTCACCAGGGCGCGATCGGAGGCATCCAGCTGGGCACTGAGACCTTTGCTGGTCTCCTGCACGTAATCGAGCAGGCTGCCGGTGGCCCGCAGCAGACCCTTGCGCTCCGCATTGGAGTCGCCGGGGCCGAACATGGTCGTGAACACGTGGCGCGGGTTGCCTTCGAGCGGCAGCCCCTGCCCGGAACTGTGGAAGTTGCACGAGCCGCCGGGTTCGCCGCACAACTCCAGCGAGGGCAGCGGCGTGTCGCCGCCGATCTGGCGCGCCGCCACCTGGTCGATGGAGATGCCGGCGTTGGGTCCCTCGTGGGGCGCCGTCGGGGCGAGGCAGGTGAGCCAGGTGGCCTCGACGATGCCGTGCGGATCGGTGCTCTCGGCCGGCTTGTTGCGCAGGTTCGTGACCACACTGACATACTCGCGCATGGGCTCCAGCGGCTTCAGGATCCGCGAGAACGTGAAATCCTTGCCGGTGCCCTCGGGCGTCCAGAACTTCTGCACGGCCCCGTGCGGAAAATAGACGAACCCCAGCCGCGGCTTCACGGCGGCGGCGGTGTCGGCGAACGCCGTGGCCGCCGGGATCATCGCATCGAGCAGCGGCAGCGCGATCGCCACGCCTGCGCCTTTGAGAACCGTGCGACGGGACAGATGCTTCTTGGTCAGGAACATGGTTTTCAGCCTCCGTGCTCTAGGGTGCCGTGCGCAGATTCGACGCTTGCGTCGTCAGGTGCGTGGGCAGCGGAGTGGCGGGCGCGCGCTTGCGGAACGCGTCGCTGTTCACCACTCCCAGGACAATGGACTCGAACCGGTAATTGTCGGCGGCCGCCTGGCGCACGATGCTGCGCACGGTGGGCATGTCGTAATACTCGACGGGCCGGCCGACCGCATAGGTCATCAGCTTCTCGGTGATGGTCTGCACCAGCTGCGGCCCACGCGCCGCCAGCGCCTTGTGCAGGTCCGCCGGACCGGCCATCTTCGTGCCGTCGGGCATGGTGGCGGCCGTATCGATCAGTTTGTGCGTCTGCGGGTCGATATTGCGGAATTCGCCGACGGTGTCGAAATTCTCGAGCGCGAAGCCCAGCGGATCCATGATCGAGTGGCACCCGGAACACGGCGGGTTGCGGCGGTGGACCTCGGTGCGCTCACGCACCGACAACGGCCGGCTGGGCACGAATGCGGTCAGGGTCGGCACGTTGGGCGGCGGATTGGTCTGCGGCGTCCCCAGGATGCGCTCCATGATCCATGCGCCCCGCAGCACCGGGGCCGTGCGATCCGGATTGGCGGTCGTCATCAGCACCGCGCCCTTGCCCAGCAGGCCGAAGCGGTTCGGGTCGGTGAGCGTGACGCGGCGGAATTCGCCGCCCTTGATGTTCTCCATCCCGTACAGCAGGGCGAGCTGCTCGTTGACGTAGGTCTGGTTGTCGGTGAGCAGATCCACGACGCTGCGATCCGAGCGGAAGATGCTGTCGATGAACAGCGTCAGTTCCTTCTTGAACAGCGGCCGCGGGTCGTACTGGCCGGATGCATAGCTGAACTCGGCCCGCGCCGGAGAAATGGTGTCCATCTTCGCGATGTTCAGCCACTGGAACGCGAAGTCGGTGGTGAGCGTGAGCGCGCGCGGATCGGCGAGCATCCGGTGCACCTGGGCCTTCAGCACCTCAGGCTGCGACAGCTGGTTCTTCTCGGCCAGATCCAGCAGTTCCTGGTCCGGGATGCTGCTCCAGAGGAAGAACGACAGGCGCGAGGCCAGTTCCACATCGCTCAGCGTGCGGATGTGATCGCTGGCCTCCTCCATGCGGAACAGGAAATTCGGGCTGGCGAGGATCGCCGACAGTGCATCGCGGATGCCGGTGTCGAACGTGCCCGCCTCGCGACCCTTCTGATAGAAGGCGAGCAGCGGCTGCATGTCGGCCTCGGTGACCGGGCGGCGGAACGCACGCTGCGCGAGATTCGCGATGATCTTCTGCGCGCAGGGCGCCTCCTCCGAGGCATTCGCGGGCGTACAGATGAAGATCCTGGCGCGGCTCGGCGTCAGGCTCATGCCGGTGATCTTGAGCGGCCCCTTGATCTGCATGGCATGCACGGCGTTCACGCGCTGCTGGCCGCCGTCGAGCACGTTCGGACGCACCCGCTCGTCGCTCTCGGCGTAGCTGCGGCGCAGGAAGGTGACGGCGAGCTTGTGCTGGCCGGCCGTGGCATGGAAGCGGATGTCACGCAGCCGGCTGTTCACGTGATAGACGCCGGCATCGAGGTTCTGGTCGATGTCCTTGTAATCCTTCTCACCGCCGACCTCGACGCGGTGGATCTCCTTGCCGTCGAGCAGCACGATCACCGTGTTCTCGAACTCCAGTTTCGGCACTTCGCGCGCCATCGCCATGTCGCCGATGGTCAGGGAATATTCGCCATCCGCCGGGAACCAGTGCTCTGCCACCATGCCGCCGCGGGTCCCGAACGGCATGCCGTCCTGATACTTCTCCTGATCGCCGGTACCCATCCCGGGACGCGGGTTGAGCGAGATGATCATGTTGGCGATGTTGCCGTAGGTCGTGTCGATCGGCGCCGCCTTCGGGTCACCCACCGCCTCGAGTGCCAGCGCGCGCGCCGCGGCGACGGACTGGTCGAGGAAGTTCGGCGTCACGCGCAACAGGTCGGCGTCGGTGTCGAAGCCGTCCTTGAGCGGGTCCTCGGGCAGCCATGCCGCGCCATCGACATCCAGGCCGATCAGATCGTGCACGGCATTGGCGTATTCACGCCGGTTCAGGCGGCGCAGCGGCACACGCCCGGGATTCGTCTGGGTGCTGGCATCGTCCAGGGTGGTCTCCAGAAAGGAGACCAGGCTCTTGATGGTGCCGTTGTCCGGGCGCTTGTGGCCCGGCGGCGGCATCATGCCACCGCGCAGCTTGCGCACCGCCTGCTCCCAGATCTTGGCATCCTGGGGAATGGCATCGGCCGACATGGAATCGAACGCCACGCCGCCTGCCCAGTCGGTCACGTTGTGGCACTCGAAACAATAGGTCTGGATGACATTCCACTGGCCGTGAGTGGCATCCTTGGGGGGGCTAACAGCCGGGGCGGGAGCGACCGAATTGGCGGCCACCGCGGCCGTGCCCGCGACCAGCGACAGGCCAGCGAGAACCAGAGTGGCGACGGCGGAAGTGGTGGACCAGCGCATTGAAATCACTCGCAAACCCCCGGGGTAGCCGCCTCCGCACGCCGGAGGTTGCCTAGCTGACAGGTTAGTATAGCCAGCTATTTTTGACGTGCTGCCAAGAGTCACGAACTGCGGTCTCGCGTCGACCAACGGCACCCCATCACCCTCGAATATCATCCAGCCTCAAGGTTGAGCTCGGTCCGCCCGCGAGGGTCCTCTTCGGCAGCGGTTGTCATTGCAACAGGTGCCCCCGACCCCCGCCGCGCGCTGGCCTGCAGTTCTGCACGAATGCTGTAACAGTTTGATTTTAAATGAAAAATATCGACATTTCGGCGCACACGCCGGTGATGCAGCAATACCTGCGGCTGAAGGCCCAGTACCCGGACGTCCTGCTGTTTTACCGAATGGGGGACTTCTACGAGCTGTTCTTCGAGGACGCGCGACGCGCCGCAGCATTGCTCGACATCACCCTGACTGCCCGCGGGCAGTCCGCGGGGCAGCCGATTCCCATGGCCGGTGTGCCCGCCCACAGTGCGGAAGGGTACCTGGCGCGGCTGGTCCGCAAGGGCGAAAGCGTGGCGGTCTGCGAGCAGATGGGCGACCCGGCGCTCGCCAAGGGCCCGGTCGAGCGGCAGGTGGTCCGGGTCGTGACCCCCGGCACCGTGACCGATGCCGCGTTGCTCGACGACCGGCGCGAAACCCTGCTCGCCGCGGTGGCGCGCGACGCAGACGCGTTCGGTCTGGCGTGGCTGGATCTGGCCGCGGGCCGTTTCACACTCCTGGAGGCCGCCGGACTTGCGGCCCTGACGAGCGAGCTGGAACGACTGCAGCCGGCCGAACTGCTGCTGAGCGAAACCGCCGCGCGGGAGGGCCTGGAACGTCCCGGCACGGCGCTGCGCGCCCGTCCGCCCTGGCACTTCGAGCAGGAGGCCTGCGAGCGGGCCCTCATCCGGCAGCTGGGGACGCTCGACCTGCAGGGGTTCGGCCTGGCGCGCGACTCGCTGGCGCTGGCCGCGGCCGGGGCGCTGCTGCAGTACGTGTCCGAGACGCAGAAGGCCGCGGTGCCGCACATCCGCGCCCTGAACGTGGAACACCGCGGCGATGCGCTGATGCTCGATGCGGCGACCCGCCGCAACCTGGAGCTGGATTCCTCGCTCTCCGGGAATCCCGGGGCGACCCTGTTCGCCCTCATCGATCACTGCATCACGGCCATGGGATCGCGACACCTGCGGCGCTGGTTGAACCGCACCCTGACCGACCAGGCGGCGCTGCGCCAGCGCTACCAGGCGATCGCGGCGCTGATCGACCGCCGCCGGTTCGAGGCGTTGCGCCAGCCGCTGGAAGGCATCGGAGACATCGAGCGCATCCTGTCGCGCGTGGCGCTGCGGTCGGCCCGCCCGCGGGACCTCGCGCAGCTGCGCAGTGCGGTCGCCCTGCTGCCGCAGCTCGCGGATGCCGCGGCGGGACCCGCGGCGGACTCGCCCCTGCTGCAGGGCCTGCTGGCCGGCACCGGTCTGCACGCGGATGTGCACGCCCTGCTCGCCCGGGCCATCGCTCCTGAGCCTCCGCCACTGCTGCGTGACGGCGAGGTCATCGCGGCCGGCCATGATGCGCAGCTGGATGAACTGCGGCACATCGCGACCCATACCGACGCCTTCCTGCTGGAACTCGAGGGGCGGGAACGCGAGCGCGCGGGGATTCCCGGCCTGAAACTGGGATTCAACCGTGTCCAGGGTTTCTTCATCGAGGTCTCACGCAAGGATGCCGAGCGCGTGCCCGCCGACTACGTGCGCCGTCAGACGGTGAAATCGGCGGAGCGCTTCATCACCACGGAACTCAAGAGCTTCGAGGACAAGGTGCTGAGCGCCCGCGAGCGCGCCCTGGCGCGCGAGCGCGAACTCTACGACATCGTCCTCACCGAGCTGATCGGGCGCCTGGGACCGCTGCAGGCGACCGCGGCGGCGGTTGCCGAGTTCGACGCCCTCGCAAGCCTGGCCGACCGGGCCTGCGCGCTGCAGTGGATCCAGCCGCAGCTGACCTCACAGCCGCGGCTGCATATCGAGGCCGGGCGGCATCCGGTCGTGGAGCGGTTCCTGGCCAGTGGCTCCTTCGTGCCCAATGACCTCGCCCTCGATGAACGGCGGCGGATGCTGGTCATCACGGGTCCCAACATGGGCGGCAAGTCGACCTACATGCGCCAGACGGCACTGATCACCATCCTGGCGCACATGGGCAGCTTCGTTCCGGCCGATCGTGCCGTGATCGGGCCGGTGGACCGGATCTTCACCCGCATCGGCGCCGCCGATGATCTGGCCGGCGGCCGCTCCACGTTCATGGTCGAGATGACCGAAGCGGCCAACATCCTCAACAATGCGACCGCGAACAGTCTCATCCTCATGGATGAGATCGGCCGCGGCACCAGCACCTTCGATGGCCTGTCGCTCGCCTGGGCCATTGCCCGCCACATCGCCACCCGGACCCGTGCGTTCACCCTGTTTGCCACGCATTATTTCGAACTGACGACGCTGGCAGGCGAGCTCGAGTCCTGCGTCAACGTGCACCTTACCGCCACCGAGCACGCCGATGGCATCGTCTTCCTGCACGCGGTCAAGGAAGGGCCGGCCGACCGCAGTTACGGCCTGCAGGTGGCGCAGCTGGCCGGGGTGCCGCGCGAGATCATCGCCCGTGCGCGGCGCTTCCTGCTTGCGCTCGAGAACCAGCGCGACAGCCGACGGCCGGTGAGTCCGCAGGGCGAGCTGCCGCTGCTAGCGCAGTCCGCGCCGGAGGCGGCCGCGCCGGACGAAGCCGACCGGGCCCTTGCCGCCGCGGTGCGCGAATTGAATCCCGACGAGCTGTCGCCGAAGGCCGCCCTCGAGGCGCTGTACCGGCTGCGGGGGCTGCTGAAGTCCTAAGCGGTCAGGCCGGCGGTGGCGGCGTGCGCACCCGGATGTGCAGCTCGCGCAGCTGCTGCTCGCTCACCTCCGAGGGTGCATCGGTCATCTGGTCGGCCGCCGTCTGCGTCTTGGGGAAGGCGATCACGTCGCGGATGCTCTCGGCGCCGGCCATCAGCATGGCCAGCCGGTCCAGTCCGAAGGCGATCCCGCCGTGCGGCGGCGCGCCGAACTTCAGGGCATCGAGCAGGAATCCGAACTTCTCGGCGGCGGCCTCGGCGCCGATGCCCAGCAGTTCGAACACGGCCGACTGCAGTTCCTGGCGGTGGATACGCACCGAACCACCGCCGATCTCCGAACCGTTGAGGACGATGTCGTAGGCCTTGGCGAGCGCGGCACCGGGATCCCTCCCCAGTGCGGCCGGGTCTTCGTTCACCGGTGAGGTGAAGGGGTGGTGCATGGCGACCCAGCGCCTGGCCTCGGCATCCCATTCGAACATCGGAAAGTCGACGACCCACAGCGGTCGCCAGCCGGCCTCGACCAGCTTCAGATCCTGGCCGACCTTCAGGCGCAGCGCGCCGAGCGCATCGTTGACCACCTTGGCGCCGTCGGCGCCGAAGAAGATCAGGTCGTTGTCCTGCGCCGCGGTGCGCGACAGGATGCCGGTCAGTGCCTGGTCATTCAGGAACTTGATGATCGGGGACTGCAGTCCCTCGCGTCCCTTCGCGACCTCGTTCACCTTCACGTAGGCGAGGCCCTTGGCGCCGTAGCGCGCGACGAACGCCGTATAGTCGTCGAGTTCCTTGCGCGTGAGGGCCCCGCCGCCCGGCACGCGCAGCGCCGCGACGCGGCCGGCAGGGTCGTTGGCAGGGCCTGCGAATACCTTGAAACTGCAGTCCTTCACCAGATCCGCCACGTCCACCAGTTCCAGCGCGATGCGCAGGTCCGGCTTGTCCGAGGCATAGCGGCGCATGGCCTCGGCGTAGGTCATGCGCGGGATCGGATCCGGCAGCGACACCTGCAGCACTTCGCGGAACAGATGCCGCAGCAGCCCTTCCATCAGCACCAGGATCTGTTCCTGGCCGAGGAAGGAGGTCTCGATATCCAGCTGCGTGAACTCAGGCTGCCGGTCGGCGCGCAGGTCCTCGTCCCGGAAGCAGCGCACGATCTGGTAGTAGCGATCGAAGCCCGCGACCATCAGCAGCTGCTTGAAGATCTGGGGCGACTGCGGCAATGCGAAGAACCTGCCGGCATGGGTGCGGCTGGGGACCAGGTAGTCGCGCGCGCCTTCCGGGGTCGACTTGCCCAGCACCGGCGTCTCCAGATCGATGAAGCCGTTGCCGTCGAGGTAGGTGCGCATGGCGCGCGTGATGTCGTGCCGCTGGCGCAACCGCCGCGTCATGACCTCGCGCCGCAGGTCCAGGTAGCGGTACTTGAGCCGCACTTCCTCGCTGACGTGCTCGTCCAGCTGGAACGGCAGCGGCTCGGAGCGGTTGAGCACGGTGAGTTCGCGGGCCAGCAGTTCCACCTGCCCGGACTTCAGGTGCGCGTTGACCGTGCCGGCGGGGCGGCCGCGCACCTTGCCCTTCACCTGGATCACGAACTCGCTGCGCAGGCGCTCGGCCTCGGCGAACACCGCCTGGGAGTCCGGATCGAAGACCACCTGCACCAGGCCCTCGCGGTCCCGCAGATCGACGAAAATGACTCCGCCGTGGTCCCGGCGCCGATGGACCCAGCCGGCGACGGTCACCTCCTGCGAGGTGAGCTTTTCGTCGACGTTTCCGCAGTAATGAGTGCGCATAGGGCGCGGGATGTTACGGACGACCCGGCAAATGAGCAACCGGCGGTTCCGGCAGCACGACGCCGCAGGTCACGATCATTTTCATGGCGGCATCGATCGACATGTTGAGCCTGATCAGCTGCTCCTGGGGCACCAGGATGATGAATCCGGAAGTCGGATTCGGGGCCGCGGACACGAACACGCATTGCAGGTGCTGGCCGGTGCGGCGACTGACCTCCGCCACGTCCTCGGCCGTGACGAAACCGATGCTCCAGATGCCGGGGCGCGGATACTCCACCGCCACGACCTGGTGGAAGGAATTGCTGGAGGTCAGGACGCTCTCGGTGAAGCTGCGCACGCCGCCGTAGACCGAACGCACCAGCGGGATGCGCTGCATGAGTTCTTCCCAGTAGCCGACCAGCTGCCGCCCGATGAGGTTGGTGACCAGCAGGCCCGTGAGCAGCACCACGACGAAGGCGAAGACCACTCCCAGGCCCGGCACGTGGAAGCCGAACAGGATGTCCGGCTGGTAGCGCTGCGGCAGCAGCACCAGGGTGCGGTCCATGAGCGCCACGAAGAAGCTGACGACCCAGACGGTCGCGATGATCGGCAGCCACACCAGCGTGCCGGCCACCAGCAGCCGGCGCAGGCTTACGGAGCGCTTGCTGGGCTTCGGCGCGCGTGCCTCATCGGCCACGGCGTTTGGCGGCCTTGGCTTTGGGCTTGGGTGCGCTCTTGCGCTTGGTCTTGCCGACCGGCTTCGCGGCCGGTTTGTCCGCCGCGGCGGGCTTGGACTCGGTCTTGCTCTCGGTGGGCTTGCTCTCCGCCTTGCCCTCGGTGGCGGGCTTGTCGGCGGGCTTGGAATCCGTACCCTCGCTGTCGCCGGCGAGGTTGCGTTTGGATTCCTTGTCGGACTTGAAGTCGGTTTCGTACCAGCCCCCGCCCTTGAGACGGAACACGGGAGCGGAAATCAGCTTCTTCAAGGTGTTCTTACCGCAGGACGGACACTTCTTCAGAGGCGCATCAGTGATCTTCTGCATGACCTCCGAGTAGAACTTGCAGCTCGCGCACTCGTATTCGTAGAACGGCATGGACCTTCGCTTCGGACGTTCCGGAGGGGCAAGTATACAGGCTACGCCGCCTTGACGGCCGACCGGCTGAAGGTCAGCCGGCCGTCCTTGACGCCAACCCGGATCGAGTCGCCCGGCACGAAATCACCCCGCAGGATGTGCTGCGCCAGCGGATTCTCGATCTGCTGCTGGATGGCACGCTTCAGCGGCCGCGCGCCGTACACCGGATCGAAGCCGGCCTCGCCGATGAGGTCCCGGGCAGCCTCTTCCAGCACGATGTCCAGGTTGCGCTCCTGCAGGCGCTTGCGCAGGTACACCAGCTGGATCTCGACGATCTTGCGGATCTGCTCGGTGCCCAGCGGATGGAACACGACGATGTCGTCGATCCGGTTGATGAATTCGGGCCGGAACGCCTGCTGCACGATTTCCATGACCGCGGTGCGCATGCGCGGGTAGTTCTTCTCGCCGGCGTATTCCTGGATCACCTGCGAGCCGAGGTTCGAGGTCATGATGATGACCGTGTTGCGGAAATCCACCGTGCGGCCCTGCCCGTCGGTGAGCCGGCCGTCATCCAGCACCTGCAGCAGCACGTTGAACACGTCGGGGTGGGCCTTCTCGACCTCATCGAGCAGGATCACGGCGTAGGGGCGCCGCCGCACCGCCTCGGTGAGATAGCCGCCCTCCTCGTAGCCGACGTAGCCCGGAGGCGCGCCGATCAGCCGTGCGACCGAGTGCTTCTCCATGAACTCGGACATGTCGATCCGGATCATGGCCTCCTCGGTATCGAACAGGAAGTCCGCGAGCGCCTTGCACAGCTCGGTCTTGCCCACCCCGGTGGGTCCCAGGAACAGGAACGAGCCGTTGGGACGGCGCGGGTCCGAGAGCCCGGCCCGCGAGCGGCGGATGGCATCCGAGACGATGCGCACCGCATCGTCCTGACCGACGACGCGCTTGTCGAGTTCGGCCTCCATGCGCAGCAGCTTCTCCTTCTCCCCCTCGAGCATCTTGCTCACGGGAATGCCGGTCCACTTGGAGACCACCTCGGCGATCTCCTCCTCCGTGACCTTGTTGCGGACCAGCTGGGTATCCTGGTTCTCCGCGGCAATGGCCTGGGCGAGGCGTTTCTCCAGTTCCGGCATCTTGCCGTACTGCAGTTCGGCCATGCGGCCCAGATCGCCCGAGCGGCGGGCACTTTCCAGCTCCAGACGCACGCGCTCCATTTCCTCGCGGATCTGCGCCGCTCCCTGCAGGGCGGCCTTTTCCGACTTCCACACCTCTTCCATGTCCGCGTATTCGCGCGCCAGGCCCTCGAGCGTCTCATCGAGCGTGCGCAGGCGCTTGCGGGAGGCCTCGTCGGTCTCCTTCTTCAGCGCCTCGCGCTCGATCTTCAGCTGGATCAGCCGTCGCTCGAGGCGGTCGAGCACCTCGGGCTTCGAATCGATCTCCATGCGGATGCGCGCCGCGGCCTCATCGATCAGGTCGATCGCCTTGTCGGGCAGCTGCCGGTCGGCGATGTAGCGGTGCGACAGCGTCGCGGCGGCCACGATCGCCGGGTCGGTGATGTCCACGCGGTGATGCACCTCATAGCGCTGCTGCAGGCCGCGCAGGATCGCGATGGTGTCCTCCACCGAGGGCTCATCGACCATCACCCGCTGGAAGCGCCGCTCCAGCGCCGCGTCCTTTTCGATGTACTTGCGGTACTCATCGAGCGTGGTGGCGCCGATGCAGTGCAGCTCGCCGCGCGCCAGCGCCGGCTTGAGCATGTTGCCGGCGTCCATCGAGCCCTCGGCGCGCCCCGCCCCGACGACGGTGTGCAGCTCGTCGATGAACAGGATGACCTGCCCCTCCTGCTTGGCAAGATCGTTGAGCACCCCCTTCAGGCGCTCCTCAAACTCGCCACGGAACTTCGCGCCGGCGATCAGCGCGCCCATGTCCAGGGCAAGGATGCGGCGGTCGCGCAGGCCCTCCGGGACTTCACCGTTGATGATCCGCTGCGCGAGCCCCTCGGCGATGGCGGTCTTGCCGACACCCGGCTCGCCGATCAGGACCGGGTTGTTCTTGGTCCGACGCTGCAGGACCTGGATGGTCCGGCGGATCTCGTCATCCCGGCCGATGACGGGGTCGAGCTTGCCCGACTCGGCCCGGGCCGTGAGATCCACCGTGTACTTCTCGAGCGCCCCGCGCTGCTCCTCGGCGTTCGGGTCGTTGACCTTCTCGCCGCCGCGCACGTCCAGGATCGCCTTCTCGACCGCCGCCTTGGTGAGGCCGGCATCCTTCAGCGCGCGCGCCAGCACGCCCTTGTCCTCGAATGCCGCGAGCACGAACAGCTCGCTGGAAATGAACTGGTCCTGCCGCTGCTGCGCGAGTTTGTCGGTCACGTTGAGCAGGCGCTGCAGGTCGTTGGAGACGTGCACGTCACCGGCCGCCCCGCCCTGCACCGTCGGCAGGCGGTCCACCTGCCCCTGCAGGTCGGTGCGCAGTCGCGTCAGATTGGCCCCGGCCTTGAGCACCAGCGGCCGCACCGTGCCGCCTTCCTGCTCCAGCAGGGCCAGCAGCACGTGGGCCGGCTCGATCAGCTGCTGATCACGGCCGACCGCGAGCGACTGGGCATCGGCCAGGGCCGCCTGAAACTTGCTCGTCAGCTTGTCCATCCGCATGGGGCATCCCTCGAATTCTCAAGTTATCTGCCCACGTTTGTGGGGGTCTGAAGCAGCCAGATCAAGGCCGCCATGCGCCCGGTGCGCCCATCGCGGCGGTACGAAAAGAAGTGCTCGGCATCGGCAAACGTGCACCAGTGACCCCCCTGAACGTCGGTCACTCCGACCTGCGCCAGCCGCCACCTTGCCAGTGCCACGAGGTCGCAGTACCAGCGGCCCCGGCCCGTGGGAGCGAAGGCCGCCTCCACCGCCGCAGCGCCCGTGCGGGCCGCCCCGATGAAGGCTTCGCGGACCTCGGGGCCGACCTCGAAATGCTTGCGGCCGATACCGGGGCCGATCCAGGCGAGCAGCTGCCCGGGGTGCACCCCCAGGGCGCGCACGGTGTTTTCCAGGACCCCGGCCGCGAGCCCCCGCCAGCCGGCATGGGCGGCTCCCACCACCGACCCGTCGCGTGCGGCGAACAGGACCGGCAGGCAGTCGGCGACCTGGATCACGCAGACCCGCCCGGGACGGGACGTGACCACGGCATCGGCTCCGGCCGCGGGCAGCTCATCGGCGAGCAAGCGCACCACATGGTTGCCGTGCACCTGCGACAGCCAGGCGGGCTCCCCCGGCAGTTCGAAGGCAGCGGCGATCCGTCCGCGGTTCTCGGCCACGGCCTCGGGATCATCCTGGACATGGGCCCCCACGTTCAGGGAGGCGCAGGGTGCAACGCTGACCCCGCCGCCGCGCAGGGTGAACACGGCCCGGACGCAATCGGGGGCCGCCCAGTCCGGGTTCAGCCAGGGCACGCCCGGAGCGGCGCTAGCGTCGGGCCCGGACATGGGCGTGGGAGGCGGCTGCCGCCGCGGCATGGGCCCGCTGGTCCGCGGCCAGCGCGGCAAGCAAGGCCCGCATGTCGGCCGGGAGCGGCGCCGTCCAGGACAGCATCTCGCCGGTGAAGGGATGCTCCAGACCCAGTTCCGCCGCGTGCAGGGCCTGGCGACCGAAGCCATCCAGCGCCGACCGCAATGCCTCGGAGGCGCCGGGGGGATAGCGTTTTCGCGAGCCGTACACCGGGTCGCCCACGACGGGATGTCCGACATGCGCCAGGTGCACCCGGATCTGGTGGGTCCGGCCGGTCTCGAGCTGGGCCAGGACCTCGGTATGGGCGCGGAACCGCTCGATGATGCGCAGGTGGGTGACGGCGGGGCGGCCGTCGGACCGCACCGCCATTTTGGTGCGCGCCGAGCGGTGCCGGCCGATCGGCTCATCGACGGTCCGCCCCCCGGTCAGCACCCCGACGCACACCGCGACGTAGCGGCGCTCGATCTCGCGCGCCGCGAGCTGCGCGACCAGCGCCGTATGCGCCTCCAGAGTGCGGGCGACCACCATCAGCCCGCTGGTGTCCTTGTCCAGGCGGTGGATCAGGCCCGCCCGGGGCACCCGCGCCAGCGCCGGATCCAGTCCCAGCAGCGCGTTCTGCAGCGTCCGGGTGGGATTGCCGGCCCCCGGGTGCACGACCAGGCCCGCCGGTTTGTCGATGACGCGCAGGGCCTCGTCTTCATAGACGACGGTCACCGGCAGCGATTCGGCGCCGACCGTGGTTGCGGCGGGCAGCTGCGCCCGGATGCGGACCTGTTCTCCGCCCAGGACCTTGTCCCGGGCGCGGGGCACGGCCCCGTTCACCTGCACCTCTCCCGCCTCGATCCAGCGCTGCAGCCGCTGCCTGGAATACTGGGGCAGCAGCCGGGCCAGGGCCTGGTCCAGGCGCATCCCGGCCAGGTCTGCCGGGATACCGATCTCGTGGGTGCGGAACTCGACCGTCAAGCAACAGTCCTAGTGCTGATCGCGAATTGGCTATACTGGCTGGCTACGGCCAGCGAGCCTTGAGCAACCATTGGGGGCCTTTTACAACATGTCTGCTAGCGGCCTTGGCCACAGTCTGGCCAGCAATGTGGTCCGTGGCCTGATCCTCGCATTGTGCATCACTTCGGTCCTGCTGACGGGGTGTGAGTCCAGCCGCGAGCGCAAGTTACTGAATTCCAATCCCGCGGCCATCTACAAGGTTGCGCACGATCGCATGGAGAACGGTGACTACAAGTCGGCCATCAAGCTGATGGAGGCCCTGACGGCCCGGTTCCCCTTCACCGAGCAGGCCCGCCAGTCGCACCTGGACCTGATCTACTGCTACTACAAGGACGGCGAAGACGAGTCGGCCACCGATGCCGCGGATACCTTCATCCGCGAGAACCCGATCAATCCGCGCGTCGACTACGCCTATTACGTCAAGGGGCTGGTCGACTTCGAACGCACGCCCAACCTGCTGGAGCGCTGGTTCCACGCCGACCTGACCAAGCGTCCGCCGGTCACGGCCCGCAAGTCCTTCGAGTCCTTCCGGCACGTCGTGCAGTCCTTTCCGAAGAGCATCTACGCGCACGACTCGCTGCAGCGCATGATCTACCTGCGCAACCGGCTTGCCGAATACGACGTGCACGTGGCGCAGTACTACATGCAGCGCGGCGCCTACGTCGGGGCCGCCCAGCGCGCCGCCGAAACCATCGAACAGTTCGACGGCGCACCCGAAACCGAGCAGGCGCTGAAGATCCTGATCGCCGCCAACGAGCGCCTCGGCCTCAATGACAAGGCCGAGGAGGCCCGCAAGGTCTACGCCGACAACTTCAGCGGCAAGACCCCCAATCTCAAGGCGGAGAAGGACCGCCACTGGTGGCAGTTCTTCTAGCGGCCGGACCTGCTAGCGACGGTAGCCGTTGGTGATGGGGTAGCGCCAGTCCCGGCCGAAGGCGCGGCGGCTGACGCGCACGCCCGGCGGCGCCTGGCGCCGCTTGTACTCGTTGCGCTTCACCAGATCCAGCACCCGCCCGATCGTGCTGCGGTCGAAGCCACGCGCCTGGATCTGGTCCACGGACAGGTCCTCCTCGATGAAGGCCTCGAGGATGGGGTCCAGGATCTCGTAGGGCGGCAGTGAATCCGAGTCCTTCTGGTCCGGCCGCAGTTCGGCCGAGGGCGGCCGCTCGATCACCCGCCGCGGAATCACTTCGCGGTCCCGGTTGCAGTACGCCGCCAGTTTGTAGACCAGGAGCTTGCTGCAGTCCTTGATCGGCGCGAACCCGCCGGCCATGTCGCCGTACAGGGTCGCGTAACCCACGGCCATTTCACTCTTGTTGCCGGTGGTGAGCAGCATGCGGCCGGTCTTGTTGGAGATCCCCATCAGCAGCAGCATCCGGCAGCGCGACTGGATGTTCTCCTCGGTGGTGTCGGGGCTGCGTCCTTCGAACTCGCCGGCCAGCGCCGCGAGCGTCGCCTCGAACATGCCTTCGATCGGAATGACGCTGTAGTGCACGCCCATGCCGCGGGCCTGCAGGGCGGCATCATCCAGGCTCATCCCGGCGGTATAGCGCGACGGCATCATCACGGCGTGGATGCGTTCGGGACCCAGGGCGTCGGCGGCGATCGCGAGCGTCAGCGCCGAATCGACGCCGCCGGAGAGGCCCATGACCACGCCGGGAAACCCGTGCTTGGTCACGTAGTCGCGCACGCCCAGGACCAGGGCCTGATAGACGCTGGCCACATCCGGCAGTTCCGGTGCGATGCTGCCCGGCACCGGCACCACGCGGCCGTCACGGCGCGCGAATTCGACGAGGTAGGTGCCTTCCTCGAAGGCCGGCGCGCGCATCACGACAACGCCTGCGGCATCCATGACGAAGGAGTTGCCGTCGAACACCAGCTCGTCCTGGCCCCCGAACATGTTGACGTAGGCGACCGGCAGCCTGACATCGGCGATGCGCTCGCGCACGACCTGCTCGCGCTCCGCCTGCTTGTGCACTTCGAACGGGGAGGCATTGATGATGACCAGCAGTTCGGCACCCGCCTCCCGCGCCTGGCGTGCAGCCTCGCGCTCCCAGATGTCCTCACAGACGAGCAGCCCGATGCGGAATCCCCGATGGCTGCACACCGTGGCCTCGCTGCCGGCCCGGAAGTAGCGCTTTTCGTCGAACACCTTGTAGTTGGGCAATTCGCGCTTGCGGTGGTTGGCGACGAGCGCCCCGTCGCGCAGCAGTGCCGCGGAATTGTAGATGTCGTGGCCGACGTATTCGGGGTAACCGACGATGACGGCCGTGTCTGCCACGGCATCGCGCACCGCCGCCAGGGCCCGGTCGATGGCCTGGCGGAAACCCCCATGGAACAGCAAATCCTCCGGCGGATACCCGGACAGGGCGAGTTCGGGAAAGACCAGCAGATCCGGTGCGGGTCCGCCGGCCGCCCCGGCCCGGGACATCGATTCGATGACCCGCGTGGCGTTGCCCTGGGCATCTCCGACCAGGAAATTGAGCTGCGCCAGGCCGATGCGCAGCCGCTGTTCGCTGTTCATGAGGCCACGCGCTTACCTGCCGCGGCGACCGCGGCCCTGGCGGGTAGGTGACTTCTTTTTCGCTGGCGGCCGCCTGGCCGGCTTCGATCGGGCTTTCACCGCGGCCTTGCGGGGCGCGGCCGGCCTCGGCCGGGAAGCCGGCCTTGCGGCCTTCGCCCGGGCTTTGGCCTTGGGCTTCGGCTTCGATCCGGCGGCCGGGGCGGCCGGCCCGGCGGGGGACTTCGCCGCCGTCAGCCGCGCCGTGCCGCGGGCCAGTACCGGCGGCAGTCCGCCGGTGGGCTGGCGGCGGGGACGCCGGGTGCGCAGCAGTTCCGCCATGGCCGAGCCGAGCTGCGCCGGGGATTTCACGGTGCGTACGCCTGCGGCCTCCAGGGCCGCGAACTTGTCGGCCGCGGTGCCCTTGCCGCCGGCCACGATGGCGCCGGCATGGCCCATGCGCTTGCCGGGCGGAGCCGTGACGCCTGCGATGTAGGCCACGACCGGCTTGGTCACGAAGCGGCGGATGAACTGCGCGCCGGCTTCCTCGTCACTGCCGCCGATCTCGCCCACCATGATGATGCCTTCGGTGCGCGGATCGCGCTCGAACAGCTCCAGCACGTCGACGAAGTTCATGCCGCGCACGGGGTCGCCGCCGATGCCGACGCAGGTGCTCTGGCCGAGACCCTCGTGGGTGGTCTGGAATACGGCCTCGTAGGTGAGCGTGCCCGAGCGCGACACGATGCCTACCGCTCCCTTCTTATGAATGAAGCCCGGCATGATGCCGATCTTGCACTCCTCGGGGGTGATCACACCGGGGCAGTTGGGTCCGACCAGTCGCGTGGCCGTACCGGCCAGTCCCGCCTTCACCCGCACCATGTCGTTGACGGGGATACCCTCGGTGATGCAGACCACGAGCTCGATGCCGGCGTCCGCGGCCTCGAGGATGGCGTCGGCGGCGAACGGCGCCGGCACATAGATCATGCTGACGGTGGCGCCGGTGGCGCGCACCGCCTCATCCACGGTGTTGAACACCGGCTGCCCGAGGTGGGTGCTGCCGCCGCGGCCCGGGGTGGTGCCGCCGACCAGCCTGGTGCCGTAGGCCAGGCATTGCTCGGAGTGGAACGTGCCCTGTTTGCCCGTGAATCCCTGGCAGATCACCCGGGTGTTCTTGTCGATAAGAATGCTCATCGGATTTCAACCTTTCTTGGCGAGCGATACGGCCTTGCGGGCCGCATCGGTCAGATCCCCCGCCGGGGTGATCGTAAGTCCGCTCTGCGCCAGCATTTCGCGTGCCTGGGTCGCATTGGTGCCCTCCAGCCGCACGACCACCGGCACCTTGACGCCGACGTGCTTGACGGCATTGATGACGCCTTCGGCGATCAGGTCGCAGCGCACGATGCCGCCGAAGATGTTGACCAGGATCGCCTGCACGTTGGGATTGGAGAGGATCAGCTGGAATGCCGCCGTGACCCGTTCGCTGGTGGCACCGCCACCCACGTCGAGGAAGTTCGCGGGCTTGCCGCCGTGCAGCTTGATCAGGTCCATGGTGGCCATCGCGAGCCCCGCGCCGTTCACCATGCAGGCGATGTTGCCATCGAGGGAAACGTAGTTGAGGTCGTGCTCGGCGGCGCGACGCTCCATGGCGTCTTCCTGGGCCGTATCACGCTCGGCCGCGAGCGCCGGCTGCCGGAACAGCGCGTTGTCGTCGATGTTGATCTTGGCATCCAGCGCCAGCAGCTCCCCGGCCCGGGTGACGATCAGGGGGTTGATCTCCACCAGGCTCGCATCGCGTTCGAGATACAGCTGGTACAGGGCGACGGCGATCTTCTGGAAGGCGGCGATCTGCGGACCTTCGAAACCCAGGGCAAAGGCGAGCTTGCGGCACTGGTAGGGCTGCAGGCCCGCGGCGGGATGCACGCTCACCGTCACGATCTTCTGCGGCGTGTGCGCCGCGACCTCTTCGATGTCCATGCCGCCGGCCACGGAGGCGATCAGCGCGATGCGGCCCCTGTCGCGGTTGAGCGTCAGCGACAGGTACAGCTCGCGCGCGATCTCGGAACCGGTTTCGACATAGACCTTGTCGATGGGCAGGCCTTCGGCGCCGGTCTGCGGAGTGACCAGGCGCTGTCCGAGCATGCCGGCCGCGGCGGCACGCACCGCCTCCAGGTCGCGAACGACTTTCACGCCCCCGGCCTTGCCGCGACCACCCGCATGGACCTGCGCCTTCACGACCCAGATCGGACCACCCAAAGCCTGCGCGGCCGCGACGGCCTCCTCGGGGCTGCCCGCGACCTGGCCGGCGGGCACCGGAATGCCAAAGCTGCGAAAGACGTCCTTCGCCTGATACTCATGCAAGTTCATGCTTGCCAGTGACCTTTTGGGAATGGAGAAACTCGTTATTGTGCCAAAGATGCTACAGTCGCGCCCGCGCATGAGCAGGGGTTGCGACAGGCATACCATTCGGGAGCGTAGCTGATGCCGGATGCCGTTCCGCGCCCCACTTCCGCGCCCAGCGACCTGGCCTGGCGCGTGATCGGCCTCACCAACCTCTACCGGCTGCTGCTGCCGCCGGTGCTGCTGGTCCTGCAGGTGCTCGCCACTCCCGCCATCCTGGCGCCCGCCGAGGATCCGGTGTTGTTCCGGGTCGTCTGCTACATCTACCTGGTGGTGGGGGTGCTGCTGATCCTCGCGCGCCGGGTGCCGCGCCCCAGCCTGCGCATCCTGGCCCTGGTCAATGCCTCGGTCGACACCGTCGCCATTTCCTTGATCCTGTACACCTCCGGGGGCGCAGGCAGCGGTCTGGGCATCCTGCTGGTGGTGCCAGTGGGCGCCATGGCGCTGCTGGGCGGTACCAAGGATTCCTTCCTGGTGCCGGCGATCGCCACGCTCGGGCTGCTTGCGCAGCAGATCGGCGCCAATCTCGCCGGCTACGCCCCCACCACCGACTACTCCACGGCGGGCATCCTCGGCGTGGTGCTGTTCGTCATCGGATTGTCGGTCTGGCCCATTGCCGACCGCCTGCGCGAAAGCGAAGCCCTGGTCCGGCGCCAGGAAGTGGATCTTGCGAACCTCGAGCAGCTGTCGCACTACATCGTGCAGCACCTGCGCGAAAGCATCCTGGTCGTGGACACCCAGGACCAGATCCGGCTGATCAACGAATCCGCCTCCGGCCTGCTCGGCGCCGCGCAGGCCATTCCCGGGGCGCTGCTCGGGGAGGCCTCCCCGCGGCTGCTGTACCTGCTGGAGATCTGGCGGCAGCGTACCGATGGCATGAATGCGAGCACCGAGACCCTGGTCAGTGCCGACGGTGCGCGCATGCTGCGGCCGCATTTCGCGGCGCTCGGCAACTCCACGCCGGCGGCGGTGCTGGTGTTCCTGGAGGATGTGAGTCTCATTGCCGAGAAGGCGCAACAGCTCAAACTTGCCGCCCTCGGGCGGCTGAGCGCGAGCATCGCCCACGAAATCCGCAATCCCGTGGGCGCCATGAGCCATGCCGGACAGCTGCTCGGGGAATCCCCGCAGCTGCAGGCGGAGGATCACCGGCTCATCGACATCATCAGGAACAATGCCGAACGCGTCAGCGACATCATCAATAACGTCCTGCAGATGTCGCGCCGCGAATCCACCCAGATGGAGACCATCGAGCTCGCCGGCTGGATCGAGGACTTCCGCGAGGAGTTCTGCGAAACGATGCAGTGGCCCCCCGGCCAGCTGCTGAGCATCGATGTGGACAGCGTCGGCTCCCCGACCGGCTCTTATCCGGCGCCGCCCCTGCGTGACATCCAGCCGCACGGCGGGCCGGCGGCGCCTGTGGGACTGGACGTGACGGCGGATGCGAGCCAGCTGCGGCAGGTGGTCTGGAACCTCTGTGACAATGCCATCAAGTATGGCCTGCGCAACCCCGCCACCGATGTGATCGAAATCCGCTATGGTCGGCTCAGGCCCGCCGCGCGGCCGTTCCTGGAAGTGGCGGATCGCGGTCCCGGGGTCCGGCCCGAGGACGCCGAGCGCATTTTCGAACCGTTCTTCAGCGCCGGGCACCGCAGCTCCGGACTGGGCCTGTATCTCGCACGGGAACTGGCCCAGACCAGTGGCGCCACCTTGCTGTACGAACCGCGGCCGACGGGGGGCAGTATTTTCCGACTGGTGTTCGCAGATCCGCGCCGCTGGACGGTACGATAGGAAGCTATGTCCAAGCCTGTGGTTTTGATCGTCGATGATGAACCGGATCTGCTCGAACTCGTCAGTCTGACGCTGAGCCGGATGAGCCTGGAGACCCGCACGGCGGCGGACCTGGCAAGCGCCCGCCGCCTGCTGGCGACGCAGCAGTTCGACCTGTGCCTGACGGACATGCGGCTGCCGGACGGCGATGGACTCGATCTGGTGGCCTGGATCCAGGCCAACCGCGCCACGACGCCGGTCGCGGTGATCACCGCGCATGGCAACGTCGAATCGGCGGTTCGCGCGCTGAAGCTGGGCGCCTTCGATTTCGTCTCCAAGCCCCTGGATCTGGGGGTGCTGCGCAAGCTCGTGGGCTCGGCCATCCGTCTGGGCACCCTGAACGACGGCTCGACCTCCCAGCGGGGACCGGGGCTGCTGGGCAGGTCGCCGAGCATGCAGCAGCTGCGGGAGATGATCGGCCGCGTCGCCCGCAGCCAGGCCCCGGTGTACATCTACGGCGAGTCCGGCACCGGCAAGGAACTGGTGGCACGCCTCATCCATCAAAGCGGCGCCCGGGCCGACGGCCCGTTCGTGCCGGTCAATTGCGGCGCCATCCCGACGGAGCTGATGGAAAGCGAGCTGTTCGGCCACAAGCGCGGCAGTTTCACCGGCGCGGTGACCGACAAGAAGGGACTGATCCAGAGTGCCGAGGGCGGCACGCTGTTCCTGGACGAGGTCGCGGACCTGCCGCTGCACATGCAGGTGAAACTGCTGCGGGTCGTGCAGGAGAAGACCGTGCGCCCGGTCGGCGACTCACGCGAGGAGCGCGTCGATGTGCGCATCCTGTCCGCGACCCACCGCAATCTTGCCGAGCTGGTCGCGACCGGCCGCTTCCGGGAAGACCTGTTCTACCGCATCAACGTCATCGAGCTGCGCGTGCCGCCGCTGCGCGAACGCGCCGGCGACATTCCGGACCTGGCGACGGCCACCCTCGAACGCATGTGCCGGCGCATGAAGCTCGCGACGCCCGGGATCAGCGAAGAGGCGATGCAGGCCCTGCAAGGTTACGGCTTTCCCGGCAACGTGCGCGAACTGGAGAACATCATCGAACGCGCGCTGACCCTGACGACGAGCGGCGTGATCACACTCGAACACGTGAAGCTGCAGCCGGCCACGATCTTCGCGATGCCGGCGCAGGGCGCCGACGCCGCGGCCACGACGCTGCCGAACGGCGAGTCGCCGGCCCTCGGCGAGCAGCTCGAGGACATCGAACGGGCGGCGATCCTCAGGGCGCTGCAGCAGACGCGCTACAACAAGACGGCCGCCGCGAAGCTGCTGGGCATGACGTTCCGCGCGCTGCGCTACCGGATCAAGAAGCTGGGGATTGAATAGGTGGTGCAGGGACCGCTGCGGCTGCTGACGATAACGCACTACTTCCCGCAGCACGGCGGTGGCCTGGAACTGGTCGCGGCCCGGCTGGTGCAGGAATTCATCCGGCGTGGAGTGGTCGTGACCTGGATCTCCAGCGACACTGATGAGGCACCACCGGATATTCGAAACTCCGTGGCGCATATCGGCGTCCGCAGTATCAACCTTATGGAACGACTGACGCAGCTGCCGTATCCACTGTGGTCGCCCCTGGCCTTGCGCAGGCTCTGGCATGCGGTTGGTGCCGCCGATGTGGTCCATATCCATGAACACCTGTATGCGAGCAGCATCGTCGTACTGCTGCTCGCGCGGCTGCGCGGGCGCCCGGTGGTCATTACCCAGCACATGGGCGCACTCGGCTTGCCCAATCCGGTGTTCACCACGCTCTATGAAACCGGCGCCCGGCTCCTGGGTGCGATTTTATTTCCGCTGGCGGCGCGGATCGTCTTCATCAGCGCGAATGTCCGCAGCTTTTTCGGCCGCAGCGGCGATCGCCGCTCGCTGCTGATATTCAACGGCATCGACGTCCGCGCCTTCGCGACTGGCGGCCTGGACCGGGCCGGCCGTCGCGCGGCGGTCGGCATCGCCCCCGACCGGCCGGCGATACTGTTCGTCGGCCGCTGGGTCAGAAAGAAAGGCCTGCACATCATCGAACAGCTGGCGCGCAGATTTCCCCAGGTTCTATGGATGATCATTGGCTCCGGTCCGGAGAATCCAGGCGCCTGGGACCTGCACAACGTCCAGGTCCTGGGCCGCGTCGGCCACGATCGGCTGCCCGCCTACTATCAGGCTGCCGAACTGCTCCTGCTGCCCAGTTCGGGCGAGGGATTTCCGCTCGTCGTTCAGGAGGCTTTGTGCTGCGGCTGCGGCGTGCTGTCCACGACCGAGGTCGCCAGTGCGTGTCCGGAGGCCTCCGACATGATACGCAGCTGCCCGACTCCGCGGGCCAATCCGGATATCAACCAGTGGGCGCGGGCCCTCGATTCAGCACTGACGGATACACCGTATCTGGAAGGCCGGGCCTCCCGCTCCGCCCGGGCCCGGGCCCTGTGGTCCTGGGACGATTGCGCGGCGCGCTACCTGGCGCTCTTCGATCAGATCGCGGGCGGAACCCCGTGAGCGCCACATCTGCGCCGTCGGCCGCCGAGCAGGATGTGGCCGTGCTCGTGCCTTGCCACAATGAGGCCGCGACGATTGCCCAGGTCGTGGCGGAGTTTCGCGCCGTGATGCCCGGGGCTACCGTGTACGTTTACGACAACAACTCCAGCGATGGCACGGCGCAGATCGCAGCGGCCGCAGGCGCGATCGTCCGCCATGAACCGCTGCAGGGCAAAGGTAATGTGGTGCGCCGCATGTTCGCCGACATCGAGGCGGATATCTACCTGCTGGTGGACGGCGACGGCACGTACGACATCGCCAGCGCGCCGCTGCTGATTGCGAAGCTGAACGCGGATCGGCTGGACATGGTCAACTGCGCCCGCATGGCAGTCACGGACAGTGCGTACCGCCCGGGACACGCCTGGGGCAATCGACTACTGACTGCGCTGGTGGCATGGATATTCGGTAACCGCCTGGGCGACATCCTGTCCGGCTATCGCGCCATGTCCCGACGCTTCGTCAAGTCATTTCCTGCGCTGTCGTCCGGTTTCGAGACGGAGACGGAACTCACGGTCCACGCGCTGGAAATGCGGGCGCCCATCGGCGAAATCAGCGCGCCGTATCGGGATCGACCGCAGGGATCGGTCAGCAAGCTGCACACGGTGCGCGATGGAACCCGGATCCTGCAGGTCATCCTGCATCTCATGAAGGAAGAGCGACCGCTTCAGTTCTTCTCGACGGTATTCCTGCTGCTGAGTGCGGCGTCGGTGGGCATCGCGTGGCCGGT
>DATJTJ010000021.1:0-18129 GCA_035503515.1 Steroidobacteraceae bacterium
TCAGCTGAGCTCCTCGGTACTCGGCGCCCTGGACGGTGTCACCGCCGGCTCCGGCACATTGGTGGGCTCGGTGTCCACGGCCGCCGTGGCCGGTTTGAGCACCGCGCAGGTCGGGACCCTCACCAGCCAGCAGCTGACGGACCTTTCCGCCACCGCCTTCCAGGCCATCAGCACCAAGGACATCAGCAGCGTCAGCACCTCGGCGCTCGGCAATATCAGCAGCGTCACCCTGGGCCAGCTGACCACCGCGCAGCTGACTTCGCTGACCTCGGCGCAGATCGTCGCCGCGGCCAGCAATCTGTCCACCTCGCAGGTCGGTCTGCTCACCGCCGGCCAGCTGAGCTCCTCGGTACTCGGCGCCCTGGACGGTGTCACCGCCGGCTCCGGCACGCTGCTGGGCTCGGTGTCCACGGCCGCCGTGGCCGGTTTGAGCACAGCTCAGGTCGGTACTCTGACCAGCCAGCAGCTGACGGACCTCTCGGCCACCGCCTTCCAGGCGATCAGTACCAAGGACATCGGCAGCGTCAGCACCTCGGCCATCGGCAACATCAGCAGTGTCACCCTGGGTCAGCTGACTTCCACTCAGCTCACTGCGCTGACCTCGGCACAGATCGTGGCCGCCGCCAGTAACCTCTCGACCAGCCAGGTCGCCGGCCTCACCGCTGGCCAGCTGAGTTCCTCGGTGCTCGGCGCCCTGGACGGTGTCACGTCCGGCTCCGGCACATTGCTGGGCTCGGTGTCCACGGCCGCCGTGGCCGGTCTGAGCACCGCGCAGGTCGGGACCCTCACCAGCCAGCAGCTGACGGATCTCTCGGCCACCGCCTTCCAGGCCATCAGCACCAAGGACATCGGCAGCGTCAGCACCTCGGCCATCGGCAACATCAGCAGTGTCACCCTGGGCCAGCTGACCACCGCACAGCTGACTTCGCTGACCGGCGCGCAGATCGCGGCGGCGGCCAGCAATCTCAGCACGGGCCAGGTCAGCGCTCTGACCGCCAGCCAGCTGAACGCCTCGGCGCTGAGCGCGCTGGACGGCGTCACGGCAGGCTCCGGCACGCTGCTGGGGTCGCTGTCCACGGCGGCGATCGCCGGTCTGAGCTCGGCACAGGTCGGGACCCTCACCAGCCAGCAGCTCACGGACCTGTCCACTGCCGACATCCAGGCCATCACGACCCAGGACATCTCGAGCATCAGCACCACGGCGCTCGCGAATCTTTCGACCTCGACCCTGGCCATGTTGACTTACAACCAGGTCAGCAGCCTCACCAGCGCGCAGTGGAACGACATCCCGGATGATGCGATCCCCTACATGAACATCACCGCCTGAGGCTGACGCCTCCGAAAAAGGCGGCGTTTCCGGAAGAGTGTGCGCCTCGTCACAAGACGAGGCGCACTGTCGCAGGCGCGAACCCATATCGTGACCTGAGTGCTATTTGATCGGAGGGCTATTGTTAAACTGCCCCCCAACAATCAAATCCAGCCTTCTCACGCAAGCGATATGACAACGCAACCGGCCCCCCTGGACCTGCTGCTGGAGCGCATCAACGGCGGGCACGCCGCGGAAGTTCTGCCGGACCTGGACCTGCTTCACACCCAGCAGCCGGGAAATCTGGCAGTCATGACGCTGCGGGCCGAGGCTCTGCGTCACGCCGGCCGTCACGCGGAGGCCATCGATGCCTATCGCAAGGCGGGCGAAAGCGGTGGCGGTACTCGTAACTGGCTGGCCGCCGGCATCCTGCTGGCGAGCGAGCGGGCCACCGAGCCCTCCATGCAATGCCTGCGCAGGGCCCTCGCGCAGGAACCCGACAGCCAGGAGATCCTCGACGCCGCCATCACCACGCTGTTCAACGGCGGACGCCACCAGGAAGGCCTCGAATACGCCCGCAGGCAGCTGACGGTCAGTCGCAATCCCACCCTGCTGTCACGGGCGGCGCTGCTGCTGCAGGCCAATGATCTGTACGACGAGTCCGCTGCGGCATTCAAGAAGATCGTCGAGCTGGCCCCCGATGATCCCGCCGTCATCGGTGCAGCGCTGGTGCCGGCCCGGTTCACGTGCGAGTGGGAGTGGATCGAATCCCTGCAGCGCAGGATCAGTTGCTGCTACGAGCAGGGCGCCTTTGCCGCGCCCCAGGAGTTTCCGCTGACCCACCTCACGTGGTGCGGCGATGAGGCGCGCAACCTGGGCGTCACGCGCGCCTATGTGGCGCGCATGGTGCCGCGCGTGCCGCCGGTGACTCCGGTGCCCCTGCCCCCTGCAGGCCGGCGCATCCGTGTCGGATACCTTTCCTGCGACTTCCGCAACCACGCCACCATGCACCTGATGGCAGGCCTGCTCGAGCATCATGACCGCGAGCGCTTCGAAATCTTCGCGTATGACTACAGCCGGCCCGAGAGTTCCGACTACCGGCAGCGCTTCCTCGAATCCGTGGAGCACCTGGTGCCGGTGGACTCGATGAGCGACCCGCAGGCCGCGCAACGCATCGCGGCCGACCGGCTCGACATACTGTTCGATCTGAAGCTGTACACCGGCAACGGCCGCAGCGGCATCATGGCGTACCGGCCGGCCGCGCTGCAGGCGACCTATCTCGGTTTTCCCGGCAGCGCCGCGAGCCCCGACATCGACTACGTGGTGGCGGACCGCTTCGTGACTCCGGAGGGCAGCGCGCCGTTTTTCACCGAGAAGTTCTGTCGCCTGCCGCACAGCTACCAGTGCAACGACCGCAAGCGGGCCGCCGCCGCCGATCCCGGCACGCGCGACCGGCACGGCCTGCCGCAGGACGCGATCGTGTTCGGCGCCTTCAACCAGTCGTACAAGATCGATCGCGGCAGCTTCACGGTCTGGATGCGCATTCTGCGCGCGGTGCCGAACAGCGTGCTGTGGCTGCTGGGCCAGAGCGAGGTCGCGCGTGGCAACCTGTCGCGCCATGCACGGCTCTCCGGCATCGATCCGGCGCGCATCATCTATACGCCGTTCGCCGACCCACGGGAACATCTGGCCCGGCTGCAGCTGGCGGATGCCGTGCTGGACGCGCTGATCTGCAACGGCCACACCACCACTTCCGATGCCCTCTGGGCAGGTGTCCCGGTCATAACCGCCCGCGGCCGGCACTTCGCCTCGCGTGTCAGCGAGAGCCTGCTCAACGCCATGGAACTTCCGGAACTGGTCGGCAGCGACGCCGACGACATGGTGCGCATCGCGCTCAGGGTCGGCACCGATGCGGCGTACCGCGCGGCGCTGCGCGCAAAGGTGTCAGCGAATCGGCTGGTGGCGCCGCTGTTCGACACGGCGCGCTTCACGCGCGATTTCGAGCAGGGCATCGAGCTGATGGTGCGGCGTCACCAGGCGGGAGCACCCCTGGACCACGTCGATGTGCCGGACCGGGGAGCGGTGCCTGCCGGCGCCGGCAAGCCCGCCACACCCCTGGGACGGGTGTCCTCGCTGCAGGTCGGCTATGCGGGTTGCCCGCTGTGCGCCGGCCGGAGTGCGTCCCTGGGTTTCGCCAACGTCGGCAAGCATGCGCTCTGGCACGAGCCTCTGCCGCTGGCGATCGAGTGGATGCGCTGCCCCGGCTGCGCGCATATCCACACCCGTCATCACTGGAGCGCAGCCGGCCGCGAGGAACTCCTGCGCAACGCCGCCGCCGACCGGGCCGTGCCCGCCGCGCAGCAGGCCGCTGCCCGGGGCGCGGCATGGATTTCCGTGATCGATCGGGTCACGGCCCTGCTCGGGGGACAATCGGTCACGCTGCGCCAGCCACAGCCCATCTGGGTGGACGTGGGCTGCGGCGATGGCGCCCTGCTCATGCTGGCCATCGACCACGGCTTCGCCGGAGTGGGACTGGACACGCATGCCGCGACGGCCGAACGGGTACGAAAACTCGGATTCAGCGCCCTCGCCAATGACTTTCTGACGCTGGATTTCCAGCTCGCCCCGGACGTGCTGAGCCTGTTCAACGTTCTGCCGCAACTGGCCGACCCGCGCGCGGGGTTACGCAAGGCCGCCGCAGTTCTGCGGCCCGGCGCAGTGCTCGTCGTCAGTGCACCGGATTCGACCTCCTCGACCTGGCGGATGCTCGAGGCCAGCGAGACCAACGACAACTGGCTGGACCCCGAACAGCACCATATCTTCGGCCGCCGGCAGCTCGTGGCCCTGCTCGAGGAGTGCGGCTTCGACATCGCCGCGATCACCTTCTCCCCTCACGCGCTCTCCCACGTGGAGATCTACGCCGTGCGCCGGACTGTGAAGCACCCGACATAATGTACCCGCCGAAATAGGTAAAGTCCGCGCTCATGAAGATCTGCATTGTCTCGGCCAATCTGGGTGGCATCGATGTCAGCGCCAGACTTCCGCCGCAGGTTCTGCCCGCGGGATGGGAGCTGGAATTCAAATGCTTCGGCGACCAGGATCTTCCGCCGCGGCCGCTGTCGCTGAGCCCGCGCATGCAGTCGAAGTACCCCAAGATGTGCGCGTTCGAGTGGTTTGCGGATGCGGATCTGATCGCATGGCTGGATTCGAGCTTCACCGTGACGACTTCGGGGCTTGCTGCCTGGCTGATCGAGAAGCTCGGCGATGGGGACTTTTGCCTCATGCCCCACGTTGCCCGCAGGAACGTCGGCGAGGAGCTGGCGTTCATGACCCAGCTGATGGCATCCGGGGACCCGTATCTGGTCAGCCGCTACGGCGGTGAGCCCATGGCCGAACAGGTCGCCACCTATCTCGCCGACGGGAATTTCCGCGACGAATGGCTTTCGGCCAACGGATGCTTCGTCTACCGGAACACGCCGAAGAATCATGCCCTGCTCAAGGACTGGCTGCTGGAGTGCATACGGTGGACGAGCCAGGACCAGCTGTCGCTTTCGTACGTGATGCACAGGCACGGCGTGGTTCCCCGCTGGATGGACTGCAGCCTGTGGAACAGTCCGCACATGAAATTCACCGGGCACGTGACCCCGGCGCCGGCTGAAGCCGCGCCCCGGGCGGATGGCACGGCCTTCCAGATCGTGCAGATCCGTCCCCAGGGCTATGTGCACGCCGAGGCACTGACCGAAGTGGCCGAGTGCGTCTACTACGGGCTCAAACGACTCGGTGTGCAGGCATTCCACCAGACAGCGCCGGATCGCACGGCCCGCCAGATCGTATTGGGGGCACACCTGCTCGATGCGGCAGGCCTGGCAGCGCTTCCGGCGGACGCGATCATCTACAACTCCGAACAGATCGACGATGATTCGAGATGGCTGACGAGCCCCTACGTCGGCGCGCTCAAGGAGCGGACGGTCTGGGACTACAGCAACGAGAACGTCCGTCGCCTGCAGGCACTGGGTGCCACGCGGGTGCAGCTGGTGCCGGTCGGGTATGTCCCGGAACTGGCGCGCATCCCCCACGTCAGCGATGAAATCGACGTGCTGTTCTATGGATCGATCAACCCGCGCCGTCAGCAGATCCTCGAGCAGCTGAAGGCGCGGGGGCTGAATGTCATGGTGCTGTTCGGCACCTACGGCGAGGAGCGCGACCGGGCCATCGCGCGCGCCAAGGTCGTGCTCATCGTCCACTATTACGAGGCAAAGATCTTCGAGGTGGTGCGGGCAGCCTATCTGCTCTCGAACCGGAAGGCCGTGGTCGCCGAAGCCGGTCCGGACACCTTCGTGGAAGCCGACGTGCGCGAGGCCATCCATGCGGTGCCGTACGACGGGCTGGTGGAGGCGTGCGTGCAGCTCGCGCGCGATGCGCCCCGACGCCAGGAACTGGGGGCACGCGCCCACCGGCTCTTCGCCCAACGTCCGGAAGAGGCGATTCTGGCAACGGCATTGCAGTTACCGGCCCCGCCCTCCCCCGCAGCCGCGGGCCCGCAGGCGCCGCTGCCGGCCACCCTGCAACTGGGCAGCGGCAAGGATTTCAGGAGCGACTGCCTGAACGTGGACATCAATCCCGCCTGGGGCCCGGATGCGGTGTTCGATGTCGCCTCGCCGACGCTGATCGGCTCCGCGCTGCAGACCCAGCGCTTCGGAACGGTGGTGCTCGCCGAGAACAGTTTCGACAGCGCCATCGCCAACGATGTCCTTGAACATATCGGCGATCTGACGACCGCGATGACCAATGTACTGCGGCTGCTGAAGCCCGGCGGTATCTTCAACATAGCGGTTCCCTACGACATGGGCCTGGGCGCCTGGCAGGACCCGACGCACGTGCGGGCCTTCAACGAGCGCAGCTGGCTGTACTACACCGACTGGCACTGGTACCTGGGCTGGACCGAGGCGCGGTTCGATCTGGTGAGCCTGGATGTGGAGATGAGTCCGTTGGGCGCCGAACTGCAGCGTGCCGGCAGGAGCACGGAGGACATAATCCGCATCCCGCGTGCCGTCGATGCGATGCGGGTCCGGCTGCGCAAGCGCTACCTGCAGGCATCGGAACGTGCGGAAGCGGCCTGCCGCCAGCCGGGTCCCCAGGTGCTTCGAGCCTAGCCCGGAGCCCGGGACGTCCGTCCGGGGCCTGCCTCAATCAGTCCTAAAGTTCCGCCTGGCGGTGCCGTTAGCGGTGATGTGGAGCTGACGGAGCGGTCCAGCGATTGCATTGAACATATAGCGCTGACGCTCCCCTTGCGTGAACTGGCGAATGCAGCAGTCGGAGCACGAGTATGAACGAGGAATCAGGCTCAATAGGCGCCATCGGAGCGATGAGCTCCATGGATGACTACCTGTCCGGCCAGAACAACTCGGCAGCGACCCAGACCTCGGCGGCGAATCTGCCGGGTGCCGTGATTGCGGTATCCGACGCCGAGGCGCAGCCCAGCGAACAGGCCGTGCAGCTGGCGGTGGACCAGATCAACGCCCATCTGGCCGGCGTCGACCGGATCCTGGCGCTGCGGGTGGATCCCAGCTCCGGGTATCTCGTGGCGCAGATCTCCAATGCCAACACCGGCGAGGTGCTGCAGCAGATCCCCACCGAAGACGGCATCAAGCTCAAGCAGATGCTGTCGCGCTGGTCCCACGGCGGCAACGTCCTGATGGACGAAGAGGCCTAGCCGCAGAAACGCCGCGCATTGCGGAACAGCCGCATCCAGCCACTCCATTCGCCTGCCCCGTCGGGGGCCCAGGAATTCTGCACGTTGCGGTAGGACCGTTCCGGATGCGGCATGGTGATGGTCACCCGCCCATCCGCGTTGGTCAGCGCGGCGATGGCCAGCGGACTGCCATTGGGGTTGGCGGGATAGGCCTGCGCCGGCCGCCGGTCGTGGGTCACGTAGCGGTAGGCGATCAGCCCGCCGTGCTCGCAGTCGCGCTGCTGGAGCGCCGATGCGAACTCCGCCCGCCCCTCCCCGTGGGCCACCGCGATCGGCAGTAGCGAGCCCGCCATTCCCTGAAGCAGCACCGAGGGTGAATCCAGCACCTCGACCAGCGTGAAGCGTGCTTCGAACTGCTCCACGCGGTTGCGGACGAAGCGCGGCCAGGCATCCGTGCCGGGAATCAGCGACTTCAGCGCCGCGAGCATCTGGCAGCCATTGCAGGAGCCGAGCGTGAAGGTGTCGGATCGGGCAAAGAAGGCTTCGAACTCGGCGCGCGCACGGCCGTTGAACAGGATCGACTTGGCCCAGCCTTCGCCGGCTCCCAGCACGTCTCCGTAGGAAAAGCCGCCACAGGCCACCAGGCCCCGGAATTCGGCCAGCTGCCGGCGCCCCTGCAGGATGTCCGTCATGTGCACATCATGGGGCTCGAAGCCGGCCTGCTCGCAGGCCGCCGCCGTCTCCACCTGGCTGTTGACGCCCTGTTCGCGCAGGATCGCGACGCGGGGACGCGCGCCCCGGGCAACGAATGGCGCGGCGATGTCCTCCTCGGGATCGAAGGCCAAGTCCACCGACAGCCCCGGATCCAGCAGGTCCGTCTGCGCGGCCAGCTCCTCCGCCGCGCACTGCGGGTCATCGCGCAGCTGCCGCATCCGGAACGAGGTTTCCGACCACGCGCGTCGCAGTTCGTCCCACGGGAGGACCAGTTCTGTCGCGGCGGTCGAGATGCGGATCAGCATGTCGGCGCGCGGTGCGCCCACGCGCCGGGCATGCGCCCGCAGGCCCTCCTGCGCGAGCACCTCGAGGAACTCGGACCGGCGCGCTTCGCTCACCTGTACGACGACCCCGGGCTCCTCGGCGAACAGTCGGGCGATGGCTGCCGGCCCGGACTCCGCGGTGACGTCGATATCGATGCCGCAGTGACCCGCGAAGGCCATCTCCAGCAGCGTCACTACCAGTCCGCCATCGGAGCGGTCGTGGTAGGCCTGCAGCAGGCCCGCCGCGCGCAGCCTCGGCAGTGTCCGGGACAAGGCAAGCAGTGTCGCCGGGTCATCGAGATCGGGCGTTTCGGCACCGAGCTGCCCGTGGACCTGCGCCAGTACCGATCCGCCCAGGCGGGCGCGCCCACCCGACAGATCGATCAGCCACAGAGATGCCGGACCCCGATCCGGCCGCAGCACCGGGGTGAGCGTGCGACGCACGTCGCCGACCCTGGCGAACGCCGAGACGATCAGCGAGACCGGCGCCACGACGCTCGAGTCGACTCCGGCATCGTGCCAGTTGGTCCGCATCGAGAGCGAATCCTTGCCCACCGGAATGGCGATCCCCAGCGCCGGACACAATTCCTCGCCGACCGCGCGGACCGTCGCATACAGCGCCGCATCCTCGCCGGGTTCACCGCAGGCGGCCATCCAGTTGGCCGAGAGCCTCACGTCGGCAAGGCTACGCACATCGGCGGCGAGGATGTTGGTGAGGGCCTCGGCCACGGCAAGACGACCCGAGGCGGGCGCGTTCAGCACGGCCACGGGTGTGCGCTCGCCCATCGCCATCGCCTCGCCGGCATGGCCGGTGTAATCAGCGACGGTCACCGCCACGTCGCTGACGGGGACCTGCCAGGGCCCGACCATCTGGTCGCGGCAGATCATGCCGCCGACGGTGCGGTCGCCGATGGAAATGAGGAAGGTCTTGTCGGCGACCGTCGGACAGCGCAACACGCGCAGGATGGCCTCCCGCAGGTCGAGTCCTGCCGGATCGAACGCCTCCGCGGCTGCCGCGATGCTGCTCACGTCCCGATGCATGCGCGGCGCCTTGCCGAGCAGCACCTCGATGGGCATGTCCACCGGCGTGCCGCCGAGCAGCGGATCACTCACCCGCAGCACACCGGAGTCGTCGATTTCGCCGATCACCGCAAAGGGGCAGCGCTCGCGGGCGGCGATCGCGCCGAAGCGCTCGAGTCCGTCCGGCTGCAGGGCGATCACGTAGCGTTCCTGGGCCTCATTGCACCAGATCTCCAGCGGCGACATGCCCGGATCGCCACTCGGTACCGCCCGCAGGTCGACCCGGGCCCCGCGCTGACTGTGGGCAACCGCTTCGGGCACCGCATTGGACAGCCCCCCCGCGCCCACGTCATGGATGAGCGCGATCGGGTTGCCGGCGCCCAGCGCCCAGCAGCGGTCGATCACCTCCTGCGCACGACGTTCGATTTCGGGATTGCCCCGCTGCACGGAAGCAAAGTCCAGATCGGCGGTACTGGCGCCGCTGGCCATCGAGGAGGCGGCACCGCCGCCCAGACCGATCAGCATCGCCGGCCCCCCCAGCACCACGAGCTTGGAGCGCACCGGCACTTCGGGTTTCTGGACGTGTTCACGGCGGATGTTACCCAGGCCCCCCGCAATCGTGATGGGCTTGTGGTAGCCGCGGCTGCGCCGGGGGCCATCGCTCGCCGCCTGCTGCTCGAAAACCCGGAAGTAGCCGCAGATGTTGGGCCGTCCGAACTCGTTGTTGAAGGCCGCGGCGCCCAGCGGACCCTCGATCATGATGTCCAGGGCGGAGGCGATGCGCGCGGGACGTCCGATGCTGCGCTCCCATGGCTGTTCGAAGCCCGGGATCAGCAGGTTCGACACCGAGAAGCCGGCCAGTCCGGCCTTGGGCTTGGCGCCGACGCCGGTCGCGCCCTCGTCGCGGATCTCGCCGCCGGAGCCGGTCGAGGCGCCCGGAAACGGCGAAATGGCCGTCGGGTGATTGTGCGTCTCGACTTTCATCAGGATGTCGATGGGCTCGCGGTGGCCGCCGTAGACGCCGCTCGCCGGGTCCGGGAAGTAGCGCACGCCCGTGGAGCCTTCCATGACCGCGGCATTGTCGCGGTAGGCGGAGGAAATGCCCTGCGGCGCGCGCTCGTAGGTGTTGCGGATCATGGCGAACAGCGACTTCGGCTGCGCCTCGCCGTCGATGGTCCACCCGGCATTGAAGATCTTGTGCCTGCAGTGTTCCGAATTGGCCTGCGCGAACATCATGAGTTCGGCATCGGTCGGTGCGCGGCCGAGGCGCCCGAAGGCATCCAGCAGATACGTGATCTCGTCGGCAGCCAGCGCCAGACCCAGCTGCGCATTGGCCTGCTCGAGCGAGCGGCGTCCTTCGGTAAGCGGGATGCTGATGAGCGGCCGGGGGGTGTGATGCGCGAACAGCAGCCCGGCCTGGCCCGGCTCGGTGAGGACCATTTCGGTCATGCGGTCGAACAGGGCCGCGGCCACCCGCTCGGTCGCCTGCCGATCCAGCGGCCGCGCCACCGTCAGTTCGTAGCGGATGCCGCGCTCGATGCGCCGCACCCCCGCAAGGCCGCATACCTGGGCGATGTCGGTGGCCTTGCTGGACCAGGGCGATATGGTTCCGGCGCGGGGCACGACGACCAGCAGCTGCCGGTGCGCGCCGGAGGGCGGCACCGCCGCATCAGGGGCCGGCCCATATGTCAAAAGCTTCTGCAGGAGTCCGAGCTGGTCGCCGGTAAGGGGTGCCGTATCGACGAAATGCAGGTAGGTCGACCCCAGCGCCTGGATCCCCGGGTCCAGGTCTCGCAGCCGGGCCAGGAGCTTTCTGATCCGGAAGGCCGAAAGGGCGGCCCTGCCTTCTAGCTCAAGCATCAGCGTGACCGCCTACTTGCGCGGCGGTGGCTCACCCGCCGGCGCCGAGTACACGGGCATCGGGAACGGGGTGACGTTGCCTCCCTCGAGGGTCGTGATCTTGGCCGTCCCCTGCTTCTTGACCTCATCGATGCGCAACACGGAATGCAGCGGCAGGAAGCTGCGCTTGACCCCCTCGAACTCGGTCTTGATCCGCTCCTCGTTGGGATCCACGACCACCGAGGAGCGCTCCCCGAAGACGATGTCCTCCATCTCGATGAAACCGAAGAGGCTGCCGTGCGTTACCTTCCTGGCATAAACCTCGTAAACCTTGCCCTGGTTCAGGAACAGAACTTTGAAAATGTGACTGGCTGCCATGGGTCCCGGGGGGTGAACTTGCTACTTTGGGGCGCGATTATATGTCCGCCCATCGGCCTGTAGCGGCCAACTGGGAGTATTTGTCCTAACGGGGGCGCCGGTGGCGCTGCAACTTCGCATAATCAGTGATCATCGCCGGGCGCTCGGGGAACGCAGCTCGATGGTTTTCGAGGGCGCCGGCGGCAATATCGGCCGCGCGGCCGACAACGACTGGGTGCTGCCGGACCCGCAGCGCTTCGTGTCCGCGCACCACGCCCGGATCCATCACCGTGATGGCCTGTACATCCTCGAAGACATCAGTACCAACGGCGTCTACGTCAACGACGACGACCTGCCCGTCGCCAAGCGCGGTGCGCATGTGCTGCAGAACGGGGACATCATCCGCCTCGGGGAATACCAGCTCGTCGCGATGGTCGAAACGCGCACGGCCGCGCAGGATGAGCTTGCCGTCCTGAGCCCGGCCGGCCTGCCCGGCGACCCGTCGGCGTCCTTTGCGCCCTTCGCCAGCGGCAGCGTGCCGGTCCACGGCGGAGCCACCAGTGTCGAAGTCGTGGCCGCCATCGGTCGGGTCGCGCAGACCGACCTGGGTGCCTCGCTGGTGCTGGATGACCTGCTGGAATCGTCCGGCGCGGATTCGCGGCGCTCGTTCGCCGTGAATGCCTACGGCCAGCCCGTCGCTGGCCTGCCGGCGGCGCAAGCCGCCAGCACCGCGGGGCGGGTGCCGGCCCCGCCTTCGCCCAGCGAACTCAGTGCCGTGCTCGCCGACAGCGAGACCGAACGTCGCGCCATTGCCAAGCGCATCGAGCGGCTGGCGCGGGCGGCGGCGCGGGCCCAGGAACGACGTACGCCGTCGGGTCCTGCGGTGCCCGTCGACATGAACAGCGGCCTGTCGGCCTTCTGCAAGGGGGCGGGCATCGCCGCCGATCACTTTGCACCGGAACTGCAGGGTCGCATGCTGCATCTGGCGGGACAGCTGGTCCGTGAGGCGCTGGTCGGCCTGAAGGACCTGGAGCGAGCCCGCGGCGGCAGCCTGCGCCCCATGCAGGTCGAGTTGCACGATGACCCGGAGGATCCCCGGCCTTCGCTGGCGCGCGCCAGCGTCGAGGACCTGCTGGTCGAGTTGCTCGGCCAGCACGAGAGCCGCCGTCTGGATGCCGTGCAGTGGCTGCGCGAGGCGATCGACCGGGCCAAGGAGCACGACCGGGCGACGTTCGATGCCATGGGCACGGCCTTCCTGGCCTTCATCGCGCGGCTGGAGCCGGCCGAGCTGGAGCTGCGCTTCCAGCGCCACGCCCGCGGGACCAGCGGCGCGGCGGCGCGCAACTGGGAGTTGTATACCGAGTTCTTCCGCAGCATCGTGGCGCGTACCGGTGGCCAGTTGCCGCGCGTGTTCGTCGACGCCTTCAGCACCGCCTACGGCGAGAGCGTGCAGCCCTCGCAGCAGGCACCCCACCAGCAGCGCGGCCGCTAGCCCCATTCCACCTTGCGGTCAGAGGTATTTGATACCGCAACTTGACCGTGTGTGCACTGCGCACAATAGTTCCTCGGGTGAGGATCCTGCTGGTCGAGAACAACAGACAGCTCACCAGCCCGGTGCGCACCGAACTCAGGGACCTGGGGCACGAAATCACCGTTGCCGCCAGCGGTGTCGATGCACTGTCACTGGCCGCCAGCCAGGAATGGGAACTGCTCATCTTCGACCGCGCGGCGCTCGAGCTCGATGCCCTGGGCGTCGTGCGCACGCTGCGCAGCGGCGGCGTGGTCACCCCGATGCTGGTGCTGAGCCGGGCCGGTGACGATGCGGAGGCCGGACGGCAGGCCGGCGCCGATGACAGTCTGCAGGCGGGTTTCTCGGCGGCGCAACTGGCGGACCGCGTGGCAGCGCTGGGCCGGCACCCGCGGCGGGCCCAATCCAAGACGCTCCTGCGCGTCGCCGATGTGGAGATCGATGTCCTCACCCGCAGCGTGCGCCGGGGCGGCAAGAACCTGGTCCTGCAACCACGCGAGTTCCGGTTGCTGGAATACCTGGTGCGCAACGCAGGCACGGTGCTCGGTCGCAGTACCCTGCTGGAGAAGGTCTGGGACTGCCATTTCGACCCGCGGACCAACGTGGTGGAAAGCCACATCAGCAGGCTGCGCGCGAAGCTCGATCGTGGCTTCACCGTGCCGCTGATCCACACCATCCGGGGCTCCGGCTACTGCATTCGCGAGCCGGAGTGATCCCGACCGCCGACCGAATCAGTCCTGCGGCCTGCCGCAGCGCGCGAGCACGGTGCGCAGGTCGCGGATCGGCGGAAAGACTTCGTTGTTCCAGTCCGAGCCCTGCGCGTCGTAGGCCCGTTGTTCGAACTCCACGATGTCCTTGTCCTCGCGGAAGATGTTCTCCGTGAAGCGGGTGACGAACGGCCACACGGCATGGATGAGTCCGGGGACCGGCGGCTTCTTCACCGACAGATAGCCGAAGGTGCGATTGGTACGCTGCTCCGCGTCGAGGGGGGTGTAGCCGAGCCACACCGACAGCACCGGCGCGGCGGTGTCGTAGTTGCGATCCCGACCCAGCCACACCCGCAGACTCTGGTACGGATAGTCGGTGCGGATGCGCATGTGATCGGAGAAGTCCTGCCGCTTCTGAGCCCGGGTGCGCGTCAGTTCGACGATGACCCGTTCGCCTGCGGACTTGCCGCCGCCGGCGCGGCTGAAGCTGTACTCGACCTGCGCCCAGTCCTCTCCGTGATCGCGCCCCAGGCACTTCGCGGTGATCGACCCCATCTGCCTGCGGTGCATGAACTGGTGGTTCATGTCGAACAGGTTCTCGTGCATGAAGGTGTAGTGGCAGGCCACTTCACGATTCAGCTGGCGGGTCTTGTAGGCCTTGTCGGCGTAGGCCCCCAGTGCTGCCGGGCGGCGCGCGCCCGCCAGTGCCGGATCCCCGGGGAACACGAAAATCAGATTGTCGACGACATGGACGGGGTAGCTGCGCACCCCATTGGGCAGACGCTCCTTGCCCAGGTACGGGACGTCCACGCACTGGCCGCTGCCGTCGTATGACCAGCCGTGGTAGTGGCACTTGAGCTGGTTGTCGCACACCACGCCCAGGTGCAGGGGTACCTGGCGATGGGCACAGCGGTCCTCGAGGGCGAACACCTCGCCGCTCCTGCCCCGGTACAGGACGATCGGCTGGCCGGCGAAGCGGCGCGCGAGGGTGCGGCCCGCCTTCAGTTCATCGGCCCAGGCCAGCGGATACCAATAGTCCGGATGCGCGCCGATACGCCGCAGATCGAAGGCCTTGGGCGCATTTGCAGCCGCTGCGGGCAACCGGGTCACGGCATCTTCGATCATCGACTCACTCCGTGCGCACAGCGCTTGAGGTCGCAATCTTCACATAAGTGGCGGAGAGGGTGGGATTCGAACCCACGTGCCGGAATTACCCGACCATCCGATTTCGAGTCGGCGCCGTTGTGACCGCTTCGGTACCTCTCCGGGATGCTTGCTTGTCTGCGCAGTTTTTGCTTTTAAGAACAATCACTTGCTTCGCAGCAGAACGGTTGGACGTAATCCGGCCGCCTTCTGTAGCACCGTGAGCCTGCGCAGGGCCGCGGTACGGTATTCTAGCCCAACCCGAAGGCTCGAAGTGAGGTCCCGATGCGTCGAGCGTCGACGATGGACTCGTTCTACCGGTTCTACAAGGGCAGGCAGGTAACCCGCTGCGTCATGGCCGCAGTCGCGCTGATGGCGCTGGTTGCCGCCAGCTATTCCCCTCCGCCGCGCTCGGTCAATCCGGTCGAACGGCGCGGCGTATTGCGGGTGGTGACCGTCGAAGGTCCGAGCACCTATACCAAGGGCACGCGCGGCACCGAGGGACCCGAGTTCCGGCTGGCGCAGGAATTTGCGCGGCAGCGGGGCCTGGACCTGTACATCTATCCGGTCGCCAGCGCGGCCCTGATGCGTGCCGAACTCGTCGCCGGCCGGGCGGATATTGCGGCCGGGCAGCTGACGGCCGACCAGCTCTGGCGCCGGGCGGGCGATGCGGCGGCCGTCTATGACCGCGTCCCGCAGCTGGTGGTCTACCGCCGGGGCGAAGACCGGCCCGCGCCGGCGGACCTGGCGAGCCTCAACCTGCTGGTCAAGGCGGGCAGCCCCCAGGAACAGATGCTGCGGCGGCTGAAGACCCGTCTGTATCCGAATCTGGGGTGGACGGCCGTGTCGCCGCTCGGTGTGGATCCTCTGCAGGACGTACAGAACGGCGTCGGGGATTACGCGGTGGTGGATGGCAACGAATACGCCTTTGCCCAGCACCTCTACCCGGATGTCGTGGCCGCCTTCGCCCTGCCCGAATCCCGGCCCGTGCAGTGGGTGGTACGGCATACCGATCCTGACCTGTATGCGGCCGTGAACGCGTTCTTCGATTCCGCGCGGGCCTCGGGCCTGCTGACCACGTTGCTGCGACCCGCCGCCCAGGACCGGCGGGTGCTGGCCTACCAGGACACGCGCCAGTTCCACCAGGACCTCGCGGCCCGCCTGCCACAGTACCGCGCCTGGTTCGAGGAGGCGTCCCAGCAAACCGGCGTCGACTGGCGGCTGCTCGCCGCGATCGGCTACCAGGAATCCAAGTGGGATCCGGAGGCCCAATCCGCCGCCGGTGCGTCCGGCATGATGATGCTGACCTCCGATACCGCCGACGCGCTGGGTGTGGAGGATCGATCGGATGCGCGGGCCAGCATTCTCGCCGGTGCGCGGTACTTCCAGGAGGTGCGCGACAAGATGCCGGCGCACATCCCCGAGCCGGATCGCACCTGGCTCGCCATTGCCGCCTACAACGTGGGCTACGGGCATGTCGAGGACGCACGGCGCCTGGCACAGATGCGCGGCAAGAATCCCGACTCCTGGCAGGACGTGCGCGAACAGTTGCCGCTGCTGTCCGATGACACCTGGATCGACCGCCTCAAGCACGGCTTCGCCCGGGGCGCCGAACCTGCGCAGTTCGTCGATCGCATCCAGCGCTTCCTGAAACTGCTGGAATGGCAGCCCGGCAACCGCGCTCCCGCCCTGCCCGCCACGGCCAATCCGGATGCCACCTGGGTGAGCCGCCCCACGGCCTGAAGCGGCCGTCAGCGCCGTGCGGCAAAGAACTGCTGCAACTGCGTCCCGCACTCATCGCTCAATACACCGCCGAACACGTCGACCCGATGGTTGAGGCCGGGCAGTCGGAAGACGTCGACGATACTGCCCGCGCCGCCGGCCTTGGGATCCCAGGCGCCGAAGACCACCCGGCGCACCCGGGCGTGGACGATGGCCGAGGCGCACATCACGCACGGTTCGAGCGTCACGTACAGCGTGGTATCGGCCAGGCGGTAACTGCCCAGTGCCCTGCCCCCGGCCCGCAAGGCCTCGATTTCGGCGTGGGCCGTCGGATCGTGGCTGCCGATCGGGCCATTGCGGCCCGTGGCGATGACCTCCTCGCCCCTCACCAGCACGGCGCCCACGGGCACTTCGCCGCAGTGCTGGGCCTGCGCGGCCAGCTGCAGCGCCCGGCGCATGAAATCCGCATCCAGGACAGGCATGGCCCACCTTAGCCCAAAGCCTGCGTAGGAGTACTTGACCCAAAGCTCAGATATATCTATGATATATTTTAATTAGGTCGTACATTGCGGCTTAAGACTGACGTAAGGAGTCATCATGCGCTTTTTCCAGGGTCGTGGCATCCACGACGTTCATCACCACTTCGGCGGCCGCCATCGCGGACCGCACGGCGGCTTTTTCGGCTTCGGACCCCATTTCGGCGAGGGCTTCGGACCCGGTGGTCTCGGCGGCGGACGCGGCGGCTTCGGTCCGGGCCGCAAGCTCGGCTCCGGCGATCTGCAGCTGCTGCTGCTCGCGCTGCTGGCGGAAAAACCCAGCCACGGCTACGAACTCATCAAGGCGCTCGAAGAGCGCTCCGCCGGCTACTACTCCCCGAGCCCCGGCATGGTCTACCCGGCCCTGACCTATCTGGAGGAACTCGGGCATGCCAGCGTCGAGCCGGAGGGCACCCGCAAGCTGTACCGCGCCACCGAGGCCGGCCTCAGGCACCTGGCCGACAATCGCGCGACCATCGACACGTTGCTCGGCCAGTTGCAGCAGATCGGTCGTCGCATGCAGCGCGTCCGCCGCGGCCTGCGCTCACAGGAGGATCCGACCGAGACAGCAGGCGACGCCGATCCGCGCCAGGACAATGCGGCTCCGGAGCTGCAGGTCGCCCGCTATGACCTCAAACTCGCGTTGTCCGCCAAGGCCGATGCGTCACGCGAGGAGCAGCTGCGAATCGCGCAGATCCTGCGCCGGGCAGCCGCCGAAATCCGCGGACCGCAATGAGGACCCATGACCGCTGAGATGACCACGCCGCAAACGACCGGCCCGGCACGCCTGTCGTTTGCGGCCATGCGCAACCCCGGCTACCGCGCCCACTTCGGCACCTACGTGCTGGCGATGATGGCCGACAACATCGAGCACGTGATCAGCTACTGGATGGTATTCCAGCGGTTTCACTCCGCGGCGCTGGCCGGCTTTGCGGTCATCTCGCACTGGGCGCCGTTCCTGCTGTTCTCGGTGGCGGCCGGGGCGCTCGCCGACCGCTTCGATCCGCGGCGGCTGATCCAGTGCGGCATGGTGCTGTTCATGACCTGCTCGCTGGGCTGGGGATATTTCTTCCTCACCGACGGCCTGCAGGTTCGCGATGCGGTGATCCTGCTCACGCTGCACGGTCTGGCCGGCGTGGTCTGGCAGACCTCCAGCCAGCTGCTGCTGCACGACATCGCCGGCGGCGCGCAGCTGCCCAGCGCGGTGCGGCTCAATGCCACCGCGCGCACGCTGGGTGTGCT
>DATJTJ010000022.1:0-18038 GCA_035503515.1 Steroidobacteraceae bacterium
AGCGATTGACGCCAATACGCGGCACATCTTGCGATCGTAGCGACGCGCATACCGGCGCACTCGCGGCTCGATCTTCGTCGGACCATGGCCGCGCCGCGGATCAAATCCTGGCGTGAATGGCCTGCCGATTTTCCGGCCGGGGGTGTTGTTGCTCGGGGGCGTCGTCGTGGTGTTTTCGCTCACCGTCCTGGATCCTCGTTGCAGAGCGCATGCAGACTGTTGCGCGCGGTGACGGACTGATCCTGATTGCCGCGCCATCGCTTCGCAAGCAGTTTTTTCCGTAGGTTTGGCGGTGAGGATCGCTGAGCGACAAGGCTTTCGATCGCTGAGCGACACGGCTGTGTTGGGTGTATTCGAGGTTTGTGCCGTAGCTGAAATCGGAGCGGCGCGCTGCGTAGGGCTTAAGGCCCCTCCGCGCGCCTCCGGGTCAGGATTCCGAATACTGGTGTTGGTGTTGGAGGCGAGTCGCTCATAGGCGATACGCTTAGCGACACCTGAAAGCATCGCTGAGCGACCGCGCAAACATCGCTGAGCGACTGGCGTATGGAATCGCTGAGCGACATGACTAATCATCGCTGAGCGATCCGGTGTTGGAGTCGCTGAGCGATCCATTGGCCCATCGCATCTTATTGGTTTTGTTGGCGCCGAGCCTCTTGGCCATGTACCGCTGCACCGCCTTTTCGCGATGCACTTCCAACCGGGCGTTCTGCCGGCCACCCCCGGGTAGCTCGGGGAACTTGGATTCACAGTAGGTCCAAATGATCTGCCATTGCTTGGACGATGCGTGGATCAGTTTTTGGAGGGTTCTTGGATCACTTGAGAGCACTCCCTTGGCCATTCCTCCGGCTGACCACTGGTGCAGAAGTAGCAGTGCATAGGCACTCTGGGCGACGAATGGCCATCCTTGCGTGGAGGATAAGAAGTCGCCGAAGTAGAACGGCATAGCGGCGAAGCTGGGTGGCTGGTTGGGTCTGTCAGAGGTCATTGGCGGCCCTCTTGCGTGGCGTGTCGGCCTGGGCGCGCAGGCGTCGGTACTGGGCTCGGTCGCCGCCATCGAGCACTGTGATCGAAGACGTGGCACCGTTGAAGCTCCACAGGCACTCGCCGCGCTCACCATTGCGATGCTTGGCGATGCGGCACTCCAGGACATCCGGCATCGAAAAGGCCGGGTCGTACTGCGCCTCGCTGTACAGGAGGCCGATGATGTCCGCGGCCTCCTCGATCGCTCCTGAGTCGCGAAGGTCGGAAGCGTGCGGGCGCTTCGATTCGCGTGACTCCACACCGCGGTTCAGCTGCGCCAGCGCGATCACCGGCACCGCCAGATCCTTCGCCAGGGCCTTCAGGCCGTAGGCGATTTGTCGCAGCTCCTCATACCGATTGGCGCCTTTGCCCTGGATCAGCTGCACGTAATCGATCAGGACCAGTCCCAGGCCCTTGCGGGCCTTCAGAGCCACGCATTCGGAGCGGATGTGCGCGAGAGTCGGGGCGGCCGTCTCATCGATCCACAGGTGCCGCCTGGTTAGGTTCTGGACGCTGCCGCTGATCGTGGCCCAGTCGTCGTTGCTGAGCTTGTCGGCGCGGCGTAGGCGCCCCTGGCGGACGTTGCCCAGGAGCGCGACACAGCGGCGCATGACCTGCTGCGCGGGCATCTCCGCGGAGAACATCGCTACGGGCTGTGTCTGCGCCACGTGAGCGCCGATCGTCACCATGAGGGCGGTCTTGCCCATGCCGGGCCGGGCGGCGATCACCACCAGGTCGCCGGGCTCCAGGCCATGGGTCGCCTCATCGAGGTCGGCAAGGCCCAGCATGAGTCCATGCGGCCGATCCATCCGGCCGTCCAGCTCATCGATGAAGTCCGAACCCAAGGCCTGCACCGACACCAGGCCCTTGCCTGTGCGCGTGGCGGCCTGGAGGGCCAGGAGTTGCTCCTGCAGGCGCACCAGCACCGCCTCACCATCTTCGCCGGCCGCCGAGGCCTCACGGTCAGCCTGCGCACCGAAGGCCTTTAGGCGGCGCCTCAGCGACCAATCGCGCACCGTGGCAGCGTAGATCTCAATGTTTGCGGTGCCTGGGGTGTCGCGCACCAGGGTGCCCAAGTAGGCGAGGCCGCCAATCCCGGCAATCTGCCCGCGGCGCTCCAGATGATCCCCCAGCACCACAGCGTCAAAGGGCGTGCCTGTGCCAGCGAGCTGCTGAATGGCGGCAAAGATGGTGCGGTGGTCAGGCCTGTAGAAATCCGCCTGATCCAGAGAACTGATCCTAGACCAAGCCGTACAATCCAACAGCACCGCACCGATTACTGCTTGCTCCGCAGCTTCCGAGTACATTTCAACGGCCATGATTGTTCCACTGACCTTTGCCACCGGTGTGGTACTTACCTTCAATCGTCTTTGCAAAGTTCTCCGGCCTCAACAGCCATGGCAAGTCCGCGCGAAAGTCGGTCCTTTGGCCCATCAAGAACGGGCTTTCTGAAACGTGAGTGAAGAACTGTCGCCAGTATTCGATTGTTTCACTCGGCTTGCCCGCGGCTCTGCGCTCACGTATGCGAGCATTCAATGCACCCGCTCGCGCTGCGGTCCACACTTTGATTCGCGGGAGTGATGGCAGTAGTTCGTGGTATACGCCGACCACCAGCTTGTGGAATTCACTGCGCTCAAATAGTGGAGTGCATCCAGACTGGTTACCGAGGGGCGGATCACATGGAAACATATCCACCGTTGAATCGCTTTTCATGGCAGCCTCTTGAACGCACGACGGATCGCGTCCAAATGCCAGCCTACTGCACGCCACTGCCGGCAGGTGGGGCACTCTGCGTGCCCGGATTGATCACGAAACGCGCACCGGCAATCCTCGTTCTCGCACGTGCGCAGCTCAGCGTCCGGCTGGCGAGGGCTCCCATTGGGAGAAAAACGCAGGATCACGCTGTACCTTCTGCATCGAAGTCGATTGCGCCCAAACGAATCATGAGGCGCCAAAGATCCAGGCTGTGGTGACAGATCTTCCGGTGACGCCGCTTCGCCGCCGCAGGAGTGTTAACTGGCTTTGTTGATGGTTGCCGGCGACGGCCGGCGCGGGTACGATTCGGCACTCTGAATCCTCATGTGGAGTGGGGTTCGGTTTCTGGTGATTGACAATGCAGGCCCGGTCGTTTGCCGCGATCGGGCCTTTTCTTTGCCGTGTGTATTACCCGGTCACGCGCACGGGCTTTGGAAACTGGTTGCGCGCGATCATTCGGTAGACTTGGGCGCGGGACACACCCACGCGGCGCACTACATCGCGGATCCGCAAGAAGCTCGACGGTTCCTGCTGAATGGATGCGGGATCGCCACCGGATTCTCGGACGCGATCGCGCATGAAGTTCAGGATGTCATCCGACAGCCAGGCAGTAGCAGACACGTGAGTCTCCGAAACCATCGCGCTTGAATGCGCGTGGCGGAGATTGTCAGAGACAGGGCATCGGACCGTAGGGGAAAAAATCCCTACGGTTTGGCGGTCGGAATGTTGTAGGCGATCTCGCCGCTGTCCAGGAGCGCTTCCCAGGCGTCTTTGAACTTGTTCTCGGTATAGCCATCCCGCTGTGCGCACGCGTCCTCGATCACTTTGCGCATTCCGGCAAGGCCAGGATCGGAGTGGGGAAGCAATTCGGGTTCGTAGCCAAGTCCACGGATAACTGTGAGCACGTGGTGCTGGTATTGCCTGGGCTTCGGCACGGCGTGCACTTCACGTCGTGGTTGCTTCCCTGTGAGGTCCATATTCCCAGTCCCTGGCGTGATGGTTACAGGCTCGGTGACCATGACGGGTTTTTCCTCGCTCACTTTGCGGCTCGTCCACGCAGTTGAGTGACTTCCGCCTTCTTGCCGCTCTTTAGCGTATTGAGATGCTTGCGCCATTTCTCCAAAGCCTGATGTTTCTCCAACGCGTACTCGTGACGATCGTAGTGCCTCGCCTGGACCCCACCCAAGCCGTGTGATTGAAGCTGTGCACGGATATCGCTGCTGATGCGCAGTGATGCCATCTGCGTTTCGCACGTGCGTCGAAGGTCGCGCAGCTGGAAGGCCTCGCGCGCCTGCTTTTCCTTCAGCATTGCGTCGCTAATCTCGGTGACCAGGTAGCTGATTGTCTCCGATCGCATGCCACGTGTGCCGGTGATGCTAAATAGCGGCTCACCATCCTTGAGCGCATCGAGCCGTCTCTTGAGGACCGCAGCGGCTTCTTTGACCAGGGGGACAACGTGGATGCGGGCCTGCTTGCGGCGTCCCTTGCCGTCACGCAAAGTGATCGTCGCCGCGTCCAGGTCCACATCAGTTGGCCGGGCGCGCAGCATCTGGGCCGGCCGCTGTCCGCCGAGGTACAGCAGCAGCTGGAGCGAATCTTTTTCCGTACCGTCAGGCAGCGCGTCCAGGCGACGCAGGAACTCGCCCAGCTCGGTCGCCGATAGGTTTCGCTCGCGGGTATTGTTGAACTGCGACATTGCGCCCATGCTGGCAAACGGATTGATCGTTACACCGAAGCCGCGAAGTGCTGACGGTACGGACGGATCGGTCCGTGCTTTCACCGCGAGCTGATAGGCAGCGCGCAGATAGGAGCGCAGCTTGTCTGCCGTGCGGCCCTTGCCGGCCTCGACCAAGGGACCAACCAGCGCAACGCCATCGTCCATGGTGACAGCTGACGCCTTCTTCGCGGCAATCGCGGGATGCGCCTCAGTCACGTGGTTCTTGATCAGATTCTTGGCGTCGCCCGCCGCTTGCTTGCCCTGGGCCTTCAGATGGCCGGTATATGCATCGAGAAGCTGCGACAGCAGGCCACGCTGTGCATCCTCAGTGCGCGCGCGCTCAGCGGCGACGGCGGCCTGGCGGTCAGCTTCTGCCTGGGCCTTCTGGCGCTCGATGTGGCCGTGAAGATCGGTGACACCGGAGCGATAGATCTGGGCCAGTTCCCCGGCGCGCACACGGGCCGCGGTGAGCGTCATGCCGTTGGTGCCATCCTCGTCATAGGGTCCGAGGGAAAGGGCGGGCTTGGCGTCCTGGTGAGCGTAGCGGTAGTACAGATCCACACCGTCCCGGCGCTTTCTGGCCACCAGCTGCCCGGCGCCGCGCGGTCCGCCGTCGCTTTTCCACTCGTCCTTGCCCTGCCACCGTCCCCGTAACCACACTGCAGTGAGTGAAGCCATATTCCTTGTCCCGTTGCACTTGCGTTGCACTTCGGCGCGAGCTGCCTTGAGACAAGCCTAGATCACGGGTGACTGCGTTTCTAGGGGTTTCAGTAACTTGTGAGGAGAGCGGAGACAGTGAGAGATTGCCGGAGACCGCAAAATCGGGACTTTTAATCCGCTGGTCGAGGGTTCGATTCCCTCACACCCCACTAATAATTAGCAAAATCAATTGCTTCGCGAGTGATGAGCAAATCCTCGCGGTGGCTCTATGTGGCTCGCACGCGAGAGCAACCGCACGGCCGGATTGTGATTGATGGATTGCTGCAGATCGAACATCGCCATGGAGTGATGTGCGTCCACCTGTCCGCAGCAGGCGATCCCGGCAGCAATGAACGCCCACTGCCTGCCGGGTGGTCTCATGAAGCCGACCCTTTCAGGGCCTCGTCATCGCCGTATCCGCGCTGGGGGCCGGCTTGGGACCCAGGGACTCGAGATAGGCCACGGTGGCCGCGCGCGCTGCCGCGAGGTGCGCCGGATCGCCGCCGCGCGCACCAGGGCCTGCGGGGCGGGGCGCCTTGGCATAGTCGAGCGGCGTCTTGCCGCCAGCGTCCTTCAGCGAGGGGTCGGCACCGCGATCGACCAGATGTTTCGTGACCTGGTCCCAGCCGGATTCGGCGGCGGCGAACAGCGCCGTCTGACCCTCGTGATCGCGGCCCTGGATGTAGGCGACCATCTTGGCGGTGTGCGTACGGCTGTTCGTCACCCGACCGTTGACCTCTGCGCCGCCATCCAGCAGCAGATCGATCACCTTCATCGAGTGTTCCTGCACGTCGGGGCGTTGCGGACCATCGCCGCCGCTGCGGGCCGAGCCGCTCATGCCGGCCGCCGCCATGAGCGGTGTGATCTGGAAGTCATTGGGCGCGTTGACGTCGGCGCCATGCGCCAGCAGTGCCTTGATCGCCACATCATCGAAGCTCAGGGTGGCCACCATCAGCGGACCGGTACCGCCGCGCATCATGTAGTCCTCGAACCGGCCCCGGCCATTGCCGTTGGGCCGCATGCGCGTGAGTTCGTGGTTGGGATCAACGCCCATGGCGAGCAGGCGGTTGACCACGTCCATGGCGGATGCCTTGCTCTTCGGGTGCGCCGCCGAGGCGCCCGGGTAGCCCGCAAATCCGGAAAGACCTCCGAAGCCGCGCGGCTTCCAGGAGTTCATGTCAACGGCGCAGTACAACGGCGTACGGCCGTTCATGTCCCAGGCGCCGGGGTTCGCGCCCTTGTCGAGCAGGAACATCGCGATGTCGAAGCTGCGGCTGTCGATGGCATTGATGAGCGGCGTGATGCCATCCGGGTTCGGTTCGTTCACGTCGGCGCCCGCCTTGACGATGGCGATGGCGCAGCGGTCGCATCCGGAGCGGGTCGCGTACAGCAGGGCGGTGAGGCCGCCGGTCTGGCGGAACTGCGCCCGCGGCTCGGAGGTCATCTGCCGCGGCCAGTCGTCATACTTCGCGCGGCGTTTGACGTCGGCCTTGTGTGCCAGCAGCAGATCGACGATGTCCGGATGGTCCTCGGCGGCCGCCCACATGAGCGCCGTCTGGCCACGGAACGATTCCACCGCATTCACATCGGCGCCGTGACTGACGAGCATTTCGGCGATCTTCGTCGATCCCAGGCTCGAGGCCAGCATCAGCGCGGTCTGGCCGTCCTGGTTGGGCGAGTTCGGATCCGCGTGCGCATCGAGCAGCATGCGGGTCAGCTCGACATCGCCGAGTTTCACCGCCTCGGCGAGCGGGGTCGAGCCATAGTTGTTGGTGACGTTGGCCTTGGCGCCCGCCTTGAGCAGCGCCCGTACCAGGTCGTGATCGACGCTGTAGGTGGCCCACAGCAGCGGCGTCGAGCCATCGGGCTCGACGGCATTGACGTTGACCGCCGGGGAGGTGATCGCGGCCAGCACGGCCTCGCGATTGCCGGCGCGGATCAGATCGACGAGCGACTGGGGACCGTCCGGAGCACCGGCCGCTGCAGTCCCCAGGGCCAGCAGACCAATCGCCGCGGCGACTCCGGCGGCACGGATGGACGACTTAAACAATGTTGCCCCCGAAATTGGTGTAGTGGGCCCACAGACCCTTGCTCACGTCGTAGAGGAAACGGTACGGATCCTTGAACTCGCGGTTGACCTCTTTGAGCACGCCCGCGTCGAGCATGTCCTGGGCGCTGCGGCCCTGGGTCGTCAGCAGCGTCGTGCGGTCGTACAGATGAGCCATCATGTCCCGCTCGGCCTGCAGCTGCGCGCGGGTCATCACCGGCCCGTAGCAGGGCACGATCCGGGTCGTGTCGTTGGCGATGCCGAGCAGATGCGTCATGGCATCGACCCGGCCTCCGAGCCACCCACCCGCGTACCAGTCCAGCACCGGGTCGCGCACGGGCGAGGCCACATCCCCGACGGCGAGCACGTTGGAGTCCTTGAAGAACACGTAGATGTCGCCGCGGGTGTGTGCTTCGAGCAGGTAGCCGAACTCGATGTTTTCGGCACCGGCCTTGGTCTCGCCCTTGAGCCGGAAGGTCACGGTCGGCAGGGCCCTGGGGGGCAGCGCCTTGACCCAGCGGTCATCCGCCGGGACGTAATAATCGGTCGCCAGCCACTCACGGGTGATGGAGTGCGCGTGAATGATCGCGCCGCCGGCGCCGAACAGGGCGTTGCCGCCGGTCTGGTCGGGGTGATAGTGGGTGTTGAAGAGCGTGTGTACATTGCCGCCGGCGAGGGTCTTGCGCAGTGCCTTCGCCATGGGTTCGGCGCCGCTGTCGACCAGCAGCATGCCATCGCCGGTGTCGAGCACGAGCACATTGCCCGGCGCGCCGCTGATGACGCTGACCCGCTCGGTCAGCTTCTGCGTCGGCAGCGAACTGGCGGCCGCCGCCGGTGCACCGGCCGTCCGGCTCGGAACGCTTTCACAGCCGGTGAGGCTGGCCAGCAGCGGCATGGCGGCAAGGCCGGCCATCCCGCCGAGGGAGTGCTGCAGGAAACTTCGTCGATCGGTCGTCTTCATACTTCGGAAATGATGCCAGTGCTGTTGCCGAAACTCTTCTGCGGGATGCCGAGCTTGTCCAGGATGGTCAGGTGCACGTTGGCGAGCGGCGTGCGCGCCGCCGGCGTCACGTTCTTGCCGCCGATGTGCTTGCCATTGGCACCGCCGACCAGTACTTCGGGCAGCGGATAGTTGTCGTGCTGGTTGCTGTTGCTCATGTTCGAGCCGAACAGGAACAGCGAATGATCGAGGATGGTGCCGTCGCCTTCCTTGATCGTGGACAGCTTCTTCACGAAGTCGGCGAAGCGCTCCATGTGATAGCGCTGGATGACGGTCAGACGGCGGATGCGCTCGCGATCGTTGGAATGATGGCTGACCGGATGGAACGAATCCGGTACGCCGACATGGTTGTAGGTGCGGTTGGTGCCCTCGGCGACCATCACGTAGGAGGCGACCCGGGTGAGGTCGGCCTGGTAGGCCAGGGCGATCAGGTCGAACATCAGCCGGACCTGTTTGTCGAAGTCCTCCAGTTCACCCACCGGTGCATTCGGCACGGAGATGCCGGAGAAGTCCCGGGAACTGGCCATGTTGACCCGCCGCTCGAGTTCGCGCACGGTGTCCAGGTAGTCCGCGAGCCGCTGTCTGTCCCCGGGCCCGAGATCCGCGCTCAGGGACTTGGCGCGATCCGAGACCATGTCGAGGATGCTGGCGTTCTTGCGCAGCAGCGCCGCGCGCTCGGCGGCCGTGTCACCCTCGCCCATGAGCTGGATGAAGACCTTGCGCGGGTTGTATTCCATCGGCAGGGGCGAGGTCGGGCCCGCATAGGAGGTCGTCGAGGCGTAGTAGCAGCCGGCGCCCCCGCAGGCGGCCACCTGGATGGTGGTCTCCGAGGCCACCTCCAGCGAGGGCAGCGCCGTCTTCTGCCCGAGCTTCTGGGCGATGACCTGGTCCAGCGTGATCGACATCTGGGCGCCCTTGGCCGCAGTGTCCGGCCGCACGCAGGAGAGCCAGGTGGCCGGGTTCAGCGTATGCACCGAGCCGCCCGCGGCCAGGTTCTCGAGGTTCTCGAAGGTCGTGACGTAGTTCTTCACCGGCTCCAGTGGCTCGAGGGTGTGCCCGAGCTTGAAGTCCGCACCCTTGCCGGTCGAAGTCCAGGCATCGACCTCCTTGCCGAAGGGGGTGTTGTTGCCGATCGCGCCATGCGGCAGGTAGAAGAATCCCGCCCGGGTCTTGGGTGCCGCGGCGGTATCGGCCAGGGCCGTGCCGGCCGGCACCATGGCATCGAGGAAGGGCAGGGCCAGTGCCACGCCGCTGCCGCGCAGGAAGGTGCGCCGGGAGAGGTACTTCTTGGTCAGGAACGTTGCCATTGCCTTGTCTCTCCTATCACTGCCTGGCAGCGCCGGCGCCGGGGGTGCCGATGGACGCTACCTTGGTTGCCACCTTGGGGGCCGTCTCCGGGCCCTGATGGCGGAATGAATCGCTGTTGACGATGCCGGTGATGAGGGCGGCGAAGGTGTAGTTCTTCGGCGCCGCATCGCGCAGGATCTGCCGGACCTGCGGCATGTCGTAGTACTCGAGTTCGCGGTTGAGGGCGTACATCATCAGCCGCTTCGTCACCGTCATCGGGAACTGCTCCGGACGGCGGGTCAGGAAGCGCCGCAGGTCGGCGGGCCCATGCAACACGATGCCGCTGTCCAGCTCGGCCGTGGGATCGATCGGCAGCTTCGAGGTGCTGTCGGTGGTGCGCCACTTGCCGGTCACGTCGAAGTTCTCCATGGCCAGGCCATACGGGTCCATCACGCCGTGACAGCCCTTGCAGGTCGGATTCGCCCGATGCGCCTCGAGACGCTCGCGTACGGTGGTCGGGGGCTGACCTTCGTGGACCGACAGGTCGGTGTTCACGCCGGGCGGCGGTGGGGTGGGCGGCGTGCCCAGGATCCGGTCCAGGACGTACTCACCGCGCAGCACCGGCGAGGTCCGGTCCGAATAGGAGGTCCGCAGCTGCACCGCGCCCTTGCCCAGGAGGCCCCACCGGGTGTCGTCCGTGAGCATCACGCGCCGGAACTGCGGACCGCGGACCCCGGAGATGCCGTACTGGTGCGCCAGGGACTCGTTGAGGAAGGTGTAGTTGGCGGTGAGCAGCTCCGTGACATTGCGGTTCTCGAGCAGGACGCTTTCGAGGAACATCCGCGCCTCGGTCTCGAAGTCCGACCGCATGGCCGCCGTGAACGTCGGGTCGAGCGGCTCGACCTGGGCGAGGGTGCCCAGGTTCAGCCAGGAGGTCGCGAAGTTCGAGACCAGCGTTTCCGCCCGCGGATCCTTCAACATGCGCTCGACCTGGGCCTGCACCACCGCCGGGTCCGACAGCTGGTGCTTGTTCGCGATTCCGATCAGCTCGGCATCCGGGCCCTCGTTCCAGATGAGGAAGGAGATGCGCGAGGCGAGTTCGAGATCACTCAACGGCCGGATCGCGCCGGGAGTGGACTTGATGGAGCGGTACAGGAAGTCGGGGCTGGACAGGATCGCGGTCACCAGTTCCGTGACGCCTGCATCGAACCCGCCCGGTTCGGCGCGGCCCGTGGCATAGAACTTCATCAGCAGCTGCACGTCCGCGTCGGTCACCGGCCGGCGGAAGGCCTCCGTCGCCAGGTGCCGGGTGATGCGCTCGGCGCAGGGGGTCTCCTCGGATGCCTGCTTCGGCTCGCAGACGAATATCTTGGCGCGGCTTTCGCTCAGGGACAGTCCCCGGGGCGCATACGGACCCACCACCTGCACGCCGTCGCGGATGATCGGCATGCCGGATTCGCGGCCGCCGCCGGTCGGATCGTTGCTCTCGGCCCAGGAGCGCTCGATGAAGGTGACGGTAACGTTGTGCTCCCCGGCGGTGACCTGCGCCGGGATGCCCGACACCTTGGCGATCACGGCGAGCCGGCCCTTGGGGCCGTCACGGTCGGCAAGCGTCAGGTCCTGCGCTCCGCCGATATCGCGGCGGGCCACTTCCCGGCCATCGATGAGGACCACCATGGTCGCCCGGGTTTCCATGCCCCGCGGATACAGGCCCGCATCGATGCTGTCACCCTCGAGGAAGTTGAAGCGGTATTCGCCATCGTGCGGGAAGACGTGCGTGAAGCTGACGCCGCCGCGGGTGCCCAGCGGATAGCCATCCTTGTGGGTCAGCTGCGTCGGTGAGCCGGGACCGGCCTGACCCCCGCCACCGCCGCCGCCGCGATAGAAGACGCTCTCCATTTTCGCCACCGGCTCGCCGATCGCCGTCTGGGCCACCTTGCGTGCCGCAGACAGGTACTGCTCCATGAAGGACGGGGAGATGACCAGGGCGCGGGCGATGTTGCTGAAGCCGTCCACCTCGATCTCGGTCGGCAGCATCTGCTTGGGATCCACCTCCACGCCGACCAGGTCCTTCACCGAGGCGGCGAATTCATTGCGGCTCAGCCGCTGGATCGGAACATGTCCGACACGGTTCTCCTTCGCCTGCGTGTCGATGGTGTTCTCGAGAAAATCGACGACGGTATCCACGTCGGCCTGCGCCGGCTGCGCGGCACCGGCGGGGGGCATCAGCCGGCTGCGCAGTTTCGAGATCGCCTTTTCCCAGACTTCCGGGTCCTGGGCGACATGCCCCAGATCGAGGGTGTCCATGGCGAGGCTTCCCGCCCAATCCGTGGAGTTGTGACACTTCTCGCACCGGTTATTGACCATGTCGGTGAAGGTCTTGTCGGCACCGGCCTTGACGGCGGGCGCAGGCTGCGCGACCGCGGCCGCGAAGGCAAGCGGGGCCACCCCGGCACCGGCCAGGATCAGCCCGCAGGTCATCAACACTCGGCTCTTGCGCATTCCCCCTCCTGCGATATAGCCCCGTACTTTACTATGCGGCCACGCACTGCGACTGCACTAATGTCTTGACGGATGGACCCGTAAAGGCCTGAGCGGCAAGGGACTCGATTATGACCCGGCCCCCGCGCCGGCGATTATGTTGCTTCGCACCATCCGGTCGGCCGGCACGTTCCCCCCGAGGGCCTAGCGCAAGCGTAGGAGGGCGATGACACTGCGCCGCGCAGGGGCCGCCTTGTGCCGCCCACGCTGTTTACAAAAGATGGGCTCGACCTGAGATTCTCATAGCCCAAGAAGGATGCGCTCATGTCCATCTCAACGATTCTGCTCATCGTATTGGTGCTCCTGCTCATCGGCGCCTTGCCGACCTGGCCGTACAGTTCGGGCTGGGGGTACTACCCGAGCGGCGGCATCGGGCTGGTGCTGATCATCCTGCTGGTCGTCGCACTGCTGCGGTGACCGACCGCCCAGCGATGCTGTCCTGACCCATGCCCGGCAAGGGGTCATCGCTCGCGCTTTTCGCGGCGCTGCTGATGGCCGCCTGCGGAGGATCCGGCGGCGATGCAGGCAGTAGCGCGAGCGCTACGGGCGGCATGACGGCGGGCGCCGGCTCCGGCGGCCCGCCGGCGGCGGGAACCCTGTTGGTCAGTCCCGCACAGAAAGTCGCCACGGTCACGGCGCCCTCCTTGCTCCTGACGCTCGGTGGCAATCAGCAGCTTCTGACCCTGAGCGGCGCGCCCGTCTGCGACCTCTCCATGTACCGGGTGCAGTACGAAACGGTCGACGGAGGCGGGGAGCCGACCACGGCCTCCGCGGCGCTGATGGTGCCGAGCGGGTCCGCATCGGGCTGCTCAGGGCCACGGCCCATCCTGCTGTATGCCCACGGCACCTCGACCGACCGCGCCTTCACCATGACGGACATGAGCAATGCGGAAACACTGGCATTGGCGGCGCTGTTCGTTTCGCAGGGCTACATCGTGGTCGCGCCCAACTATGCCGGGTATGACACCTCGACGCTGAGCTATCATCCCTATCTGATTGCCGCCCAGCAGTCGGCCGACATGTCGGATGCACTGCAGGCCGCGCGTACGGCAGTGCCGCTGACGGGACTTTCGAGCACGGACAGCGGCAAGCTGTTCATCGCCGGTTACTCCCAGGGCGGCTATGTGGCCATGGCCACCCAGCGCGCCCTGCAGGCCGCCGGAGTGCCGGTCACTGCCGCAGCCCCCATGTCCGGGCCCTATGCGCTGGCCGCCTTCGGCGATGCGGTCTTCTACGGTGAGGTCAATGGCGGGGCGCCGATCTCCACGACCTTCCTGCTCACGGCCTACCAGGCCGCCTACGGCAACATCTACTCGAGTCCGGCCGAGGTCTTCGAGCCCCAGTACGCGACGGGCATCGGTTCGCTGCTGCCCACCTCGCTGACCCGCAGCCAGCTCTATGCGCAGGGTCTGCTGCCCCAGTACGCCCTGTTCAGCCCGACGCCACCGGCGGCTCAGTATGCCGCCGACACCCCGCCGACGCTGCCCGCCGATCTCGCCGAGGTGTTCGCGGCCGGCTTCGGCGCGAACAATCTGATACTCAACAGCTACCGGCTCAGTTACCTCCAGGACGCCGAAGCCAACCCCGACGGGGGCTTTCCCACCCTCACCAGCGGAGTGCCCGCCGCCAGCCCGCAGCTGCCCTGGCGCCAGGCACTGGCACGCAACGATCTTCGCGACTGGGTGCCGGTGGCGCCGACCCAATTGTGTGGTGGTGACGCAGATCCTGTGGTGTTCTGGCTCAACACCCAGCTGATGCAGAACTATTGGTCGAGCCGCGCCCCGGCCACGGCCTCCATCGGTGTCCTCGATCTCGAGGCGCCCGTGAGCACCAGCGATGCGTATACCGATCTCAAGCAGGGTTTCCAGGCGGCGAAGACGGCGGTCGCCACCGACGCGATATTGCAGGGTGCGACCGATGGCGGCGTCGCGGCCGTGGCCGAGGCCTACCACGCGACGCTGGTCGCGCCGTTCTGCTTCGCGGCCGCCCGGTCATTCTTTTCGCGGTACTAGACGGCTCGCGCATCCGTCCATCCGGTCGGAATGCACCTACCATGGCGGTCCGCCTCCGGCGGCTGGCGATGGCGCGATCCGGCGCCGGAAGATGGCCGCATGCTTCAGGCACCCGTGCGCTATTCCCCCTCGGTCGAAACGCCCGAGCCCGATGAGGACGAGACGATCCGCGAACTGGTCGAGGCGCTGCTCAAGATCAGTCGCCGGACCTACCAGGATGGACGTCACGCGCTGCGCAGCGTACACGCCAAGAGCCATGCGCTGCTGGAAGGTGAACTGACCGTGCTCCCGGGCCTGCCCGAAGAGCTGGCCCAGGGACTTTTCGCCGCTCCCGGCATCTACCCGGTGCTCATGCGTCTGTCGACGACACCCGGTGACCTGCTGGACGACAGCGTTTCGACACCGCGCGGTGTTGCGATCAAGGTCATGGGCGTGCGCGGCGCGCGGCTGCCGGGCTCCGAAGGCGCCACCACGCAGGACATCGTGATGGTCAATTCGCCCGCCTTCACCGCCGCGACGGCCCGGAAGTTCCTGGGCAACCTGAAACTGCTCGCCGGCACGACCGACAAGGCGCCGCAACTCAAATCCGCCCTGTCGGCGACGCTGCGCGGCGCCGAGCGGATGCTGGAAAGCGTGGGTGGCCACAGCGGCACGCTGCGCAATCTCGGGGGCGAACCGCCCACGCATCCCCTGGGGCAGTCCTATTTCACCCAGGTACCGCTGCGGTATGGACGATACATCGCCAAGCTCTCGCTGACACCGGCCGGCGACCGGATGCGGCTGCTCAAGGCTGCACCGGTGGCCATCGGCAAGGCGCCCAATGCGCTGCGCGATGCACTGCGCGAGTTCTTCAGGAGGGATTCGGCCCTGTGGGAACTGCGGGCGCAGCTGTGTCGCGATCTTCAGAAAATGCCGGTGGAGGATGCCGCGGTCGTCTGGCCCGAGGACCTCAGCCCCTATCAGCCGGTGGCCCGGGTGTTCTTCCCGCGGCAGTCGGCCTGGAACGAATCCCGGGCGCGGGCCCTGGAGGAGGGCATTGCGTTCAGTCCCTGGCACGGTATCGAGGCGCATCGGCCGCTGGGTTCGGTCATGCGGGCACGCAAGGCCGCCTACGAAGCATCGGCGCGGTTCCGGGCCGAGCACAACGCCCAACCCCTGCATGAGCCGGAGAATTCACCGGCACTGTCCGATCAGGAGTGAGAGCCATGACGCTGGATGAGCATGCAGGGACACCGGATGACGTCGATGAGCGCGAGCAGGGGCCCTCCGGCGGCTGGGGGTCCGCGCATGCCACGGCCTCGATCCTCTGGCAGGAGCATGCGATGCTGCGGGGCAGCCGCGTCATCGCACACCAGAACAAGCCCCACGGCTACGCCTGCGTCAGCTGTTCCTGGGCCAAGCCGGAGCACCCCCATGCCATCGAGGCCTGCGAAAGCGGCATCAAGGCCACGGCCTGGGAAATCACGTCCCGTCGCACACCCCCCGAGTTCTTTGAAGAACATACGGTGGCCGAGCTTCTGACCTGGAGCGATCATGAGCTCGAGGAGCAGGGCCGGCTCACGGCGCCGCTGAAGTGGGATGCGCGCAGCGACCGGTACCTGCCGGTGGACTGGGAGGAAGCGTTCGCGGCCATTGGCCGGCAGTTGCGGGAACTGGATCCGCGCTCGGTCGTGTTCTACACCTCGGGCCGCGCCTCGCTGGAGACCGCCTTCCTGTATCAGCTGTGCGCGCGGCTGTACGGCTCCACCAATCTGCCGGACAGTTCCAACATGTGCCACGAGAGCACTTCGGTGGCACTGCCGATGACCATCGGGGTGCCCATCGGAACCGTTACGCTCGAGGACTTCACGCAGACCGACTGCATTTTCTTCTTCGGCCAGAACGTCGGCACCAACAGTCCCCGGATGCTGCATCAGCTGCAGGATGCCCGCAAACGCGGCGTGCCCATCGTCACCTTCAATCCCCTTCGCGAGCGCGGCCTGGTGAGTTTCGTCAACCCGCTCTCGCCCGTGGAAATGCTCACCGGCAAGGAAACGGTCATCAGCACCCAGTACCACCAGGTCAGGATCGGCGGTGACATCGCCGCCATCACCGGCGTGTGCAAGGCGTTGATCGCGGCGGACGAGGCCGCGCAGGCCGCGGGAGAGCCGCGCGTTCTGGATGTGGACTTCATTGCCGAACATACCCACGGGTTCGAGGAGTTCCGCGATTTCGTGGCCGGCTGTTCCTGGACCCTCATCGAGCAGCGCTCGGGCCTGTCCCGGGAGGCCCTGGAAGCGGCGGCCGCGCAGTACGCCAGGGCGCAGCGCGTCATGGGCATCTACGGCATGGGACTGACACAGCATCGGCGGGGCGTCGAGAACGTACAGATGGTCTCGAACCTGCTGCTGCTGCGGGGAAACATCGGCAAACCCGGCGCGGGCATCTGCCCGGTGCGCGGGCACTCCAACGTGCAGGGCCAGAGGACCGTCGGCATCACCGAGAAACCCGACCTCGTCCCGAACGACACACTCAAGGCGCGGTACGGCTTCGAACCGCCCCTGCACAAGGGCCTGAATACGGTGGAGACCTGCAAGGGAGTCCTGGCCGGCAGCGTCAGGGCTTTCATCGGCCTGGGCGGCAATTTCGTGCGTGCGGTGCCGGAAACGGCGCTGCTGGAGAAGGCGTGGTCCAACCTGTCCCTCACGGTTCAGATCGCGACCAAACTGAACCGCAGTCATCTGGTCCACGGCCGCGAGTCCTATCTGCTGCCGTGCCTGGGCCGGATCGAGGTCGACCGACAGCAGGGCGGCGCGCAGGCGGTCACCATGGAGGACAGTACCGGCTGCATGCACGGTTCGCGCGGCGTCGCCGAACCCGCCGCCGCGACCCTCAGGTCAGAACCCGCGATCGTGGCCGGCATCGCCAAAGCCACGCTCGAAGCGAATCCCGCCGTGGAATGGGACCGATGGATCGGGGACTATGCGCTGGTGCGCGACGAGATCGCGGCCATCTATCCGGATATCTTCCACGACCTGAACCAGCGCATGTGGACGCCGGGGGGGTTCCGGCGTCCGGTTGCCGCCGCACACCGGCAGTGGAAGACATCCACCGGCAAGGCGAATTTCATCGCGCCGCAGGGACTGGATGAGGATCCTGACATGCCCGCCGGGGATGCGACCGTACTGCGCCTGATGACCATGCGCAGTGACGACCAGTTCAATACCAGCATCTACACCCTCAACGACCGCTTCCGCGGCATCAGGGGCAGTCGCAAGGTGCTGTTCATGAACCGCGATGACGCCACGCGGCTGGGATTTCAGCTGGGCGACATGGTGGTTGCGTCCACCGTGACCACTGATGGCGTGGACCGTTCGGTCAGCGACCTGCGCATCGTGGGGTACGACATTCCCTCCGGGTGCGTCGCCGGCTATTTTCCGGAGTGCAATCCCCTGATCCCGCTGTGGCACCATGCCGAGAAGAGTTTCGTCCCGGCCGCCAAATCGATTCCGATCCGTCTGCGACTCAGCCGCGCCACGGCGCCGGCGCCGTAGCCCGCTACCGTTTACTGCTCACCAGGACCAGACGCTCGGCCTCCGGGGGACCGTCGATCAGGTCGCGGATGGCGGCCGCCATTTCCTTGGTATGCGGATCCTGCCCGTGTGCCTTGACGGCTTCGGCATCCTTGTAGTGCTCGATGAGGACGTAGGTCTGGGCATCCGCGAGCGGCCGGTACAGGTCATAGTAGACGTTGCCGGGCTCCGAGTGCCGGAGCTGTCCCTGAAGTTTGTGCATGACCTTTTCGAATTCGGCGTTGCGGCCGGACTTGATCTTGAAGCGCACCACGAAGGTCGTGGGCTCCGGCCCGGCGGCCGCCGAGCCGCCGGCCGGTGTCTGGGCGTGGGCCGCGCCCAGCAGGCACAGCGTCAAGGCGGCACTGATCAGTCCGATGCGCATGGGTCTCTCCCTTAGTGATCCGCG
>DATJTJ010000023.1:0-7923 GCA_035503515.1 Steroidobacteraceae bacterium
AGAACCTGCAAAAGAGCTTCGATCACGCGCGCTACCACGACGCCTTCACCGGGCTGCCGAACCGCCGTTACTTCATGGACCAGCTCGATCGGGCGCTGCGCGATGTCCGCAGCCGTAAGCGCCGACGCGTTGCGGTGATTCTGATCGACATCGATCGCTTTGCGCTCATCAATGAGACACTCGGACACACGGCCGGTGATGAGCTCATGGTGCAGGCCGCGCGCCGCTTCGAGAAGGCGACCGCCTCGCTCGAGTGCGTACTCGCCCGCTGGGGCGGCAATCAGTTCGCGGTGCTGGTCTTCGAGTCCGACTCGACGGAAGGGGCCGTCAAGCTGGCCAATGAGCTGCAGACCGCTCTGCAGGAGCCCTTCGACCTGCGCCGTCATCGCCTGAGCGTCACCGCGCGCATGGGCATCACCTGCGCAGACGGCGGACCGCAGCGTGCGGAGGACCTGCTGCGCGAGGCCGACATCGCAGTCGCCTTCGCGAGGCGGCATGAGAGCACGGGCTCGGTCGCCTACACGCCTGCGATGGGTGGCGATGTCGCAAGCCTGGTGAGTCTCGAGGCGGATCTGCATGTCGCGCTCGAGCGCAACGAGCTGATGCTGCTGTATCAGCCGATCGTTGACCTGCATGGGCGTCAGATGGTGGGCGCGGAGGCGCTCCTGCGCTGGCGCCACCCCGTCGAGGGGATCCTGCGGCCGGAGAAGTTCCTGGGCATCGCGGAGGAATCGGGCCTCATCGTGCCGATCACCCGTTGGATCATCCGGCGCGTGTCGCGGCTCGCGAGCGAGTGGCATCGCCGCCTGCCGCAGGCGCGCTTCTACTTGAGCGTGAATCTGTCCGCCACCGCGCTGCGCGACCCCGGGCTTGCGGAATACGTGGCTCAGGTGCTGCGCGAGACCAACACGCCGGCCGAGGCTCTGAAATTCGAACTGACCGAGGGCGGCCTCATCAGCAACGTGGGTGTGGCACGCGAGGCCCTCGAGCAGCTGCACAACATGGGCATCGAGCTCATGCTCGATGACTTCGGAACCGGCTACTCCTCACTCAACTACCTGCAGCTGTTCCCGTTCGACTACGTCAAGATCGACCGGCCGCGCGTCGATGGCTCCGAGCCGGATCGGGCCAACAGCAGCCTCACTGCGGCGATGGTCCAGATGGCTTCGAGTCTGGGCCTTACGGCCATCGCCGAAGTCGTGGAGACCCAGGCGACGGCGCAGGTGCTCGAGCAGATGGGTTGTCGTTTCGGCCAGGGCTATTTCTTCAGTGCACCGATCGAGGCTGAAGAGGCGTTGCAGTGCCTGCGCGGAGAGGACTTCCGCCGGCCGGCCGAGTCCGATATGGCTGCGGCCACCACCGTTGAGAGCTGGGGCGATGACTCACCGACGCTGTTGCTGCCGGTCCTCGCCGATCCCGACGAAGATTCGGATATCGATCCGCCACGACGCGCGCGCCCCCGCTCGGCGCGCTGAAATCGTACGCTAGGGGCGCAACGCCGCGCCCGGCACCCACCAGCCATGAATCTGGCCGACGATCCTGGTCGGCAGTTTCACTGTCGCGATCGGTCCGTCCTGCAGATGCTCGGCATCGAGCACCACGAGATCCGCGCGGCCGCCCTCGTTCAGGTGCGTGGCAACCCCGATGAGATAGCCTGAGCCCTCGGGCGAGTTCGCGCTGCGCGGCACGAAGCAGGCCTCCGCGAGTGTCATGGCGGGGCCGGCGCGGTAGAGCTGTGCGCTGCGGGTTTGATGATCGAAGCGCGCGTAGCAGGTACTCGGGCGCCACGCGGGGTTGCTCGGGTCAGGCTCCGGACAGGGCAGAAAGCCGATCCGGTAGGGCACGGTGTGATAGCGGTCATCCTGGCGCGGCAACGCGCCGATGTGATGCGGGTACAGCACTTCCATGCGGTAGTCCTTCACGGTCTTGTCCGCGAGATTCACCGACAGGCGGGTGATGTGGCTCGCGCCGCGCACGGGATCCCATTTCGTCCCGTCGCGAAAGGGCATGAACGGAAAGGGATTGAAGGCGGACATTTCCACATCGACGATCACTCTCTCACCATCCTCGAATGCGCCCATCACGTGTGTGGAGCTGCGCTCGGGACCGGTGAACCAGCGAATGTCCCGTCCGTCGCCCCCGCGACGCATGACGCCGAGATAGGTCGGTTTGCTCGAGTCCCAGGACCAGTGGATGCCGCCGCGGCGCATCTGTTCGTTCGCATCAGTCAATATAACCTTTTGACTCAGTCACTTAGGGCGCTTGCCACTCCGCGTTCCAGCCAGTCCAGTCACACTTTAGGCACGGCCATTCGGCGTCGGGGCACATAATGGGCTCGGGCATCCGGTATGCGGTCCGTTACCACGGCATTTTGCCTTGCCGATCTTGCAGCCATTGAGGTAGCGTCGTCCTCATGAGCGTGAACCTGACCCCCGATCAGAAGGCATTCGTTCGCGATGCAATCGCGAGCGGGCGGCTGCACGGCGAAGAAGACGCCATCCGCGAGGCTCTAACTCTCTGGGAACGGCGCGAGCGCGCACGCGCAGAGGTTTTGGCGTCCGTCGATGCCGCGGAAACCGCGCTAGCACGGGGCGAGGGCCGCGTTATTACGCAGCAGTCCATGCGGGACTTGGCCACGGAGGTCAAGCAGCGCGGCCTCGCGCGCCTCGCGGCGGAGCAAGCGCTGAAGACCTGATGGCGCACCGGTCTGGCGCCGAGATCGAACTCGACGAGATCTGGTTGCGGACCGCGAAGGATAGCGGCAGCACCGACATCGCCGACCGTCTCATCGACAGATTACTGCACCTGCAGGACCGAGACCGACTTCGGCGGCAGATCCAGGATCAGGCCATGGGTGCCCGCCGTGGCGCCGAGCGCACGCGGTGCGACGGTCTCGGGCGCCGTGAAGGTGTTCACCGAGTCGACCGCCGCAGCGGTCAGCACCTGGCCCTGGGCCGAGTGCGGCGGCGCGCCATCGATGATGGCATGCACGTGGGCCGGATGATCGGGGTCGAGATTGACGAGGGCGAGCCAGAGGGTCCCGTGGCTGTCCCGGGCCGCGATGGCATCGACCCGCGGCAGGGTGATGCTGCCGTGGGAGTAGCGGCCAGCCTCGAACTCCACGGGCACCAGCCGGGCGTCCTGGAAGGGCACGTACATCCTGTAGATGTAGTAGGTCGGCGTGAGCACCATCTTCTCGTGGTCGGTCATGATCATGGCCTGCAGCACGTTGATCATCTGCGCGATGTTGGTCATGCGCACCCGGTCCGCGTGCCGCGCGAAGATGTCGAGGTTCAGCGCCGCCAGCAGCGCATCGCGCAGCGAATTCTGTTGCACCAGGAACCCGGGGTTGGTGCCGGCCAGGGGCGCGTACCAGGCGCCCCATTCGTCCACCGCCAGCGCAACCTTCTTCTGCGGATCGTACCGGTCCATGATGGCCGAATGCCGCGCGATGAGACCGTCCATCGCCAGGGTGTCCTTCAGCAGCAGCGCATACTCGTCCTCGCCGAACTTCTCGCTCGGATGCGCCGGCGGCCAGCCGGCCGACGTGTAGGAGTGCAGCGAAAGGGCCTCGATGTCCCAGCTCCAGACCTTCTCCTGCCAGGCCTTCATCACGGCCTCGACGTACTCGGTCTTCGCGCCATCCGCGCCCACGGCCACCCGGCGCATGGCATCGCTTCCGGTCTGCGCGGCGTTGTAGTTGCGCACGAACCGCGCATAGAGCTTCATCTGGCTGACGTAGTAGTCCGGGGTCATGGCCCCCCCGCATCCCCAGCTCTCGTTGCCGAGGCCGACGAACTGCACCCGGTAGGGCGCTCGATGCCCGTTCGCCGCGCGCTCCTGGCCGGCGCTGGTCGCCGGATCGGCCGTCATGTACGCCATCCACGCCGCCGCTTCGGCGGGCGTGCCGGAGCCGACGTTCACCGACACATAGGCATTGCTGCCGATCTGGTCGATGAAGTCCATGAACTCGTCCGTGCCGAAACTATTCGGGTCCAGGGCGCCGCCCCAGTTGGCGTTCACCGTGACCCGGCGATGGGCCGCAGGGCCGATGCCATCGCGCCAGTGGTACTCATCCCCGAAGCAGCCACCCGGCCAGCGCACGTTGGGCACGTGCAGGGCCCGCAGCGCGTTCACGACGTCACTGCGGATGCCGCGCACGTTCGGGATGGGGGAGTCCTTGCCCACCCACACGCCGCCATAGATGCCCGTGCCCAGGTGTTCGGCGAACTGACCGAAGACATTGCGGTCGAGGGTCGGGGCCGGCCGCGACGGGTGCACGCGCAGTTCGAGTACGGCATCGTCCGCCGACGCAGGCCGGGCGCCGGGCAGGGTCAGCAGCAAGCCCGCACACAGCAGCACTGCGCGCCGCGAGCCGATGCGGTGTTTCATGGGGCGGGCAGTCCCAGGCGCTGCCGCACCCGGGCCAGTACGGCCTCATCGACGGGCGGATCCATCCGGCGCGCGCCACGTTCGGCCTCCCGCACCAGGACGGCCACCTTTTCCTTGCCGTGCGGCGTCTTCACGGCCTGCAGCGGCGTCCTGTTGCCGAGTATCGGAAGGCGGGTATCGACCCAGCTTTCAAAATGGGCGCTCATCATGGCCTGCATCTGTTCGCGCACCTGCGGATCGGCCATCAGCGCTGCCTGCTCGGCATCGGCCTGCCGCGCCCCTCCCGACAGGCGCGCCGAGCGTGCTTCTTCCAACATCTTGTCCGCTGACTGGATCTCCGTCGCCTTCAGCCGGGCCCGAGCACCCAGCGCCTTCTTCATGATGCGCTGGAAGGCCCGGGCCCGCTTGGCCGAATTGATCTGTACCGTCAGGCGCTCGCCGTCGATCGCAATATGCCCGAGGATAGTGTTGCTCCACTGCGCATGCTTGCGGTTGCCCGCCTTCGCCCACTCGAACGCCACGGCCCGCAGGCTGCCGTCCTCAGTGCGCGTGGCTGTCGCCAGCAATTCCTCGGGGGTCGTGTCGAAGGTGAGCGAGTGCAGCGCGTCGAACGCGTCCTGGGCCGAGGACACCTCGTAGGTCAGCTGCTGCAGTTCGAGGGGGTCGCCATCGGTATTGGTGAGCTGCGGCATCCGGGGATGGAGGACGGCATCGATCATGTCGAAGTACAGGAGGCGCAGGGGATCGGCCGCCGCGCTGAGCAGGTCCGGTCCCGAAAGATTAAGTTCGCGCTCGAGGTCCCGCCGCAGATCGATGAGATCGAGCTTGCGGATCGCCGGAATCGGGGACGGGGCGCAGGCCTCCAGCAACGCGATGCCCGCAACGTCCACGATCTGACCATACAGAATGTCGCCCGCCTGCATCGCCTGCGAGGCCGACCGCTCGAACACACGATGCTCCGCACCGCTGAGCACCTCGCGGGTATCGAACCCGGTCCCGGGTTCGCAGCGGAGGATTTCGTGGAACCCGAAGGGTGCTTCCAGGCAGGCCTGCAGGTATTCCCGGTACAGCGGGTCGAGCCGCAGGCCGGGGGCTTGCAGGAACAGCGACGTCAGGCTCTCCGTCGGACCTTCCTCATCCTCAAGCGTCCAGCAATGGTAGAACCAGGGCAGGAAGAGCTGCAGGTGGGGGCTGTGCGGATCGAACGCCGTCCCTTCCTCGTAGGACCCCTGCACGAAATCCTCCCAGGCCATGAGCTGCGCATCGGACCCGAGCATTTCCAGGGAGAAGCGGTGCAATGTGCCGGGCATCCCTTCGATGGCCCGGCGCACTCGCCGCCAGGTCTGGATCTCAGGGCGGTCCGTGGCGGCCGCCGCGGCGCGCTCACAGCAGTGCTTGTACTTTCTTCCGCTGCCGCAGGGGCAGGGATCGTTGCGGCCGGGCTTCATCGTTCACCGTGCCGTCTGCCAGCAGCCTTCCGATCGCGCTTGCGCCTCGGATCGGCGCCCTTGCCCTCGAAGGCCTTCAGTGCATCGAGCAGCTCGCCGGCGGTCTTTGCTGGCCGTCGGATAATGGTTTTGGTGGCCATACACAGACCATACACGAGTATGCCCACCGTGCAGAACTGTGCGGTAGCGCCCAAATCCGCAGATTGGTCCCGCCGCAGTCTCCATCGAGCTCTTTTTGGGCACTGCGTCAATCCATGGGACGCGGCGATCCCCCAAGCTGAGGGCCCGCTGGGGGAATCCATGAGCCAACTGATCCACTGCATCTATTCCAGTACCGCCGCCCCGCAGTTCGCGGAGCACGAAATTCCGCAGCTGCTGGAGAAGAGCCGGGCCGCCAACGCCACCCGCGGCATCACCGGCATGCTGCTGTACATCGAAGGCAGTTTCTTCCAGGTGCTGGAGGGCGAGAGCGCGGCGGTGGACGAGGTGTATCGGCGGATCTCCGCGGACGCCCGCCATCATGAGGTGACGCTCATCATCCGCGAACCCATCGCCGCGCGCAGTTTCGCGGACTGGACCATGGGCTTCGCCACCCTCGGCCGCCAGGAGGCCGGGGAGCTGGTGGGCGAGAACGACTTCTTCGCCGCAGCCTCCTGCTTTGCGGCACTGGGGTCGGGGCGCGCCAAGAAACTCCTGGCCGCGTTCCGGCGCGGGCGCTGGCACGCGGAACCCGCAGGCGCGGTCCGCTCCATCGCGTCCTGAACATGGTTGCAGGCACGGCCCTGCCGGTCGACTTCAGTTTCGCGTACCAGCCGATCGTCGATGTCGAGAGCGGCGCCGTCCATGCCTATGAAGCCCTGGTCCGCGGCCGTGCCGGGGAGGGCGCCGCGAGTGTCCTGCGGCAGATTCCGGCCGACCAGCTGTACCGGTTCGATGCCGCGGCCCGCGCCCGGGCGATCGAGGTGGCCGCACGCCTGGGGCTTAAGACCCGGCTGTCGCTGAATTTCCTGCCGCGTTCCCTGGACAGCCTGCCGCAGGCGCTCGACCTGACGCTCGAGGCCGCGCGGGCGGCCGGGCTGCCGCCGGAGCACCTGATCCTCGAGGCCACCGAGGATGAAGCCATCCACGATGCGGCCCGGTTCGCGGCGCAAGTTAATGCCTATCGTGCGCAAGGTGTCCGGTTCGCGATCGACGACTTCGGGTCCGGCTACTCGGGGCTCAACCTGCTCGCCGAATTCCAGCCGGACCTGGTGAAGCTCGACATGCAGCTGGTGCGCGACATCCAGGGCAAGGGGCCGCGCCAGGCCATCGTGCGGGCCGTCATCCAGGCCTGCGAGGACCTGGGCATCGACGTCATCGCCGAGGGCATCGAAACCGAAGCCGAATACCTGTGGCTACGCCGGGCCGGCGTATCTCTGTACCAGGGCTTCTACTTCGGGCGGCCGGCGTTCGAAGCACTGACGCCGTTCAGCCTGCCAGCGGCGCCGCCACGCCCAGCTGCCGCAGCACCTTCTCGAACACCGTCACGGGCTGACCCCCTTCGATGAGGTGCCGCTCGTTGATGATGATGGCCGGCACGCCCTCGATGCCCTGGCTGCGATAGAACCGCTCCCGCGCCCGCACCTCGGCGGCGAAGCGGTCGGAGCCGAGGATTTCCCGGGCGACGCCGGCATCGAGCCCTACCTCGGCGGCGATCCGCACCAGCACGTCGTGATCCCCCGGATCCAGGCCTTCGCCGAAGTAGGCCCTGAACAGGGCCTGCTTCAGGGCCAGCTGCTGGCCCGCCTCTTCGGCCCAGTGCAGCAGCCGGTGGGCGTCGAAGGTATTGAAGATGCGGGTGCGCTTGTGCATGTCGAAGTGGAACCCGAGCTGCGCGCCGCGCTCCCGGATCATCTCCTGGCTCTGGGCGAACTGCGCCGGGGAGCCCCCGTACTTGCGCCTCAGGTGCGCGGCGATGTCCTCACCGCCCGCCGGCATGTCGGGATTGAGTTCGAAGGGCTGCAGGTGCAGATCCGGCTCGATGCCGAGATTGTTCAGCGCGGCCAGCAGGGCCTGCAGCCCGATGGCGCACCAGGGGCACACC
>DATJTJ010000024.1:0-33333 GCA_035503515.1 Steroidobacteraceae bacterium
CGCGCGCACAGGTGGTGGATGCCTACCGGGATCGCGTCGGCACCATGGTGAGCGGGCTGGTGAAGCGGGTCGACCGCAACGGCCTGTACATCGATCTGGGCAGCAACGCCGAGGGCTTCGTGCCGCGCACCGACATGATCCCGCGCGAGCAGGCCAAGCCCCAGGATCGCGTCAAGGCGTACCTCAAGGAGGTGCGTTCCGAGCCGCGCGGTCCGCAGCTGTTCCTGACCCGCACCGCGCCGGAGTTCCTGATCGAACTGTTCAAGCTCGAGGTGCCCGAAGTCGGGCAGGGGCTGATCGAGATCCTCGGCGCAGCCCGCGATCCGGGCGTGCGCGCGAAGATCGCCGTGCGCAGCAACGACCCGCGCATCGACCCGGTCGGCGCCTGCGTCGGCATGCGCGGCTCGCGCGTGCAGGCGGTCTCGAACGAAGTGTCCGGCGAGCGCGTCGACATCATCCCCTTCGATGAGAACCCGGCGCAGTTCGTGATCAACGCCATGTCACCGGCCGAAGTCATGTCCATCGTCGTCGACGAGGAAGCCCACAGCATCGACATCGCGGTCGCCGAGGACAAGCTGTCCCAGGCGATCGGCCGTGGCGGGCAGAACATCCGCCTCGCCAGCCAGCTCACCGGCTGGGAACTGAACGTCATGACCGAGTCGGACGCGGAAGCCAAGAGCGATACCGAGTCCCGGGACCTGGTGCAGACGTTCATGAAGCAGCTGGACGTGGGCGAGGATGTCGCGACCATCCTGGTGCAGGAGGGCTTCTCCACCGTCGAGGAAGTGGCCTACGTGCCCCAGGCCGAGCTGATGGCGATCGCCGAATTCGACGAGACCATCGTCAAGGAACTGCGCAACCGCGCCCGCGACGTGCTGCTGACGCAGGCGATCGCGAGCGAGGAGACCCTGGATCAGGCGATGCCCGCGGATGACCTGCTGACCATGAGCGGCATGAGCCCGGATCTGGCGCTCGCCCTGGCGCGCCGCGGCGTGCGCACACGCGAGGATCTGGCTGAACAGTCGGTCGATGACCTGTCCGACATCGACGGCTTGAGTGGCGATGAGGCCGGCAAGCTGATCATGACGGCACGCGAGCCGTGGTTTGAGGCCGGACGCTGAGGAATTCACTGATGGCTGATGTAACTGTTTCACAATTCGCACAGGTACTCAAAGTACCCGTGGACCGGCTGATCGTGCAGCTCGATCAGGCCGGTATCAAAGTGGCCGGGCCCGACGATCGCATCAGCGATGAGGCCAAGCTCGAACTGCTCACGCACCTGCGCAAGGCGCACGGCAGCGACGAGCAGAGCGGCGCGCCCACCAAGATCACCCTGAAGCGCAAGACGCAGAGCGAGCTGAAGCTCGCGAGCACCCAGGGCCGTGCCCGCACGGTCAATGTCGAGGTGCGGCGCAGCCGCACCTACGTGAAGCGCGACGTGCTCGAGGAGCAGAACCGGCAGCACCAGGAGGACGGCGACCAGAAGCGCCGCGAGGCCGAGGAGGCCGAGCGCCGCGAGCAGGAACGCCAGGAGGCCGAGCGCCGCGAGAACGAGCGGGTCGAGGCCGAGAACCGCCGCCGCATCGAGGAGGAGCAGAACCGCAAGAAGGCCCTCGAGGATGCGCGACGCGCCGCCGAACAGCAGGCGCGCGAGGAGGCCGAACGCCGCGAGCGCGAGCAGGAACGGCGTGCGAGCGAGGAGCCGCGCGAGCAGCGCGCCGCCCCGGCGCCCAAGGCCGCGCCTGCGCAGAAGGCACCGCCCCCGCCGTCGCCGGATCGCGCCCAGCCCACCCGCTACGGGCGCGAGGAGCTGCACGTCGCAGGCGATGTCAGCAACCGCTACAAGAAGAAGCGCCGGGTCAAGGGCCGCCCGGTGTCGGTGGGCAGCGATGCCCGCCATGCCTTCGAGATGCCCACGGCGCCCCAGAAGCGCGAGGTCGCCGTGGGCGAGACCATCACGGTGGCCGAGCTGGCCGCCAAGATGGCCATCAAGGCCACCGAAGTGATCAAGGTGCTGATGAACATCGGCATCATGGCGACCATCAACCAGCCGCTGGACCAGGAGACCGCCGTGCTGGTGGTCGAGGAACTGGGGCATACGGCGAAGCTGCAGCGCGAGGACCAGATCGAGGAGGACCTGCAGGGCGCAGGCTCCACGGAAGGCGCCAGCGTGCCGCGGCCGCCGGTGGTCACCGTCATGGGCCACGTCGACCACGGCAAGACCTCGCTGCTGGACTACATCCGCCGCTCGAAGGTCGCGGCCGGCGAGGCCGGCGGCATCACCCAGCACATCGGTGCCTACCGGGTGCAGACCCCCAAGGGCGAGATCACCTTCCTCGACACCCCGGGCCACGCCGCCTTCACGGCGATGCGGGCCCGCGGCGCCAAGGCGACCGACGTCGTGATCCTGGTGGTCGCCGCCGATGACGGCGTCATGCCACAGACGATCGAGGCCATCCAGCACGCCCGCGCGGCCAACGTCCCGATCGTCGTGGCGGTCAACAAGATCGACAAGAACGATGCGGACCCGGAGCGCGTGCGCAACGAACTCGCCAAGCACGACGTGATCCCGGAGGCCTGGGGTGGCCAGAACATTTTCGTCAACGTCTCGGCGCGTACCGGCGAGGGCATCGACCAGCTGCTCGAAGCCATCCTGCTGCAGGCCGAAGTGCTGGAGCTGTCCAGCACCTTGACCGGGCCGGCCGCCGGGATTGTCATCGAGTCGAGCATCGAGAAGGGCCGCGGCGCGGTCGCCACGGTGCTGGTGAAGAAGGGCACACTGAAGATGGGTGATTCCATCCTCGCGGGCACCGAGTTCGGACGGGTGCGGGCGATGTTCGACGAGACCGGCGCCAGCGTGCAGGAAGCGGCCCCCTCGACCCCGGTGGCCGTGCTCGGCCTCTCGGGTGCACCCAGGGCGGGCGACGACCTGCTGGTGGTGGAGAGCGAGCGCAAGGCACGCGAGGTCGCGCTCTACCGTCAGGGCAAGTTCCGCGACGTGAAGCTGGCCAAGACGGCCACCCGCGCCGAGGATGTGTTCTCGCAGCTGGAGGCAGGCAAGGCCGGCGTGGTGGTCGTGCTGCTCAAGGCCGACGTGCAGGGCAGTCAGGAGGCGCTGCGCGAAGCGCTGACGAACCTGTCGACCGCCGAAGTCGGGGTCAAGGTCATCGCCAGCGGCGTCGGCGGCATCACCGCCTCGGACGTGCAGCTCGCGGCGGCATCCAAGGCGCTGATCATCGGCTTCAACGTGCGCGCCGATTCGGGCGCCCGCGAAGCCATCAAGGACCTCGGCGTGGATGTGCGCTACTACAGCATCATCTACGAGGCCATCGATGACGTGAAGGCGATGATGAGCGGCATGCTCGCGCCGGAGGTCAAGGAACAGATCGTCGGCATCGCACAGGTGCGCGATGTGTTCCGCTCCAGCAAGTTCGGCGTCGTCGCCGGCTGCCTGGTCACCGAGGGCGCCGTCAAGCGCAACAATCCGATCCGCGTGCTGCGCGAGAGCGTGGTGATCTTCGAGGGTGCGCTGGAATCACTGCGCCGCTTCAAGGACGACGTGGGCGAGGTGCGCGCCGGCACCGAGTGCGGCATCGGCGTGAAGAACTACCAGGATGTGCGGGTCGGCGACCAGATCGAGTGCTACACGCGCTTCGAAGTCGCGCGCACGGTGGGCTAGGGTGCCCGGCAGGCACCAGCCCGCGGGCGGACGACACGGGCGCATCGAGGCGCAGATGCAGCGCGTGCTCGCCGATCTCATCAGTCGCGAGATCAAGGATCCGCGCGTCGGCAACGTCACCATCACGCAGGTGCAGGTGGCGCAGGATCTGGCCACCGCGCGGATCTTCTTCGTGCCCTTTGCCGGAGGCCACGATCCGCAGGAAGTGGCGCGCGGGCTGACCCATGCGGGCGGTTTCCTGCGCGGCGCGGTGGGTCGGGAACTCGGCCTGCGGCATGCGCCGCGGCTGTCGTTCGTGTTCGATGACACGCTCGACAAGGCGGCGCATCTCACCGATCTCATCAATCGCGCCGTCGCCGCGGACGCGGACCACGAGCCGGACGAGCCGTGAACGGCATCCTGCTGCTGGACAAGCCCCTCGGGCTTTCGTCCAACGCAGCGCTGCAACGGGTCCGGCGGCTGACCGGCGCGGACAAGGCCGGGCACGTGGGGAGCCTCGATCCGCTGGCGACCGGCATGCTGCCGATCTGCCTGGGCGAGGCCACCAAGGTCGCCGGTGAAATCACGGCTGCCCGCAAGCGCTACCGCTTCAGCGTCGCCCTGGGCGAGCGTACCGCCACCGGCGATCTGGAGGGCGAGGTGGTGGCGACCGCCCCCGTCCCCCGGCTCGTTGCGTCCGAGGTCGAGCTGGTTCTCGACCGGTTCCGGGGCCCGCTCGCGCAGGTGCCGCCCATGTACTCGGCACTGAAGCGGGACGGCCAGCCGCTGTACAAGCTGGCGCGGGCCGGCCACACCGTCGAGCGCGCGCCGCGGCAGATCGAGATCCTGGAGCTGCAGCTGCTGGAAGTGGCCGAGGGTCTGCTCACGCTCGAGGCGCTGTGTTCCAAGGGCACCTACATCCGCGTCCTGGCCGAGGACATCGCCCAGGCCCTGGGCAGCTGCGGCCATGTGGCGGCGCTGCGGCGGCTGTACGTCGAGCCCTTCGACCATGCGCCCATGCACACCCTGGCCGAGGTCGAGACAGCCTGCCAGGCCGGCCGGGCGCCCGGCATGATCGCGGCCGACGCGGCGCTGCCGGGGCTGCCGGCCATCCGGCTGCCGGCAGAGCTCGCCGGGCGGCTGGCCCACGGCCAGGCCGTGATGGTGGCCGGGGGGGCGCCGGGCGGGAAAGTGCGGCTTTATGATGCCGGCGGACGTTTCATGGGCCTGGGGGAAGCGGACGCCCAAGGTCAGGTGCGGCCGCGACGGATGTTTACCGGCTGAAGACTACTTTTCCTTGAGACCTCAAGGGCGTGCGAGTAGAATCCCGCGCTTCAAAAACGGACCCAATCCACTTAAGTTCTTAGGAAAATCCGCGCAAATGACCTTAACAGCCGAACAGAAGGACGGAATCCTCGCGCAGTTCCGTCGTGATGCCAAAGACACCGGTTCACCCGAAGTCCAGATCGCATTGCTCTCCGAGCGCATCAACGGACTCGGTGAGCACTTCAACGCTCACAAGAGCGATCACTCATCGCGTCGCGGGCTCGTGAAGCTCGTGAATCAGCGTCGCAAGCTGCTCGATTACCTGAAGTCGACCCAGCCGCAGAAGTATCAGGAGCTCGTCGAGCGCCTGGGCCTGCGTCGCTGAATTTACGTGGCGCCGCAGTCAGCGAATCTACGCGGACCGGCGTGCAGTCATCCGGGTGCCACGCGCAGTGACGCCCGAACATTGCGGCCATCCCTGGCCGCAATTTCCATCAAGAGGATAAAAGCGTGAGTGCTTTTTCGAAGTCATTTGCTTACGGCAGCCAGACCGTAACGATCGAGACCGGCGAACTCGCCCGGCAGGCCGACGCGTCGGTCAAGGTTTCAATGGGGGACACCGTCGTCCTGGTCACCGCGGTTGCCAAGCAGCAGCCGGTGCCGGGCCGCGATTTCTTTCCGCTCACCGTCAACTACGTCGAGAAGACCTACGCCGCGGGCAAGATCCCCGGTGGCTTCTTCAAGCGTGAGGGCCGTCCTTCGGAGAAGGAGACGTTGACCTCGCGCCTCATCGACCGGCCGCTGCGGCCGCTGTTCCCGGACGGCTTCTACAACGACGTGCAGGTGGTCGCGACCGTGCTGTCGCTGGATCCGACCATCGATCCGGACATTCCCTCGCTGATCGGCGCCTCGGCGGCCGTCGCGCTGTCCGGCATTCCCTTCAGCGGTCCCATCGGCGCGGCCCGCGTCGGCTACAAGGACGGCCAGTACCTGCTGAACCCGACCGCCCCGGAAATGGTCGGCTCGCAGCTGGACCTGGTGGTCGCCGGCACCGAACAGGCCGTGCTCATGGTCGAGTCCGAAGCGCAGGGCCTCTCCGAGGAGGTCATGCTCGGTTCGGTGGTTTTCGGCCACAAGTCCATGCAGGTGGCGATCAGCGCCATCCGCGAACTGGTGGCCCAGGCGGGCAAACCGCGCTGGCCCTGGACTGCGCCCGCCGCCAATGCCGAACTGGCCGCGGCGCTCGCCACCCAGGCGGAGGCTGCCCTGACCAAGGCCTATGCCATCACCGAGAAGCTGCAGCGGCGCGACCGCGTGGCCGAAGTCAAGGCCGCCGCCGTCGCCGCATTGAGCGGCGGCGAGAATCCGAAGTTCACGGCCGAAGAGGTCGGCGACCAGTTCTTCAAGCTGGAAAGCAACATCGTCCGTCAGCGCATCCTCAATGGCGAGCCGCGTATCGACGGCCGCGATGTCAGCACCGTGCGCCCGATCACGGTCAAGGTCGGCGTCCTGCCACGGACCCACGGCTCGGCGCTGTTCACCCGCGGCGAGACCCAGGCGCTGGTCGCGACGACGCTCGGCACCGGGCGCGATGCCCAGATCATCGACGCGCTCGCCGGCGAGCGCCGCGAGCCGTTCATGCTGCATTACAACTTCCCGCCGTTCTCGGTCGGCGAGACCGGCATGATGGGATCGCCGAAGCGCCGCGAAATCGGCCACGGCAATCTCGCGCGCCGCGGCGTTGCGGCGGTGATGCCGGACATGGCGACGTTCCCGTACGTGATCCGCGTGGTCTCGGAAATCCTCGAGTCCAACGGTTCGAGCTCGATGGCGAGCGTCTGCGGCACCAGTCTCGCGCTCATGGACGCGGGCGTGCCGCTGAAGGCGCCGGTGGCCGGTGTGGCCATGGGCCTGGTGCTCGATGGCGCCCGTTTCAAGGTGCTCACCGACATCCTCGGCGACGAGGACCATCTCGGCGACATGGACTTCAAGGTGGCCGGGACCAAGGACGGGGTCACCGCGCTGCAGATGGACATCAAGGTCGAGGGCGTGACGCCGGAGATCATGAAGGTCGCGCTGGAACAGGCGCGCGCCGGGCGGCTGCACATCCTCGGTGAGATGAACAAGGTGCTGAGCGAGCCGCGGGCCAAGATGTCCGAGTGGGCGCCCTCGATCATCACCCTGAAGATCGATCCGGAGAAGATCCGCGATGTCATCGGCAAGGGCGGGGCGGTCATCCGCCAGATCACCGAGGAAACCGGGACCACCATCGACATCGAGAACGATGGCACGGTGAAGATCGCGTCGGTGAACGGCACGGCGGGCCGCGAAGCCCAGCGCCGTATCGAGCTGATCACGGCCGATGTCGAGGTGGGTCGGGTCTACGAGGGACGCGTCGCGCGCCTGATGGACTTCGGCGCCTTCGTCACCATCCTGCCGGGCCGCGACGGTCTGGTGCACATTTCCCAGATCTCCGACGAGCGCGTCGAGCGCGTGAGCGACAAGCTCAAGGAAGGCGACGTGGTGCGGGTGAAGGTGCTGGAAGTCGACCGCCAGGGTCGCGTGCGCCTGTCCATGCGCAGCGTGGATGCGGCCTGACCGGCCAGCGCACTAAGGCATCCGCCAATGAAAAAGGGCGCGCCGCTTGATGTGGCGCGCCCTTTTTCGTGGCCGTTTCCAGGTAGTGCCCGGTAGCCTTCAGCGAAGACTACTTGGCCGCCGCTTCTTCCTCTGGTCCGCGAGCGCGTGCGGCGCTGCCGATCAGCGTGCGGAATATCTCATCCTGGACCGTGCGCCAGCGCTGGAAGTTGCGCTGGGTGACCGCCGCCACGGCACCATCCGCATCTCCAGCCGTGAAACTCTGGGCCTTGTCGCGCACTTCGCGCTGCTGGGCCGCAAACAGCTTCAGACTCTGTTCCAGATAAGATCCAACGACGCCCTGCATGATGCCGCCGCCATACGAGCGGATCACGTGCTGCAGAAAATCGCGACTCATGAGTGGCTCGCCGGCATGTTCCTGCTCGGCAATCACCTGCAACAGGATGCTGCGCGTGATGTCTTCCTGACTCTTCTTGTCGACCACCATGAATTCGATTCTTTCAACCACCAACTTCCGGACATCCGCCAGCGTGATGTAACGGCTTTCCACCGTGTCGTACAGCCGACGATTCGGATACTTCTTGATCACCCTCGGTTCGCTCATTGCAAGCCCCCGTTAATTAGTATGCGTGCTTCCGCCTGCCGTTTTGCGGCGGGCGGGCCGGTATGTCACCCGTCCCTCGCCGGCTACCTTAGTACAACCGTGGAGTCGAGGGCAATTCGGAATTGATTTGACAAGTGTTCGCGGGCGAAAGACCGGCCAGGTCAGGGCGCCGGAACGGCCACAATGCCGGCCAGATTACCGAGTTTCCAATTGGAAATGCCCCATTTGAGCACCTCGGCGGCCGGCAAGCCGGCAAGCTCGCCGGGCGGGCGTTGCCGCAGCAACACGAGCGTCTCAAACAGCACCTTGCCGGGGTCGGCCAGGTCCGGAGCCAGAGCGTGCCGGGACTTGGCAAGCTTCGCCCCGTCCGGCGCCGTGACCAGGGGCAGGTGGCCGTAGCGGGGATGGCGCAGGCCCAGGGCCCGCTGCAGCTCAATCTGCCAGGCGGTGCTCTCCAGCAGATCGGCTCCGCGAACCACATCGGTGACGCCCTGGTCGGCATCGTCCACGACCACGGCGAGCTGGTAGGCGATGAGGCCGTCGCGGCGACGGATCACCACGTCCCCGAGCTGCGTCAGGTCCTGCGAGCGCGGACCCTGGAAGCGGTCCTGCCAGTGCACCCGCCCCTCGCGGACCCGGAAGCGGGTCGCGGTGGGCCCTGTCTCGCGCGCTCCCTCGCGGCAGGTTCCGGGGTAGCCGCTGTCCCCCTGTGCGGCCAGGGTCTGCCGGGAGCAGCTGCACTCAAAGGTCAGCCCACGCTCGCGCAGCAGGCCGAGGGCCTCACGGTAGCGGGCCGGGCGGCGGGATTGGTAGGTCACCTCGCCGTCCCAGTGCAGGGCCAGGGTCTCGAGCGTGCGCAGGATGTCGGCGGCGCTCCCGGGTTGGGTGCGCGGGGTGTCCAGGTCCTCCATCCGCAGCAGCCAGCGCCCGCCGCAATGGCGGGCGTCCAGGAAGCTGCCGACGGCCGCCAGCACCGATCCGGTGTGCAGCCGGCCGGTGGGCGAGGGGGCGAAGCGGCCGGTGTAGGACTTCAGCGGTAGCGGTCGTCGCGATCGCCGTACTGGCGTTCACGGCGCTCGCGGCGCTCCTGGGCTTCGATGCTCAGCGTGGCCACGGGCCGGGCCTCGAGGCGCTTGATGCCGATTTCCTCGCCGGTCTCCAGGCAGTAGCCGTAGGAGCCGTCCTCGATGCGCTTCAGGGCCTCATCGATCTTGCGAATCAGCTTGCGTTCGCGGTCCCGGGTCCGCAGCTCCAGCGAGAATTCCTCCTCCTGGGTCGCCCGGTCGTTGGGGTCCGGGAAGTTGGCCGCTTCGTCCTTCATGTGCGTGACGGTGCGGTCGACTTCCTCCATCAGGTCGCGCTTCCAGGTCTGCAGGATCTGCCGGAAGTGCTCCGACTGCTCCTTGCTCATGTACTGCTCGCCGCGCTTGACGATGTACGGCTGGACGTTGCGGGGGCCTGCCAGCAGGCTGCCGGGCTCCGGGGCGTCGTTTTCGTCGGCATCTGCGGCGAGCACCTGCGGATGCGGCGTCGTCGGGCGCGGGGGTGCGGATTTGATCTCCGGGACAGGTTTGGCGGGGGGGGACTCGGTACGCTCTGCTGGTCGTCGCATCGTTTCTACGGGTTCCGGGGGGGTTGGAGCGCTGCGGGCGCCGGGGGACGGCTTGCGGGTCACCGAGGCCGCCACGGGCGATCGTGGGTGAACGGAGGCCTTCACCCGTTCAGGTGGCTTGCGAATAGCGACTTTGCGGGCCGCGGGGCGGCTCGCGGGCTTTTTACCCTTGACAGGCTTGGCCGCGGTCTTCTTGGCCGGCATCAGTCACTCCTCAAAAGCAGCTGCCTTGGCGAAGGACGGCGGATTATACCGGCGCGATCGTGGGTGTACAGCGCAAGGCGACAGGTGCCGCAGGCGGGGTCCGGAAGCCCCCTAGGGCAGCGCCACGGCGGCCGCCGGGACCCACCCGGGGAGCCGGTGTTCGACGACCACGGAGGTGTAGATGCCGCCGCGGACGTTGAATTTCGCGCTCAGGCGCAGGAACCGGGGCGAAATCGCGGCGGCGATGTGGTCGGCGATTTCGTTGGTCACGGCCTCGTGGAAGGTGCCGCGGTCGCGGAAGCTCCAGATGTAGAGCTTCAGGGACTTCAGCTCCACGCACAGCCGGTCCGGAACGTATTCCAGCTCCAGGGTCGCGAAATCCGGCTGGCCGGTCATGGGGCACAGGCAGGTGAACTCCGGCAGGGTCATGCGCACCGTGAAGTCACGGGCCGCCGGGTTGGGGAAGGTGGTGAGTTCTGTCGTCGGACTTGAAGGCATAGTGTGTCCATATATTTTATCATGGCGCCGGGCCGGCCGACCCGCCGTGGTCACCTGCCGTTTCTTCTTTCATGCACAAGGACCGGGTCCCAATACGATGCGGCTGACCAAGATCAAGCTCGCCGGCTTCAAGACATTCGTCGATCCGACCTCGGTCGGATTCCCAGGCAACCTCACCGGTGTCGTCGGTCCCAACGGCTGCGGCAAGTCCAACATTATCGACGCGGTGCGCTGGGTGATGGGCGAACTGTCCGCCAAGCACCTGCGCGGCGACTCCATGGCCGACGTGGTGTTCAACGGCTCCGCGGCCCGCAAGCCGGTGGGATCGGCATCGGTCGAACTGGTGTTCGACAACAGCGACGGCCGCATCAGCGGTGCGTACGCCAGTTACAACGAAGTCTCCCTGAAGCGGCTCGTCTCCCGGGACGGCAGCTCCAACTACTACATCAACGGCGTGCGCTGCCGCCGCCGTGACATCACCCAGCTGTTCCTCGGCACCGGCCTGGGGTCGCGCAGCTACTCCATCATCGAGCAGGGCATGATTTCGCGGGTCATCGAGGCGAAGCCCGAGGACATGCGTGCCTTCATCGAGGAGGCGGCCGGCATCTCCCGCTACAAGGAGCGGCGTCGCGAGACCGAAGCGCGCGTGGCCGACACCCGCGAGAACCTGGAACGGCTGCAGGACGTGCGCGACGAGGTCGACCGGCAGATCCGGCACCTGCAGCGGCAGGCCGGTGCGGCCCGTCGCTACCAGGCCTTGAAGGACCAGGAACGCCGGGCACTGGCCGAACTGCTGGCCCTGAAGATGCGGGACCTCGACAGCGGCGTGCAGGTGCAGGACAGCGCGGTGCGTGAACGCGAGCTCGCCATGCAGGCGGCGCTGGCCGACCAGCGTGGCGCGGAAGCCGCGCTCGAGAAGCAGCGCGCGGTGCACACGGCGCACGCCGAGCAGGTAGCCACCGTGCAGGGCCGGCACTACGAGGTCGGCGCCGACATCACCCGCACCGAGCAGTCCCTGCAGCACACCCGTGAGATGCGCGAACGGCAGCGCAATGATCTCGCCAAGGCGCGCGAGCAGCTGGCGGAACTGGCGGCGCTCATCCAGCGCGACGAGCAGCAGGTGGCGGCGCTGCGCACCGAACTGGAAAGCCTGCTGCCCCAGAGCGCCGAGGCGACGCGGCTGGAGGAGCTGGCGGCGGGCAGCCAGACCGAGCGCGAGCAGGAACTGGCCGGCTGGCAGCAGCGCTGGGACGAGTTCATGCGCGAACTCGCCGCGGCCAACCAGACCACCCAGGTCGAGCGCACCCGCATCGAACAGCTCGAGAGCCAGCTTGCGCGCCTCGACGTCCGCAACGAGCGGCTGAGTGTCGAGCAGGAGCAGCTCTCGGCCCAGGAGCCGGGCGCCCAGCTGCCCGAACTGGTCGAACACGAATCCCGGGCGCGCGAGCGCAGTGAAGATCTCACCCGTTCGCAGGCCGCCGCGGTGGAGCGGGCGCAGAGCCTGCGCCAGGAGCAGCGCACCGCGGAGCAGCGCCTGGAGGCGGCGCGGGCCGAACGCGAAAAGGTGCGCGGCGAACTGGTGGCGCTCGAGGCGGTGCAGAAGGCCGCGCTCAGCCACAACGCGCCGCGTGCCGGTGAGTGGCTGAACAGCAGTGGGCTCGCGGCCCGCGAGCGCGTGGCGCAGCAGCTGGACGTGGCCGAGGGCTGGGAACGGGCGGTCGAGACGGCCCTCGGCGACTACCTCGAGGCGGTGTGCGTGGAACGCCTCGAGGATGTCGAGGCGGCGCTGGAGAAGCTCACCGCCGGACGCATCGCCCTGGTGGAACACGGTGCGACCGATGCCGCCTCGTTTGCCGGCGGGTCGCTCGCGGCCCGCATCATCCGCGGGCCCGCCGCCGTCGCCCGGCAGCTCGAAGGCGTGCTCGCCGGCGAATCGCTGGCGGAGGCGCTGCGCCTGAGAAGCAGCCTGGCGCCCGGACAGTCCATCATCACCCGCGCCGGAGAGTGGGTCGGCCGGGGGTGGATCCGCCTCAGCCGCGGCCAGGATCCCCACACCGGCGTCATCGAGCGCGAACATCGCCTGAAATCCCTGCGTGCCGAGCTGACCCGCGCCGAACACGGCGTCGGCCAGGCCGACGATGAACTCGCGGCGCTGCGCCGGGCGCAGGGCGAGGCCGAATCCGAGCGTGACCGGCTGCAGTCGGCCATCCAGGCGGCCCATCGCGAACACTCCGATGCCCGCAGCCGGCTGGAGGCCGCGCGCGCCCGCACCCAGCAGCTGCAGTCCCAGCAGGCGCGCCTCGAAAATGAGACCGGCGAGGTGGTGCGGGAAACCGCGACCGCGCGCGAAGCGGTGGAGCGTGCGCGCGAGGCCCTGAGCCGCGCGCAGACCCGGCTTGCGCAGCTGGAATCGCGCCGCCCGGACCTGGAGAGCGAACGGGACGAGCGACGCGAAGCCCTGACGCGGGCCCGCGAGCGCACGCAGACCGCGCAGCTCGCCGCGCGCGATCTGATCATCCGCAGCGAGTCCCGCCGCTCGCAGGAGAGCTCCGTGGCGGGTGGTCTGGCCCGCATGCACGAGCAGCGCGGACAGCTCGCCGGCCGCTGCGAGGAGCTGGATGCGGAACTGGCCGACGGGGATGCGCCGATCACCGAGCTGCAGTCCCGGCTGGATGTGCTCCTGGCGCAGCGCCTGAGCGTCGAGGCCGAACTCGAGGCCGCACGCCGGTCTCTCGAAGAGGCGGATGCGCAGATCCGGCAGCTCGACCAGCAGCGCGGCGCGGCGGAGGCCCGGGTCGCCGAATCGCGCGATGCCATCGAACAGGCACGCCTGCTGGCGCAGGAGAGCCGCGTGCGGCGCGAGGCGCTTGCCGAGCAGTTCGCCGCCACGCAGTTCGAACTGGCGCAGATCCTGCAGGAACTGGCGCCGGATGCCGCCGTCGCCGCCGGCGAGGAGAAGCTCGAGGGGCTGCGCGCCGATGTCGCCCGTCTCGGGCAGGTGAACCTGGCGGCCATCGATGAACTCAAGGAGCAGACCGAGCGCAAGGAGTACCTGGACCGGCAGCATGCCGATCTCACCGATGCGCTCAGCACGCTCGAGGAGGCGATGCGCAAGATCGACAAGGAGACCCGCAGCCGCTTCGAGGAAACCTTCGAGAAGGTCAACAACGGCCTCAAGGAGAAGTTCCCGCGCCTGTTCGGCGGGGGTCATGCGTACCTGGAGCTGGTGGGCGATGACATCCTGGCGGCCGGCGTGGCGGTCATGGCCCGGCCGCCCGGCAAGCGCAACAGCACCATCCACCTGCTCTCGGGCGGCGAGAAGGCGCTGACGGCCGTGGCGCTGGTGTTCTCGATCTTCGACCTCAACCCGGCGCCGTTCTGCCTGCTGGACGAGGTCGACGCACCGCTCGATGAACACAACGTCGGGCGCTTCTGCGATATCGTCCGGGAGATGTCCGAACGCGTGCAGTTCATTTTCATCACCCACAACAAGGCCACCATGGAGCTCGCGTCCCAGCTCGTCGGCGTCACGATGAACGAACCGGGTGTCTCGCGGCTGGTCGCGGTCGATGTGGAAGAGGCCGTGCGCCTCGCCGCCGTCTGATGCCGTCCTAGGATCTGCCGCATGCCGCAGCTGCGCCTGACATTGCTGGTGGTCGGTCTGCTGTTTCTGGTGGGCCTCGCCTGGTGGGAACTGCGCCGGCCGCACCAGGTGCGCGGCAGCGACCTGCCGCGCCCCGCTCCCGATCCAGCGGAGCGCCCGCCGGAGCGCACCGCGGACTGGGACCTGCCGCGCATGAGCGCACGCGATCCGGAAGAGGATCTGCCCGTACTCGAGGTCAGTCCCGGCGAATTCGCAGCTTTCGAGGCACGCGCCGAGACTGCGCCTGCGCCGGAGGACATCGCGGAGCGGACCGAGGAGATCCCGCAGGACGACTTCGCGGCGGACTTCACCGCTCCGGAGGCGCACTTCATCGACACCCGCTTCGGCGAGGATTTTGCGGATGAGCTCGATCTCGCCCCTGCCCTCGCGGCCGAGCCGGTGGTCGCCGCGGAGGAACCGCCGCCGGGTCCGGTTACGCTGGTGCCCGAGACCGCCAACATGGACGGCCTGCTGGAGGAAATCGGCAGGCAGCAGCTCGAGGATCCGCCGATTTCCGATATCGAGGTCGGCAGCCCCCAGGAGCAGCAGCCCGTGTCCGCGCCCGCGCCGCCGGGCCCCGCCGATGCACCCCCCGCGGAGGTCATCGTGGAGTGGCCGGCGCCCGAGGCGAGCCGGGTGCTGGCGGTGCGGGTGATCAGCGTCGGGGAGAAATTCTCCGGCCGGGCGGTGCGGCTGGCCCTGGCGGCCGAGGGTTTCGTGCTGGGCAAATTCGCGATCTTCCACAAGCCCGGCGACGATGGCCGTGCGCTGCTGAGCATCGCGAGCCTGAACAAGCCGGGTACCTTCGACTCCGGCAGCATCGACATGCAGCGTTACGGCGGCCTGAATCTGTTCGCGGTACTGCCCGGGCCGCTGCCCGGCCCCGAGGCCGGAGAAGAACTGCTCGCCTGCGCGCAGCTGCTGGCGCAGCGGCTGGGCGCCACGCTGCAGGATGAGCAGGGCATGCCCCTGGGGGTGGTCGGCATCGCCGCCCTGCGCCGGCAGGCAGCCGCAGCGCCTCCATGAAGCCCGCAGCGCGCATCGCCACGCTGCGCGAACAGATCGCCGGACACGACTACCGGTACTACGTGCTCGATGAGCCGAGCGTCAGCGACTCCGAATACGACGGCCTGATGCAGCAACTGAAGGCCCTGGAGGCGGAGCACCCGGACCTCATCACTCCGGACTCGCCCACGCAGCGGGTCGGCGGCGCGCCGGTGGCGCAGTTCGGGGTGGTCGAGCACGCCGTGCCGATGCTGTCGCTGGACAACGGGTTCAGCGACCAGGATCTGCTGGATTTCGACCGGCGCATCCATGAGCGGCTCAGGACCGACGCCGACATCGCCTACTCGGCGGAGCCCAAACTGGATGGCCTCGCCGTGTCGCTGACCTACCGGCGCAGGGTCCTGGAGCGGGCGGCGACCCGGGGCGATGGCATCCACGGCGAGGACGTCACGGCCAATGTGCGCACCATCCGCGGTGTCCCGCTGTCGCTGCGCGGCGCGCCGCCGGCACTCATCGAGGTCCGCGGCGAGGTGTTCATGCCCGTGGCGGGCTTCAGACTCATGAACGAGCAGGCGCAGGCGCGCGGCGAGAAGGTGTTCGTCAATCCGCGCAATGCCGCCGCCGGAAGCCTGCGGCAGCTCGATGCCCGCATCACCGCCACCCGGCCGCTCGACATCTTTTTGTACGCCGTGGGACTGGTGGAGGGCGGCACCGTGCCCGAGCATCACACCCAGCTGCTGGCGGCATTCCGCGAATGGGGCCTGAGGACCTGCCCGGAGGCGCGGGCCGTCAGCGGGGTCGCCGGATGTCTCGAGTACTACCGGGATATCGGCGCCCGACGGCAGGCGCTGCCGTACCAGATCGATGGCGTGGTCTACAAGGTCGATGCCCGCGCGGACCAGGAACGGCTCGGTTACGTCTCGCGCGCGCCGCGCTGGGCCCTGGCCCACAAGTTCCCGGCGCAGGAGGCGAGCACCCTCGTCACCAGCATCGAGTTCCAGATCGGCCGTACCGGGGCCCTCACGCCGGTCGCGCGGCTGCAGCCCACGTTCGTGGGCGGGGTGACGGTGAGCAACGCCACGCTGCACAACATGGATGAGGTGCGCCGCAAGGACGTGCGGGTAGGCGATACGGTGGTGATCCGTCGCGCCGGGGACGTCATTCCCGAAGTGGTCCGCATCGTGCCGGACGAGGCCCACGACGGGCGCCCCCAGGTGCAGCTGCCCAGGACCTGCCCGATCTGCGGCTCGCTGGTGGAACGGGCCGAGGGAGAGGCGATCGCCCGCTGCAGCGGCGGGTTCACCTGCCGGGCCCAGCGCCAGGAGGGCATCCGGCATTTCGCCAGTCGCCGGGCGATGGACATCGAAGGCCTCGGGGACAAGCTCATCGAGCAGCTGATCGAGAATGACCTGGTCAGGTCACCGGCCGACATCTATGAACTCACCGTCGGGCAGCTCGCGCAGCTGGAGCGCATGGGCGAGAAGTCGGCCGCCAACCTGCATGCCGCCATCGCCGCCAGTCGCGACACCACACTGCCGCGATTCCTGTTTGCGCTCGGGATCCGCGATGTCGGCGAAGCGACCGCACTCGCACTGGCCCAGCACTTCGGCTCCCTCGAAGCCCTGCTGACGGCCACCCCGGAGCAGATCCAGGCGGTGCCGGATGTCGGTCCGGTGGTCGCAAACCACGTCGCGGTGTTCTTCGCCTCGGCCGCGCACACCGCGGTCATCGCCCGGCTGCGCACACTCGGGGTGCACTGGCCGGCGATGCCGCAGCAAAGCGCGAGCGGCCGCCGGCTCTCCGGCCAGACCTGGGTGGTGACCGGGACGCTGACGGCGATGTCGCGCGATCAGGCGACCGAGGCGCTGGTGGCGCTCGGTGCCAAAGTCGCCGGCAGCGTCTCGAAGAAGACCGCCGGCGTCGTCGTCGGGGCCGACGCAGGTTCGAAGCTCAAGAAGGCCCGGGAGCTCGGGATACCGATCCTCGAGGAGGCGGAATTCCTCAGTCTCCTGCAGGGCTGAGGCGACTACATCTTCTTGTCGATCTGCGACTTCGCGATCAGACCGTCGACGTAGGCCTTGAACTTGTTGTTCAGCACGATCTGGTTGATCTGATCCTTGACCTTCGCATAGTCCGGCGGCGCCAGCGGCCGCGTATCCAGCAGCTTGATCACGTGCCAGCCATACTGGGTCTGCACCGGGACATGGGTGTACTCACCGGGCTTCAGCGCCACCATCGCATCCGCGAAGGGCTTGGCAATGCGGTCCGGGGTCATCCAGCCCAGATCTCCCCCCTGGTCCTTGGAGCTGTCACTGGACTGCTTCTTGGCCAGGTCCTCGAACTTCGCGCCCTTGTTCAGCTGCGCGATGATCGCGTTGGCCGCATCGGCATTCGGGACCAGGATGTGCTCGACGTGGTATTCGGTGTGCTGCAGTTTCGCAACCTGCACGTCGTATTCCTTCTTCAGTTCCTCCTCGGTGGGCTTGTTCTCCTTGGCGAAGCGTTCCGAGAAGGCCTGCTGCAGGGCATTCATGCGCGACAGTTCGAGCATGTCCTGCGTATCCGGGTCCTTGGTGAGCCCGTCCTTGTCCGCCTGCTGCACGATGAGTTCCGCGCGCACCAGCGTGTCGAGGATCTCGTCCTTCTGCTGCTGCGTCGCCGTGGCCGGCTCCTTGTTCTGCCGCTGCATCGCGTTCTTGAGGTAGAAGTCGAACAGGCTGCGGCTGATCCCGGTGCCGTTGACCGTGGCGATGTTGTCCGTCGCGGTGCTGCTGCTGCTTCCGGAGTTCGCACCCGGATGGCAGGCCGCGAGGCTCGCCAGGCATGCACTCAGGAGAAGGGCTTTGCAAGATTTCATAGGGTCTCTCGAGGGTTGACGGGTTAGGATTCCTGCGGGGTCCGCGCCTGGATGCTCAGCGCATGGATGTCGGTGCGCAGCAGCTCTGCGACCGCGGCATAAACCAGCTGGTGCCGCTGCATGCGGCTGCGGCCCGCGAACTGCTCCGACACCACCAGCACCGAGAAATGACCGCCCTCGCGCGCGCCGGCATGCCCGGCGTGGGCGGCGCTGTCATCGCGGATGACCAGTTCCAGGGGGGCCAGGCGCGCGATCAGCGCGGCGCGGATGCGCTCGACGCGGGCGGTGGCGGTCATGTGGAGACCGCCGGCTCGGCGCGGCGCGTCAGCCACAGCACCTGGGCCGCCATGAACACGGCGGTCGCGAGGGTCAGGCCGAACAGCTTGAAGCTGACCCAGGCGCGTTCGCTCAGATTGAACGCCACCAGCAGGTTCAGCGCGCCCAGCAGGGCGTAGAAGATCACGGATTGCGCGTTGAGCATCCGCCACTGGCGCGGTTCGATCGGCGCCGCATCGCCCAGCATTTCGCCGAGCGCCTTGCCCAGGACGTGTTCCGCCAGGGTCCGTTTGCCGATCCAGAAACTGCCCAGGAAGGCGAGGCTCAGCAGCCAGAACAGCACCGTGGGTTTCCACTGGATGAAACGCTGGTTGTGCAGGATCAGGGTCGCCGCGCCGAACATGAAGACCAGCACCGCCGACAGGGCGTGCATGGTGGGGATGCGCTTCTGCCAGGCAAGGTCTACGACCAGCAGCAGCAGCATGGACACCATGAGGGCCGCGGTCGCGACGTAGATGCCGTGCAGGTAATAGGCGATGCCGAACACGGCCACCGGGGCGAACTCGAGGACAGACTGCATTTTGGATGGGGAAGCGGCCCTTGCCGAGGGAGTGTTGAACAGCCGTGTATCATAGCCCATGAGCCAATATTTCGAGTTACATCCCGTGACCCCCCAGGCGCGGCTGATCCGCCGGGCGGTGCAGATCGTCACGGCGGGCGGGGTTATCGCCTACCCGACGGACTCGTGCTACGCCCTGGGCTGCCATATCGGGGACAAGGACGCCCTGGAGCGCGTGCGCCGCATTCGCCAGGCGGATCGCAATCACCATTTCACGCTGGTGTGCCGGGATGTCGGGGAGGCGGCCCGCTTCGTGCGCATCGACACCCCGCAGTTCCGCATGATCAAGGCGTGCACGCCCGGCCCGTTCACGTTCCTGCTGCCGGCCACGCGCGAAACGCCGCGTCGTCTGCAGCACGAAAAGCGCCGGACCGTCGGCATCCGGGTGCCGGATCATCCGGTGCCGCAGCTGCTGCTGGCGGAACTGGGCGAGCCCCTGATGAGTTCCACGCTGATGCTGCCCGGGGATGATCTGCCCCTCACCGACGGACTCACGATCCGCGAACGCCTCGAGCATCAGATCGATGCCGTGCTCGACGGCGGCCACTGCGGCATCGAGCCCACCACCGTGGTCGATCTCGCGGTCGATCCGCCGGTCATCCTGCGACGGGGTACCGGGGAGCTCGGCCGCCTGGGACTGTAGGGCCGGGGACGGCGGCCTGCTTACGCTATACTGCGTCGCTCACACATGAGTTCCAATCCGCAAACGCGCCGGGTGCTTTCCGGCATGCGGCCCACGGGGCCTTTGCATCTGGGCAATTTTCACGGCGCGCTGCGCAACTGGGTGGAATTGCAATACCAGTATGAATGCTATTTTTTCATCGCCGACTGGCATGCGCTGACCACCGGTTACGAGGACACGGGGCGGCTGCAGGAGTACATCCAGGCAGTGCTGGTGGACTGGCTCGCCGCCGGCCTCAATCCCGGGGTCGCGACGCTGTTCGTGCAGTCCCAGGTTCCCGAACACGCCGAGCTGCATCTGCTGCTGTCGATGTGCACGCCGCTGTCCTGGCTGGAGCGGGTGCCCACGTACAAGGACCAGCAGGCGCAGCTTGCGGAAAAGGACCTCGCCACCTACGGCTTCCTGGGCTACCCGCTGCTGCAGAGCGCCGACATCCTGCTGTACCGGCCGGCGTTCGTGCCGGTCGGAGAGGACCAGGTGGCGCACGTGGAAATCACCCGTGAGATCGCCCGGCGCTTCAACCATCTGTACGGACGGGAGCCGGACTTCGAGGCGCGCTCGCTGAAGGCCATCAAGAGCCTGGGCGGCCGCAACGCCACCCGTTACCAGGAGCTGCGGCGCAACTACCAGGAAAGCGGCGATGCCCGTGCCCTGGAGCAGGCGCGCGAGCTGGTGCAGGGCAACAACCGCATTACCGTGGCGGATCGGGAGCGCCTGCTGGGATACCTCGAAGGGGGAGCGGTGAGCATCCTGCCCGAGCCGCAGGTGCTGCTGACGGCGACGCCGAAGGTGCCCGGCATCGATGGCCGCAAGATGTCCAAGTCCTATGGCAACACCATCGGCCTGCGCGAGGATCCCGACGCGGTGGCGCAGAAGCTGCGCACCATGCAGACCGACCCGGCGCGCGTGCGGCGCACCGATCCGGGCGATCCGGACAAGTGCCCGGTGTTCGACCTGCACAGGATCTATTCGGACGAGTCCACCCGCAAATGGGTCACCGAGGGCTGCCGCAGTGCCGGCATCGGCTGCCTGGACTGCAAGAAGCCGCTGATCGAGAAGGTGGTGGAGGAGATCCGCGGCATGCGCCGCCGCGCGCAGGAATTCGAGGATCAGCCCGAGCTGGTTCGCAGTATAGTCCGGGAAGGCGCGGACAAGGCCCGCGAAGCCGCCCGGCAGACGCTGGAAGAAGTGCGACGGGTCATGCACCTGCGGGCCGACTGACTTGCAACCGGAGCTCAAGATCGTGGTGTCCAACGAGGCGCCGGCGCCCGAGGCGATGCCCGTGGCGCCCGAAGCCGCCCCCGAACAGGTGGAAATGCCCTTCGCCATCGTCAATGGCGAACCGGTCACGCAGCTGCCCAAGGACCTGTACATCCCGCCCCAGGCGCTGGAGGTCATCCTCGAGGCCTTCGAGGGGCCGCTGGACCTGCTGCTGTATCTGATCCGCCGCCAGAACCTGGATGTGCTGGATATTCCCCTGGCCGAGATCACCCGCCAGTACATGAAATACATCGAGCTCATGCAGGACCTGCAGCTTGAGCTCGCCGGTGAATACCTGGTGATGGCGGCCACGCTCGCCGAGATCAAGTCCCGCATGCTGCTGCCGCGGGCGAGCACCGCCGAGGATGGTTCGGAGGAGGATCCGCGCGCCGAGCTGGTGCGCCGCCTGCAGGAGTACGAGCGCTTCAAGCGCGCCGCCGAAAACCTCGATATCCTGCCGCGCCTGGAGCGCGACGTGTGGACCGCCGGCGCCGAACTGCGCGATCGCAAGGTCGTGCGGCTGGTGCCCCAGGTCACGCTCCAGGAGATGCTGCTCGCCTTCCGCGATGTGGTCGTCCGCAGCGAAATGTTCGCGCATCACCATGTGCAGCGCGAGCCTCTGTCGGTGCGGGCCCGGATGACGGACATCGTGGCGCGGCTCGCCAGCGCGAGCTTCGTCGAGTTCGTGCAGCTGTTCCGGCCGGAGGAAGGCCGCATGGGCGTGGCGGTGACCTTCATCGCCATCCTGGAGCTGGTGCGCGAGGGCCTGATCGATATCGTGCAGCAGGAGCCGTTCGCGCCCATCCACGTGCGGGCGGCGGCGTCCGCGCGGCATCTGCGGGTGGTGGCGGACAATACCGCGACCGAAGAGGTGCTCGAAGCTGCGGCCGTGGTCGAGATCGATCTGGATCTGGGCGATGCCGACGATTCCGACGACGACGCGGATGATGCCGATCCGGACGCGGACGTCGATGTGCCCTAGGAGCTGACCGTTCATGAGCGAGTCCTATCGCAGAAACGTTATCGAGGCGGCGTTGCTGGCCGCCGGCCGCTCGCTGCAGCTGAGCGAACTGGCGCAGGTGTTCGCGGACCACGAGCGGCCCACGGACGCCGAGCTCACGGCATTGCTGGAGCAGCTGTCCGCGGAATATGCAACGCGGGCCCTGGAACTGACCCGCACGGCCAGTGGCTGGCGCGTGCAGGTGCGCAGCGACTATGCGTCCGAGGTATCCCGGCTGTGGCCCGAGCGGCCGGCGCGCTATTCGCGGGCGTTGCTCGAGACGCTGGCCCTGATCGCCTACCGCCAGCCCATCACCCGCGGCGAGATCGAACTGGTGCGCGGCGTCGCCGTCAATCCGAACATCATCAAGACGCTGCTGGAGCGCAACTGGGTGCGGGTGCTCGGGACCCGGGACGTCCCCGGACGCCCGGAAGTGCTGGGGACGACGGCCGAGTTCCTGGACTACTTCGGTCTGCAGAAGCTCGACCAGCTGCCGCCCCTCGCCGAGCTCAAGGCGCTGACCGAACTCAACGTGCAGCTGGAGCTGCCGGCCCCGGCCGGCGATGCCGCAGCCGAGCCGGCGGCGGCCCGCGAGGCAGCGCAGGTGGTCGGCGGGGATGACTCCGATGCCGAGCCCGAGATGCCCGAGGGCGATCCGGAGGATGAGGAACCCGGGGACAAGGCCCAGGCCGACGGCCTGGTAGCGGCCCCGTACCCCACCGATCCCTGAATGCCCGAACCGGCCGGTCAACGCCTGCAGAAGGCGCTCGCGCACCTGGGGCTCGCGTCCCGGCGCGAGGTCGAGGGCTGGATCCGCGCCGGTCGTCTCACCGTGAATGGACAGCCCGCCACCCTGGGCATGCGCGTGCTCGCCTCGGACAAGGTGCGACTGGATGGCCGCCTGGTGCGCCAGCGGGCCAGCGGCGCGGTGAAGGTGTTCATCGTCCACCGCTCACCGGGGGTCGAGATGCGCGAGCTGCTGCAGCACCTGCCGCGCAGCGGCGGACGGCGCTTCGTGACGGTGAGTCCGATGCCGGTCATCGATGGCGGCCTGGAACTGGTGAGCTCCGATGGCGAAACCGCCGAGCGCCTGCAGCGCGGCGTGCGCCGGCTGACGGTGGACTTCAGTGTCCGGGTGCACGGCGAGCTCTCGGCCGAAGGCGTGGCGCGGGTCCTTGAGGGCACTCTCGACAATGGGACGACGGTGCTGGTGCACAGCTGCGATGCCGCCGGGGGCGAAGGCAGCAACCGCTGGTATACCCTGGTCGCGGTGGGCGCCAGCGGCAAGGATGTGCGGCAGCTGTTCGAACGCCAGGGCGCCATGGTCAGCCGGGTGCTGCGCACGCGCCTGGGAACGGTGACCCTCGACCGGTCGCTGCCGCGCGGCCGCTCGCGGCCGCTGACCGAGGAGGAAGCCGCGACGCTGATGACCGCGCTCGGCGTGACCGCCGAAGACGGGACGCCCTAACCGGGCTGGGCGTTGAAGCGCCCGCCGCTGATACCGCGGCTGGCCGGTCCCAGCAACGCGATGTAGGCGCGGGTGATCTGCTCCGGGGCGGGCAACGACTCGGGGTTCTCGGCCGGGTAGGCCTGGGCCCGCATCCGGGTGCGGGTGGCGCCGGGATTGAGCGAATTGACCCGGACGTGCGTAATGCCCGACAGTTCCGCCGACAGCACCTCGTTCAGGCCTTCGATGGCGGCCTTCGAGACCGCATAGGCGCCCCAGTAGGCGCGACCGACGCGGCCGACGCCACTGGCGGTGAACACGATGGAGGCATCCTCGGAGGCCTTCAGCAGCGGCAGCAGGATCTGCGTGAGCACGAACACGGCGGTCAGGTTCACCTGCAGCACCCGGCACCAGGTAGGGACGTCATAGTGTTCGATGGGCGCCAGCTGTCCCAGCAGGCCCGCGTTGTGCAGCAGCCCATCGAGCCGTTGGTAGCGCGCCTGGATGGCGGCGAACAGCGCGTCATAGTCGCGCGCCAGGGCATTTTCCAGATCGAACTCGATGATCGCCGCCCGCTCGGCGCCGTGCGCGGCGCTGATCCGCGCGTGCACCTCATTCAGCTGCCGGGCGTTGCGTCCCAGCAGCAGTACCGTCGCGCCGTGCTGCGCGCAGCTCAGGGCCACCGCGCGGCCGATGCCCTGGCTGGCGCCGGTGACCAGGATGACGCGACCGCGCAGCTCATCGGCGCCGATGTCCGCCAGACGGGGGTCGAATGATTCGCTCATGAAGGCTCCGCAGGTTTGAAAGTCTGAGTCGGCGTTCCGGGGTGCATGGCCCGGCGGGCCGCGCGCCAGGCGCGCAGCGCATCGCCGATGCCGTCCCAGCGGCTGCGCTGCCAGACGGCGGGCAAGGCGGCCTGCGCCCGGCGCGAGTGCCGCCGCAGGAGCGCCGCCCACACCAGCAGCCCGCGCAGCGCGACGCGGTGCGCGGGCGCGCGCAGCACCTCACAGCCGCGCGCCAGCGCCGCCTGCAGCTCGCCGTGCCGCTCCCGCAGCCGGGCGCACAGCGCATCCGGCCAGGGCGGGTGCGCGAGCGCCTCGGGCTCGACACCCAGGGCCGCCAGTTCATCCAGCGGCAGCCGCAGCCGCCCGGCCCGGGCGCAGGGCTGCAGCGACAGCAGCATGTCCAGTTCGCACAGGGCCGCGCCGGTGCCCAGCGCGAACTGCTGCGCCGTCTGCGCCGGCAGGGCGGGGGCGCCGGCGGCCGCGGCCGATCCGAGCAGGGCGCGCGCCCAGCGTTCGCAGTACAGCGCCAGCTCCCGGCGCGTCTCGAAGGTGGCATTGGCCAGATCCCAGGCCGCGACATCGACGAGGCCCGAGAGATCCGGTCCGGGGCCGCTGGCCGGCCATTGCGCCAGCAGTGCGCGCGACAGCGGGTGCAGGGCATGTCGGGCGCGCAGCCGCTGCGCCTCTTCCCCCCACCAGGTCATGCGCACGTGCGCCACCGAATGCTCCAGGCCCGGCTGCAGGGCGGCGTTGATCTCGGTCTCGATGCCGAACAACGCGGCGAGCAGCGCCTGCAGGTGTGCATCGCTGTACAGCCACGCAAAGTAGCGCGGCGTTCCGCTGCGCACCTCGGTCACGACGGGTCCCTCGGCACGGCCGCGACATCCTGCGGCGCCGCGAGCGGCGCATCCGCCGTGGCACCCAGGTCCCGCAGCCGTTGCGCCTGCGGCAGCACCTGTCGCTGCAGCGAACCGGCCGCCGCATTGTAGGCCTCGACGGCGCTGCCCAGGCGCTGGCCGACCCGCGCCAGATGGGCGAGAAAGCCCGCCAGCCGCGCATGCAGTTCCCCGCCCAGCGACTGGACTTCGCGCGCATTGAGCGCGACCCGGTTCTGTCGCCAGCAGTACGCGATGCACTTGAGCACCGCCAGCAGCGTCGAGGGCGTGGCGAGCACGACGCTGTCGGCGAGCGCCTCCTCGATGAGCTGGGGCCGCACCGCCAGAGCCGCGGCCAGGAACTGATCCCCGGGGATGAACAGGATCACGAACTCCGGGGCCCGCGGGAACTGGCTCCAGTAGGCCTTCGCGGCGAGTTCCCGGACCCGGGCGCCGAGCTGACGGGCATGGCGCTGCAGATGCTGGCGGCGGCCGCTCTCATCCTGCGCATCGAGTGCCGCGAGATACGCATCCAGGGGCGTCTTGGCATCGATCACCAGCTCGCGGGCATCGGGCAGATGCACGATGAGGTCGGGTCGGGAGGCATTGGGGCCGCTCCCGGCCTGCACCTGCTCGCTGAAGTCGCATTGCTCCACCATGCCCGCCAGTTCCACCACGCGCCGCAGGGTGAGTTCGCCCCAGCGGCCGCGCACTTCCGGCCGGCGCAGCGCCGTCACCAGATTACGCGTCTCGCGCTCGAGCCCCGCCTGGCCGCGGGCCAGCTGTTCGATCTGCCCGCGCAGCGCGGCCTCCGAATCGCGGCGCTCGACCTCCAGCTGCCGCGCCTGGGTGCGGCTGGCCTCGAGCGCCGCCTGCAGCGGCGACACCAGCTGCGCGAGCTGCTCCTCGCGGCGACGGCCGGCCAGCAGCTGCGCCGCGAGATACCCGAGTGCCATGCCCACCAGCAGCACCCCGCCGAGCACCGTCAGTTGCAGCGCGCCGCTCACCGCAGGTCCGCTGGCCCGCCCGTCAGGTGCGCCAGGTAGTTGACGCCGGTGTCGCGACCGAGGCTCGCCCGGGCCGTGAAGGGATCGAAGGCGAGTCCGCACACGTCCTGCAGCGCCAGTCCCGCCTGGCGGCCCCACAGGGCCAGTTCCGACGGGCGCACCAGGCGCTCGTACTCGTGGGTGCCGCGGGGCACCAGGCCCAGGATGTATTCCGCCGCGACGATGGCCTGGGCGAAGGCCTTGGGCGTGCGATTCAGGGTCGATACGAATACGGCGCCGCCGGGACGCAGCAGGGCGCCGATGGCGAGCACGATGCCGCGCGGGTCCGGGACGTGCTCGAGCATCTCCATGCAGGTGATGACATCGAAGGCGGCCGGTTCGGCAGCCGCCAGGGCCTCGGCGCCGAGGAGCCGGTAGTCGATGCCGACGCCGCGTTCGGCCGCGTGCAGCTGCGCGGTCTGCAGCATGCCGGGCGCGAGGTCGATGCCGGTAACGTTACCGCCGAGCGCCTGCAGGGCTTCGCACAGCAGTCCGCCGCCGCAGCCGATGTCGAGCACCCGGGCTCCTTTGATCCGGCAACGGGCGGCGACGTACTCCACGCGCACCGGATTGATCAGATGCAGCGGCCGGAACTCGCCCTGCGGATCCCAGAATCGATGCGCAATGGCATCAAACTTGCCGATTTCCGCATGGTCCGCGTTCATGGTCGAGGGCTCCTGGCCAAATGGGGCGATGAGGCACGCATTATGCTAAAATTTCGGCTTTGTGCCGGCCCTCAAGCCTTCGGACTAAATGACAGAATTCGCGCGCGAAATCCTGCCCGTCAATCTCGAGGACGAGATGCGGCAGTCCTACCTCGACTATGCCATGAGCGTGATCGTCGGTCGCGCGCTGCCTGACGTGCGCGACGGGCTCAAGCCCGTGCACCGCCGCGTGCTGTATGCCATGCGGGTGCTGGGCAACGACTACAACAAGGCCTACAAGAAGTCCGCCCGCATCGTCGGCGACGTCATCGGCAAGTACCATCCCCACGGGGACAGCGCCGTCTACGACACCATGGTGCGCATGGCCCAGCCCTTCTCGATGCGGTACATGCTCATCGACGGCCAGGGCAACTTCGGTTCCGTGGACGGGGATGCCCCGGCGGCGATGCGCTACACCGAGGTGCGCATGGCGCGCATCGCGCACGAACTGCTCGCGGACATCGACAAGGAAACCGTCGACTTCACGCCGAACTACGATGAGTCGGAGAGCGAGCCGGCGGTGCTGCCGACGCGCGTGCCGAACCTGCTCATCAACGGCCAGACGGGCATCGCGGTGGGCATGGCCACCAACATCCCGCCGCACAACCTCACCGAGGTCATCAATGCGCTGATCGCGCTGCTCGAGGATCCGCAGCTGGGCCTGGCGGCGCTGATGCAGCACATCCCGGGTCCCGATTTCCCGACCGCCGGCATCATCAACGGCGCCCAGGAAATCGCCACTGCCTACCGCACCGGCCGCGGCCGGCTCTCGATCCGCGCGCGCACCAGCGTCGAGGACATCGATGGCAAGGGGCGCCAGGCCATCATCGTCACCGAGCTGCCGTACCAGGTGAACAAGGCCCGACTGCTCGAACGCATCGCGGACCTGGTGCGGGCCAAGGAAATCGAAGGCATCTCCGAACTGCGCGACGAGTCCGACAAGGACGGCATGCGCGTGGTCATCGAGCTCAAGCGCGGCGAAGTCGCCGAGATCGTGCTGAACAATCTCTACGCGCAGACGCCGATGGAGACCGTGTTCGGCATCAACATGGTCGCCCTGCAGGACGGACAGCCGAAGCTGCTGTCGCTGAAGGAGATGCTCGATGCCTTCATCCGCCATCGGCGCGAGGTCGTCACGCGCCGCACGATCTTCGATCTCGCCAAGGCGCGCGAGCGTGCCCACGTGCTCGAAGGCCTGGCGGTGGCGCTGGCGAACATCGATGACGTCATCGCACTGATCCGTGCCGCGGCGTCCCCGGCGGATGCCAAGGCCGGCCTGCTGTCCCGGCCCTGGGCGGGCGGGGTGGTGCCGGAACTGCTGGCGCGCGCCGGCGGCCTTTCGACCCGGCCGGCGGAACTGGCGGCGGATCTGGGCATGTCGGCCGAGGGCTACCGGCTCTCGGACGCCCAGGCGCAGGCCATCCTCGACATGCGCCTGAACCGGCTCACCGGCCTCGAGCAGGACAAGATCATCGAGGAGTACAAGCAACTGCTGGCGGCGATCCAGGATCTGTCCGATATCCTGGCGCGGCCGGAGCGGCTGACCGAAGTGGTGCGCGACGAACTCATCGAGATGCGCGACACCTACGGCGATGCGCGCCGCACCGAGATCAATCGCGATCACCTGGACCTGACCACCGAGGACCTGATCGAGCCCCAGGACGTCGTGGTCACGCTGTCCCATGCCGGCTACGCCAAATCCCAGCCGGTGACCGAGTACCAGACGCAGCGACGCGGCGGTCGCGGTCGCTCGGCCACTGCGGTAAAAGACGAAGACTTCGTGGAGAAACTATTCGTGGCGAACACTCATGACACCGTCCTGTGCTTCTCCAGTCGCGGCAAGGTCTACTGGCTGAAGGTCTATCAGCTGCCCCAGGCGGGCCACAATGCCCGCGGCAAGCCGATGGTGAACCTGCTGCCGCTCGAGGAGGGCGAGAAGATCAACGCGGTACTGCCGGTCAAGCAGTACGACGAGCAGCACTTCGTGTTCATGGCGACGAGCCAGGGCACGGTCAAGAAGACACCGCTCACCGCGTTCTCGCGGCCGCGCACCAGCGGCATCATCGCCGTCGATCTGCGCGACAACGACCGGCTGGTCGGCGTGGCGCTCACGGACGGGCAGCGCGAAGTGATCCTGTGCACCAGCGGCGGCAAGGCCATCCGCTTCCACGAGGAGGAGGTGCGCGCCATGGGCCGCGATGCCGCGGGCGTCCGCGGCGTGAAACTCGAGGAAGGCCAGGAGCTGATCGCGCTGATCGTGTGCGGCGAGGGCAACGTGCTCACGGCTTCCGAAAACGGCTACGGGAAGCTCACGCCGCTGGATGATTTCCCGCGGCACGGCCGCGGCGGCCAGGGCGTGATTGCACTGCAGACCTCGGATCGCAATGGCGCGCTGGTGGCGGCGCTGCAGGTGACCGCCGGCCAGGAAATCATGCTGATCAGCTCCACCGGCACCCTGGTCCGCACCCCCGTGGACGAAATCTCGGTACTGGGGCGCAACACCCAGGGCGTGCGCCTGATCCGTCTGGCCGAGGGCGAGCGGCTGACCGGCATCGAACGCATCGAGAGCCTGGAGGCCGAGGGCGAGGCCGAAGGCGCCGGGCCCGAGCCCGTGCCCCCCGCCACGCCGTAGCTCGCAGGCCGGTTCGGGTGCAAGCTTAAGCGTCTGCCTAAAAGTTCTAACGGGCGGGGGGATGTGCTTGTACCATCCCGGGCACCCCCCTTACTTGATGCATCCGGAAGGCTTTTGTGCGCGTATTCAATTTTGCCGCGGGGCCGGCGACTCTGCCCCTGGAAGTTCTCGAGCAGGCCCGGTCTGAATTCACCGACTGGCAGGGCAGCGGCATGTCGGTGCTGGAGGTCTCCCACCGCAGCAAGGCGTTCCAGGCCGTCGCCGCGGACCTCGAGGGGTCCCTGCGGGACCTGCTGAGCATCCCCGCCGGCCACAAGGTCATCTTCCTGCAGGGTGGCGCGACCGCCCAGTTTGCCGGCATTCCGCTGAACCTGGCCGCCGCCGGCGCCACCGCGGACTACGTGAACACCGGCGCCTGGTCCAAGAAGGCGATCGGCGAGGCCAGGCGCTACTGCAAGGTCAACGTCGTCGCGGACGAGAGTGCCTCCGGTTACAACACCGTGCCGGCGCCCGGCAGCCTCAGGGTCACGCCCGGCGCCGCCTATCTGCACTACACGCCCAACGAGACCATCGGCGGTGTCGAGTTCGGCTACGTGCCCGACTCGGGGGCGACACCCCTGGTTGCGGATTTTTCATCCACGTTCCTGTCGCGCCCCATCGACGTGAGCCGCTTCGGGCTGATCTACGCCGGAGCCCAGAAGAACGTCGGTCCGGCCGGGCTGTGCATCGTCATCGTGCGCGAGGAGCTGCTGGGCAGGGCCCGTCCGGAGACGCCGCAGGTCCTGGACTACAAGGCCATGGCCGCGGACGGCTCGATGCTCAATACGCCGCCGACCTTTGCCTGGTACCTCTCGGCACTGGTCCTGAAGTGGCTGCGCGGGAAGGGCGGGCTTGCGGCCATGGAACGCCAGAACCGCGCCAAGGCGGAGGCACTGTACGCCGCCATCGACGGCTCCGGGTTCTACAAGAACCCGGTGGCGAAGGAGTGCCGCTCCTGGATGAACGTGCCTTTCACCCTGGCCCGTCCGGAGCTGGACAAGACCTTCCTGTCCGAGGCGCAGGCGGCCGGCCTCACCAATCTCGAAGGCCACCGCTCCGTGGGCGGCATGCGGGCCAGCATCTACAACGCCATGCCGCCCGAGGGCGTGCAGGCCCTGATCGGCTTCATGAAGGAGTTCCAGCGTCGCAATGGCTGACCATTACCGCATTCTCACGCTCAACAACATCTCGGCCCGCGGCCTGGACCGACTGCCGCGCGAACGCTACGAGGTGGCCTCGGACCTGAACCAGCCCGATGCCATCCTGGTGCGCTCCGCCGACATGCACAAGACGACGGTGCCGGCTTCGGTACTGGCCATCGGGCGTGCCGGCGCCGGCACCAACAACATCCCGGTGGCGGAATTGAGCAAGCGCGGGATTCCGGTATTCAACGCACCGGGGGCGAACGCCAACGCCGTCAAGGAGCTGGTGCTCGCGGGCCTGCTGCTCGCGGCCCGCAACATCTGCCAGGCCTGGTCCTTCGCCCGCGGCGTCAGCGGCGACGACCACGCCATCGACGAGGCGGTCGAGAAGGGCAAGAAGCAGTTCGTCGGCTTCGAGCTGCCCGGCCGGACCCTGGGCGTCATCGGTCTGGGGGCGATCGGGGTCGAGGTGGCCAATTCCGCGCAGGCCCTGGGCATGAAGGTGCTGGGCTATGACCCGCAGATCACCGTGCACCGCGCCTGGCAGCTGCGCTCGAGCGTCGGGCAGGCCCTCTCGCTCGATGACCTGTTCGCGCGCGCGGATGCGGTGTCGGTCCATGTGCCGCTGAACAACGAGACCCGCGGACTGGTCAGCGCCGCGCGGTTGAACCTGATGCGCAAGGGCGGAGTGGTCCTGAATTTCGCCCGGGCCCCCATCGTCGATGACGCCGCGGTCATCGCCTCCCTGAATGCCGGCCACCTGGCCGCCTACGTCTGCGACTTCCCCAACAATGCGCTCAAGGATCACCCGAAGGTGGTCGCGCTGCCGCATCTGGGGGCCTCCACCGGCGAGGCCGAGGAGAACTGCGCGGTCATGGTGGCGGACACCGTGCGCGAGTACCTGGAGAACGGCAATATCCGCAACTGCGTCAATTTCCCGGAGAGCCAGCTGCCGCGGGTGCCCGGAGTGACCCGGCTGGCGGTCGCCAACCGCAACGTGCCGAACATGGTGGGCCAGATTTCGACCTGTCTGGCCGCCGCCGGCCTCAATATCGCGGATCTTTTGAACAAGTCCCGCGGCGAATACGCCTACACTCTGATAGATGTCGATTCGGCCGTGCCGCAGTCCATCGTCGGGCAGATTCGTGGCATCGAGGGTGTGCTGGCGGCCCGCGTACTCTGACCTGAACCTCCGGAAGGTGTTGTGAACAAGCCTGAGCCCAAGGACCTGGGCGCCGTCCGCGCATCGATCGACGCCATCGACGCGCAGCTGCACACCCTGCTCAACGAGCGGGCCCGGCTGGCGCAGCAGGTAGGCATCTCCAAGACCGCCACCGGCGCCACGGTCGACTTCTATCGTCCCGAGCGCGAGGCGCAGGTGCTGCGCATGGTCAAGGAGCGCAACCAGGGGCCGCTGCGCACCGAGGACCTGCTGCGGCTGTTCCGCGAAATCATGTCGGCGTGCCTCGCCCAGCAGGAACCGCTGAAGGTCGCGTTCCTGGGGCCGGAGGGCACCTTCACCCAGGCCGCGGTGCTCACCCATTTCGGCCACTCGGTGCGGGCGCTGCCGCTGCCCGCGGTGGACGAGGTGTTTCACGAGGTCGAATCCGGGTCGGTGGATTTCGGCGTCGTCGCCATCGAGAATTCCACCGAGGGCATGGTGATCAACACCCTGGACCGGTTCCTGAACTCCTCGGCGCGCATCTGCGGTGAGATCGAACTGCGCATCCATCACTTCCTGATGGGGCGCATGCCCTCCCTCGAGGGCATCAGGCGCATCTGCTCGCACCAGCAGGCACTCGCGCAGTGCCGGCTGTGGCTGGACGAGAACCTGCCGGGCGTCGAGCGGGTCGCGGTGACCAGCAACGCCGAGGGCGCGCGCCGCGCGCGGGATGAACACGGCACCGCCGCCATCGCCGGCCAGACGGCCGCGGAGGTCTACGGCCTGAGCGTACTCGCGCCGCAGATCGAGGACCGTCCGGACAATACGACGCGGTTCTTCGTGCTCGGGCGCAAGCTGTTCGCGCCCAGCGGCCAGGACCGAACGACGCTGCTGGTCGCCGGCGAATCGAATGTGTCGGGCTCGCTGGTCAAGCTGCTGGAGCCGTTCGCGCAGCACCATATCAGCATGACCCGCATCGAGTCGCGGCCTTCGCAGAAGCGCAAGTGGGACTACGTGTTCTTCATCGATATCGAAGGCCATGTGGAGGATGCTCCGGTGGCGGCGGCCATCGCGGACCTGCAGAAGCGGGCCTCGCTGCTGCGCATCCTGGGCTCCTACCCGCGTGCGGTGACGGCGGGCTAGATGGCGGACGCGGCGCCCAGCGTGAAGGAATACCGGGTCGAACCGGCCGTGCGCGTCGCCGGGGAGGTCACCGTGCCGGGTGACAAGTCCATTTCGCATCGTGCCCTGATGCTCGGCGGTGTCGCGACCGGCGAGACGCGCATCGGCGGCTTCCTCGCAAGCGAGGACTGCCTGGCGACGCTCAATGCGCTGCGGGCCCTGGGGGTCGGGATCGAGCGGCCGCAGCCCACGCGGGTGATCGTGCATGGTGCCGGGTTCGAGGGCCTGCGGGGCGTTGCGGCGCCGCTGGACATGGGCAATGCCGGCACGGCGATGCGCCTGTCCATGGGACTGCTGGCCGGCCGGCCGTTCGCCTCGACCCTGGTCGGGGATGCCTCCCTGATGCGCCGGCCGATGGAGCGGGTCGCCGGACCGCTGCGGCAGATGGGGGCGCAGATCACGACCCACGACGGCCGGCCGCCGGTGCGGCTGCACGGCGGCCGCACCTTGCGCGGCATCGACTTCGACATGCCGGTCGCCAGCGCCCAGGTGAAATCGGCCGTGCTGCTCGCCGGGCTGAACGCCTCCGGCCGCACC
>DATJTJ010000025.1:0-35676 GCA_035503515.1 Steroidobacteraceae bacterium
CCTGGGACCTGCGCAAGAAGCAGCCCTACGAGATCTACGACCGGCTGGACTTCGACATTCCGGTGGGCGTGAACGGTGACTGCTACGACCGCTATCTGGTCCGGATGGAGGAGCTGCGCCAGTCGACGCGCCTCGTCCGGCAGTGCGTGGACTGGCTCAAGGCCCATCCCGGTCCGGTCATGGTGCCCGATACCAAGTTCCGCGCGCCGCGCCGCGAGGAGATGAAGCAGGACATGGAGTCCCTCATCCATCACTTCAAGTTCTTCACCGAGGGCTACTGCGTGCCGGAAGGGGAGACCTACGCGGCGGTCGAGGCTCCCAAGGGCGAACTGGGCGTGTACCTGGTATCCGACGGCGCCAACAAGCCCTACCGGCTCAAGGTCCGTGCGCCGGGTTTCGTGCACCTCTCGGCGCTGGACGAGATGGTGCGCGGCCACATGCTTGCCGATGTCGTGGCCGTGATCGGCACGCAGGACATCGTCTTCGGGGAGGTCGATCGCTGATGTCAGCCGCGGGCACCCATACGGCGTTGCTGTCCGAGCATACGCGTCAGGAAATCGATCACTGGGTCGCGAAGTTCCCGCCCGACCGCAAGCGCTCGGCGGTGCTCGCCGCGCTGCGCTTCACCCAGGAACAGAACGACGGTCATCTGACGACCGAACTGATGGACGCCGTGGCCGTCTATCTGGGGCTGCCGCCGATCCAGGTCTATGAGGTGGCGAGCTTCTACTCCATGTACGAGCTGCATCCGTGCGGCCGGCACCATGTGAGCATCTGCACGAACATCTCCTGCATGCTGCGCGGCGGGGAGGAGCTGCTGGCGCACGCCGAGAAGCACCTGGGGATCAAGGTGGGCGAGAGCACGGCCGATGGCCGCATTCTCCTGAAGCGCGAGGAGGAGTGCCTCGCGGCCTGCACCGGTGCGCCGATGATGATGATCGATCACCATTTCCACGAGCACCTGACGCCGGAGACGGTCGCCAAGCTGCTGGATGACCTGAAATGAGCTCAATCCGCGACAAATACGCCGACAAGTTCAACCTGAACCTGTTCGAGTCCCTGCACCTGCCCGACTCCTGGACGCTGGACACCTATCGCAAGATCGGCGGCTACCAGATCTGGGAGAAGATACTCGCCGGCGGCTTCACGCAGGAACAGATCATCGATCAGGTCAAGGCGTCGGGCCTGCGCGGCCGCGGCGGCGCGGGCTTCCCGACGGGCATGAAGTGGAGCTTCATGCCGCGCACCTCCCCGATCCAGAAGTACGTGGTCTGCAATTCCGACGAGAGCGAGCCCGGGACCTGCCACGACCGCGACATCCTGCGCTTCAATCCCCATGCGCTGATCGAGGGCATGGCGATCGGTGGCTATGCGATGAATGCGACCGTGGGCTACAACTATATCCGTGGCGAAGTCCTCGGCGAGCCGGTGCCGCGCTTCGAGGCGGCCCTCGAAGAGGCCTACGCGGCCGGCCTGCTCGGCAAGAACATCAGAGGCTCGGGCATCACCTTCGACCTGCACACCTTCGTGGGTGCCGGTGCCTACATCTGTGGCGAGGAAACCGCGCTGCTGGACTCCCTGGAAGGCAAGCAGGGCAAGCCGCGCTTCAAGCCGCCGTTCCCCGCGAATTTCGGCCTCTACGGCAAGCCGACGACCATCAACAACACCCAGAGCTTCGCCTCGGTGCCCGCCATCCTGCGCAAGGGCGCGGAATGGTTCGCCGGCCTCGGGCCGAAGAACGCCGGCGGCACCAACATCTTCTCGGTGTCGGGACACGTGAACAACCCGGGCAACTTCGAGCTGCCCATGGGGGTGCCGTTCCGTGACCTGCTGGAGATCGCCGGCGGGGTGTGGAAGGGCCGCAAGCTCAAGGCCGTGATCCCGGGGGGTTCTTCGGTGCCGGTGGTGCCCGCGGAGCTGATCATGAACGTCAACATGGACTACGACTCCATGAAGACCACGGGTTCCTCGATCGGCTCGGCGGCGGTCATCGTCATGGACGAAACCACCTGCATGGTGCGGGTGCTGGAGCGCGTGTCGCGCTTCTACATGTCCGAATCCTGCGGCCAGTGCACGCCGTGCCGCGAGGGTACCGGCTGGATGAACCGCCTGCTGAAACGGATCCTCGCCGGCCACGGGCGCCGCGAGGAACTCTCGTTGCTGGTGGACGTGGCCAACCGCATCGAGGGACACACCATCTGCGCCCTGGGCGATGCGGCGGCGTGGCCGGTGCAGAGCTTCATGAAGCACTACCGGCACGAGTTCGAATACATGATCGACCATGGCGGTCGCAGCATCGTGGAGAGCCAGGGTCTGGCTGCTTAATTCTATGGCTGAAGAGTTCGTCAACATCGAAGTGAATGGCGTGCCAGTGAAGGCGCGCAAGGGCGAGATGATCATCCGCGTCACCGATGCGAATGGCGCCTATGTCCCGCGCTTCTGCTACCACGACAAGCTGTCGATCGCCGCCAACTGCCGCATGTGCCTGGTGGAGGTGGAGAAGGCGCCCAAGCCGCTGCCGGCCTGTGCCACGCCGGTCGCCGAGGGCATGAAGATCTTCACCCAGTCGCAGAAGGCGACCGGCGCGCAACGCGCGACCATGGAGTTCCTGCTGATCAACCATCCCCTCGACTGCCCGATCTGCGACCAGGGCGGGGAGTGCGAGCTGCAGGATCTGGCGGTGGGCTTCGGCCGCGACATCTCCCGTTTCTCCGAGCGCAAGCGGGTGGTGAAGGACGAAAGCCTCGGGCCGCTGGTCTCCACCGACATGACGCGCTGCATCCAGTGCACCCGCTGCATCCGTTTCACGCAGGAGATCGCGGGCATCCAGGAACTGGGCATGGTCGGCCGCGGCGAGAACAGTTCGGTGCGCGCGTTCGTCGAGCGCACCGTGGACCACGAGCTGTCGGGCAACATCATCGACCTGTGCCCGGTCGGGGCGCTGAACTCCAAGCCGTTCCGCTTCATGGCCCGCGCCTGGGAAATGGTGGCCCATCCGCTGGTATCGCCGCACGACGGCGTCGGCACCAATCTTTTCGGACACGTACTGCGCGGCAAGCTGATGCGCGTGGTACCCCGCGACAACGAAGCCATCAACGAGACCTGGATCGCCGACCGCGACCGCTTCAGCTACGAGGGCGTCTACAGTGCCGACCGCGTCGGCGCGCCGCTGCTGCGCGAGGGCGGCAGCTGGACCCAGGTGAGCTGGGAATCCGCGCTCGCGGTGGCGGTGGACGGCCTGCGCAGGCACGGCGACCGGATCGGCGCGCTCGGCAGCGCCTCGGCGACGACCGAGGAGCTGTATCTGCTCAACCGGCTGACCCGGGGCCTGGGTTCATCGAACATCGACCATCGGCTGCGGATGCGCGACTTCAGCGATCAGGCATCCGATGCGCTGCATCCGAACCTGGGCATGCGCATCGCGGATGTCGATCACCTCAACGGTCTGCTGATCATCGGCGCCAACCTGCGCCGCGAGGTGCCGGTGCTTGCGCACCGCGTCCGCAAGGCCGCCCTGGCGGGGGCCGCGGTGGTGTTCTGCAATCCGGCGAAGTTCGAGTACCGCTTCCCGGTCGCGGCGTACCTCAAGTCCCCACCGGCCGCGCAGATCACGGACCTCGCGGCGGTACTGGCCGCGGTCGCCGACAAGACCGGCACCACGGTACCCGCGCATCTGGCGGCGTTGAGCAGTTCGGCCAAGGTCGGCGAGGAACATCAGGCCGCGGCGGCCGCGCTGCTGTCCGGGCCGAAGCGTGCCGTGTGGCTGGGAGCCCTGGCGCTGCGCCATCCGCAGTATGCCGACCTGCGGGCCCTTGCCGGCGCCATCGCCCAGCTCGCCGGAGCCACGCTGGCCGAACTCGCCGAAGGGGGCAATGCGGCCGGCGCGTACCTCGCCGGATGCGTGCCGCACCGGGAGGCGGGAGGCAGGGCGCTCGCTGCCGCCGGCCAGAACGCGGCCCAGATGCTGGGCAGCCCGCTCAAGGCCTACATACTCTTCGGTGGCGTGGAGCCGGAGGCGGACAGCCTCAGTCCCGGGGCCCTCAAGGCGCTGGCGGAGGCCGAACTGGTCGTCGCCATCACCCCCTACATGACCGAACAGCTCAGGCACGTCGCCCACGTCGTGCTGCCCATCGGGACCTTTGCCGAAACCTCCGGTACGTACGTGAACCTCGAGGGGCTGTGGCAGAGCTTCACCGCCGCCGCCCGCGGCTTCGGCGAGTCGCGGCCGGGCTGGAAGGTGCTGCGGGTGCTCGGCACCGAACTGGGCATCGAGGGCTTCGCGTACCAGAGCTCCGAGGAAGTGCGCGAGGAACTGCGCCGCCTCTGTGCGAGCGGCCTGCCGCCGCCGTGGGCCGGCTCGCGCGCGGTGAGCGCGCCGGCCACAGCGGCGCAGACGGTCGATGTTCCGATGTACCAGGTCGATGCGGTGGTGAGGCGCGCGCCCTCGCTGCAGCGGACCGCCGAGGGGCGCAACGCGCCTGCCGTTTACTGACACCCCCTACGCCAAGGCGCGATCGTGCTGAACACCCTGACAACTGCCTGGACCTCGCTGCCTCCGATCGCGCGCTCGACCATCCTCTCGACGCTGTGGATCATCGTCGTGTGCATCGTGCTGATCATCTGCGTCGCCTTCACGACGCTGTGGGAGCGCAAGGTCATCGGCTGGATGCAGCTGCGCCGTGGCCCCAACCGCGTCACCATCCTTGGCATGCTGCCGGGAGCCGGCCAGCCCTTCGCCGACGTGGTCAAGCTCATCACCAAGGAACTGATCATCCCGGCGCGGGCCAACAAGCTGCTGTACACCGCGGCGCCGGCCATCACGCTGATCACGGCCTTCGTGGCCTGGGCGGTGATGCCGCTGTCGCCGGACCTGACCATCGCCAACGTCAATGCGGGGCTGCTGTTCCTGCTGGCCCTGACTTCCGCGGGCGTCTACGGCGTGATCCTCGCGGGGTGGGCTTCGAACTCCAAGTACGCGTTCCTGGGCGCGATGCGTTCGGCGGCCCAGATCGTCGCCTACGAGATCGCCATGGGGTTTGCCCTGGTCGGTGTGCTCATGGCCGCCGGCAGCCTCAACCTCGGGGACATCGTGCGCCACCAGGCCGGGGGACTGTTCACCTGGAACTGGACGTGGCTGTTTCCGCTCTTCGTCGTCTATTTCATATCCGGCGTCGCCGAGACCAACCGCGCCCCGTTCGACGTGGCCGAGGGTGAATCGGAGATCGTGGCCGGCTTCCACGTCGAATACTCCGGCATGGCGTTCGCGCTGTTCTTCCTGGCCGAATACGCCAACATGCTGCTGATCTCGTTCCTGACCGCGGTGTTCTTCCTCGGCGGCTGGCTCAGTCCGTTCGATGGCTGGCCCGGGGTGGGCAGCACCGTGCTCGCCACTCCCAGCTTCGGCTGGCTGGCGCTGAAGGCCTTCTGCTTCCTGTTCCTGTTCCTGTGGTTCCGCGCCACCTTCCCGCGCTACCGGTACGACCAAATCATGCGGCTGGGATGGAAGGTGCTGATCCCGGTGACCATCGTCTGGATTTTCGTCGAGGGGGTCCTGTCCTGGGCTCACGTCGGCCCCTGGCACACTCCCTAAAGGCGTACACGATGAGCCAATTGCTCAAGACCCTGCTGCTTCCGGAACTCATCAAGGGCATGGCCGTGACCTGGCGCCTGTTCCTGTCGCCGAAGTACACGCTCAACTACCCGGAGGAGAAGACGCCGCAGTCGCCGCGTTTCCGGGGCTTGCACGCGCAGCGCCGCTATGCCAACGGCGAGGAACGCTGCATCGCCTGCAAGCTGTGCGAGGCGGTGTGCCCGGCGGTATGCATCACCATCGATTCGGAGGTGGCCGAGGACGGCACGCGCCGCACCAGCCGCTACGACATCGATCTGTTCAAGTGCATCTACTGCGGCTTCTGCGAGGAGGCCTGCCCGGTGGACGCCATCGTTCTCACCCGCATCCACGAGTACCACATGGAGCATCGCGGCGAGAACATCATGTCGAAGGACAAGCTGCTCGCGGTCGGCGAGCGTTACGAGGCGATGATCGCGGCAGACAAGGCCGCGGACGCGCCGTACCGGTAGGCGCCGGCAGGAGGCAGCGTGCTCGTTCAGATCTTGTTTTATGCCTTTGCGCTGGTGCTGGTGGTGTCGGCCCTGGGGATGATCGTCGCCCGCAATCCGGTGCATGCGGCGCTGGCGCTGATCATGTGCTTCGTCACCAGCGCCGCCATCTGGCTGCTGATCGGCGCGGAGTTCCTCGCCATGGTGCTGGTGCTGGTGTACGTCGGCGCGGTCATGGTCCTGTTCCTGTTCGTGGTCATGATGCTGGACATCAACCTGGAGGAGCTGCGCACCGGGTTCACACGCTTCGCGTTCCTCGGCTGGATCACCGCCGGCGCCGTCATATTCGAGATCGTGGGCGTGGTGGTGGCGCGCGCCCTGGGACCGGACGTGACGCAGGGTCCGGCGCCGCTGCCGGCGACGTACAGCAACACCACCGAGCTGGGCAAGCTGCTCTATACGCGCTACGCCTATCCCTTCGAACTGGCCGCGGTGCTGCTGCTGGTGGCGATCGTGGCGGCGATCTCCCTGACGATGCGCAAGCGCCAGGGGCACAAGGTACAGAACGTGGAGCGGCAGGTCGCCGCGCGGGCGCGCGACCGGGTGCGGGTCGTGAAGATGAATGCGGAGAAGCGCTCATGATCACCCTCGGACAATTGCTGACGCTGTCGGCCGTGCTGTTCTCGATCGCGGTGGCGGGGGTGTTCCTGAACCGCAAGAACGTGATCCTGCTGCTGATGTGCGTGGAACTGCTGCTGCTGGCCGCGAACTTCAACTTCGTGGCGTTCTCGCGCTTCATGGGCGACATCCACGGGCAGATCTTCGTGTTCTTCGTGCTGACCGTCGCGGCGGCGGAGTCCGCCATCGGTCTTGCGATCCTGGTGGTCCTGTTCCGCGAGCGGCGCAGCATCAATGTCGAAGACCTGAGCACGCTCAAGGGGTGAGCCAAGAGATGAATCCCAACCTGCTGCTCGCGATTCCACTGCTGCCGCTGCTGGGGGCCATTCTGGCCGGCCTGTTCGGCAGGGTCATCGGGCGCGTCGGCGCCCACACGGTCACCATCGCCGGCGTCGCAGTGTCCTGCGCGCTCTCGATCCTGGTCTGGAAGGACCTGGTGTGGGGCGGGGCGGCAACCTACAACGCCCCGGTGTACGACTGGCTGGTGAGCGATGGCATCCACTTCCAGGTGGGCTTCCTCATCGACCGGCTGTCGGCCCTGATGATGGTGGTGGTCACCTTCGTCTCGCTGTGCGTGCACGTCTACACCATCGGCTACATGGCCGACGATGATGGCTACCAGCGCTTCTTCAGCTACATCTCGCTGTTCACCTTCTCGATGCTGATGCTCGTGATGTCGAACAACTTCATGCAGCTGTTCTTCGGCTGGGAAGCCGTGGGCGTGGTGTCGTACCTGCTGATCGGCTTCTGGTACACCCGCCCCTCGGCGATCTTCGCCAACCTCAAGGCCTTCCTCGTCAACCGCATCGGCGATTTCGGCTTCGTGCTCGGCATCGCCGCGGTCGTCTACTACACCGGCTCGCTCGACTACCAGGCCGCCTTCGCCGCCGCGCCGCACATCGCGACCCAGAGCTTCGCGATGAGCAGCCACACGGCGGTGCCGGCCATGACGCTCATCTGCGTGTGCCTGTTCGTCGGCGCCATGGGCAAGTCGGCGCAGGTGCCGCTGCACGTATGGCTGCCGGACTCGATGGAAGGCCCGACCCCGATCTCGGCCCTGATCCACGCGGCGACCATGGTCACCGCGGGCATCTTCATGGTGGCCCGCATGTCGCCGCTGTTCGAGCAGTCCGACCAGGCGCTGTCCTTCGTGATGGTGATCGGCGCGACCACGGCCTTCTTCATGGGCCTGCTGGGTGTCGTGGCCAACGACATCAAGCGTGTCATTGCCTACTCCACGCTCTCGCAGCTGGGGTACATGACGGTGGCGCTGGGAGTTTCGGCCTACAGCGGCGCGATCTTCCACCTGATGACCCATGCCTTCTTCAAGGCACTGCTGTTCCTGGCGGCGGGCTCCGTGATCATCGGCATGCACCATGAGCAGGACATGCGCAAGATGGGTGGCCTCGCCAAATACATGCCCTGGACCGCGGTCACCAGCTGGATCGGGTCGCTGGCCCTGATCGGGACGCCGTTCTTTGCCGGGTTCTACTCCAAGGACGCCATCATCGAGGCGGTGGGCGAGTCGCATCGCTGGGGGCACACCTATGCCTACTGGTGCGTGCTGTGCGGCGTGTTCATCACGGCGCTGTACACCTTCCGCATGCTGTTCATGACCTTCCACGGGCCGGAGCGCTTCCATGAGGTCATGGCGCATCCGGACGATCATGCCGATCATCCTGCCGAGGATGCCGAGAGCCACGACACGCATGGCGGACACGACACGCACGCGGATCACGACCACGCGGATCACGGTCACGGCGGCGTCCCGCACGAGACTGCCTGGGTGGTGCGCGGGCCGCTGGTGGCGCTGGCCATTCCCTCGATCGTCATCGGCGCGCTGTGCGTGAAGTCGGTGCTGTTCGGCGGCTACTTCGGCAGTTCCATCGTCGTGATGCCTGCCAACGATGTCATCGCCAGGGTCGGGGAGGAGCTGCATGACCCCGTGTGGCTGAATTTCGGCCTCAAGGGCTTCACGGGAGCGCCCTTCTGGCTGGCGCTGGCGGGCGTGATCTGCGCGTGGCTGTTCTTCCTGAAGAAGCCCTCGTGGGCGGATGCCTGGGCGCGGAGGCTGTCGCCCCTGTATACGCTGCTGGTCAACAAGTTCTACTTCGACTGGTTCAACGAAAACGTCCTGTGCGTCCTCGCGCGCGGCCTGGGGAAGGGGTTGTGGCGCGGCGGAGACCAGGGCCTGATCGATGGCGGCCTGGTCAACGGCACGGCCCACACGGTGGGGCGCATCGGCGGCCTGCTGCGGCACCTGCAGAGCGGTTATCTGTACACCTACGCGTTCTGGACCATGATCGGACTTGCCCTGCTGCTGGGCTGGTTCCTGGTCCGCTAAGCCCAAGGGCGGTCTTTACATGCACGGTCTCGGTCTCCTGTCGGTTCTGATCTGGCTGCCCATCCTCGGCGGTATCGTGGTGCTGCTGCTGGGCGATCGCTCGATCGTCGCCGGCCGCTGGCTGGCGCTGCTGACGACGCTGGCCACCTTCGCCATCTCCATACCGGCGTGGACGGGCTTCCATTCCGGCACCGCGAACCTGCAGTTCGTGGAGAAGCTGTCGTGGATCCCATCCCTCAATGCCTTCTACGCCCTCGGGGTCGACGGTATTTCCCTGCCGCTGGTGCTGCTGACCACGTTCATGACCATATTCGTGGTGATCGCCGGCTGGGTCGTGATCCAGCAGCGGCCGGCCCAGTACTACGCGGCGTTCCTGATCATGGAAGGACTCATGATCGGGGTGTTCTCCGCCACCGATGCGCTGCTGTTCTACTTCTTCTGGGAAGCGATGCTGATCCCGATGTTCCTCATCATCGGCATCTGGGGCGGGCCGCGCCGGGTCTACGCGACCATCAAGTTCTTCCTGTACACCTTCCTCGGCTCGGTGCTGATGCTGGCGGCGCTGATCTACATGTACGTGAAGGCCCATGACTACTCGATCGCGGCCTTCCAGGCACTGCCGCTGACCCTGCTCGAGCAGCGCTGGATCTTCCTCGCCTTCCTGCTCGCCTTCGCGGTCAAGGTACCCATGTGGCCGGTGCACACCTGGCTGCCCGATGCCCACGTGGAGGCGCCCACCGGCGGCTCGGTGATCCTGGCCGCGATCATGCTGAAGATGGGCGGCTACGGCTTCCTGCGCTTCAGCCTGCCCATCACGCCGGATGCCAGCCACGAGCTCATGCTGCTGGTGGTCGCGATGTCACTGATCGCCGTGGTCTACATCGGCTTCGTGGCCCTGGTGCAGCAGGACATGAAGAAGCTGATCGCCTATTCCTCGATCGCGCACATGGGCTTCGTCACCCTCGGCACGTTCGGCATCTACGCGGTGCTGGCGAGCACGGGCATGCTGAGCGGCGCCGTGCTCGGCGTGGACGGCGCCATCGTGCAGATGGTGTCCCACGGACTGGTGTCCGGGGCGCTGTTCCTGTGCGTCGGCGTGCTCTATGACCGGATGCACAGCCGCGAGATCGCCAGCTACGGTGGTGTCGTCAACGTCATGCCGGTATTCGCCGCGCTGATGGTGTTCTTCGGCATGGCCAATTCCGGGCTGCCCGGAACCTCGGGATTCGTCGGCGAATTCATGGTCATCATCGCGGCCTTCAAGGCGAGCTTCTGGTACGCCTTCCTGGCCGCCGTGACGCTGATCCTGGGCGCGGCGTACACCCTGTGGATGGTCAAGCGCGTGATCTTCGGGCCGGTGGCCAACGCCCACGTGGCGGAACTCACCGACGTCAATGGCCGCGAATTCCTGGTGCTGGGCGTGCTGGCGGCGGCGGTGCTGCTGCTGGGCGTGTACCCGGCGCCCCTTCTCAACATCATGGAAGCTTCGGTGCACCACCTGGTCCAGCAGGCCGTGCATTCCAAGCTGCCGCTTTGAGCTGACATGCCAGACACCACCATGACCTGGGCTTCGGTTGCCCCCGCCGTCGGGGAGATCTTCCTGCTGTTCGCGATCTGCGCGGTGCTGCTGATCGATGTGTTCACGGGCGAGAAGCGCCGCAGCCCTGCGCCGACCCTGACGCTGCTGGTGCTGGTGATCACCGCGGCCCTGATGGCGGCCTTCGGGCAGGTCGGCACGCGCGTGGTGCTGTTCGACGGCATGTACGTCGCCGACCCGCTGTCGTACGTGCTGAAACTTGCCGCGCTGCTGTTCGTGGCCGTGGTGCTGCTGTACTCACGCAGCTACATGAGCCAGCGTGGCACGGCGCGTGGCGAGTACTACGTCCTGGTCCTGACGGCGCTGCTGGGCATCTTCGTGCTCGCCTCCGCCAACAACATGCTCCTGGTGTACATCGGTGTGGAGCTGCTGGCGCTGTCCGTCTACGCCATGGTGGCCTTCGACCGCGACAACGGCATCGCGGCCGAGGCGGCCATGAAGTACTTCGTGCTGGGCGCCATCGCCTCGGGCATGCTGATCTACGGCATGTCGATCATCTATGGCATCACCGGCACGCTGGCGCTGGATGAGCTGCCGGCGCGCCTGGGTGCGAGCCATGGGGCGGGCGCCATCCTCGGCCTGTCCTTCATCGTGGTCGCCGTGGCCTTCAAGTTCGGTGCGGTGCCGTTCCACATGTGGCTGCCGGATGTGTACGAAGGCGCCCCGACCAACGTCACCCTGTTCATCTCGACCGCGCCCAAGATCGCCTATTTCTCGCTGGCGCTGCGGCTCCTGACCCATGGTCTCGCCGGTACTGCGGCCGACTGGTCGCGGATGCTGGGCATCCTCGCGGTGCTCACCATCATCCTCGGCAACGTGGTCGCGATCGCGCAGAGCAACCTCAAGCGCATGCTGGCCTACTCGGCGATCTCCAACGTCGGCTTCATCATCCTGGGGTTCGTGAGCGGCACTCAGGCGGGCTATGCGGCGGCGCTGTTCTACACCCTGGCCTATGTGCTGGTGACCCTGGGCACCTTCGGCGTCATGCTGCTCCTGACCCAGAAGGGCTTCGAGGCGGATCGCCTGGATGACTACAAGGGTCTCGCCAGCCGCGATCCGCTGCTGGCGCTGGTGATGCTCGGCCTGATGTTCTCCACCGCGGGGGTGCCCCCGTTCGTCGGTTTCTGGGCGAAGCTGTCGATCCTGACGCAGCTGTGGGCGACCGGCCACCTCTGGCTGGTGATCGTCGCCGTGGTACTGTCGGTGGTGGGCGCCTTCTACTACCTGCGCATCGTGAAACTCATGTACTTCGATCCCCCCACCACCGGCCAGCCGCTGCCGGAATGGCAGCCGGGCGTACGCCTCGCGCTCGGGGTCAACGGCCTCGCCGCATTCGTGCTCGGGCTGCTGCCCGGGGCGCTGCTGGGACTGTGTGGCCGGCTGCTGAGCTGAGCGCGGCGCGAGTTCAGTGCCCGAGGCCCGGGTCACGGCTCGGGGGTGGCGCTTCGTCGGTCGCGGCCCGGGGTCCCAGCAGCGAACGCAACAGCGGTGTGAGCGCATCCGCCCAGACCTGATAGCCGCCCACGGCCAGGTGCAGGCCGTCCGCTCCCACGATGCCGGGCCTGAGAGCCCCGCGCTCATCCCGCATGCGGGTCGCGATGTCCAGGTAACGGATCCTGCGGCCGTCGGCCAGGTGAGCGATGCGCCGGTTGATGGCGCGGATCTCGGGCGAGAAGGCCGGATCATCGATCCGCGGCGTGATCGACACCAGGATCAGCGTGGCCCGCGGTGCGCGGCTGCGGCAGCTGCTCAGCAGCGCCCGGACGCCCGCGACCACCTCATCCTCGGCTGCCCGGGCGGGCTCATGTCGGCTGAACGCCGCCCCCAGGTCGTTGGTCCCCGCCAGCAGCACGATGACCCGCGGGTGCACGCCGTCGAGTTCACCCTGTTCGAGGCGCCAGAGAATGTTGCCGGTGGTATCCCCGCCCCAGCCGAAATCGGCGGCATTCCAGCCTTGAAAGTTGTGCAGCCAGTTCTCGTAGAACTCGTGGTACTGCGGATCGGCAGTGCCCCAGCGCCGCGTGATGGAGTCGCCCAGGAAGTACAGATCGATGTGCCCGCTGTGCGCCTTCTGCAGCAGCTGCGCATGGGCGGCGAGTGAATTGGCGTCGGTGCGGGCCACGGCGATGCCGCCGTCCGCGTACGCGGCCGGCACCAGCAGCGTGGCCGCGACGCCGGCCCAGCGCGCAATGCGGTTCAGAACTGATAGCCCACGGCAAAAATGACGGCCCGCGGATTGAACTCGACGTGCGAGGTACGCAGGATGCCCGCGGTATTGGTCGTCAGGCGGGTATTCACCCAGGACGCCGAGCCGGACAGGATCACCACGACGTGCTTGAGCGGTTGTGCCGCAACGCCCACCGTGCCCACCGGGCCCACCGCCACGGGCAGCGACAGCGAGGTCGGACCGCCGCTGATGGCTTCACCCGCCGCGGTGACCTGGCGCGAATAGAACTTGGTGTAGTTCACGCCCACCCCGAGGTAGGGCCGCAGCAGGGCGTCGGGACTGAAGAAGTAGTACTTGGCGAGGAGGCTCGGGGCGAGCCAGCGGGCGGTGGCGATGGTCTGTCCGTTGTAGGGCACGGAGCCGACCTCGCCGGGTCCCTTGGCGACCGTCCGCGTGAGCGGCGGCACGCCCAGGGCCAGTTCCAGGTCGAAATGCGGGCTCAGCCGGCGCATGTAGCCGATGTACAGCGTGTTGATGCTGGGATTGCGGACGTTCAGACCCGAGGGCGTGTAGGGGCCGGTGATATCGTCGGCGTGAGTGTGGAAGCTCACGTCGTAGAGTCCCAGGGCGATGGTGTTGGGACTGTCGCCCGCGCCCGAATTCGGATCGGCCCGGGCGCTACCCGCGCCGAGCAGTGCCGCCAGGCCCAGACTCAAGAGCAGTCGCGCGGTGATGCGGGTGGGCACGGCTCTCATGTTGAATCCTCAGAACTGGGCGAAGAAGCCGCGCGCCACGGCGGTGCAGAAGGGCGCCTCGGTGGCATGGGTGGCCTGCACGGCGGCCGCGGCCCCGCCGCTGGCGGCGATTCCCGCGATGGTCTGCTGGTAGCCGACCTTCGCCGCGGCAAATGGATCGCCGGCGCCGGTCACCGGGGCATTGATGTCCACGACGGTGACCAGGCCCGGGGGCAACGCCGCCCAGTACTGCTGCATGACCAGGGTATCCACGCTGAACAGCACCGTCGGGTCGGCGTCGCCGCCGCACATCAGTAGCGGGCTCGCGGGCGTCCAGTTGCGCAGATCATTGGTCTTGAATGCGATGCGCAGCGTGTTCTGCGGATCTGCCGCAGGCGCGACGCTGGCCGTCGGGGAGGTCGGGGGCGGGACCGCCCCGTCGGGGTGCGCCACGGCGTCGAGCACATAGGCCAGGCGAAAATCGTTCGTCACCAGGTTGTTCGTGCCGAAACCGGAGGCGAAGACCGGATTGGCCGGCACGGCGAGTTCGGCATCGAGGGTGGCATTGCCGGTCACCGGTGTCGTACTGCTGAACAGGGCGCTCTGCGGCAAAAGATTATCCGCGAACAGCGTGGCAAGCGGTGTGGCGTTGGGCAGCAGATCGCCCGCCGTGGAGGCGTAGTTCGACTCATACACGTCGGTCAGGTGCTGGTAGATGTTGCCGTAGGCCTCCTGGTAGCTGGTCACGACCAGCGGCGTGAATACCGTGGCGCCGACGATCACGTCGCCGAAGAACACCGCATCCCCGAGGGCTTCCAGGGCGTACGGACCGGACATGGGCGCCGAGGCCGTGACGGTCATGCCCGCGGCCTGCATGGCGCTGTGGGTGGCCATGGCGACGTAGCCCCCTTCCGAATAGCCGGTGATGAACAGCTTGCCGCCATCGGTCGTCGTGCGCGTCATGGTGTGGGGCAGCGCGGTCCGGGCAGCGGTCAATGCATCGATCATGTCCCGGGACTGCTGTTGGGCGTTCAGGTACGGGTGGTAGGTGAGGTTGGAGCTGTCGTAGCCTACGTAGTTCGGCGCCACCACGATGTAGCCCTGCGCGGCGAACATCGCGGCGATCAGCGCTCCCTCGGTGTTCGAAGGATCGCTGATGTTGGCGAGGTTCAGGGTGCGGCTCGGGTTGGTGCCGTGCGCATACAGCACGATGGGCCGCGGTCCGCTGCACTGGGCGCCGCTGCCCGTCGGCACCATCAGGGCGCCGGAGGCGGTGGCCGGTTCGCCCTTGCCGCCCACGGTGTTGTACTGGATGTAATAGAAGTCCACGCCACAGGCCGGAGTACCGGCCACCTGGAGCAGCTGTGCGCCGCTGCTGCTGGCATCGAGGCTGGCGGTGAAGGTGGCCGCATTGAGCGAGGCGAGGCGCGCGGGTGGATCGTAGAGCAGCGTGCCCCGGCCACTGGCCTGGTCAGGGCCGGCACTGATGGAGTCCATGCCGCAACCGCTCAGGGCGCAGGCCAGGGCTGCTGTCAGCAGCAGAACGGCTCGGGACATGGGCACTCTCCTGAGTCAGGCCGCGGCCGGCATCAGCGCTCGTCAGCCGGCGGCGGGCTGCGCCGCCGCCTTCTTCACCGTGATATTGATCGGCATGCCCTGGAAATCGGTAGTCAGGGCGATGCTGTCCGCCGAGACCACTCCGGTGTACTTGAACGTCATGGCATTGCCGCCCATGTCGACGTCCACGGAAAAGCTGATCTTGTCACCGTCGACCTTGCCATCCTTGATCGCAAGTTTCGAGCCGTCCGGGCCGGTGGTGGTGCCGGTGAGCTTGGCGCCCTCGGTCTTGAAGGAATAGCTGATCTGTATGGGTCCCTGGCCGGCATCGATCGATCCGGACCAGTCTCCGTCGACGTTGGCGGCGAAGGCCGGCAGGCAGAACGACATCAGTCCCAGCAGCAGCGTTCCGATCCTGGCTCGCATATGCCCCCCTGTTTTTCATGTTTCGAACCGTTGCGGCAAACGATAGCACAGTTGCCCGCGGCCGGATCGGCGACGGTGTTGCGCAATCAACCTCAGGCATACTGCGCCCTTTGCAGTACGACCACGGGGGAGGGTAGCGGGTGCCGGCCATGTTGGAGGGGTTCGGGGGCTGGACGCCCGTACAGCGCAAGGTCGTCGCGGCGAGCTTCCTCGGCTGGTCCCTCGATGCCTTCGACTACTTCCTGCTGGTCTTCGTGCTCGACGACGTTGCCCGGGAGTTCGGTACCACCCATGGCCGGGTGGCCTGGGCACTGACGCTGACGCTTGCGATGCGGCCGCTGGGCGCCTTCGTCTTCGGCCGCCTGGCGGATCGGTTCGGGCGGCGGCCGATCCTGATGCTGGATGTGGCGCTGTACTCGCTCATGGGCCTCGCGAGCGCCCTGGCGCCGAGTCTGGGCGCATTCCTGGTGATCCGCGCGCTGTTCGGCATTGCGATGGGCGGCGAGTGGGGCATCGGAGCCTCCCTCACCATGGAAAGCGTGGATCCCCGGGCCCGCGGCCTGGTATCCGGACTGCTCCAGTCCGGATATCCCACCGGCTACCTGTTTTCGTCGCTGGTGTTCGCCCTGCTGTATCCGGTGGTGGGCTGGCGCGGCATGTTCGCCATCGGCTTCCTGCCCGCACTGCTGGTGCTGTACATCCGGCGGCACGTGCCGGAGTCACCCGCGTGGCAACCGCGCCGCGTCCGCTCCGCGCCGGTGATGCGGTCCCTGGGGCGGCACTGGCTGCTGGCGCTCTATGCCATCGTGCTGATGACGGCGTTCAATTTCTTCAGTCACGGCACCCAGGACATCTATCCCACGTTCCTGCGCGACACTCACCATTTCAACGCCCATACGACCGGCTCGATCGCCATGGTCTACAACTTGGGAGCGATCCTGGGGGGCTGGACCTTCGGTATCTGGAGCCAGCGCATCGGCCGGCGGCGTGCCATGATCATCGCAGCGCTGCTGGCGATCCCGATCACCTGGCTGTGGGCCTACTCCGTGGGCGCCGTGCTGCTCGCGGCCGGGGCTTTCCTGATGCAGTTCTGCGTGCAGGGCGCCTGGGGCGTGGTGCCGGCCTACCTGATCGAGGTTTCCCCGCCCGAGGCCCGGGCGACATTTCCCGGTACGGTGTATCAGCTCGGCAACTTGATCGCCTCCTCGAATGCGCTGCTCCAGACCTGGTTTGCAGCCGAGCAGGGGGGCAACTATCGTGTGGCGCTGGCCTCGGTGGCGCTGGCGGCGGCAATCGCGATCGCGGTGCTTGCCCGGATCGGGCCCGAGCGCCGGAATGTGGCGGCAGCGTTGGAGACCGGGACTTGACATGCTCCTGAAAGACAAAACCTGTGTGGTGACCGGCGGCGCGGGCAGCATCGGCCTGGCGAGCGCGCGGCAGTTCCTCGAGCACGGTGCCCGCGTGATGCTGGTGGACCTCGACCGCGCCGCCCTCGAGCGGGCCCGTGCCGAACTGACCGCGGCCGGCGTCGCCGAGTCGCATACCGAGATCTGTGCGGCGGACGTGACGCGCGCCACGGACACTGCGGCCTACGTCGCCGCGACGGTGGGGCGCTGGGGGCGGATCGACGTGCTGTTCAGCAATGCCGGTACGGCCGGAGCCATTGGCCCGATCAGTTCCTATCCGGAGGAGGTGTTCGATCAGGTCTACGGGGTGCACGTCAAAGGCGCCTTCCTCGCCTGCAAGTACGGCATCCCGCAGATGAACGATGGCGGCAGCATCATCATCACCTCGAGTGTGGTCGGGCTGATGGGCAGTCCCGGACCCTACGCCTACATCACCGCCAAGCACGCGCAGGTCGGCCTGATGCGCGGGCTCGCCAAGGAACTCGCCGCCCGGCGCATCCGGGTCAACACCATCCATCCCGGCCCCACCCACAATGGCTTCCAGGCGGACATCGAGCGGCACCTGAGCGGCGTCATCGGCCGTGATGCAACCGCGTTCCTGGACGAACAGATTCCCCTGGGCCGGCATGCGCAACCCGAGGAGATCGCGCGCTCCGTGCTGTATCTGGCATCGGACCTGAGCAGTTTCGTGACCGGCGCGACGCTTGCCGTGGATGGAGGAATGACGGCGTGAGCACCCACGACGATCTCACCGCCGCGCGCGAACTGCTCGCGCTGGTCAATGGCAGCTGGGTCGCGCAGGCCTGCTACGTCACCGCCCGCCTCGGCATCGCCGAGCTGCTCGCCGACGGACCGCGCACGGCCGAGGAGCTGGCCGCGGCGACGGGTACCCACGCGCCCTCGTTGTCCCGTCTGCTGTCCGCCCTGGGAAGCGTCGATATCTGCCGGCAGCGGGATGACGGCTGCTTCGAAATGACCCGCCTGGGAACACTGCTGCGCGCCGACGTGCCGTGCTCGATGCGCGCCTGGACCCTGCAGTGGGGTGGGGAAGCCTGGCAGGTGTGGGCGAACCTGCTGCACAGCGTGAAGACCGGGCAGAGCGCCCGGGCGCTGATCACCGGGGACAGCGGCTTCGCCCACCTCGAGCGCGATCCGGCGGCCGCCCGGATATTCAACCAGGCCATGGTGGATCTGACGCGCCTCGCCGCCCTGGACATCGTCGGGGCCTATGACTTCTCGGGCAAGCGGGTGATGGATGTCGGTGGCGGCTATGGCGAACTGCTGGCGCAGGTGCTGTCGTCGACGCCCACGGCGTCCGGCGTCCTGTTCGACATGCCGCATGCCATCGCCGAGGCCCGCGAGCACCTGGGTGCTCACGGGCTGGCCGGGCGCTGCGAGTTCGTTGCCGGGGATTTCTTCAAGCAGGTTCCCGCCGGCTGCGATGTCTATCTGCTGAAGACCGTGATCCACGACTGGCCCGACGAGCAGGCGCTCTCGATCCTGCGCAATTGCGCCGCGGCCATGGGCAACGGCGCCCGGCTGCTGCTCGTCGAGCGGCTCATGCCCGAGCGGCTCGAACCGTCGGCACGGAACCGCGCCCTGGCGCGCGTGGATCTGCACATGCTGGTGGCGCTCGGCGCACGGGAACGCACGCAGGCCCAGATGCAGGCGCTGCTGCAGGCGGCGGGACTCGCGAACGTGCGCCGGATCGACACTCCTTCGGAGTTCCAGATCCTGGAGGCCTCAGCGCCACACTGAGCCGTGCAGCTGCCGCATCAGAAATGCGCGGCACAGCTGCGCGTACTCATCCGGGTTGTCCAGATTCGGCAGATGTCCGGCGCGCGCGACCAGGTGCCGTTCCGCCTGCGGCAGCTGTTCGTGGAGATAATCCGCCGCGGCGGCCCGCGTCTGCATGTCGGACTCGCCGTTCAGGACCAGCGCGGGCGCTGCGATCTGCTCGAGCCGCAGTGGCATCGCGGCCTTGGCCAGCGCCGTGTCATCACGCAGGTCCCGGCCGTCATAGCGCCCGAGCATGGCGTCGAGCAGTGCCCGCGCCGCAGGATCATCGGTCTGCAACTGCATGGCCGGCTGCGAGCGCCACTCGCGTCGGAACGCGGCGATGCCCTGCGCGCGCAGGACCTGCTGGAAGTGCGCGAGCGGAATATCATTGCCTGCGGCCTCGGGGCGCAGGTCCGGCGCGCCGTCGAGCACCACGGCCCGCACCGTGTCCGGCGCTGCATCCGCGAACGCGAGCACGCTGCGTGCTCCCTGGGACATGCCCAGCAGCGCAATGCGGTTCAGGCGCAGATGGCGGCACAGCATCGCGAGGTCGGACACGTCCTGTTGTGGACCGGGATCCCCGGATGAGAGGCCGTGCCCGCGTCGGTCGAGACGTACCAGGCGGAACCGGTCGCACAGCCGCTCGACCTGCGGCTCCCACATATCGAGGTCCAGCGTCCAGCCGTGCACCAGCACCAGCGCCGGTCCGCTGCCGCTGTCCCGGTAGCGCAGCCGGGCGCCGGCAACTTCCAGATACCGGTCGGGGCCGGGGGGCGCGGCTGCAGCCACGGCTAGATCTGCGCGCTCAGGGACAGCCAGGGCACCGTCGCCAGGTCGGCCGAGATCCGCCGGCTGATCTGCTGCAGCATGCCCAGGCGTCCGCGGATCAGCCGCGTGCGGGTGGTGCGCCCGGAATGACTCGAGGAGTTCAGGGCCGCCACCACGTGGCCGCGATGGTCGAAAACCGGAACCGCGAGCGCAATCACGCCGTAGGCGAGTTCATCCTCCACGGCCGAGTAGCCGTTGCGCCGCGCCTCCTCGATCAGTGCGCGCAGCCGCTGCGGATCGACGACGGTATGGGCCGTGAGCGGCTCGAAGCGCGCGCGGGCAAAGTAGTCCTGCAGGCGTTCCGGCCCCAGCCCCGCCAGCAGCACCCGGCCGGTGGAGGTGGCGTGGGCCGGAAAGCGGCTGCCGACGTGCGCTTCCAGACGCAGCAGCGTGCGCACCGAAGTGCGCGCCACGTAGGCGATCTCGACACCATCCAGAACGCACAGCGCCGCGGAGTCGGCGGTCTCGCGCGCCAGCTCCTCCAGATGGGTGCGGGTGAGCTGCTCGATGTTGATCGATTCGAGGTAGGCGGCGCCGAGTTCGAGCACCTTGGGCCGCAGCAGGAAACTGCGGCCGTTGCGGGTCACGTAGCCGAGCTCCTCGAGGGTGAGCAGACAGCGGCGGGCGGTGGCGGCGGGCATGCCCGCGCTGCGCGCGATGTCACTTAGGCTCAGCGCCGCATGGTCGCGACCGAAGGCCCGGATGACGGCCAGCCCCTTGGCGAGGCCGCCCATGGCCTCGCGGCGCAGGGCAGGTGTGGGCGGGGCTGTCACTGACCTTGACACTCCTGTGAGCGGCCGTACAGTATCGTTTCGAATAACGACAATTATTTCGATATCCGAAAAAGTATCATACCGAACCGAGGATCAAAGTGAAAATCGGCCGCCAGGACCACCGCAGTTCATCGATCTCCACCTCCAATGCCGAGACCATCGTGGTCCGCGGCCGGGACCTTGCCGCAGAGCTGGTGGGCTCGATCGGCTTCACCGAGCACTTCTGGCTGCTGCTCACCGGCACGCGCCCCTCGGCCGCCCAGCTGCGGGTGCTGGATGCGACCCTGGTGGCCATCGCCGAGCACGGGCTGGTCCCCAGCGTCCAGGCCGCCCGCATGACCCTGGCGGCCGCCCCGGAGGCCCTCCAGGGGGCCGTGGCGGCAGGCATTCTCGGCTGCGGGTCCGTGGTACTGGGCTCCTCGGAGGCAGCGGGGCGTCTGTATGCCGAGATCCATGGGCGGGCGGCGGAGTCCTCCCCGCGCGAGGCGGCCCTCACCGTGATCCGCGAATACCGGGCGGCCAAGCGCGCCATTCCCGGCTACGGCCATCCGCTGCACAAGGGCCGCGATCCGCGTGCCCTGCGGCTGTTCGCGGTGGCCCAGGAAACCCGGACCGCGGGGCCGCATGCCGAAATCGCCGGCATCGTCGAGCAGCTGCTGCCGGAGGTGGTGGGGCGTCCGCTCGCCCTGAATGTCTCGGGGGCGATTCCGGCCGTGCTGCTCGATGCGGGCTACCCGCTGCAGGCCCTCAAGGGCGTGCCCCTGCTGGCGCGCACCGCCGGTCTGGTCGCACATCTGCTCGAGGAGCAGACCCGCCCGATCGGCTTCGTGATGTCGCACGCCGCGGGGCAGGCCATCGGCTACGACGGGGATGTGCCCGCCGGGTTCGTTGCGGACAAGGATGGTTGAAGGCATGGAACCAGCGTTGACCGGGATCCGGATCGTCGAGCAGGGGACCTTCATCACCGGGCCGTGCGCCGGCATGCTGCTGGCGGACCTGGGTGCGGATGTCATCAAGGTGGAAAGTCCCGACGGCGATCCCTATCGCTCGTATCAGGGCGGCCAGTACTCACCGCATTTCCAGGCCTACAACCGCAACAAGCGCAGCCTCGCGCTGAACATGAAGCAGCCGGACGACCGCGCCCTGTTCGAGACCCTCATCCGCGATGCGGATGTGTACATCCAGAACTTCCGTCCCGGCGCCGCCGATCGCATCGGCGCCGGTGCCGAACGGCTGCTGAAGATCAATCCGCGCCTGGTCTACTGTTCCATCAGCGGCTTCGGTGCATCCGGGCCGTACATGGAACGGCCGAGCTACGACTCGGTGGCACAGGCGCTGAGCGGTTTCCTGAGCGTCGTGGTCGACTATCGCCGGCCGCAGTTCCTCGGACCGGCACTGGCCGATGCCATCACCGGCATGTACGCGGCGCAGGGGATCCTGGCGGCGCTGGTGCGCCGGGGCAGCACCCATCGCGGGGGCCACGTCGAGATTTCGATGCTCGAGGCCATGGCCCATTTCGCCGTCGAACCGTTCGCCGCCTTCTTCGCGCTCGGCGAGACACCGACTTCGGCCGACCGGCCGCGGCTCGCCCAGGCCTACATCCTGCGCACCGCCGACAACCGGCTCATCGCCATCCACCTGTCCTCGCTCGAGAAATTCTGGACCGGCCTGGTGTCGGCCCTGGAGGCCCCGGAGCTGGGCGCCGATCCACGATTCAATCCCCGCGAACGGCGCATCGCCGAGTACGACACGCTGCGGGTGGAGCTGGATGAGCGCTTTGCGCGACAGCCGCTGGCGTATTGGGTGCAGCGGCTGCGGGCGGCCGATGTGCCCCACGCGCCGGTGAACCGCATCGACGAGGTGGTGAACGATCCTCAGGTGCAGCACCTGGGCGTTGTGGTGCCCATTGAGTCGCCGCATACTGCCACCCAGGCGGTGCGGCCGGCGGTCAGGTTCGACGGTCACAGGGCGCAGTCGGTGCATCCGGCGCCGCTTCTGGACGAGCATGGCAAGACTATTCGCGCGGCCCTGCAGAGCGATCCGGCGTGGCCGGTCCGCGCAACCGTTTGAAGCCGGAGGTACATCATGAAAAAGCTTCCCGCACGACTGCATCACACGGCCTACGTCACCAAGGACCAGGAGAAGACGCGGCAGTTCTACGAGGACGTCATCGGCCTGCCGCTGACGGCCACCTGGTGCGAATCCGACGTCCTGTTCGGCAAGGAGCGCACCTATGTGCACACCTTCTACGGCATCGGCGACGGTGGGGCGCTCGCGTTCTTCCAGTTCGCGGACCCCGCGGATCAGGCCGAGTTCGGGCCGCAGATGCCGCAGTCGCCGTTCCATCACATCGCTCTGCAGGTCGACGCCCAGACGCAGGCCGGAATCGAGGAACGCATCGGGAAGGCGGGCATCAAGCCACCGCAGACCTATGTGCTCGAGCACGGCTACTGCCGCTCGGTCTACGTGACCGATCCGAACGGCCTGATCCTGGAGTTCACGCTGGATTCGCCGCGCGTGGATGAGATCAACAGCGCCCGTCGCGACGACGCGCATCGGGAACTGAAGCGCTGGCTTGCCGGCGATCACCATTCCAACAATACCTACCGCTGATGACCGACCGCATTACCACGACTCACGTCGGCAGTCTGCCGCGCAGCCCGGCGGTCGCCGAAATCCTGTTCGCGCGCGAAACGGACGAGCAGCGCGACACGGCCCGCGACGATGCGGTGATCAGTGCCGCGGTGGCCGAGGTGGTCGAGCGCCAGAGGAGCATCGGCATCGATTTCGTCAGCGATGGCGAAATGAGCAAGATCAGCTACGCGACCTACATCGCGCGCCGCTTCTCCGGCTTCGACGGTGACACCCCGCGCGAGCCGGGACAGGACCTGGTGGAATTTCCCGGTCTGCTGCGCAAGCTGGCCGAGCGCGGTTCCACCGCCAAGTACCGTCGCCCGCGCTGCGTCGGCCCGGTGGGCGTCAAGGATCTCGGACCGCTCAAGACCGACATCGCGAACCTCAAGGCTGCCGTCGCCGCCTCCAGGCCGCATGCGGCGTTCATGAACTCGGCATCACCGGGCGTCATCGCGCTGTTCCAGCCGAACGACTTCTATCCCACCCAGGATGCCTACCTCGAAGCGCTGGCGGACGCCCTGGCCGTGGAATACGAGGCCATCGTCAATGCCGGCATCATCCTGCAGATCGATGCCCCGGATCTTGCGATGGGGCGGCACACGATGTACCGGGACCGCACGCTCGAGGAGTTCGACCACCTGGCCGCGCGCCACATCGAGGTGCTGAACCACGCGTTGCGCAACGTGCCCGGGGAGCGGGTGCGCATGCACGTGTGCTGGGGCAACTACGAGGGGCCGCATCATCATGACGTGCCGCTGGAGCGGCTGTTGCCGATCGTGCTGAAGGCGAAGGCGCAGGGGCTGCTGTTCGAGGCCGCCAATCCCCGTCATGCTCATGAGTGGACGGTATTCAGGAAGATCCGGATACCCGATGACAAGATCATGATCCCGGGGCTGCTGTCGACCACCACCAACTACATCGAGCATCCGGAACTGGTCGCCGAGCGCATCGAGCGCTTCGCACAGGTGGTGGGGCGCGAACGGGTGGTGGCGGGGACCGATTGCGGGTTCGGAACCTTCGGCGGGTTCGGGCCGGTGGAGCCGGAGATCGCATATCTGAAACTGAGGTCGCTGGTCGAGGGCGCGCAGATCGCCTCCGGCCGCCTCTGGCGTTGAGGTCAAGTGCAGGCAGTAAGGGGGCGGGATGCGAGAATTCAATGAGAAGAGCATTACCCAGGCGGTGATCGACCGGCTTTCCGAATGCGATGATCCGCGCTTCAAGCGGGTGATGACATCGCTCGTCACCCATCTGCATGACTTCGTGCGCGACGTGCAGCTGACGGAAGCCGAGTGGCTGACCGCCATCGAGTTCCTGACCGATGTCGGCCAGACCTGCACGCCCAAGCGTCAGGAGTTCATCCTGCTGTCCGACACCCTGGGCGTCTCGGTGCTGGTGATCACGCTCAATCACCCCGCGGACGGCGGCAGCGCCGAATCCACGGTTCTGGGGCCCTTCTACTGGGAAGGCGCGCCCGAGCTGCCGCGCGGCAGCAATCTCGCCGAGGGGGTCAAGGGCGAACCGACGTTCTATTCAGGACGCGTGCTCAGCGCCGATGGCAGGCCGCTCGCGAACGCGCTGCTGGATATCTGGTCCGGCGACGGCGACGGCGACTATGACATGCAGATTCCCGGGGAAACGGGCATGAAGGCGCGCGGCAAGATCCGCACCGATGCCGAAGGCCGCTATTGGTTCCGCTCGATCCGTCCGACGTTCTACCCGGTGCCGACGGATGGCCCCGTGGGACGCATGCTGCGCAAGATGGGCCGCCATCCCAACCGGCCCGGACACATCCACATGATCGTCTCCGCCGAAGGCCACCGGCCGGTGACCACCCATCTGTTCGTGGCGAACAGCCAGTACCTCGATTCGGATGCGGTGTTCGGCATGAAGGAATCGCTCGTGGCGCAGTTCGACAGGCATCCGCCGGGTCCCGCCCCGGGCGGCGTGCGCATGGATGTGCCGTACTACACGGTCAATTACGATTTCCGGCTGCGGCCGGCCGCGCGGGCGTAAGTACCCGACGGCAGCACTGCTCAGCGGCCGACGCTCGTGGCGTGATGGGCCGACAGCCGCTTCATCAGCGGCAGCATGGCGATTGCAACCAGGGTGCAGAATACCCCCGCGAATCCCAATTCGTTGAACAGATGCGTGTAGATCGCCAGGGACTGCACGGGCTCGGTGAGATTCTCGGGGATGTGGGCGAAATTGGCGACGACGCTGCCCAGGTACTGCGAGAGCCCGGTCGCCACGAAATAGGCCCCCATCATGAAGCCACCCATGCGCTGCGGGGCGTAGCGGGCGATCATTGCCAGCCCGAGCCCGCTCACCAGCAGTTCACCGAGCGAGTACAGGCCGTAACCCCAGACCATGACCCAGGAGGAGACCTGGCCGTTGACGGCCCAGTGCCCCCCTAAGCCGTAGATGAAGAATCCGATCGCCACCGCGCCGAAACCGTAGGCGAACTTCGCCGCGATCGAGGGATCCTTGTGCAGCTGCCCGAGCGTGTTGTAGATGAAGACCAGCACCGGACTGAGGATGACGATCCAGATCGAGTTGAGGTTCTGGAACTGCTCGGGAATCCAGGTGAAGAGGTGCCAGCCGAGGACGCGGAAGTCCAGGTTCACGTTGTGCTGCGCGAACAGGTTCAGCGACGTGGACATCTGCTGGTAGAAGATGAAGAAGAACACCGTCTGGATGACGAGGATGAAGGCCGCGATGATGCCGGTGCGCTCGTCGGGTTTGCCGGTCGCGATCAGCCTGATGAAGATGGCGAGGATCACCGCCCCCGCGGCGTAGACACAGATCCTGGCCACCGCCTCGCTGCCCAGGATCACGACCGACACCAGCACCATCGCGATCGCGCCCCCGAGCACCAGCGCCAGCCGGCCCGGTTTCACGGCCTGCCCGTCGGGTGGTGAGCCGATATGGGCAAGCGTGCCCAGTCGCAGCTGGTAGTTGATCAGACCCACGACCAGTCCGATCGAGCACACGCCGAAGGCCGTGTGCCAGCCGGCCGAGTCGCCATAGCGGGCACCGACCACGTCACGCAGCCAGGGGGTCAGGGTCATGGACACCATCGAGCCGATGTTCACCGCCATGTAGTAGATGGTGAAGGCACTGTCGATCCGCGAGTCATCGCCCTCGTAGATCTTGCGCACCAGGTTGCCCGAATTGGCCTTGAACAGGCCGTTGCCCACGATGATCACGCCGAGTGCGAAATACAGGGACAGGGCGCTGTTTGCCGGCAGCCACAGAAGGGCGTAGCCAAAGGCGAGGGTGACGGCGCCGATGCGCATCGTGCGGCGAGTGCCCAGCACCCGATCGCCGATCCAGCCGCCGACGGCGGGGGTCGCGTAGATCAGCGCCGCGGCGGCGCCGAACACCAGGTTCGCCCGCGTATCCACGAACCCGATCTTCTTGATCATGTAGGTGACCATGAGCACCTGCATGCCGTAGAACCCGAACCGCTCCCATATTTCGATCAGGAATACGGTCGTGAACGCGCGCCGCTGCAGCGCCGCAGCCGCCGGAGTCAGTTCCATGGAAGTCGCCGCAGCATTCACGATACTGCGGACTTTACAGCAAGGGCGCTGGCTTTGCCCGAAGCCTGCGGCCCTTCAGGCGGACACGCCGATGGTGAGTGTTCCGGTGAATCCATCGGCCACGCTGCCGGTGAGCGCGGGCGTCTGCGCGGCGAGTTGTGCCGCGGTGCTGGATGAGAACACCAGGTCGGTGGCGGTGGAGACCTGGGCGAATTCGGACACGCTGGAACCATACAGGCTCGAGTCCTCGTACACCGCCGAGCAGATGGCAGCCGGCATGGCCATCTGTGCGGTCAGGAGCGCGTTCGTATACACCGTCGCCACCGAGAGGCTGCGGTACACCTCGAAGTGGATGTGCGGATACCGTCCGGAATAGCAGGCCGGAAATATGGTCTCGAACGTGACCTGGCCGTTGGCGTCCGTGACCTGGACGCCGCGCAGGTAGTTCTCGTCGAGGATGTCGGCGCCATAGAGGGAATATTCTCCGTCGCAGTTGCAATGCCAGACATAGATGGCGTAGCCCTCCAGCGCCGCGCAGCTGTCCGCCACGTTGGCCAGGGTGAGCGTCAGCACCAGCGGCACGCCCTGGGCCGTGGTCGTGGAACTGCCGAAGCTGCTGCGGATGTCGCTGCGGACGATGCCGCTGGTGGTGAGGATGTCCGACACCGTGCCATTGACGGTGTTGGACCCGTCGGAAGGGTAGGGACCGTTGGTCTCCTGGGGATCGGCGACGCAACTGCCGCCGCTTGCGCTGACCGCGGCAGTGGTGCTGGTGGTGGCCGAGCTCGAGGAGCCCGTGGTGCCGGTGTCGCTGCTGCCGGCGGCGGAATCGTCCGAAGCGCCCCCGCAGGCGGCAAGCGCCGCGGCGGCGCCCCCCGCGGCCAGCCACAGCAGTGCCTGCCGGCGCTGCCGCAATTTCTCCTGGCGCAACCGCTCTGCCAGGCGGCCGAGGTCGTACTCCAGGCCGTGCGCGTGCTCATCGTGTGGGGATCGCGAACTCATGGGCCTGCGGCTCCTGCTGCGGAAGGAGTCGAGAGCCTAGGGGGCCGCTGTCGCGGGGTTTTGCCTGAATTTGTCAGTCCCGTGGCAGTCCTGACAACTGCCTAATACACTGCCGGGTTATTGATGGCCCATGACCGCGCCCCTGAGTTGTATGGATCTGCAATCGCTGATTCTGGTGGTCGACGATGACCCGGACCTGCGCCGGCTGATCACCGAGTTCCTCTACGGCCATGGCTATCGGGTTGCCGAAGCCGGCAATGTCGAGGAAATGTGGCAGGCGATTGCCCGGCAGCCGCCGGATCTGGTCATTCTCGATGTGATGATGCCCGGTGGGGACGGCCTCACCGCGGCGCGCCGCCTGGCGAGCGAGCACGGGCCTCCGGTCATCATGCTCAGCGCCCTGGGCAGTGATACCGACCGCATCATCGGCCTGGAGGTCGGTGCCGATGATTATGTTGCCAAGCCCTGCAACCCGCGCGAACTGCTGGCGCGGGTCCGCGCCCGGCTGCGCCGGCGCGCGAGTGCCGAGGTCTCCGGGAGCGCGGGACGGCTGTTCGAATTTGCGGGCTGGAAGCTGGATGTGCTGCGGCGGGAGCTGCGGGACCCGACGGGCATCCTGATCGACCTCTCGGAGGGCGAGTTCTCACTGCTGCGCAGCTTCATCGAGCATCCACAGCGCGTGCTCAGTCGCGATCAGCTGCTGGACTTCGCGCAGGGGCGCGGCCGGGAAGTCTATGACCGCGCCATCGACAGCCAGATCAGCAGGCTGCGCCGCAAGCTCAACGATCGGACCGCGGTCGAACTGATCCGCACGGTCCGCAACAGCGGCTACATGCTGGTGCCGAAAGTGACTGCGCTATGAGCCAGGCCGGGGGCCGGCGTCTGTCGATCTTCGGCCGCACCTTCCTGCTGATGCTCGCCGCGCTGCTGGTCTCGGAGGCCATCGGACTGGCGCTGATCGTCAACCCGCCGGTCGCACGCGACGCGACGGTGCGTTTCTCGGACATCGTCCAGACGCTGCGGCAGCCGCAGGACGGTGGACCTTTCATGGAACCGCACGGCCCGGGGCCGGGTGAGGGTTTTGGCGGTCCGCCCGAGGGACCGCGGCCACCCATGCCCTATGGCGTCACGCTGCGCACGGCGGCCAGCGCGCCGGCCCCCCGGGGGCTGCCTGCGTCGGCGCCCCTGCGCGCGGCGCTCGCGGGAATGCTGGGCGTCGACCCGGCCCGCGTGCTTTTCTTCTCATCGGGGGATGCCTCCGATGCGGCACCGGGTCCCGGAACGCTCCCCGGAAGCTTCCTCGCGGCCCGCCAATTGCGCGAGGGCCGCTGGCTCATCGTCGAGCACCGGGCCGAGGGCTTCCCGAACGCGCTGCAGAGGCGCGCGATGCTGCTGTTCGCGCTGGGTATCGCGGCGCTGCTGCCGCTGGCATGGCTGTTCGCATACGCCCTGTCAGCCCCCATCCGCCGCTTCGCCGAAGCCGCATTGCGCTTCGGGCGCGACGCCAGCGGTCCGATGCTGCCACGCGAAGGTCCGGCTGAAATGCTGCTGGCCGTCGATTCATTCAATGCCATGCAGGCGCGTCTCAACCGCATGCTGCAGGAACGCACGCACATGGTCGGCGCCATTGCCCATGACCTGCGCACGCCCCTGACGCGTCTGGCATTCCGTCTGGATGACCTGCCGGCGCCGCTGGGCGAGAAGGTGAATGCGGACATCCAGGAAATGAAGTCGATGATTTCGGCGGCGCTGGACTTCATCCGTGACCGCTCGCTCAACACCGGTCGCGAGCGACTGGACTTCCGGCTGCTGGTGGAGAGCATCGTCGATGACCAGCGCGATCTCGACCACGACGTGACGCTGGAGCCCGGCGCTGCGATCACGCTCAACGGCAACCGGATCGCGCTGCGCCGGCTGGTGGGCAACCTGCTGGACAACGCCCTGAAGTACGGCGAGCGCGCCCGTCTGCGGCTGCGCGTCGAACAGGGACTTTGTGTCCTGGAAATCGACGACGATGGCCCCGGCATTCCCGAACAGATGCAGCAGCGCGTATTCGACCCGTTCTTCCGCATCGAAGCCTCACGCAATCGCGACACCGGTGGCTTCGGGTTGGGATTGGCCTCCGTGCATGCCATCGTGCTCGATCACGGCGGCGAGATCACGCTCGCGAACCGCAGGGGCGGTGGCCTGCGGGTCTGCGTCAGCCTGCCGGCGCCGTCCCCGTGAAGTAGGTGATCACGTAGGCCTTGACCGAGCCGTCCGCCTGCGGCACTCCCGAGATCCGGACCTTGGTGCCGGCGACCATGCCGGCATTGAAGCTGGCAAGCCCCGCGGAGCCGCTGATGTCGATGGGACTTACCGTCACCACGCCGCCGCTCATGTCGACCTGGTAGACCAGCGTCGCCGAACCGCTGACCGTAGCGGCCGTGACGGTAACAGCATTCGCACCGTTGGCGGCAGTGATGGTGAACGTCTCATCGTTGGCACTCGCCACGGGCGCGGTGGCCACGCTGCCCACCGGCAGCGGTGTCGGCTCGAGGATGGACGAGGCGACGCTCCAGCCGGTCGGGTTGGCCGGATCGGCCCAGTGCACGTAGCTCACCGCCCAGGGAATGATCGCCCCGGCGGTGCCGCCGAAGCTGGCGGTGCCATCGGTCGCCGAGACGAAGTCGCCGACGGCGGTGCTGCCTGAATCCACGATGGTGGGATAGGCGAAATTCCACCACTTGTAGCCGTCGATGGCATTGCCGGAGATGGGGTCATTGCCGTTGGCGGAACTCGACTGAATGAAACCGAGTGTCACGGTGTAGTCGGCAGCTGCGCGCACGAAGTCGTGCGTGTACGTGAAGCCGCCCGCCGTCGATGCGGAGATCGCGCCCGAATAGGTCGGGGTCTCGATGTCGATTTCCTGGGCGACGAGCGGCACGGCGAGCGGGTCGACGACGCTGGCATGTATCTTGAAACCGCGCACGATGTCCTGATTGCCGAGGAAGCCGGTGCCGGTGGCGATCGGGGTGGCATCGGCCGACGGATTCCAGGGCTGGCGCAGGAAGAACCGGGTATTGGCGTCGACGGTCAACGGCACCCCGACGCCGTGTTCGTTGGTGACGGTGATGACATCGGTGGTCGCATTGACATCCAGCACATGGCCCTCGGGGCTCACCCACACGTTGTTGAAGGCGCTGCTCGCCCAGATCCGCGTGGCGACCAGCGTGCCGTCGGTCTGGTAGCGGGCGGCGATCCGTACATAGCGGCCGTTCAGGTTGGATGCGCCCGCGAAATTCATGATCGTGGCGGTGGTCTTGGCATCGAGGTCGTAGAACAGCGTGCCGTTGGTCGCATCCGCCTCGATGGTGAGCGTCTGGCTGCCCGTCACCGCGGTTTCCGGCGATACCGCCGGCAGCGTCGGAAAATCCTTGTCGATGGTGATCGAGCTGCTGTCCGCCGCGATTCCCGTGACGGTGCCGTAGCTGTGCCGCAGGATCAGCCGCCGCAGGTCATGGAGCGGATGATGCCGGAGCGGAGCGCTGAAATTGACTGCCCACTGGGTGGCGCTCGCGCCGGGCGGGTTGTGTCCGATGATGAAGGCCGGATGCGACAGATCGAATTCGAGATCGAGCGCGGTGGTGGCGGTGGTGCTGACGGTCAATGGCGATACGAAATCGACGGTGACCGGGACCGTCAGGTTCGAACCACTTCCCCGCGCATTCACGACGTGGATATCGGCAGTGGATACCACGGTGCCGGCGCTCAGGGCGAAGCCGGATTCCGGATCCGCCGAGGCCGTGAGCAGCACATCTGCGGCATTGCCGCTGACGGTGATGACGGCACCGGTATACGTGCCCACCGGAACGCTGGCATTGCCCAGGATTTCGCCGAGCTGGTCGAGCTGCGCGAGGTTGATGAACGGCGCGGGACTCGGCGCCGTGTAGACGGTGACGTTGGCGCCGCCACCCTGGGGAATCAGTGCAATACTCAATACCTTGACGCCGATGCAGGCCCAGTCATCGGATGATGCGTCGCTGATCACCATGGGAACACTCGCGTTCTGTTGCGTGGTTCCCGTGGTGCTCATGGATGCGCCTGCGGAATCTGACATTCCGGAGGATCCGCCGCCGCAAGCCGCGAGCGTGGCGGCAATGACGCCGCACACGGCGTAGTTGACTTTCCTGGTGGCCATTTGAGACTCCCTCGTGTCGATGGGAGTCCTTAGCGATCGATCGCGACGAAGGTTGACGCGACTCTTGCGGATTGATGCTATTTGAGTGGCATTGTCGCCGATGGCAGACAATGAGCCGTTCGGTGTCAGGAGCGCGAAAGGCTGCCATCGATACCGTCAAATGGCAGCCTTCCGCGCGGCCTTCAGTTTCAGAACGAGCGGTTGTAGGGATCGCCGCCCCAGTGCATGGCGCTGCCGCCCTCGCCCTCGAGTGCCAGCGGCATGGGGTCGACCAGCCTGTTCAACAGTTCCTCGACCGTCGTCTGCGCCAGGGTCGTGGTCTCGATCGCCCAATCCCACACGGCATTGCCGCGCGGATCGTGAATGACGCGGCCGAGCTGCGCTGTCGCCGGGGCGAGGCGTACCTGCAATTCCATTCCATTGACGGGCGAGTTCGACACGGACGTTCTCCAGTGGGTGTTGGTGTTGTTGCTGTTACCTTGGACTTATCGTCAAGGATCGCGCCGCACTGGAGTCGGCTTTTGCCGACAGCGACGCTGCTCACGCTGCGCGAATCCGGCCGCAAGGATCGTTGCCCGGACCCTTAAGTAAACCCGCACCCCTGCCGATAGCGGCTGCAAGGGCCGGCAAGAGCTTCGGGAAAGCCGCGCTTCTCAGCCCAGCGGCAGGTGGTGGGGCCGTACCAGCAGGTTCCAGTCCTGGTGCTCATCCAGGATCACGGCGATGGCCGACTCGACGTTTCTGCGCACTGCGGCACCGGACTGCGGAGCTCCAGGGTCCAGGGCCGCGCGAATGCGCCCGATGCAGGTCTCCAGTTCGACCACGAGCCGCCGGGAGGTGGCACTCAGCCGATGGGCCTCCGATTGGGCCAGGGCGCCATGCAGGGAAGCGCCCAGGGCCGGCAGAAAGGTGGTCACGAGCGAGAGCCACAGGGTGTGGATGGCGAGGTGCAGGACCGCTCCCAGGCCCGTCAGCGCGAACAGCACCGAGGTGATCCGGTGGATCCGGTGTTCAAGGGCGCTTTGGGTCATCGCAACGCCATGGTGATAGTGGCGTTGCTGTTCGAGCACCTGCACCGTCCAGTGCGCGTAGTCGGCGATGAATGCCTCGTCCGACCACGCATCCGCGAGCAGTTCGCCGGCCAGAGGATCGATACGCCGACAGATCTGCGCCAGCTCATCGGCCGAGCGCACATGCTGGCCGGGGTCGAAGACGCGCAGGTACCAGTTTGCCTCGCCGTCGGTACCGTCGTGGGAGAGCAGTGGCGCCAGCATCGGCAGATACCAGACCAGTTCGGCATTGGTGCGGGCCTGCAGCCACCGGCTCTGCCAGTGCTGGCGGCTGCCCAGGGAGTAGATGGTGCTGACGGCGCCGATCATCAGCACCTCGGCGGCTGCCCACACGCCGGAGTAGGGATGCAGGCGGTGGTTCGGGCTGTCCCACCCGAGCGCCAGCGGCAGTACCGCGGAGAGTACCGCGAGGGCGCTCAGCAGGTAGATGGCCCAGTAGCCGCTGCGATAGCGCTGCCCGTAGTGCACGGCGCGCCGATCCAATCGCCGGTGGTCATCCTGCAGCGCGCGCAGCAGCGGTTGCAGCCGTGCGGGAGGCCGGGGCTGGGGCGGGGGCGGGGGCAGTTTCAGATCCGAACCGGCGAGCAGCAGTTGCTGGATGAGCCGGTACAGCATCATCGCCGGCTCATTCCCCGATCCGGTAGGACGACGCAAAGATCTCGGGGGCGATGACCCCGAGGTTGCCGTCGCCGTAGTCGACCAGCCAGTCACCGGGGCGACCCGCCAGCACCGACACGCCATCCGCGAGGGTCACCTCAAAGGCCTCGGGCATCGGGACCGCGGCGACCCTGATCGGCAGTGCCGCATAGCGACCATCCTCGCCGGCCCGGGTCGGCGCAATCGGCCGGTACTTCTCGGTGAATATGGCCTTGGAGACCCGCCAGCGTTCCCGGCTCCTGGCGGTCAGGATGGCATCCCCGGGGTGCACATGCACCTGGCCCTCGCGGGTCTGGACGATGCCCGCCGCGGCGGCAAAACTCACGTCCACCGCGCCCGGCTTCTTGTGCGCCATGACCAGACCCGGCAATGCCTGCACCTGCGGGGAAAATCCGCGCACGCCGGTGGATCGATAGCATTGCAGTGCCATGCAGGTGCCCGATTGAAGATGCGGCGAGTGTGCCGTATCGACCGCTGCGCTGCAATGAAATGACCGGCCCGTGGCGGCGTGCGACAATTGGCCGATGGACATTCATCTGGCTTCAATCGAACACATCCGCGAACAGGTCATCGATCTGCTCATCCAGTTCGGTCCGAAGCTGCTCACCGCGATCCTGATCGTCATCGCCGGCGCCATCGTCGGTGGCTGGGTCGAACGCTGGCTGCTGAAGGCGCTGCGGCGCTTCGAACTCGAGCCGCCCCTCACGCAGCTTTTGTCGCGGGTCACTCGCGGCCTGGTGCTGCTGCTGTTCGTGGTGATGGCACTGCAGAACCTCGGCGTGCAACTGTTGCCCCTGGTGGCGGGTCTGGGTGTCGCAGGTGCCGGCATTGCGCTGGCGATGCAGGGAGTCCTGAGCAACATCGTCGCCGGGCTGTCGATCATACTGACCAAGCCGTTCCGGGTCGGCCAGTACATCGCGGTGACCGGTGTCGAAGGTCAGGTGCAGCATATCTCGATCTTCAGCACGGTACTGCTGCACGCGGATCGTTCCACGGTCGTGATTCCGAACCGCAAGATCGTCGGGGAGATCCTGCATAACTATGGCCACATCCGCCAGATCAACGTCCAGGTCGGGGTCGGCTATGACACCGACATGGGTGCGGCGCTGCAGCTCATCGAGGAAGTCGTGAATTCCAATCCGCGGGTCTTGAAGGACGTCGCGCCCGTCATCGGCGTGGCGCGACTCGCGGACTCGGCGGTGCACATCAGCATCCAGCCCTGGGTGGCCGTGCAGGACTATGGCGCCGTCGCCGCAGAACTCACCCGCGCGACGCTCGAGACGCTGCGCGCGCACCATGTCTCAGTGCCCGTCCCGCAGCACGAGGTGCGGTTGCTGACCACGCCGGCCTGAGGGTTGCGGGGCGCTAGCGCGCTGCCGGTCTGCCGTAGACTTCGACCTGTGCCACATCGGACCAGCCGCCGGGGCCGTGACCGCTGCTGGGCATCAGATCGATGAAACCGACCTGTTCGACCTTCGACAGATCAGCATGGTCGAGCTGTGCGCCGGTGGTTACGGCGCGGCTGATGTCGAGCCGCACCCAGTGCAGGTCGGCAAACGAAATCTCGCTCATGAACCAGTCCCGGGGCGAGCCGTCCGCCCGATCGCCCACCAGCCAGGTGCCATCGGCGAGCTTCACGATCGGGCGCACCTGGTGGTATCCGGAGGTGCGGGTCGTCCAGCGCAGGCGCGCAAGTCCGGACAGATCCGCCAGATGCCGGCGGTCGCGGAACGCCAGGCCGCAGGGCGTGGTGCACAGACCCGACCAGGTGTGCACCGGATTGTTCTCATCCCCCGGATTGCCGGTGAGCATGATCTGTCCGCCGGGGACGATCAGCGTCAGTTCGAGGTCGGGATTGGCGAGCGCCGCCTGCGAAACCGGATGTTCGCCGCCCTGGGGTGCCTGCTTCCACTGCTCGCGGAACAGCAGGGGGGGACGCTGGGGTCCATGTTCGGGTGGACTTCCCGGCGGGGGCAGTCCTGCCGGCGTCTGCGCCTGGACGGCGACCCACGACAGCACCGCGGCGAGCACAACGGGCATGCCTCTGACCTTCATTTGCATCGTCCCCTCCTGATCCGCAGCCGCGAGTCTAGCGCCGCACCGACCGCGCCGTAATGGCGCTGCGTGATGCAGTGCAGTAGTCCTACAGCAGGGCATGCACTCCTACAAACGGGCGCTTCGATTCTGCTCACGACATTGGGGTTTCGCCTTGCAACGACATCGCCGCCTGCGGCCGAGAATG
>DATJTJ010000026.1:0-3850 GCA_035503515.1 Steroidobacteraceae bacterium
TCGCTGGAGCGTCGCTCGGCCAAGGAAGCGGATTATGTCATTCGTCCGTGGATTCGTTGATCGCCTGCTGCTGATCTGCGCGATAGTCGCCGGAGGCCTCGTGCCGGGCTTCATCTCGCAATACCGGCAGCGCTTGGGCGGCATGCTCGATCAGGCGAAGGTGGACCTGGCGCCCTGGCAGCGGATCGCGGATCAGTACTTCCACGGCGATCTGTCCCAGCTCATCCGATACCACCTGGCGAGCAAGGATCCGACCTTCCATTCCGAGGGTGCCGCGATCAGCTCGCTCGTCGCCTCCGTGCAACACCTGCAGAGCCAGGCCGCGGCGCTGCATGGCAACTTATTCCAGCAGGCCGCCTATCTTTCCTTACATGTGGATCCGGCAATCGCGCACGCGACACTGGGCGACTGGGTGCCGACCTTCGGCCTGTCCACCGACGGAATTTCGTTCGCGCTGGTATTCGCCCTTTGCCTCTGGCTCTTGTTTCAAATCCTATGGTCCGCCGGCGCGATGGGCGGCAGGGGTCTTGCCCGGCGCAGGGCGCGGCGCTACGCTGCTTCCGCCGCGTCCGGGGCCAGGACCGTGACGCGGGGAACCGGGAAAATGTAGGGCCAGAGAATTGTAAGGAAGTTGCAATGCCTGCGCGGCATGTGTTTGGACTGAGCGTCCTGTTGGTAACCGTCGCCGGCTGTACGGAGAATGTGACGTCGATCTCTCCAACATCGGTCGCGGAGGCCGGTCCGGCATTCAAGCTGACGGTGCTCGGGTCGGGATTCGCCTCGGGAGACACCGTGCAGTGGAACGGTTCCAACCGAAGCACCACCTACGTCTCGACGACCGAGCTCATCGCCCAGATCAATGCCGCCGATATCGCCGCGACCGGCAACGCATCCATCACCGTCACCAACCCGGCTGCCGCCGCCCTCGGTACATCGAGCACATCGGGCAGCAGTGGCTCGAATACCGAGACGCTCAGCATCGTGGCACCGACGGGGGATGCGAACGCGTATCAGATCGATCCTGCGCACGACGGTGCCGCGACGTTGGCCTCCGGCACCGTGAGCTTTCCGCCGCCATCGTCCTGGCACGTGAATATTGGCTCAGGCGCGCCGTCCAACGTCGTGATCGCCGACGGCATGATATTCCTGACTACCGGGACTTCCGGCGGCTCCCAGCTGCTGGCACTGAGCCAGTCCAACGGTGGCACGGCCTGGGGCCCGGTAGCGATTTCCGGCACTACCGGCGGCTCCGCGGGTGTGGCCTATGACAGTGAGCAGGTCTTCGTCACGCAGGACCAATCCGGCATCGGCGGCGGCAGCACCCTTTATGCCTACAATGCCGCCACCGGCGCGTTGAATTGGAGCGCTTCGCTTGGCGGGGCCTCGCCCGGCGCGCCTACCGTGGCGGACGGTTACGTGTATGTCATCGTCGGCGGGACTGCGACGCTGTACGCGCTGAATGAGACCACGGGCGCCATTGCATGGGATCAATCACTCACCACCGCCAGTGGAACGCCCGCGGTAACCGCCGACGGAGTGTACGTCGCCGCCACGACTTCCGGCTGCTTTACCATCGACTTCAGGCCGGCGACGGGGGAAGTCATCTGGGACACTTCCGGCGGCACCCTCTACTGTCCGCAGGGGGCGACTCCCGCGGTGGCCAATGGACTGGTTTATTCCTCGAATACGTCTGCGCTTGCCATCTTCGACGCCGAGACGGGCGACAACAGCACCGGTACGCTCGCCTACTCACTGCCGGCGGCCTTCAACGGCAGCACGGGCTATTTTCTCCAGGGCCCCAAGCTGGAGGCCATCAACCTCACCGAGGAAGCGACCAGCGATACGGTGCAGTGGACCTTCAACGGCGATAACGAGCTGAATACCCCTCCGATCGTCGTCAACGATCAGTACGTGATCGCCGGCTCCTCGACGGGAAATCTCTACGCCGTCGACACAACCTCGGGCAGCACCGTGTGGACGCAATCGCTCGGCAACGACATAGTGCAGGTGGCCGTGGGCGATGGGTTGCTCGTGGCGGTCACCGAGACCGGCAACGACAACAGCGGCACGCTGACGGCCTACACGATCTCGACCAGTCCGTAGTCGCAAGAAAAAGGCCGGTGAGAGCTTGCGCTCTCACCGGCCGGTTCACCGTCGCGGCAGCGTGCGGCTTTCTCAGCCCGCCGCGCTCTCCGGCTCCCCCTCGCCGACTCCGCTCGACTCCTCGGCGTCCGGAATGCCGCCGCCAACATCCATGAAGCTGCGGCGTTCGACGCCTTCGGTCTTCTTGCGGCGCGAAGCATGGGCTGCGAAGCCCGTGCCCGCCGGGATGAGCCGGCCGACGATGACGTTCTCCTTGAGGCCGCGCAGATCGTCCTTGAGACCCCGAACTGCCGCCTCGGTGAGGACGCGGGTGGTCTCCTGGAACGAGGCAGCGGAGATGAACGACTCCGTCGCGAGGGATGCCTTGGTGATGCCAAGCAGCACCGGCTGCAGGGCAGCGGACTGCTTGCCGTCCTGCTGCGCGCGATCGTTGATGTCGAGAGCGCGCGCCCGATCGAGCTGCTCGCCTCGCAGCAGAGTCGTCTCGCCCGCGGCCTGCACCTCGGTCTTGCGCAGCATCTGGCGGATGATCACCTCGATGTGCTTGTCGTTGATCTTCACGCCCTGCAGGCGGTAGACGTCCTGGATCTCGCGCACCAGGTAGTTGGCCAGCGCCTCGACACCCTGCAGGCGCAGGATGTCGTGCGGGTTCGGCTCGCCGTCGGCGATCACCTCGCCACGCTCCACCGTCTCGCCCTCGAAGACGTTGAGCTGGCGCCACTTCGGGATCAGCTCCTCGTACTTCTCGCCGTCATCACTGGTGATGATCAGGCGCCGCTTGCCCTTGGTCTCCTTGCCGAAGCTGACGGTGCCCGACTTCTCCGCGAGGATGGCCGGGTCCTTGGGCTTGCGGGCCTCGAAGAGATCCGCCACGCGCGGCAGACCGCCGGTGATATCGCGGGTCTTCGACGATTCCTGCGGGATGCGGGCGATGACATCACCCACGGACACGCGCGCCCCGTCCTCCAGCGCGACCAGCGCGCCCGCGGGCAGCGAGTACACCGCCGGGATCTCCGTGTTGGCGAAGGTCACTTCCTTGCCCTTGCTGTTGACCAGCTTGATGGTCGCCCGCAGGTCCTTGCCGCCGCGCTGCTTGGTGTCGAGCACCACGGTGCTGGACAGCCCCGTGACCTCGTCCACCTGGGTCGTGACGGTGAGGCCGTCGATGAAGTCCTGGAACTTCACCAGGCCCGCCACCTCCGTGATGACCGGATGGGTATGCGGATCCCAGGTCGCCACGACCTGGCCGGCTGCCACCTGGTCGCCTTCCTTGACGCTGATCATCGCGCCGTACGGAATCTTGTAGCGCTCGCGCTCACGGCCGAAGTCATCCACCACGCCGATCTCGCCGGAGCGCGACACGGCCACCAAGTGACCCTTCTCGTGCTGCACGGTCTTGATGTGATGGAAGCGGATGAGGCCCTTGTTGCGCACCTCCACGCTGCTCGCCGCCGCGGCCCGCGAGGCCGCGCCGCCGATGTGGAAGGTCCGCATCGTGAGCTGTGTGCCGGGTTCGCCGATCGACTGCGCGGCGATGACACCCACCGCCTCGCCGATGCTGATGATGCGTCCACGGGCGAGATCGCGCCCGTAACACTGCGCGCACACACCGTAGCGTGTCTGGCAGGTGATGGGGGAGCGGACCTTGATCTGGTCCACGCCTTCATGCTCCAACTGCCGCACCAGCTTCTCATCGAGCAGGGTGCCCTTGGCGATCAGCGCTTCCTCCTCGCTGCCCGGCTTCATG
>DATJTJ010000027.1:0-3346 GCA_035503515.1 Steroidobacteraceae bacterium
GAGCAGTTCCTCGGCCGTGGACCCGTGCGCCGGCCGGCCCGCGATGCCCATCGACACGCCCAGCCCCCCGGCCTGCGCGGTCAGCCCCGGCAGCGGCTCGCTGGCCGCGAAGCCGGCCCGGACGGCCTCGAGGGCGAGCAGCGCTTCCTCGCAGCTCGTGTCCGGCAGCGCGACGGCGAACTCGTCGCCGCGGGAGTGCGCGACCAGCGCGCCCTGGGGGAGTCCCGCGGCGAGCGATCGCTCGAACGCGCCGAGGACCGCGTCGCCGGCCTCGGCGCCGTGCGCCTCGTTCAGCGGCCCGAACCCGTCAAGGTCGGTGACGGCCACGGAGACCGGCAGGTCGGGGTCGAGCAGGTTGATCTCGGCGGCGAGCCCGTTCAGCGACAGTGCCTGTGAGTGGTAGGTCATAGCCCAAGTATTGCGGTCCAACATACATATATTAAGTATCCATATAGCTACGAGTGCCTTGCCGATGCCCCGGCGCCGCCACGGACCCGGCCGCGTGCTGCAGACTGCGGGCATGGACGTTGTCCTGTCCGAGCCCTCGCGGTCCGACGCGGCCGAATTCATCGATGCGGTGCGCGCCAGCGGCGCGCTGCACGGCCCCTGGCTCGCGCCGCCGGGCACGCCGGAGCTCTTCGCCGCCTACCTGGAACGCGTCGCGCGCGACGACCAGGCCAGTTACCTGATCCGGCACCGGGCGTGCGGCGGGCTCGTCGGCTTTGCGAACGTCAGCAACATCATCCGCGGCGGCCTCCAGTCGGGATACCTGGGCTACGGCGCGTTCGCCGGGCACGCCGGGCGCGGCCTGATGACCGAGGGCCTGCGCGCGGTGCTCGGATCGGTGTTCGGGGACCTCGGCCTGCACCGCGTCGAGGCGAACATCCAGCCCGGGAACGCCCGCTCGATCGGCCTGGTCCGGCGGCTCGGCTTCGAGAAGGAGGGTTTCTCCCGCCGCTACCTCAAGGTCGGCGGGGAGTGGCGCGACCACGAGCGCTGGGCGCTGCTGGCCGAGGACTTTCCGGCTAGGTCCGGGCCAGCGGAAGAAACGGTCATTTCATCTGGCAGGAGCCAGGCAGATAGGTCATGAACTCGGATGGCCGGTGTTCATGACCCGATGCCGGGTGCGTCCAGCAGCACGCGGCGGATCTTGCGGGCGATTCCCAGGGTGTTCATCAGCAGATCACCGGCTACTCCGCCGGGGGTGATGCGGATGTCGGTGTAATCGCCGCGGCGGATGATTGTGACCTGGGCGCGGACCATCGGGGTCGGTCCTTTCCCGACCGCGATCTCATCGGGGTCGGCGGCCTGGGGGCTGCCGAGAGGGATGCGGGTTATCCGCATGCCCGGAAGAACGTCGTAGCGGTCATCCAGCCCGGCGCGCAGCGCGGCGCCGACCTGCTCACTGGTGATGTCGGTTCTGGGGATTGTGACGGTGGACATGATGACCCTTCTTTCTTGACGCTGAGGTGCGCGTCATTCCTGTCTGCGCCAGCGGGTGGCATGGTGCGGGCCGCGGGGGAATATGGCCTGCGTCCAGTCCTGCAGCGCTTGCCTGGCTGGTGTATTGACGGCGAATCCAGAGCACCAGCGCGGCCATGCCGCCGCCGACGATCGCCAGGCTCAGAAGTCCCTTGAGGGCCAGGAAAGTGGCCGTGCTGGTGGTCAGCGCGAGGGCGACGATGGCCAGGGCGTGCACGAGCAGGATCACTCCTATGACCCCGGTGGTCACTGTTGATATCCGGCGTGCCTGCGGGGAGCTGGCCCGCTCGGCGATGTCGGCGCTGCGGCGGGCCGCGAGTCGCAGCACCACGGTGAGCAAGGGCCGGCGCGTGGCCACGGAGATCAGGCAGGCCAGTCCGAGCACCCCGCTCCAGATGTCTTCCCGGAGCTTGAACACGAGCTCGTTTCCGCCGCTGGCGACCACCGCAAGCAGGCCGATCGCGAAGCACGCCATGGCGAAGACGCCGATCGCGTCCAGGCGGCGGCGCCAAAGCAACATGGCGCCGGTATATGCAGCGGGGACAGCCGCGCCGACGACAAGTGCGGTGATGTCGCTGTGCATATGCGGACGTAGCAGCACATAAGCCAGCACCGGGCCAGCCAGGTTGATCATGAGCCGGATCAGCAGCGCAGTCGTCCCTCGCCGTCCCTGGGCGCCTGGTGTCCGGTTCATGGCTCAACGGCCTCCCGGAGTCACGGCGCGGCCTTTCTCGTGGCACGGTCCACCAGAGCGACCATCTCGTCGATGCACGTGTCGTGATCGAACTCGGGATCAAGTGCGCGCTGCCTGGTCAGACCGTCCACAAGATTGCGGATTGCCCACGCCATCGTGCGCGTGTCGAACTCGGCGAAAGCGCCTTCTTCTTGCCCGCGGCGCAAGATCTCCTGCAGCGGTCTCACGGCCTGCCCCATGCCGCCCGGCCCTCCCGCGAACCGCCGCGAGCCGTCCTTGCGCCGTACGTTGAGGAAGATCTCGGTGACGGCGTCGATGTCCGTGCGGTGATCCCGGATGAACTCCAGGTTCGAGCGCAGGTACGTGCCGAGCGTCGCCCGCGCCGAGTGCTGCGCCTTGATCCGCGGGATCATGTACTGCGCGCCATGGGCGTACACCGCCAGGACAACCTGCTCAAGCAGTTCATCCTTGCCCCCGAAGTGGTAGGAGATGACGCTCTTGCTGATGCCCAGGCGCTCCGCGATCCGCGCAAACGAGGTCTGGGCGTACCCAAGCTCGGCAAGCACCTCGATCGCGCAGGCGATGATCTGCTCGCGTCGCGCCTCTTCCGTGAAGGTGCGCTGCTGAACGGTTGTTCTATCTTCAGAACGCATGTTCTGATCATAGCACAGCCGGTCTGATAATCCTCAGGTCACTGCACCTGGGCAGCGCGCATCTGGGCGAGCTGACCCAGGCGATCGACTTCGCGTTCGCGGATGCCGGCGGCCTGCGCGGCCGGCTGCCCGGCCGCGGCCTCAGGGCCGGGCAGCCGGGGGCGGGTCGGTGACGCCCAGCAACGGCTCGTCGGGGGAGCGCAGGTCGGCGGTGGACAGGCCGCCCGGGTACAGCTGGCGGACCCTCTCCGCCACGGCGATCGCGATCTCGACGTGCTGGCGCCGGCTGGCGGCGTAGAAATCCTGGGCGTCGGCGCTGAGCTTGGGGCGGGCGTGCAGGGGCTTGTCGCTGACCGCGAGCAGCGTGGCGGTGGGGACCCGGTAGCGGAACCCGTTCGCGGCCACCGTCGCAGACTCCATGTCCACGGCCAGGGCGCGCGACAGCCGCAGCCGCTCCTCGGTCGTGGCCAGGTTCAGCTCCCAGTTCCGGTTCGCGGTGGTGAACACGACGCCCATC
>DATJTJ010000028.1:0-7431 GCA_035503515.1 Steroidobacteraceae bacterium
GCCTGGGTTTTGGCTGCACTGCAGCGAGAGCCCGGTCGTTGTTGGAACTGAGTGCCGGGTTCAGCTCCCAGACGCCGTCGAGGGAGTAGTGGGGCGGGGGTTCCTCGTGGACGCGCTCCATCATGCAGCCCGCCAGAGTCGCCAGCAGCAGGATACCCAAAAGAGTGTGCACGGGGAGGCGGGAGCCGTTTCGCATCGCAGTTCAGAGTGCCGCTCGCGGCAAAAGTTTCAATGGCTTGGCCACTAATTTTCCGTTGTGATTCTAGCGCAACTATGGCGCATCACTGATGCAGATTGGTGCGCCGGCCCACCCGCGTGCCCGCCGGCGATGCAGATTTTTCTACACATCCTGGCGGAAACGACAGCGCTGCGGTGGTTCAGGTGGCGCTTACGCCTCGGGTTTCCCGCGTCGTGGTGCAGCGCCAGAGCGCTGTCAGGCTCACGACAGGCGCCGCCGTGCGTAGGTGTGGGCTGGCTCACGGTTGAGATGTGTGCGCAGGCCCGATTGGTGCATACATGAATGGGGGTAAGTCGAACGACGATAAGTTGACGCAGGAGGAACTTGCGAGTCCGCGGCGAGGTCAACCGGCAACTTGAACAGACGTAGTTATGTATATGTGATGTGAAGAGTATGAGGAAGATCACGCTACTGGCCACGCAGCGGACTTACGGTAAGGCCGGCAGGAGGAGGGATCGCCGATGAGTACGCGAGAGGAGTCGAGCAGGCCCAGGGACTTCCTGGATTCCTTGAGTTCATTCAGCAGGCTGCACCGGGCGCAACGCTGGGAAGGCACCTTTGCCGAATTCCTGACCAACGTGGTCGCGCCGAATCCGGCCGCCGCCGCACGCAGCAGCCACCAGTACATCTGGGACATGCTGCGCTGGCATGGCCAGGATGCCGACGAAGGCGCCGACAGCCTCAAGGCGCGCGCCCTGTTCCGTCGGGAGCTGTTCGGCATCGATGAGCCCCTGTCCCGGGTCGTGGATTACTTCAAGGCCGCCGCCGCGGGCTCCGATGTGGGTCGGCGGCTGCTGCTGCTGCTGGGGCCCCCGTCGGGCGGCAAGTCGACCCTGGCCATCCTGATGAAGCGCGGTCTGGAGGAATACAGCCGCACCGATGCCGGCGCGCTGTACGGCATCAAGGGCTCGCCGCTGCGAGAGAACCCGCTGAACCTGGTGCCCGCGAGCCTGCGCGCCGAGTTTCGCGAGCGCTATGGCGTCGACATCCAGGGCGAACTCTCCCCCTGGGCCCGCGAGTACGTCGAACGCGAATTCGAAGGCGACTTCGCGCGCGTGCCGGTCGAACGGATCTTCATCGACGAGGCCTCGCGCACCGGCATCGGCACCTATGCGCCGCACGATCCGACCACCGCCGACATCGCCGACCTCGTAGGCTCCGTGGACCTCGCGAAGGTCGCCCAGATCGGCGACGAGGGCGATCCGCGGGCCTGGTCCTGGTCCGGCGCGGTCTACGCGGCCAGCCGCGGCATGCTCGAGATGATCGAGATCCTGAAGGTCAAGCGGGAGTTCCTGTACCTGCTGCTGACCATGACCCAGGAGAAGAACGTCAAGGTGTCGCGGTTCCCGCTGATCCACCTCGACGAGACCATCCTCGCGCATACCAACCTCGCGGAATTCCACAAGTTCCTGCAGGAGAAGGAGAACGAGGCACTGCTCGACCGCATGGTCATCATCAAGGTGCCGTACTCGCTGTCCTACCAGGACGAGGCGCGCATCTACAAGAAACTCGTGGTCGGGGCGCCGGCGTTCCGGGACGTGCACCTGGATCCGCATGTGCTCGACCTCGCCGCGGTGTTCGCCATCCTCACCCGGTTGACGAAGCCCGAGCGCGAAGGGCTGGACCTCGCCAAGAAGCTGCGGCTGTATTCGGGCGAGGCCGTCGAGGGGGTGCCGGAGTCCGAGGCCGCGCGCCTGAAGGCGGAGAGCGTCGACGAGGGCCTCACGGGCGTCAGCCCGCGCTTCGTCATCAACGCCATCTCCAACGCCATCACCCGCGGCAACACCCACAGCCTCACCAGCATGGAACTGCTGCTGGCGCTCAAGGACTCCATCGACAGCGATGCGCGCATGGAGAGCAAGCACAAGAAGGCGTGGATCGACCACCTGGTGACCGCGCGCAAGGAGTTCTACAACCGCTGGGTGAAGGAGGACGTCCATCGCGCCATGTTCGCCTCCTTCGAGGCCGAGGCCCAGCAGCTGCTGGAGAAGTATCTCGACGAGGTCGAGGCCTCGCTGGATCACCGCCAGGTCACCGATCCCATCACGGGCGAGACGCGCCCGGCGGATGAGCGGTTCCTGCGGCAGGTCGAGGAGAAGATCAAGGTCTCCGATTCCGGCAAGCTCTCGTTCCGGCAGGAAGTGGTGCGCAAGGCGATGGTCGCGTTCAAGGCCGGCGAGAAGTTCCAGCTGGCGAGCCATGCGCGCATGCGCGAGGCGATCGAGCAGTACCTGTTCGAGGAGCGCCGCGACGTACTGCGGCTGGTGACCTCGACGGCGCGTCCCGACGAGGAGGCGCGGCAGAAGATCTCGGTGGTTCAGGAGCGGCTCATCAAGGAGTATGGTTATGACGAGCACAGCGCGAAGGAAGCGCTGAGCTACGTCACGACGCTGCTGGCACAGGAGTAGCGTCGCAAGCAAAGGACGGGATCGGGCATGACTGCGAGCAGCGATGATTCCAGTTCCCTGGGACTTGCCAGGTGGTACGACCTGTTCTCGCGCGGCGCCCGGGACTGGCTGCGGCACGATGAGAAGGTGCGCGAGGCGGTCCGCGAGCACCTGCCGAAGATCATCGCCAACGGCGACGTCATCAACGACTCCGCGCGCGCCGTGCGCGTGCCGGTGCGGATGCTCGAGCACTACCACTTCCGGCTGCGCAATCCGAGCGAGTCCCAGGGCGTCGGGCAGGGCGAGGCCAAGCCCGGCGACGTACTCGCCAATGGCAGCCCAGACCAGGGCTCGGAGAAGGGCGAAGGGGGCCAGGGCGAGGGCGGCATCCAGCTGATGCTGGAGATCAAGATCGACGACATCGTCGACTGGCTCTGGGAAGAGATGCAGCTGCCCAACCTCAAGGCCCGGGTCGGGCCTTCGGAAGAGAGCGACTGGGTGCGCGAGGGTTGGGACCGGCGCGGGGCGCGCTCGCGGCTCGACCGGCGCCGCTCGGTGAAGGAGCTGGTGAAGCGCCAGGGCGTCGGTGGCCCGACGACCTTCACCGACGAGGATCTGCGGTTCCGGCAGCTGGCGCGGCGCCGGCAGCCGGCGGTGCATGCCGTCGTGTTCTTCATGCTGGACGTGTCCGGCAGCATGTCGGACCGCGACCGCAAGCTCGCCAAGACCTTCTTCTTCTGGGTGGTGCAGGGCCTGCGGCGCGAGTATCGGTCGCTCGAGACCGTGTTCGTGGCGCACACCACCGAGGCCTGGGAGTTCGCCGAAGGCGATTTCTTCCAGGTCACGGGCACCGGCGGCACCGTCGCCTCCACGGGACTGAACAAGGTCCGCGAGATCATCGATGCGCGGTTCAATCCGGGCCGGCACAACATCTACCTGTTCTACGCCTCCGACGGCGACAACAGCATCGGCGATCACCAGCCTGCCAAGGAGGCACTGGATGACATCGCGACCAAGGCCTGCTTTTCCGGATACGTGGAAGTCGCATCGGGACTGTCGCGGCAGCTGGCCACCGAAACCGGACGGCTGTTCGGCGATGCGGCCGCCGCGCAGCTGCCCGTCGCAAGCTATGTGATCGACGATTTCGACGGGGTATGGGGGGCCGTGCGACACTTCTTCAACGCCGAAGCGAAGGCCCTGGGCTGACGAGGACGGGCGATGAGCGAACCCATCAGCGGACCGGCGGGCGACTGGCGCAGCTACGTGCAGCGCATGGAGGAGCTGGCTGCCCGCTGCGGCATGAATTTCCATCCGGTGGAATTCGAGGCCGTGCCCGACACGTTCATGATGGAGATCGCCGTGTACGGCCTGCCGGTGCGCATGCCGCACTGGTCCTTCGGCGTGCGCTACATCTACCAGCTGATCCAGCGCAACATGGGCAATTCGCGCCTGTTCGAGGTCGTGTTCCCCGGCAATCCGGGGCATGCGTACCTCTCGAGCGGCAATGGCATGGCGGAGAACGTGCTGGTGACCGCCCACGTGCTGGGACATGCCGACTTCTCGCGCAACAACCTGCTGTTCCGGCGCTGCCAGGAGCAGGTCAGCGAACACATCGTCGAACACGCCGCCAGCCACGCGCGCCAGATCAGCCAGGCCATCGAGACCCACGGCGCGGCGCGGGTGGAGGCTGCGCTGGATGCCGCCCTCGCCCTCGAACAGCACATCGACATCGACCAGCGGCTGCGGCGCGAGCGCTACCCGGAATTCCTGCCCGACGCCAAGGCGCTGGTGGACGATGAGTTCCGGCGCCGGTTCGCCTCGCTCGACCCGGTGGCCGCCCATGGGGTGTTCGAGACCCGCAAGCGGGCGCCGGTGCCACCGCATCCCGAGCGCGACCTGCTGTGGTTCATCGCCAACTATGCCCCGGAGATGGAAAGCTGGGAGCGCGACATCTTCCTCGCGGTGCGCGAGGAGTCCTTCTACTTCTATCCCGTGTTCGCCACCCAGATCATGAACGAAGGCTGGGCCTCCTACTGGCATGCCCGGCTGCTGCGCGAGGCGGACTTCATTCCACCCCAGGCCTACGTGGACGCGATCAAGTGTCACTCCGATGTCGTGCGACCGGTGGCCGCGGACCAGCAGATCGCGCTCGCCGTGAACCCGTATCACCTGGGATTCTCGCTTTGGGACCGGATCATCGAGCGTGAAGGCGTGGAAGCCGCCCGGCGCATCATGGAGGCGGATGATGACTTCGGGTTCGTGCGCAACTACCTGACGCGTGAGATCGCGGACGAGCTGGAACTGTTCCGGTTCACGGCCCGCAACGACGGGCAGATCAAGGTCATGGACCAGGACCTGCACGGGCTGCACGAGGCCCTGCTCGCTCCCAAGTACAACTTCGGCGCCCCGAACGTCGCCGTGTCCCAGTTGCGCAACGACGGCTCCCTGGAACTGGAGCACGACCACGTGACCGATGGTCGCGGCATGGACGTGGACCGCGGCCGCAAGGTCCTGGAATACATCCACCGCGTTTGGCGCCGGCCGGTGACGCTGCACACCGTGGATCAGAGTGGAGCGGCCCTGGCGCTATCATCCGCTCAGTAGTCCTCTACAAGCGGTGTGCGGCCACCGATGAACGAGTTTGCACGAGCTTCCGATCTGGCCCGGATTGTGCAGGCGCAGCAGGCTGCGGAACGCGACATTGCCCAGGATGCCCGTCGCGAGGAACCCTGGACCCTCCTCATCGAGTGTTGGCTTGCGCGTGGCCTCTTTCACAAAGCGGTCGAAAGTGCGCTCGCGGCAACCGCGTCCATTCCCGCCTCGCAGGCCCTGCAGGGCCTGCTCGCCTACTGCAGGCTCATGGACCATGATTATGCGCAGGCACAAGCGGTGGCCGAGAGGCTCTGGAGTGGCCGTCCAACGGACCTTTCGGCATTGACCCATATCGGGCTGGTAGCGACCGCGGTGGGCCAGCACGATCTGTCCAGAGCGGCTCTGGGACGGGCGCTGGAGCTGCATCCGGAGGATCCGCAACTGCAGTTCAATCTCGCCACCGCATTGCGCAATTGCGGCGAGTTGGTGGCGGCCGAGCGGCTGTACGACAGCGTAATCCGATGCCAACCGAAGCATTGGGAAGCGTACAAGAACAGAACTGATCTTCGTCGCCAGACCCCGGATCGCAACCACCTCTCGGAGCTCGCCGCGGCCATCGGCAGGGCGGGTTCGGACTGGCGCGGCGCGACGATGCTTCACTACGCCCTGGGCAAGGAACGGGAGGATCTCGGCGACCCGGACGCGGCGTTCGCGGCCTACGACACCGGTGCGAAACTCTTGCGCCGACATATGCAATATTCGATCGAAGCCGACCTCGAACTGATGCGGCGCATTGCCCGGGTCTTCGATCCAGAATGGCTGCGCAGGCAACCGGCGGGCTGTCAAAAGCCCGAGCCCATCTTCATCGTCGGATTACCGCGCTCGGGCAGCACGTTGCTGGAACGGATGATGGGCGCGCATGAGGCGATCCATGCGGCCGGCGAACTGCACAATTTCGGACTGAGCGTGGCACGGCTGTTGCAGCATCCGGACCGCAGGCCGCATGTGGACATGATCGGGGCGAGTGCGCAGCTCGACCCGTTACAACTGGGCGAGCGCTACCTGGCCAGTTGTCGTCACCGGACCGGAAGCCGGGCGCGTTTCACGGACAAGCTGCCCGGAAACTTCATCCATGCAGGTCTGATCGCGGCGGCGCTGCCGCGCGCAGCGATCGTTCACATCCACCGCGATCCGCGCGACGCAGGGTTCGCCTTGTACAAGACACTCTTCAAGCAGGCGTATCCGTTTTCCTATGACCTGCGTGAAATCGGACGCTACATCCGCGGCTACCAGCAGCTGATGGAGCACTGGCATCGGTTGCTTCCCGGTCGCATCATCGACGTCGCCTATGAGGAACTGGTTGATGACCCGGAGCGCGTGCTCGGGGAGGTTTTCCGGCGCTGTCACCTCGCCTTCGATCCGCGTTGCCTGTCTTTTTTCCAAAGTACCGAGGCCGTGACCACCGCCAGCGCGGTGCAGGTGCGACAGCCCATATATCGCAGCTCGGTCGAATCCTGGCGCCACTACGCCCGCCACCTCGCCCCCTTGTTCGACGAACTTGGCACGCAATAGGAGTGCGGTGAAAGAAGGGGGACCTTTCGGTCCCCCTTGGCTCGACACAACTGGAATCGGTTCCGGAGCGAACCGTCCGGACAGTGCACTCAGAAGATCTTGTACTTCACGTTGACGTAGAAGTTCCGGCCCAGCGGATCCACGGTCAGCGCGTTGTACCCGGCCGCGAAGTTGTTCTGGTATGCGTTGGTGAACGGCGGGTTCTTGTCGAGCAGGTTCTTGATGCCGAACAGCACCGTCAGGTTCGGCATGGGCTTGTAGGACACGTACGTGTCCCAGAGCGAATAATCGCCCACGTTGCGGGAATTGCCGGCGCCATCCGGGAACTCATCGACGTACCGCGAGTAGAAGCGGTTGGCCAGCCCGGCACCGAACACGTTGCCCGGGCTCGACCAGTCGACCCGCAGGTTGTGCTGCCAGCGGTACGAGACGTTCTGGCCGGTGGGGATTTCGTTGTACCAGCCGACCAGGTTGAGCAACGGGCCACCGTTGTACTGCTGCAGCAGGAACTGCGTGACGGCCGTGCCTTCCAGGTCCTCGCGGAACGTTCCGAACGGAGTGTGCTGCGTGTACTGGACGCTCAGGTCGATGCCATCGGTCGTCATCCGGCCCGTGTTCGAGTCGGTCAGCAGGATGTAACCG
>DATJTJ010000029.1:0-14276 GCA_035503515.1 Steroidobacteraceae bacterium
TCGTCGGCCAGGGGCAGCGGAAAGGCCGGCATCGGTGGACCGCCATTGGCGGCTGGGCGACCCTTCCGGATCACCGGGATGATGGCCTCGCCGTTCTGATCTGCCAGCACCAGCTGCGAGCGCAGCAGGTTGGGTCCGCCCAGATCCCCCCCGCGCAGGTCGCTGCCATGACAGGCCTTGCAATTGATGCCGAACAGCGCCTGACCGCGCGCAATCACCGCCGGATTTCCGAGGGGTCGTTGCCGGTCGGGGAAGGTGGCCTGGTTGAAAATGCCGACGGACCCGGCAGCGGCCGGTTTGGGATTGGCGGAAGGGGACGGCGTGGGCGTCTGTGCCACCCCGAGGCTCGTCATCAACAGTAGCGCGGCGATACTGCAGACGAAGCCGGCGGCTCGCCAGCCGTATGATTTCGACATCAGACCCTCGTCAATCCACGACGCATCCTGGCAGCCTGCGGTGGCATTGGTTTTCGCATGGCCGCAGCAGTTGCGATGATACTGTCTAATCCAGTCGCGACGCAGTCTTTTGCAGCGGCGACTTTGACGACAATCTGCCCAACGGATACTCCGGTCACGATCGAATGGCGTCAGGACGACGTCAACCTGGGATCGAACTGACGACCCTGCGCATGATGCCAAGCTTACGTAAGCCGCGAGGCTCCCGCCATTGAGTCTCCCTCGTAAAAAGTACTGCAAGCGCCGGAAAGAAAACGAACTGTTGCCGAACATCGAAGTCCAATGCGTCGGCGTCGGTGGGCCTTGGCAGTAAAGCACTGGATTTTTGTCGGCCACCGTGATTTCGTAGCTGCTCAAGTCGGGGAGATCTTGCGATGGGCGTTTCCGAACTGCAGCGGCAGTTCGCGGCATATGGCTCCGGGGAGCTGGAGGAGTCGCAACTGCGCAGCATGATACGCAATGCGCTGTCGCGGGAGCCGCAGCTGGGCCAGGAGTTCATCGCACTGACGGACGCCTGCCGGCGCGCCAATGTCATCAACCCGCGGCTGCAATCGAACATCAAGGCCGACATCCTCGAGATCACCTCGCCGACGTTCGATCTGACGAAAATACGGGTTCCGGCGCCGGGGCCGGGATGGGCCGAAGCAGCCTCGTTCGAACCGGAACGCGCCGCCAACTCGACCGGCACGAATGCGCCGACCGGCACGGCACCCGTGTCCGGCACCGCTGCTCTACAGACCGGCTCGGGTTCAACGGGTTCATGGGGTCAAGCGGATGCCCTGAACGAGGTGGGAGCACCTTTGTATCCCGGCGCCGTGCTGCGCGACCGGTTCGTGCTGGTGGAGGAGCTCGGGCACGGCGGCATGGGAGTCGTCTACAAGGCCTTCGACCGCAACCGCGGGGACATGAAGGACCGCTACGTCGCCATCAAGATCCTCAGCGAGGCCTTCAAGAAGCATCCGTTGGCCGTGAAGAGCCTGCAGCGCGAGGCGCGCAAGGCACAGCGGCTGGCCCATCCCAACATCGTGACCGTGCACGACTTCGACCGGGATGGCGGCAACGTCTTCATGGTGATGGAACTGCTGTCGGGGCGCTCCCTCGACCAGGTCGTGAAGGAGGATGGGCACGGCGGCATTCCGCTGGGGCCGGCGCGGGAGATCATCGGGGCGCTGGCGGCGGCCCTGAGCTACGCGCACCAGCGCGAAATCATCCACTGCGACTTCAAGCCCAGCAATGCCTTTCTCGAGCGCGATGGCCGCGTCAAGGTGCTCGACTTCGGCATCGCCCGGGCGGCGCCCTCCCTGGCGCTTGAAAAAGCGGATACGACCTTGTTCGATGCCGGGCAACTGGGCGCCGTCTCCCCGGCGTATGCCAGCTTCGAGCTGCTGCAGGGCGAAAATCCCGACGTCAGGGATGACGTCTACTCCTTCGCATGCGTGGCCTATGAGCTCCTGAGCGGCCTGCACCCGTACCAGCGCATCGATGCCGTCAAGGCGTTCCAGATGGGGCTGGAGCCGCGACCGATCCGCAGGCTGTCCCGAACGCAATGGCGTGCCCTGAAGGCGGGACTGGCATTTCGCCGCGTCGACCGCTGTGCCAGCATCGACGAGCTGGCCGGTCAGCTGCTGTCCGCGGGACCGCGCTCGAAACTGTGGATCGTGAGCACGGTGTCGGCGGTCGCCGCGGCGGCGCTGGCAGGCGCTCTGGTGTGGAAGGGCGCCCAGATCCAGCAGACCGTCTCGTCCTGGATTTCGACATTCCACTCGCAACCGGCGCGACCCGCGGTCGCCGCCGCCCGCCCGATCGCCGCGCCCCAGAAGGCGTTGCCACCGCCGCTTCCGGTCGCGCCTGCGTCGCAACCCAAGCCGGCGGCCGAACCGCAAATGCCGCGCGAGAGCCGTCCCGTGCAGGGCAAGCGCGTCGAGCTCGAGGTGCTGAAGGAACAGTTCGAAACCCAGGCCATCGAGGGTGATGTCGAGGGGGCGGCAAAGACCGGTGCGGCATTGCTCCGGGCCGCGCCCGGAAGCGCCTACGCCACGGTGGAAGTGCCCCGGATCGCGGCCCTGGCCTATGCACGTCGGGCGAGATCGCAGTTCATGGCCGGCCAGGTGGATGAAGCGCTGCACACCCTGGCCGATGGACGTCGGAAGTTCGGCCGTTCGACGGACCTGCAGGAACAGGAAGCCCGGTACGTCTCGGGTGCGGATCTGTATGACCGGCTCAGCACCGCGGTGGTGCTCAACCCCGTCACGACCCGGCAGGCCCTCGAGGCCCTGAAGGCGATGCCGGGTGAGGACTTCGGGGCCATGGTTCAGATGCTGGCGCAGACGCTGGCGAACCGCATTGCGGACCAGCGCGCCGCGGGGCGCGGATCGGTGGCCGACGCTCTTGAAAAAGCCGGCGTGCAGTTGTTCCCCGACTCTGCGCAAGTCCTGCGCAGTGGTCAGCCGGGCAGGTTATCCGTCGCGCCGATCGAGGTTCGCGACCCGTGATCCGTAGTCACATCCGGTGCCGGTAGAACGGCAGCGCCAGCTGTCTTTTTGCGGCGTTGACGCCGTTCTGGAAGTTCTGGATCTCGCTCTTGGCGTGCGCGGCGATCTCGCGGGCCTTGTCGGCCGCGATGTGGTCGGGGCCGGACCACCAGATGTCGGCATCGCCCTGCGAGATCGCCACCATGATCGAGGCCCAGTACGAAGGGCTGGTGACGTTCAACGTATGGCGTACCAGCAGCCGCAGCGAATCCCAGCGCTTGCGGGTCGCCGAGGGCGCATCGGTCGCCACCGATACGACGCCTCCCACGTTCAGGAACCTGCCGAGCAGGAAGTCCCCGACGTCGCTCTTGATGATCTTTGTCAGGTAGACGCTCTCCACGCCCTTGAGTTCGGCCGCATAGACGCCCGCCGCGGCGAACGTGCCGATGACGGCGCCGGAGGCCACGGCCATGATGTCGAGCTTCATGAGAAACGACTCGAGTTCCTCCTTGTCCTTCATCAGGCCCTGGATCATGTCATCGGAGTCCTTGCGGGTGTCGGCGATCAGCTTCTCGAAGACGTTCACCAGGTTGCGCAGCGCCTCTTCGCGCCACGGCAGGTAGAACAGGTCGCCGTTGGACAGCGGGAACTCCTGGCTGACGGCGAGGAAATTCGGCCCGAACTTGCGGGCAAGCAGTGCGCGGTTGGGCGGATAGGCCACCAGTGGCCCCGGGTTGGAGAATCCGCGTCGCGAGGCGAGGTTCACCACGGTATCGCCGGCCCGCGCCTGGTACTTGGTATGAAAGGGCTGATCCGAGAAGTACGTGGTCATCGTTAGATCCTGCCGAAGAGTTCCGTGGCGAGCCTCATCCCGCCCCATTCCTGAAAGCATCTCTGGCCGCGCGCTTCCACATCGCTGCGGGTCCAGGAGGAACTCCAGTGATGGCCCGGATTGGCGCCGGTGAGATAGACGGCCGAACTGCGGAAGAAGATGAACATCATGTCCAGGCCCTGGGCCGTGTCGATCGCCGAGGTCGCATCCCTGTTGAGCAGTGAGCTCAGCAGTGCCTGCGATCCTTCGCCGTGCCCGAAACCCTTGGCGTCCGCGACGATGGCAAAGGCCACCCGCGGGTGCGGACCGTTGACCACGACGGCCGCGTAATCGCCCTGGATGATGCCGAGGGCACCGATCGACTTGTAGAGCACCAGGAACGGTATGGTGGTCGCGTCCACGTACCGGCGCGGGTCGCTGGCCTTCCACGTCGGATCGATCAGCGCGGACTTCGCGACATAGAAGCCCGGTTTGGGGTCGGAGACCCCCTGCAGGTAGGGCTGCTTGGTCGTCGGATTCACCGCGATGCCACACCACGGCGTGTTGTCCTGGTGGTCCCAGGTCTTGCCGTTGATCAGCGCCCCGGGATGCTGCGGATTGTAGGCGGTCCTCGAACTGCTGGACGCGTTGCCCAGGGCGTCCCGGCCCAGCCCGGGGCCGCGGCCGTTCGGATGCTGGGCCGTGGGAGGGTGGTAGGCGTCCACGCCCCCGTCATAGTCCAGCTCCAATCTCCTGGAACGAAAGATGATCGCGGGTTGCCAGCGGCCTTCGTAGCGCCACAGCGGGATCGAACTCACGGTCTCCCAGTGTCCCTGGGCATTCTTCTTCTTTTCATCGAGGTGGCCGACCCTGATCGGCCTGAAGGAATCGGCCGTCAGTCCCAGCCGACTCCACGGTCGCTGCGAAAGACCCCGGACCATCGTGCCGTCGTCCAGATCCTCGACTTCCGGATTGATGCCGCAGACCCAGCTACCGAACTTGCTCATGTTTGTGTTTCCCCGGGCGGGTGTGCTGACTATACGGCAACGCGAATCTTGCACGACGCTGTCGAACGCTTTGCTACACTACTTTGCAACCCCGGACGCGATGCTGCACTACGGCAAATTGCGCCTCGGGAAAGTCCCTCCAGCCAGGCGTGACGAGCGACGAAGCCCATGGGTCAGGAAATCGAGGCGTTGAGCGAACCGCTGTCCGCGGCCGCGCCCTGCGGCGAGGACCTGGAGGACTCCCAGCTCCTGGCCTCGTTCGATGCCTACCGGATCTTCGGCAGCGTGACCCCATTGCCTTCGGATACGGCGTGGCGGGAGGTCCGGGACCGGGCGCTGGAGGCATTGAACAAGAGCCGGGACCTGCGATTGCTGGCGCATCTCGCCGCCGCCGCCCTGCGACTGGACGGGCTGCCGGCGTTCTGCAGCGTGCTGACCGTGGCCGATATCTGGCTGGCGCAGCGCTGGGATCTGACCTTCCCGCGCGTCGATGAGGACGCGATCCTGCGCAAGAATGCGCTCAACTGCTTCGCGGACCGCATGGCCATCGTCGACGCGCTCCGCCGTAGTCCCATTGCAGCGCAAAAACAGCTCGGGTCGGTGAGTCTGCGGGACGTGGAACTGGCCGCGGGGCAACTGACGCCCACGGAAACCGATGCCGCCGCGCCCAATGCGGCGCAGATCGAGGCGACCCTCTCCGGGGCCCCGCCCGAGGAACTCGAAGCGCGGTTCGGGCAGGTCCGGGCCGCTCTTTCTGCACTGCGCAATATCGTCACGACCATGCAGACGCAAAGCGGCTTCGAATCGTCCCCCGATTTCGATCCCTTGATCAAGCCGCTGTCGCGGATCGAACAGGTTCTGGCGGCGCACCAGCCCGGCGGAGCCGGGGTGCACCAAAACGGTGAGGCGGCCGCGGGCGCCGGGGGCGCCACGGCGGTCGTCGCGGTCGGTGAAATCAAGTCGCGCGCGGATGCGATTCGCGCTATAGATGCGGTCGCCGCATTTTTCCAGAATAACGAGCCTTCGAGCCCGGTGCCGCTGCTGCTCGAACGCGCCAAGCGCCTGGTATCGAAGAACTTCATGGAAGTACTGGCAGACATCGCCCCGGACAGCCTCACGCAGGTGAAGTTGATCGGGGGCATCCGTGATGAGGGGTAGTTAGCGGGATTTCAGGAGAATCGTCGTGGCAAAGCCAAGCAGTCAGAAGTTCATCGCCCGCAACCGGGCGCCGCGGGTCCAGATCGAGTACGAAGTGGAGCTGTACGGCGCCCAGAAGAAGGTCCAGGTGCCCTTCGTGATGGGCGTGCTGGCGGACCTGTCGGGGGATCCGGCCGAGCCGCTGCCGCCGGTGGACGAGCGCAAGTTCCTGTCCATCGACGTCGACAACTTCGACGAGCGCATGAAATCGATGAAGCCCCGGGTGGCGTTCCGGGTCCCCAACACCCTCACCGGCGAAGGCCAGCTCAACGTCGACATCACCTTCGAAAGCATGGATGACTTCTCGCCCGCCGCCGTGGCGCGCAAGGTCGACGCGCTCAGCAAGCTGCTCGATGCCCGCACGCAGCTGTCGAACCTCGTGACCTACATGGACGGCAAGTCCGGCGCGGAGGAACTGATCTCCAAGGTGCTGAACGATCCGGCGCTGCTGAAATCACTGGCCGAGAAAGCCAAGCCACCGGAAAGCGGCAACTAACCAGGGGCAGCAGGGAGGAGACGATCATGGCGGAAGCAAAGACGGAAAGCGCGGCGGGTGCCGCGGGCATCGCGGAAGACCAGCTCGGGTCACTGCTGCAGAAGGAATTCAAACCCAAGACCGATCGGGCGCGCTCCGAGGTCGAGACGGCCGTGCGCACGCTCGCCGAGCAGGCGCTGCGCGACACGGCGGTGGTGTCGGACGACGTGATCGGCACCATCAAGGCCATCATCGCCGAGATCGACCGCAAGCTCTCGGACCAGGTGAACCTCATCCTGCACAACGAGCGGTTCCAGCAGGTGGAAGGATCCTGGCGCGGCCTGCACTACCTCATCAACAACACCGAAACCGACGAGATGCTCAAGATCCGGGTCATGAACATCTCCAAGAAGGATGTCGGCAAGACCCTGAAGAAGTACAAGGGCGTGGCCTGGGACCAGAGCCCGCTGTTCAAGAAGCTGTATGAAGAGGAGTACGGGCAGCTCGGCGGCGAGCCGTACGGCTGCCTGGTCGGCGACTACCAGTTCGACCACACCCCGCCGGACGTGGAACTGCTGGGACAGATCGCGCAGATCTCGGCCGCCTCCCACGCCCCGTTCATCGCCGGGGCCGCCCCCTCGCTGATGGGCATGGACTCCTGGCAGCAGCTGGCCAATCCGCGCGACCTCGCCAAGATCTTCGGCGCACCGGACTACGCCGCCTGGCGCTCGCTGCGCGAGTCGGACGATGCCAAGTACGTGGGCCTCGCCATGCCGCGGTTCCTGGCGCGCCTGCCCTACGGCGCCAAGACCTCGCCGGTGGAGGAGTTCGATTTCGAGGAGGAGACCGGCTCCGGCGAGCACAGCCGCTACACCTGGGCCAATGCGGCCTACGCCATGGCCGTGAACATCAACCGCTCCTTCAAACTCTACGGCTGGTGCTCGCAGATCCGCGGCGTCGAGTCGGGAGGGTCCGTCGAGGGACTGCCGGTGCACACCTTCCCGAGCGACGACGGCGGGGTGGACATGAAGTGCCCCACCGAGATCGCGATCAGCGATCGACGCGAGGCGGAGCTCGCCAACTGCGGGCTCATGCCCCTCATCCACCGCAAGAACACCGACATCGCGGCCTTCATCGGCGCGCAGTCGCTGCAGAAGCCGACGGAGTACACCGACCCGGATGCCACCGCCAATGCGCGCCTGTCCGCGCGCCTGCCGTACCTGTTCGCCAGCTGCCGGTTCGCGCACTACCTGAAGTGCATGGTCCGCGACAAGGTCGGCACGTTCAAGGAGCGCGCCGACATGGAGCGCTTCCTCTCGGACTGGATCAAGGGCTACGTGCTCGGCAATCCCCAGGACGCGGGCGACACGCTGAAGGCCCAGAAACCGCTGGCGGGCGCCGAAGTGAAGGTCCAGGAGGTCGAAGGCAACCCGGGCTACTACAGCGCCCATTTCCACCTGCGACCGCATTACCAGCTCGAGGGCGTCAACGTGACCCTGAGCCTCGTTTCGCGTCTGCCGTCGCAGAAGGCGGCGTGATCGCCGCCGCGCATGTGAATCTGGCTTAAGTTCATTCAAACAATTCGGAACCGGGAGAGAGCCGCTATGGCCGCTGATATGTTCCTGATGCTGGATGGGATCAAGGGCGAGTCCGCCGACGACAAGCACAAGGGGGAAATCGACATCGAGTCGTTCTCCTGGGGACTGGCGCAGACCGGCTCCGGTCACCGTGGTACGGGTTCGGGCACCGGCAAGGTCGACATCCAGGACATCCACATCACCAAGAAGGTGGACAAGTCCTCGCCGACCATCCAGCTGGCCTGCGCCAACGGCAAGCACATCGCCAAGGGCAAACTCACGCTGCGCAAGGCCGGTGAGAATCCCCTCGAGTACCTGACCATCGACCTGGAAGGCGTGTTCGTGTCGAACTACCAGATCGGCCATTCCGTCGGCAGCACCGACATGCCCTCGGAAACCTTCGCCCTGAACTTCGTGAAGGTGAAGACCGAGTACTGGACCCAGAGCGACAAGGGCGCCAAGGGCGAGAACGCGAACTTTTCCTGGGACGTCGCCAAGAACGTCAAGTACTAGGCGCCCGCGGTGGCCCTGGAGGAGAAGCTGCGCGCCGGCGACCTGGCCGGAACGCTGGCGGATCTGCAGCAGCAGGTCCGGCGCAGTCCCGCGGACGCGAAGCCGCGGGTGTTCCTCGCGCAGCTGCTCATGGTCATGGGCGACTGGGACCGCGCCGTCACCCAGTTGTCCGTCATCGGGGAGATGGAGGCGAGCGCCCTGCCGATGGTGCACGCCTACCGCAGCGCCATCCAGTGTGAGCGCCTGCGGGCCTCGGTACTGCGGGGCGAACGCTCGCCGCTGATCTTCGGCGATCCGGAGCCCTGGATCGCGCTGCTGGTGCAGGCCCTGGCCGCCAATGCCGCCGGCCGCGGCGCACAGGCCGATGCCATCCGCGCCGAGGCCTTCGAGGCCGCCCCGACCAGCGGCGGCACCCTGAATGGCGCGGCCTTCGACTGGATCGCGGATGCGGACTCGCGCCTGGGGCCGATCCTGGAGGTGCTGCTCAACGGCGGCTACTACTGGGTGCCCTTTGCCCGCTGCGCGAGCGTCCGGATCTCCCCGCCCGCGGACCTGCGGGACCTGGTGTGGCTGCCCGCGGAATTCACCTGGGCCAACGGCGGGGAGGCGGCGGGCTTCATCCCGACGCGCTACCCCGGCAGCGAGACCGCCGCGGACGCGGCGCTGCGCCTGGCGCGCCGGACCGAGTGGGCGAGGATCGGGGAGGAGGCCTACGCGGGCCTCGGCCAGCGCGTGCTCGCGACCAGCGCCGAAGAGACCCCGCTGCTCGAAGTGCGCGAGCTGTTGCTGCACCCCCCGGCCGGTTGAGGGGCCGCGCATGGTGGATCTTTCGCTCAACGACCGACTCCAACCCGCGCTGCTGGACCGGCTGCTGGATGACGAGCGCACCATCGCGCTGATCACCGTCCGCGTGGACCCCGCGGCCCTGGAACGCGTGAAGCTGCCGCTGCCGGCGCTGCTCGATATCCTGCGCGCCCAGGGGCTGTCGCTGCGCTCCGAGGAACAGGCCGGCGAGACTGTCGAACTGAAGTTCACGGCCTCCCGCGCCCACGTCAGTCCGTCGCAGCTGCGGGCCCTGATCCTGAAGCCGGCGGGGGCCCCGCAGGGGGTGACGCTGCAGAGCCTCGCGACCCTGGAGGCGACCTCCATCCCCAACGTGGAACTGGAATCCTCCGAGCGTCGCCAGCTCTCGCGCGCGAAGCTGCGCGAGTGCGTGCTGCGCGACCTCGGGTGGCTGTTCAATTCCCTGAATCTCGACTCCACCCAGGATCTCGGCCCTTTCGCGGAGGTGCCCACCTCGGTGCTCAACTATGGCCTGCCGTCCTTCGCCGGGCGCATGGTCTCCTCGATCAATCCGACCGAGGCCGCCGCGGAACTGCGCCGCACGGTGGAGTGCTTCGAGCCGCGCCTGCGCAACGTGCGGGTGCGGCCGCTCGAGGCCGACGAGGCGCACACCGACGGCACCCTCGAGTTCGCCATCGAAGCCGAGCTGTGGGGCCAGCCGCACCCGCAGCACCTGCAGCTGCGGACCTGGATCGACATGGTCAGCGGCGATATCGCGATTGCCGAGGCACGCGGCGGCTAGCCGCGCGGGACGGGCCATGGATCCACGGCTTCTCGAGTACTACAACCGCGAGCTGCAGTTCATGCGCGAGAGCGGCGCGGAGTTCGCGCGCCAGTACCCGCGGGTCGCGGCGCGCCTGGGCCTCGATGGCCTGGAGTGCTCCGATCCCTACGTCGAGCGGCTGCTGGAGGGTTTCGCGTTCCTCTCGGCGAGGGTCCAGCTCAAACTCGACGCGCGCCAGCCGCAGTTCACGCAGCACCTGCTGGACATGGTCTACCCGGGCTTCCAGGCGCCGGTGCCGGCCGCCGCCATCGTCGAATTCCAGCCCGACCTGGACGAGGGTTCGCTCAAGACCGGGGTGCGCATCGCCCGGGGCAGTTCCCTCAAAACCCCCCTGGGCAAGGGCGAACGCACCGCCTGCGAATTCCGCACCTCGCAGGAGGTCACGCTGTGGCCCGTCGGCGTCGCCGAGGCGAAGTACATCTCCGGCGCCGGCGCCCTCAGTGCCCAGGGACTCAAGGTCGACTCGCACACCAGGGCCGCGCTGCGCCTGCGGCTCGCGTGCAGTGGCGGGGCGACGTTCGCCGCGCTGCCGCTGGACTCACTGATATTCCATCTGAAGGCCACCCCCGGGGTCGCCTCGCGCCTGTACGAACAGATCCAGGCCAACTGCCTCGGCGTGCGCGTGCGGCCGCTGCCGCTGACGGGGCAGGAGACGGCGCTGCCGCGCACCGCCGTGACGGAGGTCGGTTTCGACGACGCGGAGGCGCTGCTGCCGGTTCCGCAGGCCGGTTTCGGCGGCTTCCGGCTGCTGCAGGAATACTTCATCCTGCCGGAGCGCTTCATGTTCTTCGGCCTGTGTGGCCTGGCGCCGGCGCTGCGCGGCTGCGCGAGCGGCGAAGTGGAGATCACGCTGCTGCTGGATCGGATCCAGCCGACGCTCGAGAACGCCGTCGACGCGGGCCAGTTCCGCCTCAACTGCACCCCGGCGGTCAACCTCTTTCCGAAGAGCTGCGGGCGCATCGCCCTGCGCGGCCGCGAAGTCGACTATCACGTGCTCCCGGACCGCAACCGGCCCCAGGACTTCGAGGTCTACGGCATCGAGAAGGTGACGGGCATCGGCCCGGGCGGCGAGAACTTCGCGGTCGCGCCGTTCTACTCCGCGGCGCACCGCTCCGCGGCCAGCGAGGAGCGGGCCTACTACACCCTGCAGCGCCGGCCGCGCCTCGCCTCCCCGCGCCAGACGCGCACCGGGGAGCGCACCAGCTATCTGGGGACCGAGTGCTTCATCTCCGTCACCGACAGCGGCCAGCGGTTCGAGAGCGGCGAGGCCACCGAAGTCGACGTCGATACCCTGTGCACCAACCGCGACCTGCCCATCCACGTGGGCTTCGGCAAGGGCCGCACCGATTTCCTGCTGGAATCGGGTGCGCCGATCGCCGCCATCCGGTGCATCACCGGGCCGACCCTGCCCCGGGCGGCGCCGGCCTGGGGCGAGGGCACCTGGCGCCTGGTGAGTCACCTGTCGCTCAACTACCTCTCGATCGAGTCCGCGGGCACCGAACTGCTGCGCGATTTCCTGGCGCTGTACGCCGACGCCCATGACAGTGTCGCGGCCCGCCAGATCGAGGGCCTCAAGGAGGTCAGTTTCGCGCCGGTCGTGCGGCGCATGCCGATCCCGGGGCCGATCAGCCACGGACGCGGCCTGCAGATCACCCTGACGCTGGATGACGGCGCCTTCGAGGGCATCGGGGTGCTGCCGCTGGGCGCCGCGCTCGAGCGCTTCTTCCGGCGCTATGTCAGCCTCAATTCGTTCACCCAGCTACGCCTGCTGTCCGCGAGCCGCGGCGAGATCCGGCAGTGGCCGGCGCGCGTCGGCGCGAGGCACATCCTGTGAGCGCCGATCTCGAGGACCTGCGCGCGCAGCCGACGCAGTACACGCTGTTCGCGGCGCTGCGGCGCCTCGAGCAGGCCCACCGGGACCGTCCGCGGCTGGGCGAGTCGCGCAAGGCGGCCGACGATCCCATCCGGATCGCGCAGCGGCCGCACCTGTACTTCGCGCCCTCGGAGCTCGCCAGCGCCGAGCCCGGGGAGGATGGCGTGACGCGGGTCGTGCAGCACGGTTTCGGGGTGTTCGGTCCCAACGGCGCCCTGCCGCTGCACCTCACCGAGCTCGCCTACGCGCGCGAGTTCCAGTTCGACGATCCGACCCTGGGCGCCTTCATCAATGCCTTCCAGCACCGGTTCACTTCATTGTTCTATCGCGCCTGGGCCGACCTCGATCCCTGCACCAGCTTCGACCGCCCCGACGTCGATCGGTTCCGGCTGTTCGCGGGCGCGCTGGTCGGGCTCGGCGCGCCCGCCGCGCAGGACCGCGACAGCGTTCCGGATTACGCCAAACTCGCGCGCTCGGGCCTGTTCGGTCCGCAGAGCCGCTCGGCCGAATCGCTGCAGCGGATCATCGCGGAGTACTTCGAGCTTGCGGCGCAGCTGGTGCAGTTCGTCGGCGGCTGGCTCGACATCCCCGAGGAGGCGCGCTGCCGGCTGGGCGCCGATCCCGGGTACGCGACGCTGGGCCTGTCCGCAACCCTCGGCGCGAGTACCTGGCAGTGCCAGTCGCGGTTCGAGATCGTGCTCGGGCCGCTCGCGATCGGGGATTTCGTGAACTTCCTGCCCGGGGCGCGGGGCCTGAGCCAGCTCAAGGCGCTGGTGCGCCTGTACACCAACGAGGAGTGGTCCTGGCAGGTGCGGCTGCTGCTGCGGCCCGAGGACATTCCGCCGGTGCGGCTGGGGGAGAGCGGCTGGCTCGGCTGGACCAGCTGGCTGGGGTCGCGCTCCGGAGTCGCCCGGGATGCCGTCATCGAGGGATCTGAGTATGCCGCGGTGTCCGTGCCGCGCGCCGCGGGGGGAACATCATGAGCGATATCAGTCGTGCCGCGCTGTTCGGCAAGCTCAACAGCCTGGCCTACAAGTCGGTCGAGGGCGCCACGGTGTTCTGCAAGCTGCGGGGCAACCCCTACGTGGAGCTGGTGCACTTCCTGCACCAGGTGCTGCAGCTGCAGAACTCGGATCTGCACAGCATCGTGCGCGCGCTGGACCTGAACGCCAGCCGCCTGGCGCGGGACCTCACCACCAGCCTCGACCGTCTGCCGCGCGGGGCGACGGCGATTTCCGACCTGTCCCCGCACCTGGTGGATGCCGTGGAGCGCGCCTGGGTGTGGGCGACCCTGAAGTTCCGCGCGGACCAGATCCGCACCGGCCACGTGCTGCTGGCCCTGCTCAAGACCCCGAACCTGCGCAGCGTGCTGCTGGGCGTGTCGCGCGAGTTCGAGACCGTCAAGCCCGATCAGCTGGCCGATGAGTTCGAGCAGATTACGGCGGGGTCACCCGAAGCCGGCCTGTCGGCGAACGACGGCAGCGCGCTCGCCGCCGGCGCCGAACCCGGAGAGGCGAGCGAGGCGCTCGCCCCGGCGCAGATGGGCAAGCAGGAGGCGCTCAAGAAATTCACCCTCAATCTCACCGAACAGGCCAAGGCGGGGAAGATCGACCCGGTCGTGGGCCGCGATGATGAGATCCGGCAGATCATCGACATCCTGATGCGGCGGCGGCAGAACAACCCCATCCTCACGGGCGAGGCGGGGGTGGGCAAGACGGCGGTGGTCGAGGGCTTCGCGCGCCGCATCGCCGGGGGGGACGTCCCGCCGATGCTCAAGGACGTGTCGCTGTTGACGCTCGATGTCGGGCTGCTGCAGGCCGGCGCCAGCATGAAGGGGGAGTTCGAGCAGCGGCTGCGGCAGGTCATCGACGAGGTGCAGGCCTCGACGCGGCCCATCGTGCTGTTCATCGATGAAGTCCACACCCTGGTCGGCGCGGGCGGTGCCGCCGGCACCGGCGATGCCGCCAATCTGCTCAAGCCCGCCCTGGCGCGCGGCACCCTGCGCACCATCGGGGCGACCACCTGGGCCGAGTACAAGAAGTACATCGAAAAGGATCCGGCGCTGACCCGCCGTTTCCAGACCGTGAAGGTCGAGGAACCGGAGGAGCTCAAGGCGACCCAGATGCTCCGCGGCATCGTCTCGGCGATGGAGAAGCACCATCGGGTGCTGGTGCTGGACAGCGCCCTCGAGGCCGCCGTGAAGCTCTCCCACCGGTACATCGCCGACCGCCAGCTGCCCGACAAGGCCGTGAGCCTGCTCGACACCTCCT
>DATJTJ010000030.1:0-29728 GCA_035503515.1 Steroidobacteraceae bacterium
GCCGGCATGATGCCGGCGGCCGTTTGGGGACTGCAAAGTACCGCTACTGGTGCAGGGCGGGTGCCGGTGCCGCGGCCGGCGCCGCGGGAGCTCCCGCTGGCGGACCACCCGGCCCGAAGGGCCCGCCGGGAGGCGCCGGTGGCGCGTTCTTGGCCTCGTTGGACTGCGTCACGACGAAGGAGCGGATCGCTTCGGCGTCCTGGGGCGAGATCACATTGGCGAAGGACACCATGCCGTTGTCCTGCAGTGCGCCGCCCAGGACGATCGCATTGAACGCATCCTGGCTCCACAGGGCGCCGGCATACCTCAGGTCCGGGAACAGACTGCTCACCTGGCGACCGCCGGGAGCGTTGTTGCCGTGACATCCGGCGCAGTGGGCCGTGTATTGCTTTTCCCCCTGCTCGTGCAAGGCGGCCGTGCCGAAGTTCGGCGGCGGATTCAGCGGCGGCGGAGTGTAGGCCACCTTTTCGGGCAGCTGCACCGTGCCGCCGAGTTTGTAGACCAGCAGCCGCGCATAGTTCGGCGCCCAGTAACTGCCACCGCCGAAACCACCCTGGCCGGCGGCCACCACGGCAATGTACTGCACGCCATCGAGCTCGTAGCTCGCCGGGCCGCCCGTGATCGTGGCCTGCGTATCGGCGCTCCAGAGCTTCTGGCCGTTGTCGGCGCGGTACGCGTTGAAGCGCATCTGGGCGGTGCCCTGGAACACGAGGTTGCCGGCAGTGGTCATGGTGCCCGCGCGGCTGGTGCCCTCGGTCTGTATCCAGGCCTGCCTCTGGTGCACCGGATCCCAGGCCTGCAGGTAGGAGCGCGGCCCCTCGAGCGTCGGCGGCGTCCCTTCCGGACGCTTGCGGATATTGATGCCCAGCAGCTGGTTGCCCATCTTGGCGCCGAGTTCGGCGACATACGGATAGCTGCCGTAGTTGGTCGGCAGGTACACCAGGCCGGTCTCCGGATTGAACGACATCGGATTCCAGACATGGGACTGGAACCCGACGAGATAGAACCCCTTGTTGGTCTTCGCGTAGTTGGCATCGGGATTGAGGATCGGCCTGCCATTGGCATCGAAGCCGCTCATCCAGTTCACGGAGGGCACGAATTTCTGCCCCGAGATGAACTTGCCGGTCCTGGCATCGAGCACGTAGAAAATGCCGTTCTTGGGCGCGTGCATCACCACGTGACGCTTCTCGCCGTTGATCACGAGGTCGGCCGTGGTCAGCTGCGCGGTGCTGTCGAAATCGAAGCTCTCGGCCGGAGTCTCCTGATAGTGCCAGACGTACTTGCCGGTCCTGGCGTCGAGGGCGACGACCGAGGCCGTGAACAGGTTGTCGCCATGGCCCGGAGAGCGGTCTTCGGCAGGCCACGGTGCGCCGTTGCCGGTGCCGATGAACACATAGCCGGTGGTGGGGTCGTAGGTGATACCGTCCCACGGAGTACCACCGCCGCCGGTCTTCCACCACGGCCCGCCCCAGGTCTTCGCCGCCATCGCAAGCTCGGGCTGCTCGAAGCCCTTCGCGGGATCACCCGGGACCGTATACCAGCGCCACAGCTGCTTGCCGGTATCGGCGCTGTAGCAGGCGAGATAGCCGCGCTCCTCGAACTCCGAACCCGCCTCGCCGATGAAGATCCGGCCCTCGGCCACCCGCGGCGCGCCGGTGATCGAATACCACTTCTGGGGATCGGTGGCCTGGATCTCCCAGACCTTCTGTCCGGTGCGCGCATCCGCGGCGATCAGTCGGCCATCCAGGGTGCCCCAGATGACCTTGTTCTGCCACAGCGCCACTCCGCGGTTCACGATGCCGCAGCACAGCTTCACGGCATATTCGCCGGGAACGTGCGGATCGTACTTCCACAGCCGCTTGCCGGTCCTGGCGTCGAAGGCGTACACCTTGCTCCAGGGCGAAGTCACGTAGATGCGGCCGTCGGCCACCAGCGGCGTCGTTTCGTAGCTGCCGCCGCGCTCGGCGAGATCGGCAAACCAGGCGAGCCCCAGCTGGCTGACGTTGTCGGCATTGACCTGTTTGAGCGGGCTGTAGCGCTGCTCGCTGTAGTCACGTCCGTAGGAAGGCCATTCGCCGGCATTCTGCGGCAGGTCGGCGGGATCCGTCCGGCCGTTCGCGGCGCTGCCACCGCCACGCGAATCGGCACAGGCGACTACGCCTGCGGCCACGACCAGCGCGGCGGTGAGGACGGCGATCATCGGGCTACGCATTGTGGGATTTCCTCGCGCGAGGTTCGGCGCGTCTTGTTATTCACGGGCGGGCAATGCCGCCGCCAAAGCCGCAAGAATAGCGCCCGGAAGCGCTCATAGCCTAGCCATGAATGCCCATGGGTGCTGAGTCAACAGCTTCCGACGCCGCGCGCTTTGCCTTTAGAATCGACTGCAATGAGGCAGCAACTGCAGCAAATGTCCGCGGAAACTGCATCACAACGGGATCGCGGCCATGTGCCCGGGTGGCACTCCTCTTTTTACCGATTCGAACAGCTCCTGCCCCGCATCCGCCTTCGGGTCGGCGCACTGCTGTGCTGCCTGGCCGTCCTCGCAGCGCACGCCGGCGCGGCCCCCGCGCCGGTCGCCACGGCCCCCTGTGCCCCCGGCGACGGACTGCACTACATCTGCGGGCCGGTCGCCAGCGAGGACCTGGTCCCCGTCCCGGACTCTGCCTGGCTGATTGCCAGCGGCATGAACGTCGGGGCGCCGGCCCACCTGTATCTGATCGACACCCGGCGCAAGCGGGCGATCGCGGCCTTTCCGCCGCCCGCACCCGCATCGCCGGCGGCGTTCCACTCCGGCATGGGATGCAGCGGACCGCCCGATCCGGCACGCATGTCGCTCGATGGACTGGCCTTGCGGGCAGGGAAGGATCGGCGGCACACGCTGTACGCCGCGAATCACGGCGACCGCATGGCGATCGAGCTGTTCGCGATCGATGCCCGCGGCGCGCGGCCGCGGCTGCGCTGGCTGGACTGCGCGCCGCTTCCCTCCCACACCCTGCCCAATGCCGTGACCCCCCTGCCGGCGGAGGCCTTCCTGGTGATCAGTTTCTATGATCCGACGGATCCGCAGGCCTGGTCGCGCATGGCGCACGCCGAGATGACCGGTCGCATCCTCAGATGGGATCCCGGGCGCGGGTTTACGCCGCTGCCGGATGGCGCGACCTCCGGCGGCAATGGCCTCGAGACCAGCGCCGATGCCCGGACCGTCTATGCCAGTTCCTGGAGCGCACGCAGGCTCGTGGTGCTGTCGCTTGCCGACGGTTCGCGCCGCGAGATCCCGCTCGATTTCATGCCGGACAACATCCATCGTCTCGCCGATGGCTCGTTGCTGGTGGGCGGACAGCGCACGACGGTCGAGGCCATTCACGCCTGCAACGGTCCGCAGTGTCCGCAGCCCTGGGTGATCGCACGCGTCCGGCCCGCCGATGGCGCGGTGAGCGTCCTGCTCCAGGGACCCGGCACTCCTGAAGTGAACTACGCCTGCGGTGCGATCGAGGTCGATGGCACCCTGTTCGGCACGGTGCGCGGCGCGCAGCGGATCATCTACCGGAAGCTGCCGCCCGCGCCCGCCGGCAACTAGTCAGTTTCGCGCCGGAATGCTAAGGTGACCGGTATCATCACATGCCGACACCTTCTCAAGAGCCCGCAGCGGCCGCGGACTGGCCCGCCGCAGCTCAGGGCCTGATCGCCACCGTGCTGCTGGCCCTGGCCTCCATGGGCTCGCAGTTCGATCGTACCGTCGTCAACCTGACGGTGGCGCCGCTCAAGGCGACATTCAGCCTGGATGACACCCACTTCGCCATGCTGCAGGGCCTGGCCTTCGGCATCTTCTACATCACGGCCTGCATTCCCATCGGTGCCCTCGCGGACCGCTACCAGCGGCGACTCATCATCGCGTACGGCCTGGGGTTCTTCAGCCTGTTCGCGGCCGGCTCGGGGCTCGCCCGCAACTACACGCAACTGTTCCTGACGCGCATCGGCGTGGCCGTCGGCGAAGCCACGCTGACTCCGGCGGGACTTTCGCTGCTGAGCGACCTGTACCCGCCGCACCGCCTCGGCCGCCCCGTGAGCGCCTTCCTCATGAGCGCCCCGGTGGGACAGGGGCTGGCGTTCATCATCGGCGGCCGACTGCTCTACTGGCTGACCCATGCGCCGGCGAGCGCGCTCGGTCCGCTGCGCTACCTCGCTCCATGGCAGAACGCCTTCATCATCGTCGGCGCACCGTTCCTGCTGCTGGTGCCCCTGTTCCTGCTGCAGCCGGAGCCCCGACGGCACGGACCGGGGGGCGAGCTGCCGTTGAGCGTACCGCAGGTCATGACCGTGGTGCGCAGTCGCGCGCGCGCCCTGATTCCGATGTTCGCGGGCTTCGCAATGGTGAGTCTGGTCTCCTACACCTTCTTCATCTGGACGCCCGCATTCATGCAGCGCAGTTACGGCTGGGACACCGGTCGGATCGGACTCGCTTTCGGTCTGATCACGCTCGTGTGCGGCACCAGCGGCGTCTACGTCGCCGGCTGGCTCAGTGACCGGCTGGCCAGCCGCGGCAGGACCGATGCGCACCTGCGGGTGGCGGCCTACGGGTTCATCGGCTGCGGGTTGTTCGGGGCGCTGGCGCCGCTCATGCCGAACGCGCCTGCGGCGCTGGCGATGCTGGCGCCGGCCATTTTCCTGAGCATGATGCCCTATCCGTGCGCGGGGACGGCAATCCAGTTGATCGTGCCCAACCGGGCCCGCGCCCAGCTGACGGCGATCTACGTCACCCTGACGACGCTGGTGGGACTGGTGGTGGGGCCACTGGTCGTCGGCCTGATGACCGACCACATCTTCCACGATCCGGCCCAGATCCGGTATTCACTCGCCATCGTGGTGGGCATCGCCGCACCGACGATGTTCGTCCTGCTGCTGAGCGCCCTGCGGCCGTACCGTGCGTTGCGCGTGAGCTGACAACGCACGGCGGCGCCGCTCAGAAGCGGTCGGTGATGGGCGTCTTCACGAACCCTTCGGGATAGTCCTCGACCTCGTTGCCCACGATGGTGAATTCCTTCCTGCGGCCGCTGAAGCGTTCCTCCAGCGCCATGTAGCCGCGGGGATCGAACAGCGGCGTGGCACTCATGCCGTAGATGCCGGTCGCGTCCTTCTTGTCGCAGGTATAGAGGCTGCCCTGCTGCGCGAAGTTCCTCTTGCCGTGTTCCAGCATGCCATCCATGGCCGCCTTCAGGGTGTAGTGCATGGTCAGGAAGTTATAGCCCAGGGGATAGATCTCCTCGACCGTCACCTCCGGGACGCCGTCGCGGCCCGCGACATCCGGATACATCTTCCAGCCCGGCACGTGCCTGGCCACGTACTTCGCATCGCTCAGGTTGCTGAGCTTGACCACGGTGGTCATCTGCGCGCCAAGTTCGATCGCCTGCTTGCAACGCTCGATGCCTTCGTCCAGCTCGGTCTTCGGATCGGCATTGGTGCGGGCGATCAGGATGCAGTCCGTTCCCTCGAGTGCCGCCAGGGCGGCCTTCACCTTCTCGTAATACCGTTCCCGGGGCAGCAGCCGCGTCGACTCCTCCATGTCACTGGAATCCTCCAGCTGCAGGGCCGTGGCACCGGCCCGCGCCATGCGTTTGCAGGCGCGGTACACCGCGAGCGGACCGCCATAACCGTTCTCGATGTCGGCCGCCAGCGGCAGCGGCGAGGTCTGGCTGATGCGGCTGGTGATCCATTCGATGTCGGTGAGATTGGTGAAGCCATAGTCGAGGACGCCGTTCATGGCGATCGAGACCTCGCCACCGCTCAGCATCATGGCGGGGAAGCCCACCATCTCGACGGCGCGTGCCGAGGCGCAGTCGTAGACGCACGGCGCGACGACGCACGCCCTGGCTTCCTGCAGCACCTGACGCAATGATTTCTTAGCCATACGTTCCATCCTGATTGCAGTTGATCGTTTCTCAGCCGGGCGCGAGCAGGGTTGCGAGGTTGCCCAGCACCATGTCGGCCATCGCGGTGCGGCTCTCCACGGTGGCGCTGGCCACGTGCGGTGTCAGCAGCACGCGCTCGCTGCTGCGCAGCGCTTCCGGAACATGGGGTTCATTCGCAAAAACATCGAGCGCGGCGCCCGCCAGTTCGCCCCGCGCCAGTGCGGCGAGCAGCGCCACCTCGTCCACGATCGCACCGCGCGCCACGTTGACGAGATATCCATCCGGTCCGAGGCCCGCCAGCACCTCGGCGTTGACCAGGTGGTACGTCGAGGCATTCGCGGGACACGCGATGACGAGCACGTCGGACGCCGCCGCCAGGGAAGCCGCATCGGCGAAATAGGTGTAAGGGACCGTCTTGCGCGCCGGCCCCGAGTAGGCGACCGGACCGAACGCACTCAGCCGTGCGGCAATGGCCCGCCCGATCTGCCCGAGTCCCAGGATGCCGAATCTGCGGCCGCTGACCTTGCGGCCCAGCGGCCGCTCCCCGCCCGCCCAGGACCCGGCGCGCACGAAGGCATCCGCCTGTGCCAGGCCGCGCAACAATCCGATGACGAGCCCCACGGCCAGGTCCGCAACGTCTTCGGTCAGCACGCCCGGGGTGGTACTGACCCGGACGTTGCGCTGGCGGGCCAGCTGCAGGTCCACTTTGTCGACTCCCACGCCGTTGATTGCAATCAGGGCAAGCTCGGGCAGCGCCCGCATCAGCTCGTTGCTGCAGCCCACGTGCCCGCCGGTGGCGACCCCCCGGACTTCCCCGGCGTGGCCTGCGAGCCACGCCGTCTGTGCAGGGGGCGCCATCTCGAACCAGCGCACGACGCTGAAGCGGCTGTTGAGTCCACTTTCCAGGTATGCCGAGAACGGACACAGCTGCAGGACGGTCGGAGGTGCTGGCATGGTCGGCCTTTCAGATGACGGCAAGGATGCCGCCATCGACATACAGGATCTGGCCATTGACGAAATCGGCCGCATCCGAGGCCAGGAACACGGCGGCGCCGTGCAGATCCTCCAGCCGGCCCCAGCGGCCGGCGGGCGTGCGCTTGCGCAACCATTCGTCGAATACCGGATCCTCCGCCAGCGCCTTGTTCAGCGGGGTGGCGAAATAGCCCGGCCCGATGGCATTGATCTGCAGGCCGTGCCGCGCCCAATCGGCGCACATGCCCCTGGTCAGGTTCCTGATCGCGCCCTTGGATGCCGTGTACGGCGCGATGCCGGGACGCGCCAGCTCGCATTGCACGCTGCCGATGTTGATGATCTTGCCGCGGCCGCGGCCGATCATGCGCGTCGCGACCGCCTTGCTCACGTAGTACACGCTGTCGAGGTTGGTCCGCATCAGCTCGCGCCAGTCTTCGTCGCGGAACTGCTCGAGCGGCGCACGGCGCTGCATGCCGGCGTTGTTCACCAGGATGTCGATCGGCGCAACGGTCGTTTCGATGCGGTCGACGGCTGCAGCGACCGCTTGCGGATCGCACACGTCGAACGGGCTGGTCGCAACGGCGCGCCCGGCGGCCCGCAACTGCTGCGCCGCGGTCTCCAGGGCTGCCGGCGTGCGCGAGTTCAGGACCACGCGCGCGCCCGCCTGCGACAGCGCCTCGGCGATCGCGTACCCGATGCCGCGGGCGGAGCCCGTAATGAGTGCCGTCCTGCCTGAAAGATCGAACAGATTCACGAGATCCCCGCTGTCCGCGTTGCCCCGTGGCATTTTACGCGTCTTGTGTTACCGTGCACATCGGTTCCGACATCGTGATCCGCCATGCTCGCCGCCGTCTGCCACGCGAAGAAAGATCTGCGCATCGATTCACTGGCCGACCGGCCGCTGCACGCCGATGAGGTTCGGGTCGGCGTCGCCTTCGGCGGAATCTGCGGTTCGGACCTGCACTATTACCACCGCGGCGCCGTCGGCGATTTCGCCTTGCGCGAGCCCATGACGCTCGGCCATGAGATTTCCGGCGTGGTGCTCGAGACGGGCAGCGGCGTGAACGGACTGCGGCCGGGCATGAAGGCGGCGCTGGATCCCAGCCGGCCGTGCCTGACCTGCAGCTATTGCCGGGCCGGGCGCAGCAACCTGTGCACCGACATGTTCTTTCTCGGCAGCGCCGGGCGCTACCCGCACGTCCAGGGAGGCTTTGCCGAACATCTGGTGCTGCGCCAGGACCAGATCGTGCCGGTGCCGGACGATACGGACCTGTTGCAGCTGTCGGTTGCCGAACCACTGTCGGTGGGCCTGCATGCGGTCAACCGCGGAGGCCCGCTGCAGGGCAGGCGCGTGCTGGTCACCGGCTCCGGGCCGATCGGCCTGCTGACGATCCGGGCCGCGCGTAACGCGGGAGCCGTCGAGATCCTCGCCACGGACGTGGCGGAGCGGCCGCTGCAGATCGCGCGCGAGCGGATGGGCGCAACGCATACCCTGAACGTGGCATCCGATGCGACGGCGCTCGCGCGGTACGAGCGCGACGGCGGTTATTTCGATGTCGCCTTCGAGGCTTCCGGCGCCCCTGCCGCGCTCGCCTCGATATTCAAGGTCCTGCGCCGCGGCGGACGTATCGTCCAGGTCGGCATGCAGCCTGCCGGCACGGCCCCCGTTGCGGTGAACCTGCTGCAGTCGCGCGAGTTTGAACTGGTCGGCGCATTCCGCGCGCACGACGAGTTCCGGCTCGCCGTGCACCTGATCGTGAACCGGATGATCGACGTGACGGGGATCCTTTCCGGCACCTTCCCGCTCGCGCGCGCCGTGGAGGCGCTCGAGGCCGCCGGCGACCGCTCCCGGTTCATCAAGCTGCACCTGGCGCTCAATCAGACCCCGAGCGAGGCAGAGTCGTTGCCGTGACCCCCACCGCGCCGAAGCCGGGCCGCCGCAAGGCATCGGCCATGCGCGCGCCGCCGCAGCGACCGACCATCCGCGATGTATCGCGGCTGGCGGGTGTCTCGCGCATGACGGTCTCGCGGGTGGTGCGCGATCTGGGGCTGGTGCTGCCGCAGACCCGCGACCGGGTGAACAAGGCCATCGCCGACCTGGGGTACGTGCCGGATCGCACCGCCGGCAGTCTCGCCACGCGGCGCACCGGTTTCATTGCCCTGATCCTGCCCACGCTCACCAATGCCAACTTCGCCGGCGTCGCGCATGGGCTGACCGAGGCCCTGCGGGAGCGTGACTATCACCTGCTGATCGCCTATACCGACTATTCGCAGGACGAGGAGGACCGGCAGCTGCGCAACCTGCTGGCACGGCGCCCGGAGGCGGTCGTGATCACGAGCTCCGCGCACCGGCGCGCCACTTCGCGCCTGCTGATGGGCGCGGATATTCCGGTGGTGGAAATCGCCGATCTGCCCCGCCAGCCCCTGCAGCACGCCATCGGTTTCTCCAACTACGAAGCCGGCCGCACGGCCGCCCGCTACCTGCTCGGCCGCGGCTTTCGCGCCATCGGCGCAGTCGCCAGTTCCACCGAAGGGGACCTCATCGACCATCGCGGCGAGCAGCGCATACGCGGCTTCGAGGACGAGCTGCGGATGGCGGGCAGGTCCACGGCACTGGTGCTGCGGCACGGACGGCCGCCGGTGAGCTACGGGCACGGGGCCGCCGTCGCCGGCATGCTCCTGGAATGCAGACCGCGGCCGGAGGCCGTGTTCGCGGTGTCCGACCTGTCCGCCGTGGGCATGGTCATGGAGTGCCAGCGGCGGGGCATCCGCATTCCCGAGGACCTCTCGGTCATGGGGTTCGGCGACTTCGAGATCGGTGCGCAGATCATTCCGCCGCTGACCACCATCCACATCGACTTTCGCGCTCTGGGTCGGCGTACCGGTCGGCTGCTGCTGGAACTGCTCGCGGCCGATGCCAGCGATGCACCCAGGACCATCGATGTCGGGCTGACGGTGGTGGAACGCGCATCGGTCCGGAAGGCGCGATGACGCGCGTCGCCGTGATCGGCGTCGGCGTCATGGGCTCGGCCATCGCGGCGCGGCTGCTGGATACCGGCGCCGAAGTGCACCTGTATGACCGGGCACCGGACAAGTGCAGCGACCTGCAGCGGCGCGGCGCGCAGCGCTCGGCATCGGCGCGAGAAGCCACCGCCGCGGCCGAGTTCGTCATCTGCAGCCTCAACACGGCGGCCATCGTCGAGCAGGCGGTATTCGGCGCGGAGGGCATCCACGAGGCGGCCGACGCCGCGAAGCTGCTGGTGGACATGTCGAGCATCGATCCGGTGAGCACCCGGCAGCTCGCCGAGCGGCTGCAGCGGCAGACGGGCATGGGCTGGGTGGACGCCCCGCTCTCCGGCGGTGCGCCCGCGGCGGCTCGCGGCGCCCTCACCCTCATGCTCGGCGGCAACGACGCCGATGTGGCGCGCGCCACGCCGCTGCTGTCGCGGCTGTCCGGTCATCGCACCCATCTGGGCGCCGTGGGGGCGGGCCAGGCCGTCAAGCTCGTCAACCAGGTGCTGTGCGCCAACACCTTCTTGGCGGTCGCCGAAGCGGTCCGGTTTGCCGAAGGCATGGGCGTGGATGCGACCTTGATCGCGGGCGCCCTCGCCGGTGGCCGCGCGGATTCACGCATCCTGCAGGAGTTCATGACCAAGATGGCCCGCCGGGACTTCTCTGCGACGGGCCGCATCGACAACATGCTCAAGGATCTGGAGACGGTGCAGGCGGCCGCACTCAGCCGCCGCATCCCGATGCCCCTCACCTCGCTCATCGCCGACCTGCACCGGATGCTGGTGGCGGCGGGCCTCGGCGGCGCGGACAGCGCCGAATACATGCGGCTGTTCGATCCCGGCGCCGGTCGGGAGCCATGACCCGGGCCCTCGTCGTCATGGGTGTGACCGCCAGTGGCAAATCGACGCTGGGGCAGGCGCTCGCGCGCGCCCTGGGCTGGACGTTCATCGAGGGCGACACCCTGCATCCGGCCGCGAACATCGCCAAAATGGCCTCGGGGAGGGCCCTCGATGACCAGGACCGCATTCCGTTCCTCGACAACGTCGCGCGCGCCATTGCCTCCCGTACGACGAACGTCGTGATTTCCTGTTCGGCCCTCAAGCGCGCCTACCGCGATCGATTGCGGCGCGCGGAGCCGGCACTGCTGTTCCTGCTGCCCGAGGTGCGCCGTGAGGTGCTGCAGCGGCGGTTGCAGCAGCGCGGCGACCATTTCATGCCCGCGACACTGCTCGACAGCCAGCTCGCCGATCTCGAGCCGCCCCGGGCCGACGAAGCGATCATCCGGATCGACGGCGAGGCGCCGCTGGATGCGCAGGTCAGCGCCACGGTCGCCGCCCTGACTGCCGGAAAGGTATGATGCGCCGCAGAGAGAAACTGGCCGCATCAGACTAAGGGCTACCCCATTGGACCTGCCAAATACCCCCGCGAGCGCCGCCACCCTGGCGAAGACGCTCAAGGCCATGAGCGATATCGTCGGCGCCGCCGCCGTTTTCGCGACCGACGAGGACCGCGACGCGTACAGTGATCGCTTCCCCATCGATCCGCACCGGCACCGGCCCTATGCCGCGGTCGCTCCGACCACCACCGAGCAGATCCAGGCGCTGGTGCGCGTCGCCGCCGCCCACCGCGTGCCGATCTGGACGGTGAGCCGCGGCAAGAACCTCGGCTATGGCACGGCGGCGCCGGTCGTCGCCGGCTCGATCATCCTCGACCTGTCGCGCATGCAGAAGATCGAGGTCGATGTCGAGAATGCCACCGTGCTGCTGGAACCCGGCGTCGGCTTCTACGACCTGTACGACTACCTGCAGACCCGCAACATCCCCCTGATGATGTCCGTCCCCGGCAACAGCTGGGGATCGGTCATCGGCAACGCGCTGGACCGGGGACTCGGCTACACGCCCTACGGCGAGCACACGCGCAACCTGTGCGGCCTGGAGGTCGTGCTGCCGGACGGTGAGGTGGTGCGCACCGGCATGGGCGCCATGCGCAATTCGCCGAGCTGGCAACTCCACAAGTACGGCTACGGTCCGGCATGGGATCAGCTGTTCGTGCAGTCGAACTTCGGCATCGTCACCAAGGCGGGCATGTGGCTGATGCCGCAACCGGAGATCATCCGCGGCTTCGATGTCGAAATGGATCGCATGGAGGACCTGGGACCGCTCATCGACACCATCGGCCCGCTGCGCCGCGAAGGCGTGCTGCTGCAGTCCCCGACCATCGGCAACTGGTTCCGGGCCGCCAATATCCTCACCACCCGCAAGCAATGGACGGACAAGCCCGGCTCATTGTCCGACGACGTGATCAGCGCCATCCGCAAGCAGTTCGGGCTGGGCTGGTGGGGAGTCAGCCTGCGCCTCTACGGCCGCGAGACCGTCGTGCAGGCGAACCTGGACATCCTGGAGAAGGCGCTCAAGGCCATCAACCCGATGAGCATGAAGCCCTTCAGCTGGCGGCCCGGTGAAGCCTTCGCGCCGACCCAGGGCGGCTGGATGGGCGTGCCGATGACCTTCCCCCTGCAAAGCGCGGCCTGGTTCGGCGGCCGCGGCGGCCACATCGGCTTCTCACCCGTGCTCACCCAGTCCGGCAGGCTCGCCATGGAACAGTTCCGGCGCACCTACGCCCGCTACAAGGAATTCGGCATGGACTATCAGGCGAGCTTCGCGTTCGGCGAGCGGCACCTGCTCAACGTCAATGCGGTGCTGCTGAACCTGGATGATCCCGAGTTCATGAAGCGCGTCGATCCGTTCCTGCGCACGCTGATCGCCGATGCGCGCCAGCACGGCTACGGCGAGTACCGGGCCCACATCGACTACATGGACGTGGTGGCCGACTGCTACGACTACAACGACCACGCCCTGCGCCGCCTGAACGAACGCATCAAGGATGCGCTCGACCCGGCCGGCGTCCTCTCCCCCGGCAAGAGCGGCATCTGGCCGCGCAGCTACCGCAGGGAGGGCCGGGCATGAGGCAGCTGCTGCTGATCGCGCTCGCGGCGATGCCGGCCGTCACCGCGCAGGCGGCGGACCTCGATGGCAAGCAGCTGTTCCATCAGAAATGCGAGATGTGCCACGGGCCGGTGGGCATGGGCACGGGCCTGCTGGCCCGCCGCATGAAAGTGGCGCAGCTCGAGAAGCGCGACGACCTGTCCGCCGCCTATGTCGAGCGGGCCGCGCGCGTCGGAGTGCTGAACATGCCGCCCATCACCCGCGGTGACGTGTCGGATGCGCAGCTGAAGAGCATCGCCCTGTACCTGTCGAAGGGCAAGCCTTAGTAGATCAGACGGTCCGGTCGGATGTCCCGCAGAATGGTGGTCGAGATTTCCTCGATGGACTTGTGGGTCGAGGACAGCCACGCGATGCCTTCCCGGCGCATCATCGATTCGGCGTGGCTGACTTCGTAACGGCAGTTCTCCAGCGTCGCGTACTTGCTGCCGGGCAGGCGCTCGTTGCGCACCTGCGAGAGCCGGATCGGATCGATGGTCAGCCCGAAGCACTTGCGCCGGAACGGCGACAGGCAGCTCGGAAAGCGGCCACGCTCGAAATCATCGGGTATGAGCGGATAGTTCGCGGCCTTGATGCCGTGCTGCATGGCGAGATACAGGGAGGTGGGCGTCTTGCCGCTGCGGCTGACGCCGACGAGGACCACATCGGCGGCCTTCAGGCTATCGGCCGACTGCCCATCATCATGGGCCAGCGTGAAATTGATGGCGTCGATGCGGTTGTTGTAGGCCTCGCTGGTGCTGACATCGGGTGAGCGCCCCACCCGGTGGTTGCTCTTGCAGCCGAGTTCCTCCTCCAGCGGCTCGACGAAGGTGCGGAACATGTCCAGCACCATGCCCTTGCACGCTTCGGCGGTGAGCACGTCGCGCACGGTCTGGTCGATGAGCGTGATGAAGATGATGGGCCGCTTGCCCTCGCGCTCCGCGGCCTGATTGATCTCTTTGACGACGCCCCAGGCCTTGTCCACGGTATCGACGAACGGACGGCGTATATGCCGCGGTTTTCCCGGGAATTGCGCCAGGATCGAATTGCCGAAGGTTTCGGCCGTGATACCGGTACCGTCGGAAACAAAAAATACTGTCCTGTTCGGCATCAGGCGATGATAATGCCTGCAGAGGCCTGCGGCCCATGATTTAACCGCTTCCGGAGCCGACTCTATGCTCAACCAGTCCCCCGCGGACGCACTCGTCGTCCCCTTCGAGCAACTGCGGATGTCGGATGTGGCGGCGGTCGGGGGCAAGAATGCATCCCTGGGCGAGATGATCAGCCAGCTGTCCGGGGTCGGGGTCAGGGTCCCCGGGGGCTTTGCGACCACGGCCCATGCCTTTCGCCAGTTCCTGCAGCACGACGGCCTTGCCGGACGCATCGAGGCGCGGCTGGCGGCGCTCGACGTGGAAAACGTGCGGGCGCTGGCCGTGGCCGGCGAGGAAATCCGCGGCTGGATCGTGCAGACCCCGTTTCCGCAACCGCTCGAGGCGGCGATCCGCACCCAGTTCGAGCGCCTCGTGGCCGGCAACCGCGAGGCCAGTTTTGCGGTGCGCTCCTCGGCCACGGCCGAGGACCTGCCGGATGCCTCCTTCGCCGGCCAGCAGGAGACCTTCCTCAACGTGCAGGGCATCGAGCAGGTGCTGCACAAGGTCAAGGAGGTCTTTGCTTCGCTCTACAACGATCGTGCCATCAGTTACCGCGTCCACAAGGGATTCACGCACGCCGACGTGGCCCTCTCGGCGGGCATCCAGTACATGGTGCGCTCGGATCTCGGCGCCGCCGGCGTCATGTTCACCCTGGACACGGAGTCCGGCTTTCCGGATGTGGTGTTCATCACCGCAAGCTACGGGCTCGGGGAACTCGTGGTCCAAGGCGCCGTGAATCCCGATGAGTTCTATGTCCACAAGGCGATCCTCAAGGCCGGCAAGTTCGCCGTCATCCGCCGCAGCCTGGGTTCGAAGCTGCAGCGCATGAGCTTTGCCAGCGCCGCCGACCGGGCCAGGAGCGGCCAGCTCGTGACCACCACCGAGACCGCGGCGGAGGATCGCAACCGGTTCTCGCTCACCGATGCGGACGTGCTGGAACTGGCGCGCTACGCCATGCTCATCGAGCAGCACTACGGGCGGCCGATGGACATCGAATGGGGCAGGGACGGCAACGACGGCCTGCTCTACATCCTGCAGGCCCGCCCCGAGACCGTGAAGAGCCAGGCCGGCGGGCAGGTCGAACTGCGCTACAAGCTCAACGACACCGGCGCGGTGCTCGCCGAGGGTCGCGCCATCGGCCAGAAGATCGGCACCGGTCCGGCGCGGCTGGTCAAGGGCCTCGCCGACATGGACAGCGTCCAGCCCGGCGACGTCCTGGTCACGGACATGACGGATCCGAACTGGGAACCGGTGATGAAGCGCGCCAGCGCCATCGTCACCAATCGCGGCGGCCGGACCTGCCATGCCGCCATCATCGCCCGCGAACTGGGCATCCCGGCGGTGGTCGGGTGCGGGGATGCGACCCGCCGCATTCCCGATGGCGAAGTGGTGACGGTGGTGTGCTCCGAGGGGGATACCGGGCATGTGTACGCGGGCCGCCTGGCGACCGAGGTCAGCGAGGTGCGTCGCGGCGAGATGCCTCCCTGCGGCGTGAAGATCATGATGAACGTCGGCAACCCGCAGCTGGCGTTCGATTTCGCGCAGATGCCCAATGCCGGTGTGGGCCTCGCGCGGCTCGAGTTCATCATCAACAACAACATCGGCGTCCACCCGCGGGCGATCCTCGACTATCCGCGCATCGACGCCGACCTGAAGCTGGCGGTGGAGTCCCTGTCCCGGGGCTATTCCAGTCCGCGGGCGTTCTACCAGGACAAGCTCGCCGAGGGCATCGCGACCATCGCCGCGAGCTTCTGGCCGAAGCCGGTGATCGTGCGGCTGTCGGATTTCAAGTCGAACGAGTATCGCAAGCTGATCGGTGGCACGCGCTACGAGCCGGAGGAGGAGAACCCGATGCTCGGCTTCCGCGGTGCCAGCCGCTACATCAGCAGCGAATTCGGCGAGGCATTCGGCATGGAGTGCGCGGCTTTGAAGCGGGTGCGGGTGGAGATGGGACTCACCAATGTCCAGATCATGGTGCCCTTCGTGCGCACCCTCGGCCAGGCCCGGACCGTGATCCGGATGCTGGCCGACTGCGGCCTCGAGCGCGGCCGCGATGAACTCAGGATCATCATGATGTGCGAAGTGCCGAGCAACGCGGTGCTTGCCGATCAGTACCTGGAGTACTTCGATGGCATGTCGATCGGTTCCAACGATCTCACGCAGCTCACCCTGGGACTGGATCGAGACTCAGGCATGCCGCAGCTGGTGGCCGATTTCGACGAGCGCGATCCGGCGGTGCGGGCGCTGATCTCCCAGGCGATCAGGGCCTGCCGCAACGCGGGCAAGTACGTGGGGATCTGCGGCCAGGGCCCGAGCGATCATCCGGATTTCGCCGCCTGGCTGGCCGATGAAGGGATCGCCTCCATCTCGCTGAACCCGGACTCCGTCATCGAGACCTGGAACCTGCTGGCCCGGCGAGATCGTGGTTCGCCGTCTGCCGGATGAAATGCCGCAGGTCATCGAGCTGCTCGGCGCTCAGTTCCGGGAACCCCGGCATGCCACGCGCCAGCAGTCCGCCGTCATGGACGATGTGCGCGAACGCCTCGGACGAGAGCACCACGGGTGAGGCGCGCAGGTCCGGCGCGATGCCGCCCGCCACCACTCCCATGCCGTGACAGAGCACGCAGCGCGGGAATTCCCGCGCCCCCGCGGCGGCCTTGGTGGCATCGACGACGAAGCCCGGTGCCGCGAGCGGCACGGCCGGTCGCGGCGGCGGTGCCGGCGGTAATTTCGCGTTGCCGTCGAGCACGAACGTCAGCAGCCGCCGCGGATGGATCCGCGGGTCCCAACCGAAGCGCGCCGAGATCGAACCGAAAGCGGCGGTCGAGCCTCCGAGGGGGCCCGCCGTGATGGTGATGTACTGCCTGCCGTCCACGCTGTAGGTGATCGGCACCCCGGTGACCGCGACGCCCGCGTAGTAGGACCACAGATCCTTTCCGTCCCGTGCCGCGTAGGCATGCAGGTAGCCATCCGCCAGTCCCTGGATCACGATGTCGCCCGCCGTTGCCAGCGTGCCGCCGTTCGAGACGCCGGGTGTCTCCACCTTCCACAGCACCCGCCTGGCAATCGGATCCCAGGCCTTGAGCACGCTGCGGCCGGCATCCGCCGGCACGTCGCCGGCCCCGAGGGACAGGCCGGTGGCTTCGGGGGTATAGGCCTTCGGATGGAAGTCATGGATGTCGACGCCGGTATCGCCGAACTCGGCAGGCATCTCCAGCGTGGGTTCGTACATCAGGCCCGTCCTGGGACTGTAGGACTGCGGAATCCAGTGATGCACCGCCTGGAAGCTCGGCCACAGCACGATGCTCTTGTCCCGGTACCGGGCGCCGGGCGCAAGCACGGGGCGACCGGTGCCGAGGTCCACATGGTCGGCCCAGGTCACCGTGCCGAGCTTGTCGGCCGAGAGCAGCTTGCCGTTCTCGCGATCGATGACATAGAAGAAGCCGTTCTTGGGCGCATCCAGCAGCACCTTGCGCGGCCGGCCGCCGATGGTGAGCGTCGCGAGGGTCATGTCCGTCGCGGCGTCGTAGTCCCAGGCATCTCCGGGGGTGGTCTGGTAGTGCCAGATGTAGCGGCCGGTATCCGCGTCCAGCGCGACGATGGAGGCCAGGAACAGGTTGTCCCCGCCGCCGGGGCTGCGGATCTTCCAGTTCATCGGATCGCCGCTGCCGGTACCGATGTAGAGACGGTTGAAGTCCGGGTCGTAGGTGATGGCGTTCCAGGCCGCACCGCCACCGCCGCGCTGCCACCACTGTCCCGTCCAGGTCCGCGCGGCCATGGCCATGATGGGATCCGAGGCCGCGCCATCCTGCGTGCCGGGCCTGCCGGGAACCAGGTAGAAACGCCAGTCGAGCTTGCCCGTGGCGGCATCGTAGGCGGTCACGTAGCCGCGGGCCGACCCGAAGTCCTCGCCCGAGAAACCGATGATGATCTTGCCGTTGAAGGCGCGCGGCGCACCGGTGATGGTGTAGCCGTTGTCCGGATCCACCGTCTGCACACTCCACGCCACGGTGCCGTCGCGGGCGTTGAGGGCGATCAGCCGGCCGTCGGTGGTGCCGGTGTAGACGCGGCCCTGCCAGAAGGCGATACCGCGGATGCCCCAGGCCACCCGCAGCTTCTTGCCCGCCGCCTCGGGCGCCTTTGCGTCGTAACGCCACAGCTGCCGCCCGGTGCGCGCCTCCACGGCATACACGACGCCGTGGCCGGCGCCGAGGTACACCACACCATCGACCGCAAGCGGCGCGGTGATGGAGTTGCTCACGTCCAGCGGCAGCGACCAGGCCAGACCCAGCCGCCTGACGTTGCCCTCGTTGATCTGGGTCAGGGGACTGTAGTGGTCTTCGCTGAAGGTGCGACCGTAGGCCGCCCAGTTGCGGCCATCCGCGGCATCCGCCAGCGCCGTATCGTCGATCGGCGCCGCGGCGCCGGCCGCCGCGCTCAGCACCGCGCCGAGGACCACCGCACAGGCCTTGACCGCGGGTGCCGGTGTCATCGGTTCAGGTGGCCAGTTCGACGACGCAGACCCCGCCGTTGACCTGGGCGTTCTCCCCTTCCGGCACCAGGATCTCCAGCACTTTTCCCGGTCCGGGCGCGAGGATCTCCTGGGTCACCTTTTCGGTCTCGATTTCGTACAGCGCCTCGTCCTTGACGAAGGACTCGCCCACCTGCTTGTGCCACTTCGCGATGGTGGCCTCCTGCATGTTCATGCCGACGCGGCTCAACTTCAATGTGATCTTCATTGCGTATGGAATCCCGCTCAGGCGGCCGCGGCGCGACCGGTGAGCCCGCGAACCGTGCGGGCAATGCTCTCGGCGTTCGGGATGACCCGCGCCTCGGCGTTGGGGGCATACGGAATGCAGACGTTCGGCACCGTCACGCGCTTCACCGGCGCCTTGAGCAGCCCGAAGCCGCGATCCGCGACCATCGCCGCGATCTCGCTCGCGGCGCTGCAGCGCTCGCGCGCCTCGTCACACACCACCAGATGCCCCGTCTTCTTCACCGACGCCAGCACTGCCGCTTCATCGAAGGGCACCAGCGTGCGCGGATCGAGCACCTCGGCGTCCACGCCCGAGGCGGCCAGGTCCTTGGCGGCCTGCAGCGCGGGCTTCAGCATCGAGCCGATCGCCACGATGGTCACGTCCTTGCCCGGCCGCGCGATGTTCGCCTTGCCGAAGGGCACGAGGTGCTCGCCCTCGGGTACCTCCCCCTGCTCGCCGCCGCGGCCGCCTGCCTCCATGAAAAAAGAGGGATTGCTGCCGCGGATGGCGGACTTGAGGAGCCCTTTCGCATCGGCGGGCGTCGCGGGAGTGAGCACGTTGATGCCACCCAGGTTCAGCAGCGGCGGATAGGCCGTATCGGAGTGCTGCGCGGCATTGGAACCGCCACCACCGTAGCTTGCGATCACCGTGATGGGCAGCCGCGCCTGCCCGCCCGACATCAGGCGCATCTTCGCCATCTGGTTGCCGATGGCGTCCATGCCCGTGTACACGAAGTTCGAGAACATCAGGTGCAGGATCACGCGGTGTCCGGCGGCGGCGGCGCCTACGGCCATGCCGGTGAGGCTCTGCTCGCAGATGGGAGTATTGCGGATGCGGTTGCGGCCGAAGCGCTCGGTCAGTCCGCGGCAGTCGCCCATGATGGCAAGCTCGACGTCCTCGCCGAACAGGATCACCTTCGGATCGCGCTCCATTTCCTCGAACAGCGCCTCGTTGATCGCCTGGATATAGCGTTTCTTGGCCATGTGGTGCTCCTAGGGTCGCTGACCGTCGAACATGAGGGTGAAGGCGAGCTCCGGGTCCGCGGGCGGGCTCTCCACCGCGAAGCGCACGGCGTCATCCACCTTCGCCATCACGCGTTTCTCGATTTCCACCAGTTGCGCGATCGCCGCCGGGCCACCGGCCTCCAGCTGCTTGCGCGTGAATTCGATCGGGCCGCGCGCGCGCCAGCTCTCGATCTCCTCGGGCTGCCGGTAGCGCTGGCCGCCGAGGAACAGGTCCTCCGCCTCCAGATGCCCCTGGATCCGGTAGGTGTGCGCCTCGATGAAGCTCGGGCCGCCGCCGCTGCGGGCGCGCTCCACGGCCGTGCGGGCGGCGCGCCACACCGCCGTCACGTCGTTGCCGTCGATCACCTCGGTCGGGATGCCGAAGGCGCGGGCGCGATCGGCGATGACGCCCGCGGTCACGGTCTTGGCCGGGCTGAACTCGCTGAAGGTATTGTTTTCGCACACGAACACCAGCGGCAAGTGCCACAGGGCGGCGATGTTCAGGCATTCCATCAGCGTGCCCTGATTCGAGGAGCCATCGCCGAAGAAGTCGACGACGATGCGGCCCTCCTGCGCCAGCATGGCGGAATAGGCCGCGCCGGTCGCGATGGCGAAGCCGGCGCCCACGATGCCGTTGGCACCGAGGATGCCCTTGGAGAAGTCGGCGACATGCATCGAGCCGCCCATGCCCTTGCAGATGCCGGTGCTTTTGGCCCAGATCTCGGCCAGCATCGCGTTGAGATCTCCGCCCTTGGCGAGGTAGTGGCCATGGCCGCGGTGGGTGCTGGTGATCATGTCGGTCCCGCGCAGGTTCGCGCACACCCCGGTCGCGATGGCCTCCTCGCCGATGTACAGGTGCACGGCCCCCGGCAGGTTGCCGGCCTTGTTCTCATCGCGCAGGCGCTCTTCCGTCCGCCGGATCAACAGCATCTGCTCGTACAGGCGCATGAGGTCCTGCTGCGACAGTTCCGATTCGGTGCCAGCCATGGGCGTGTTCCTCCAGTGAAGGCCCCTAGTCTATGCCAACTGCGGTGGCCGCTCCCGCCAGATATGTCACCTAGCGGGATCCCGGAACGTGGCCGGGAGTGCAGGCGGTGCCGATCTTGTGGGAGTCGGTCTTCATGGTCACCTGCTGGCCGTTCATCGACATGCTGATGGTGCCCCGGGCATGGTCCCCTTCGACCACCGATTCGATCGTGCCCTGCACCGGCTGCTTGCCCGCGCAGCTGAACCGGGCGGTGAACCGGGTCCCCTCGCGCTTGGCATCCTGGAGGGTGCAGTTGCCGTTCATGCCCGGACCCTGGGGCTTGGAGAGGGCCTCGTCCGCCTTGCCGGGCGGCACGCAGACCTGCAGCGTATGCGACGGCATGGTCATGCCGGTCATCTCCATGCTCATGGTCTGTTCCCACAACTCGCCCGCCGGCTTGTCGTCGGCCAGCGCGCTCGCCTGCGCCATGAGAACAGCCAGCAGCACGCCGGCCGCGCCGCCGGCACGGATCGATCCGCAGATACGCATGTTTTCTCCCTTGTTCAGGGCAATGTGCCCCGCTTTCAAATTCTAATTCAGCCCACGGGTCCGCGCCGCGCATTCGGGCGCTGCGCGCCTGCAGCGCAGCAGGTTAGGCTAGGGCATGGAAACACCCGCCGCGGACATCCCCCGGCGGCGCTCCCTGCCCTACGCCGCACTGCTGGTGGTGATGGTGTCGGTGCAGTTCGGCGCCGCCCTCTCCAAGCAGCTGTTCCCGGTGCTGGGGGTGGAACGCGCGACCTTCCTGCGTCAGGCCTTCGGCGCGCTGCTGCTGGCGATGGTACTGAGGCCCTGGCGGCTGCGCATCCGGACCGGCGACTGGCCGGCGCTGCTGGCCTACAGCGTCACGCTGGGCGGCATGAACCTGAGCTTCTATCTGGCCCTGGCCCGTATTCCCCTGGGGATCACGGTGGCCCTGGAGTTCATGGGTCCGCTGGGACTCGCCGTGGCCCTGTCGCATCGGCGGATCGACCTGCTCTGGGTGGCCCTGGCGGCCGTCGGCCTGCTGCTGCTGCTGCCGCTGCATCCTCACGGGCCTGCCCTCGATCCCATCGGCGTGCTGTTCGCCCTCACGGCCGCGGCCTTCTGGGCCGCCTATACCCTGATCGCGCGGCGGATCGGCCGCACGATCGGCACGGGTCTCATCGGCGTGGCGATGCCGATCGCCGCGCTGCTGATCCTGCCGCTGGCCGCCTCGCAGCCCGGATCGATCACCCTGACGCCGCAGCTGGCGATCGCCGCGCTGGCCATGGCGCTGTTCTCAAGCGCGCTGCCCTACCCGCTGGAAATGATCGCGCTCGCAGGCATGCCGGTCCGGGTCTATGGCATCCTCACCAGCCTCGAACCGGCGTTGGGGACCCTCATGGGGCTGGCGGTGCTGCGCGAATTGCCCAGCGCGCAACAGCTCGCGGGCATCGCGGCCATCATCGTCGCCTCACTGGGGGCTGCGGCCCTCGATGCCTGAACCCGGGGGCATCAGCACCCGCGGCTGACGGCTGGCATCCACGGGCCACACCAGCGACCCGGCCTCGCCCGGCGCCGCGATCAGTGCCTCGATGAAATGCTGGTTCCAGGCGTGGATGTCGTTGGTGCGCACCACCTGCATCATCGCCTCGTAGCGCTGCTGGCGCTGGGCCAGAGGCATCCACAGCGCCGTCTGCAGGGCCTCGGCCATGCCGCTCACATCATAGGGATTCACCAGCAGTGCGGTGGTCAGCTCGCGTGCGGCGCCGGCCAGCGTGGACAGCACCAGCACGCCCGGATCCGCCGGATCCTGTGCCGCCACGAACTCCTTGGCGACCAGGTTCATGCCGTCGCGCACCGGGGTCACGAGACCGACCTTCGCGGCCCGCAGGTACCCCATGAGCGTCACGTGCGGGATGTTCTTGTTGAGGTAGCGCACCGGGGTCCAGTCCGGATCGGCGAAGCGGCCGTTGGTGCGGCCGGCCGCCTGCTCGAGAGCGCTGCGGATGGTTTCGTATTCCTGCACATCCGAGCGCGACAGCGGCGCGATCTGTACGAAGGTCACGTCGTTGTGGTTTTCAGGATAGGTCGCGAGGAACTTCTCGTAGGCCTTGAAACGTTCCACCAGCCCCTTGCTGTAATCCAGGCGGTCGACGCCGATGATCAGCCGCCGCCCCAGCAGACCCGCGACGATGCGCCGGTAGGCCTCCGTCGAGGGAGCTTCGGCCGCGGTCTTCTCGATCTCCTCCACGTCCACGCCGATGGGGAACACCTGCGCACTGACATGGCGGTCGGCGGCCCGTACCGAACCGTCGGCCAGTACCGCATCGGCACCCCACACCGCCGCGACCGCGGCGTGGAACGCCGCAAGGTCATCGCGCGTCTGGAACCCGATCAGGTCGTAGGCCAGCAGCGATTCGAGCAGTTCGCGGTGCACGGGCAGTGCCCGGAAGGCATCGAATCCCGGAAACGGGATATGCAGGAAGAAGCCGATGCGCTGCGCGACTCCGAGGGCCCGCAGCCGGCTCGCAAGCGGTATCAGGTGGTAGTCATGGACCCAGACCAGGTCATCCGGCCGCAGCATCCGGGCCGTGTGCTCGGCGAAGCGCTGGTTGACCTTCAGGTAGGTCGCGTAGTGCTCCTCGGAGTAATGCAGGGCCTGCAGGAAGTGATGACACAGCGGCCACAGCGCGCCATTGCTGAACCCCAGATAGAACTCCTCGTACTCCGGCTTCGTCAGATCGAACGTCGCGTACGCGAGGCGGTCGCGACGGGTCACCTCCACCGGGCCGGGCTCGCCCTCGGCGATGTCGCCTGACCAGCCGATCCACAGTCCGCCGTGCGCGCGCATGGCGGCCAGCACGCCCACCGCAAGCCCGCCCGGTGCGGCCCCCTTGCGCGGCACGCTCACCCGATTGGAAATGGCAACGAGGCGGGTCATACAACATCCTCCCAGTAACGGCTCAGGCGCAGTGCGCTCACGATGATGCCGACCATGCTGTACGACTGCGGAAAGTTGCCCCACAGGTCGCCGGTACGCGGGTCGATGTCCTCGGACAGCAATCCTACGCCGTTGCGCCGGTCGAGCAGCCTCGCGAACAGGTCCCGGGCCTCCTGCATCCGGCCGATGGCGGCGAGCGCATTCACGTACCAGAAGGCGCACACCGTGAACGCGGTCGTGGGCACTCCGAAATCATCGGCGGTGCGGTAGCGGAACAGGAGGTCATCACGGCTCAGGTGCCGACCGATGGCCTCCACGGTGCTGATGAAGCGCGGATCGCTGGCCGGCAGGAACCGCAGCTCGGCCAGCAGCAGCAGCGTCGCATCCAGCGTCTCCCCGCCGAAGGTCGCGACGAAGCTTTCCCGGCGCGGATTCCAGGCTTCGGCGATGATCCGCCGGTGCATCCCGTCGGCCTCGTCGCGCCATCGCGTCGCAGCCTTGGCCTGGCCGACACGGGTCGCGATGGCGGCCAGACGGTCGCAGGCCGCCCAGCACATGAGCGCCGAATACGTGTGCACATGTTCGCTGCCGCGCAGCTCCCAGGGCCCCGAGTCCGGCTTCGCGAATCCCTCGACCGCATGCTCCCCCAGACGCTCGAGGCTGGCAAAGATGCGCTGCGGATCGGCGACATCGAGCCGCTCGTCGTAGAACAGCTGCGTGGCGCCGAGGATGATCGCACCGTAGATGTCGTACTGGCGCTGGGCGTAGGCCTGGTTGCCGACGCGGACCGGTCCCATGCCGCGGTACCCGCGCAGCGCGGGCGCCGGCACTTCCTCCATGCAGGCACGTCCGCTCAAGCCGTAGAGGGGCTGCAGCTCGCCCACCGGCGTGCGCACGTGGGTGTTGTGAATGAAACGCAGGTACGAGCGCATGGTCTGCGAGGCCCCCAGGCGATTGAGGACGTGCACCGTGAAGTAGCCGTCACGCAGCCAGCAGAACCGGTAGTCCCAGTTGCGCAGCGACTCGGGCGCTTCCGGAATCGAGGTCGTGAGCGCCGCCAGGATGGCCCCGCTGTCCTCGAAGGTGCACAGCTTCAGGGTGATGGCGGCGCGGATCACGGCCTCCTGGTAATCCAGCGGTACCGCGAGCCCCCGGACCCACGCCTCCCAGTAGTGGCGGGTCTGCTCCAGCAGCGAACGGCCGAGCGTGGTCGGCAGTTCATTCAGGGGTTCATCGTCGCCGAGGATGAACGCGACGGACCCCGACAGTGCAAAGGGACGTTCCTCGCTGACCGCCGTCACCGAGGCATCGGTCGTGACGCGGTAGGCCAGATCCGGCGACTGGAAACGCAGGGCATGGCTGCTCAGGCTGACCTGCGGCGCGAGCGCGCCATAGGCCGCCGTCGGCCGCAGCCGCACCCGGATCACCGGCGCGCCGACCACCGCCTCGACCAGGCGCACGATCATCGCCGGGCGGTGCACGCCCTCGCGGGTGCGGAATCGCGGACAGAAATCGGTGACCCGGAGGGTCGCGGCATGGTTCTCGTGGAGGGTCTCGACGACCGCGGTATTGCGCACGTAGCGCTGACGCACGCGCGCCGCCGCCTCCATGCTGATCTCGAAGGTACCGCGTCCGGGGTCGCCCTCCGGACTGAGCAGCCCGCTGAACACCGGGTCCCCGTCCAGCCGCGGCAGGCAGCCCCAGACGATGGTCCCCCCCGAATCGATGAGAGCGGCGATCTGGCAGTTACCGATGACCGCGAGATTGAGGTTGGCGGAGCCGCTCAACAGCCGCCGCTCAGTGACCCAGGCCCATGCAGCCGCGCAGCCAGTCGCGCACGGCCGCCGGATCCGGCAGCCACCACGGCGCCGTCACCCGTGGCCCGACCGCGATCGCCATGCCATGGACGCGGCCGACCGCCTCGAAGCCGGCCCGGTCCGTCAGATCATCGCCGATGAAAATCGGAAACCGTCCGTCGAAGGGCGGTTCGGCCATGAAGGCATCGAGGGCGCTGCCCTTGTCGCAGGCACGGGGCCGCAGCTCGAACACGGCGGCGCCCTCCATCAGCTCGAAGACGCCGCGGGAGTCGGCTGCCAGCGCCTGCATCTCCGCCTTCAGCCGCGGGGCCACCTGGGGCGCGGCGCCGCGGTAGTGCACGGCGAAGGCACAGCCCTTGTCCTCGATCAGCAGCCCATCGTAGTGCCGCAGCCGCAGTCGCAGCGCCATGCGCGTCTGCCACACGAGCGTCGCCGGCACGGAGTATCGTTCGATCGTGCCATCCGCGCGGCGACGTTCCGCGCCATGCACGCCCGCCACCGGCAGCCGCAGGGGCTTCAGCAGCGCATCGAGGTTGTCCATGCTGCGTCCGGTGATCACCGCGGTCGCACCGGCGGTCGCCACATAGAGCTCGTCCAGCAGGTACAGCAGACAACCATCCACGACGACCTGATCCGGCCGCTCCACCAGATTCAGCAAGGTGCCGTCGAAATCGAGGAACACGGCGCAATGGTCCGCGATCCGGTTCAGCGGCGGAGTGATGCCCTGGCAGTGCCGGCCGCGCGCCTGGAGTGACACGCTTTCGCCCATGGTTCAGTCGTCCTGACACTTCACCTTGTCAGGCTCCATTTCCCGCCATTCAAGGACTTGCAGGAATGGGCTGCCCCATACAGTCCGTGCAGGAGAAGTCCCACAGCGCGACCTGCGCTGTGGCCGGTCATTAAACTTATTCCGCGCCCAGCCGTAGCAGCGGCCCGTAGAGCTCCGGACGGCGGTCGCGGAAGACGTACCAGTTATCGCGCTGCAACGCGAGCTGGGCCAGGTCGAAGTCGGCGACCAGTACCGCATCGCCCTCCTCGGCGGCCTCGGCGACCTTGGCGCCCGTGGCGTCCGCGATGAACGAGGAGCCGTAGAAGCGGATATGGAGCCCCTCGGGATCCTGGAGGGAGCGTTCCAGCCCGTAGCGGTTGGCGGCGATCAGGGGCATGAGGTTGGCGGCGGCATGGCCCTGCTGGGTGCGCTGCCAGTGTCCGCGCGAGTTGAGCGGCAGCGCCGGCGGCGGCTCACTGCCGATGGCGGTCGGGAACAGCAGCAGTTCCGCGCCCAGCAGCGCCATGCAGCGCGCGGTTTCCGGAAACCACTGATCCCAGCAGATCCCGACGCCGAGGCGTCCGTAACGGGTGTTCCAGACCTTGAAGCCACTGTCCCCGGGAGCGAAGTAGGTCTTCTCCTGGTATCCGGGTCCGTTGGGGATGTGCGATTTGCGATAGACGCCGAGCACGGTGCCGTCCGCGTCCACGACGGCGATGGAGTTGAAATACGCAAGGCCGTCGCGCTCGAAGAAACTGATGGGCAGCACCACCTCCAGCTCGCGCGCGATGGTGCTGAAATGCAGTACGGCGGGGTTCGCCGCCAGCGGCTGCGCCAGGGCGAAGTGACGCGAATCCTGTTCGATGCAGAAATAGGGAGTCTCGAAGAGCTCAGGGATCAGGATCACCTGCGCGCCCCGGCCCGCCGCCTCGCGCACCAGATCCTCGGCCCGCGCGATGTTGGCCCCGCGGTCCCAGCCGCAGCTCATCTGCACGGCGGCGACGCGCACCGGTCGCGGCGCGAGGGCCAGGTGCGCCGGCAGGGTCATTCGAAGACCTTGCCGGGATTGAGGATGTTGTGCGGATCGAGGGCGCGCTTGAGGGCGCGCATGGCATCGATCTCCTGCGCGGTGCGCGAGATGTTCAGGAAGTGCCGCCGTTCCAGGCCGATGCCGTGCTCCGCGGAAATGCTGCCGTCGATGGGCCGCAGCAGCTCGTACGCCAGCTCCTCGCCCAGCCGCAGCACGGCCGGGTCCGCGGTGCCCGGCGCGACGATCACGTGCAGGTTGCCGTCGGCGATATGGCCGAAGGCGAAGACCCGGCCCGCGGGAATCCTCTGCGCCACCGCCTGGCGCAGGTTGGCCAGATACCCTGCCATGTCCTCGATGGCCATGCTCACATCGAAGTTCAGCGTCGCGCCGAAGTGCTGCGTGATCAGCCACGGATCATCCCGGGGGGCCCAGATCGAGTTGCGTTCGGCCTCGGACTTGGCGATGACGGCATCCAGCACCACGTCCCGCTCCATGGCCTCCCCGAGGGCCTCCTCGAACCGCGAGTGATCGCTTTCCGGATCGGCGCCGGCGGCCTCCACCAGACCGTAGATACCATGGCCGTGCGGCAACAGCGCCCGGTGATGGCCGAAGGCCGTGGTGGTGGTCTCATAGAATTCCGGCCACATCGCTTCGAAGGCGCTCAACTGCCCGCCCAGGCCGGCATCGAGCATGCCGAGCAGCTTCACCAGGCCATCAAAGTCGCGGCAGGCCACCAGCGCGGTGTTGGTGCTGCGGGGCTTCGGAAACAGCCGCAGATCGGCGCGGGTCACGACCCCGAGCGTGCCTTCGGAGCCGATGAACAGCTGCTTCAGATCGTACCCGGCGTTGTTCTTGATCATGCGGTTCAGGGATTTGAGCACGGTGCCGTCGGCCAGGACTGCTTCGATTCCCAGCACCAGCGCGCGCATCATGCCGTAGCGCAGGACCCGCACCCCGCCGGCGTTGGTCGAGATGTTCCCGCCGATGGTGCAGGTGCCCCGGCCTCCCAGGTCCAGCGCGAACAGCAGGTCGTGACGCTCGGCCTCTTCCTGGACGCGCTGCAGAATGGCACCGGACTGCACCCGCATGGTCCGCCCGGCAACGTCCACCCGTTCGATGGTATTCATCCGCTCGGTGGAGAGGATCAGTTCGGAATCGGTCGTGGCCGTGCCTTCGACCAGGCCGGAGCGGCCGCCGTGGGTGACGACGCTCTGATGACGGGCGTGGCACAGCCGCAGCACGCCGGAGACCTGTTCGGTGGATGAGGGTCGCACCAGCGCGGAGGCGCGCGGCACGTGGCCGTTCACATCCGCGCGCTCGTGCACCGCCTCTCCGGTGAGCAGACCGGAGTCGCCGACGACGGCGCGCAGATCGGAGAGCAATCCTGAGTCGAGCATTCCGCTGATCCTGTTTCCTGGGGCGACAGGATCGGGATTTTCGCACAACCGCCGCGCGCGGGCGGCCCCGATGCCTCCGGAGAGCTCAGTGCAGCCGGCGCTGACGATCCTGTGCCTGCACCTGATTGTCGGGGAACAGCGCCTGGTCGAGGGCCTGGATATAGGTGGCGACATCGGCCGCGCCCGGCACCAGCACGCGGCTGTTCAGCAGCAGGTTCGGCACGCCCTCCACGCCCAGCCCCCGCAGCCGCCGCTCCTCGCCGAGCACTTCCTCGCGGCCACCGGCGCCGGCCGTGAAGGCCGTCCGCACCGACTCCTCGACGCCCGCCTCGCTGGCCAGCTGCACCAGCACCAGGGGGTTGCTGATGTCGCGACCGGATTCGAAGAAGGCCCGGAATACCCCGTCGATCAGTTCTTCCTGCCGGCTGTCGTGCGCCGCCAGGTGCACCAGCCGGTGCGCCTCGCGCGTATCCGGCAGGTTCGCGATGCGGTCGAAATGAAAACCGATATCCAGCTCGCGGCCGGCGGCTTCGAGCTTGCGCTGCGCCTCATCGACGTCGGCACCGGGGGGCAGCCTCGAGGCGAGGTGCTCGCGCCAGCTGCTCTGGGCGACGCCGGCCAGCGGCAGTCCGTGCCAGCGCTGGACCTTGAGGCCCGCCCCATAAAGGCTGTCGAGGGCCCGCGCCAGGTTGCGCTTGCCGATGAAGGACCAGGGGCACGCCAGGTCGCCGATGAAGTCCAGTTCCAGCGACCGGGGGCGTGAGCCGACATGCAGAATTTGTGTGTCCATGCCGCCTATCTTGCGTTTATGGACGAAAATTCAAGCCAGACAAGCCCCTTACCGGCGGTGGCCTTTCTGAACCTGGGCTGTAATCTGGATGGCGGTCTCCAGCGCCGCCAGCCCGGCCTCGCCGCTCACCACGGGGGCCGTCCCCTCCCGGATGCAGTCCAGGAAGGACTGGATCTCGGCCTTGAGGGCATCCCCGGCATCGAAATTGCG
>DATJTJ010000031.1:0-12047 GCA_035503515.1 Steroidobacteraceae bacterium
GGCCCACCCAATGTGCTCCTCAACTACGATTCCTCCGACACCTATCAGCAGGGTGTCAACATCAACGACACGCTGAAGTTCACCGATCAGTGGATGCTGCGGCTGGGCGCCAGCCAGGACTGGTTCCGGACCAATACCTTCAACAACAAGAGCGTGCAGACCGGGCAGTTCAGCAGCCACGGCATCAGCCCGACGGGCAGCATCATCTTCAAGCCGACGCTCGACTCGTCCGTGTATGCCACCTACATCAGCAGCCTGCAGGCCGACTCGGACGTTGCCCCGGCCTCGACCTCGACCGTCACGGTGGTGAATTCGGGAGCCAGCCTCGCGCCGTACCGCAGCAAGCAGTACGAAGTCGGCTACAAGATCGACTTCGACCGGATCAACTTCACGGCGGCGCTGTTCGACATCGATCGCCCGTTCGCCAATACCTTCCCGGTCGACGGCAACCCGAACCGGGTGATTTACGAAATCGTCGGCGACCAGATCAACAAGGGGCTGGAACTGTCGGCCATCGGCCAGGTGACGCAGGGACTGACCGTGTATGGCGGCCTGACGCTCCTGACCTCGAAGCTGGAGAACACGCCGCTCGCCGCGACCGACGGACAGCCGTATGTCGGCACGGCGAAGGTCAAGGGGAACGTGCTGGTCGAGTACCACATCCCGACGCTGCCCGGCCTGGTCGCGACGTTCGACTACCAGTTCTCGGGCCCGCGGCCGGGCGATGATACGGACCAGTTCAGCGTCGCCGGCTACAACCTCATCGACGTGGGCGCGCGCTACACGGTGAAGATGTGGGGCACGCCGGTCGCCTGGCGCCTGGCAGTGGACAACGTTGCGGACCGGCACTACTGGTCCACCATCGGACCGAGCAACATCACCGGCGCCAACACCGGCAATCTGGTGGCCCATGTCGGGGCCCCCCGCACCGTGGACGCCTCGGTCAGCGTCAAGTTCTGAAGGCGTTCGGGGCGCAGGCTGTGTATCGGGGCCGAACGCGATACATTAGCCTTCGTGGACCCGACCAGGACAGCGAACAGGGGCGATCCGGCCAGCCGCAGGCGCGCCGCCGGCCGCAAGGAGGGCCATGCGGCCGCAGGCGTCGGGCTGCACCTGCGGTATGCCTTCGAGCCCGGTGAGCAGTGTGGCGCCGAACTGCGCAACGAGCTCTTCGAGCTGCTGGCCGCGGTCACGGAGGGCGGATCGATCCGCGACGCCGCGGCACGCCTGCAACTCTCCTACCGCTCTGTCTGGGACCGCCTGCGCAAATGGGAGGCGACCCTCGGCGAGCCCCTGATCCTGTGGTCCCAGGGCCGCAGGGCCCGGCCGACGGAATTCGCCCAGAAGCTCGCCTGGGCGGAGCGTCGGGCGCGGACCAGGATGCAGCCGCACATCGAAGCGCTGCGTGCGGACCTGGGCCGCGTCCTGATCGACGCCCGCGATGCGCGCTACCAGCTGCTCGCCGTCCGTGCCAGCCACGACCTGGCGCTGCCCGTGCTGCAGCAGCACGCCGCGAGCGCCGCGAACCTGCATCTGAACATCGGTTTTTCGGGCAGCGTGGATGCCCTGCGGGCGCTGAACGAACGGCAGTGCCTGGTTGCGGGGTTCCACGTGCCCGCACTCGCCGGGAGGGCCCGCGTCTTCGCCCGGGCACTCAAGCCCGGCCTCAAGCCGAAGGTCCACAGACTGATTGCCTGCTCGCGGCGCATGCAGGGGCTCATGGTGCGCAAGGAGCACGCGGGCCTGATCCGCGAATTCCCGGACCTGGTGCGCCATCGCATGCGCTTCGTGAACCGCCAGCCCGGTGCGGGCACCCGGATGCTCGTGGAGCATCTCATTCACGAGCACGGCCTGGCACCGGCGCAGGTCCTGGGCGACGTCGAACACATCGAGAACACCCACGTTGCGGTCGCGCTGTGCGTGGCCAGCGGAGTGGTGGATGCGGGCGTCGGCATCGAGGCGGCCGCCCTGCAGTTCGGACTGCATTTCGTGCCGGTGGTCGAGGAGAACTACTTCCTCGCCTGCCTGGCCGCGGATATCGGGCATCCTGCCATCACGAACCTGCGCGACATTCTCGCCGGACCGCGCTGGCGCGAGATGCTGGCGGCCCTGCCGGGCTATCGGCCCGCGGATGCGCCGGGGAGCGTCCTGGTCATCGAGGATGTCCTGCCGTGGTGGAGGCGGGCATGAACCCGGTAACGCTGGGCAGACTGACCGTGCAGAAGCTGTTCGAGATGGAGAGCGGTCCGCCCATGCCGGTGATCGTGCCGGGGATCACCCCGGAGGATCTGGCACGGCTCGCGACCTGGTACCGCGACGAGACCCTCGGGCCGACCGCCGAGCAGTCCGCCTTCATGATGAGCATGCACAGCTACGTGCTGCAGCTGGATGGACTGACGGTCCTGGTCGACGCCTGCAACGGCAACCACAAGCAGCGTTCGATCCCGGATGTGAACCAGCTGCAGACCGGCTACCTCGCCAATCTCGCAAAGCTCGGCCTGACGACGGACGACATCGACGTGGTGCTGTGTACCCACCTGCATTTCGATCACGTCGGATGGAACACGCGGCTCGCGAACGGCAGATGGGTGCCGACCTTCGCCCATGCCCGCTACATATTTTCACGTCGTGACTTCGAGCATTTCGGCAGCCAGGAGCTGGACGACGACCATCGGCGCGCCTTTCGCGATTCGGTACTGCCGGTCTACGAGGCGGGCCGGGCCGAACTGGTCGAGGAGAACCTCGTGGTCCATCGCGAGATCGGCGATGGCATATGGCTGGAACCCGCCTTCGGACACTCACCCGGCAACTTCTCCGTTCTGGCCGAATGCGGCGGCGAGCGGGCCATCTTCTGGGGGGATGTCATCCACCATCCCATACAGCTGATCCGCCCCGAGCTGACGATGTCGTTCGACGGCGATCCGCAGCGGGCGCGCGAGACGCGCCGACGCATCATCACCCGCGCCATCGAAGAATCGCTGATGTGCTTTCCCGCCCACTTCCGCGATCCCTCCGCGGGCCGCGTGTTGCGCGACGGTGACGTCTACCGGTATGCATTCACGACGTGACGCATTGAAGCTCGCACTGGCAAGCGCGGTGGGCGGCAGCGCCGGCGCCGCTTCCCCGGCGCAGCCGCTGCTCGGGCTCGTCATGCCGGTCGATCCGGCGGTGCCGCCCGAAGCGCGGACGATGTACCCGCACGGCATCCGTTTCGAGGCGACCGGACTCGACCTCAAGACCATGACGCCGCAGGGCTACGATGCGGTGCTGGAGCGCATTGCTCCCGCCGCGCAGGCCCTGCACCGCCAAGGCGCCAGCGCCGTGGTCCTGATGGGCACCTCGCTCAGTTTCTACAAGGGAGCCGCCTTCAACCGCGAGCTGACGCAGCGCCTGCGCGAGAGCAGCGGCTGTCCGGCGGTGACCATGAGTACCGCCGTGGCCGAGGGCCTGCGCAGTTTCGGAGTCCGGCGGCTGGCGGTGGCCACGGCCTACGATGATGAAGTGAACCAGCGCCTGCGGGTGTTCCTGCACGAGGAAGGCTTCGCGGTCGAGACCATCCGGGGACTGGGCGTCGAGAAGGTCGGCGACATATTCAACGTAACCCAGGAAGGCCTCCTGAGGTTCAGCGTCGAGGTATTCGAGTCGGCGCGGCAGTCGGAGGCGCTCCTGATCTCCTGCGGCGGCCTGCGGACACTCGATCTGCTCGCACCGCTCGAACGGCGCTGCGGGGTGCCCGTGGTATCGAGCCTACCCCACGCGCTGCGCGCCGGGGTGCGTCTGCTCGGCGCCTCGGGACACGTAGCCGACCACGGCCGCCTGCTCGCCATGTGATATCGTCCCGAGGATTTACACCCGGGGAATCAGATGGCGCGCCCGTTCGCGATCGTGGTTGTGGCCTGCGCCACGCTGCTTGCAGCCTGCAACAACACTCATACCGTCGGTGCGACCGCCGCCGCGGAGAAGGGCTCGGCTCCGGCACGTCGGTATGCCGCCGTCGATGGCGAACGGATGTCCGCCGCCGCCCAGGACGGACGGGACTGGCTGTCCACGGGCCGCACCTACAGCGAACAGCGCTTCAGCCCGCTCAGCCTCATCACGACGGGCAACGTGGGCCAGCTCGGCCTCGCCTGGTTCGCGGACTTCGACACCCGCCGTGGACAGGAATCCACGCCCATCGAAGTCGATGGCGTCATCTACGTGACCACGGCCTGGAGCAAGCTCCACGCCTACGACGCGAAGACCGGCCGGCCGCTGTGGTCCTACGATCCGCAGGTCCCGCGCGAATGGGCGGTCAATGCCTGCTGCGATGTCGTGAACCGGGGTGTGGCCGTCTGGAATGGCAAGGTCTATCTGGGCACCATCGATGCCCGGCTGGTGGCGCTGGATGCCGGCACCGGGCAGGTGGCGTGGACCGCACAGGTCGGTGACAGGAGCTCGCATCTGTCCATCACCGGGGCGCCACGGGTGGCCCGCGGCAAGGTGCTGATCGGCGAGGCAGGCAACGAATACGAACAACGCGGCTTCATCAGCGCCTACGATGCCGAATCGGGCAAGCTCGACTGGCGCTGGTACGTGGTGCCGGGAGATCCGGCCAAGGGCTTCGAAAACCCGCAGATGGCCGCGGCCGCCAGGACCTGGGGCGGGCAGTGGTGGAAGGAGGGCGGCGGCGGCGGACCCTGGGATGCGATCACCTATGATCCACAGACGGACCTGGTGCTGATCGGCACGGGCAACGGCGCGCCCTGGGCCAAGCGCGATCCGCAGCAGCAGCACGACGACCTCTACATCTCCTCGATCGTGGCCCTGCACCTGGACACCGGCGCCTATGCCTGGCACTACCAGAACACGCCCCATGACCGGTACGACTTCGACTCGACCCAGCAGATCATCATCGCTGACCTGACGATCGGCGGCGTGAAGCGCCACGTGGCCATGCAGGCGAACAAGAACGGACTGTTCTACGTGCTGGACGTGGCCAGCGGCCAGCTGCTCTCGGCCAAACCCTTCGTGCCCGGCGTCAACTGGACCACCGGTGTCGACATGCGCAGCGGCCGGCCGGCACTGACCCCCGCGGCCGATTATGAAAAGACGGGCAGGGGATTCATCACCAGCCCCGGCCCGTTCGGCGCGCACAACTGGCATCCGATGTCCTTCAGCCCGCTCACGGGACTGGTCTACATCCCGGCCTCGCAGAACGATTTCGGTTTCGTGGCCCGCAAGGGCGATGACAATCCGATGGGCCAGAAATGGAACGTCAGCATGACGGCCGGCTCCACGCTCTACGAGCGTGCGCACCGGCAGCCGCGCAACGACGGCTTCGTGGTCGCCTGGGATCCGGTGCAGGGCAGGCAGATGTGGCGGATTGCGGTCGGCGCCAGCCGCTCGGGCGGCACGCTGGTCACTGCCGGTGGCCTGCTGTTCACCGGCCAGCCGCTGGCAAAGGAGTTCGGCGCCTATAGCGCCACCGACGGCAAGCCCCTGTGGCACACCTCCGCACAGACGGGGGTGATGGCCGGACCCATCAGCTACCAGGTCGACGGTGAGCAGTACGTGGCCGTCGTCGCCGGCGGCAACGCCGACCCGGGGGGCAACGCCAACTACTACGCGCCGAACTACTCGCGCCTGCTGGTCTACAAGCTCGGGGGCAGGGCGGCGCTGCCACCGGCCGTGGCGCCGCCGGTTCAGGTCCTGAATCCGCCGCCGGCCTTCGGCAGCGCGGCGCAGCTCGCCCATGGAGCGCAGCTGTACGATCGGTTCTGCGGCACCTGCCACGGAGCCCAGGCCGAAAGCACGGGCATGTTCCCGGATCTGCGCTACAGCGGAACGCTGCAGGCGGCGCAGCCCTTCGAGGCCATCGTGCTCGGTGGCGCGCTGAAGCAGAACGGCATGGTGTCATTCAGCGCCGCGCTTTCGCCGGCGGATGCCGAGGACGTGCGGGCCTACATCGTCGGCCGTGCCATCCGGTCGAAGACCCACAAGGAAAGCTACGCGCCGGCGGTGCACTGACCGCCGGTCGATCACCTGTCGGGAAGTACCGCGTAACCGTCGTTCTGGTAGGTGACGAGGACGATGCTCGCCGCCGTGGCGAGTTTGATCTCGGGAGCCAGACTCTCGATGCCCAGCTTGCGGCCGGCCATGTACTGGCCGCACACGTACAGGACGGCCCCGGCGTCGCTGAGCTGCCGCAGCACCTTCAAGTTCGGGTTGTCGACGCCGAACCTGGCGCGATAACCCTCGTTCCGGAGCAGTCCATCGACCGCCGGGCCGTGGAAGACGATGACCAGCTTCTGGTGGTCCCGCGCCACGTGGGCCACCGTCAGCGCATTGAGGATCAGGCTCGCGCGATTGAGCGCCGGCAGGAGCTGCGCCGGTTTGGGCGCGGCGCTCTCCCCGTCGATGACCGTCTTGTAGACGTGCGCCGGCTCCATCGGCACGGCCGCGCCGGGAATCTCCACATAGCCGGTGCCACCGGCGATGGCCGGCGCCTGCGGGGCGGGGTACTCGGTGGCGAACGCGCGGGAGGACAGGGCGAGCACGGCCAGGATCGACAGGGCTGCTTTCATTTGAGGCGCTCCGCTGGAGTCGGTCACGGGAAGAGGGCCGATTCTGCAGCTCGATGGTTTTGCCGTCCACATGCCGGGCTGTGGGACTTCAGGCAGGGGGTTGTCATAATGCCCTACAGACGCGGCGCTCTGGCTGCAGCATGGTCCCGACATGGTCTCGCGCAAGCCCGCTGCCAGAACCGTTCAATCGCCGGCCTCGCCCTGGCGCGCGGTATGCGTCGTGCCCGCCGAGCAGTCCTGCGGCCTGGCCCGCAGTCTCGCGCAGCATCACTGGCTGTACGCGGAAGCTCCGCGACTGCCCCTGCAGGGATGCGATGCGCCCGTGTGCAACTGCCGCTACAAGCACCTTCCCGACCGGCGCGTGGCGGACCGGCGGCGCATCGACCGCACCGGCCTGCCGCGCACTCACCGCGGTCCGGAACTGCGGGGAGCGCGTCGCGGCCGGCGGCATACGGATTACTGAGGACGGGAGGGCGTACGTGGCCGCGGTGACGAACAGGTCGGGCACATTCCTGATCGGCGGAAAGGTTCCGGTGGCGCGGCTGGGCTTCGGTTCCATGCGTCTCACGGGGGATGGCGTGTGGGGTCCGCCACATCGCGGAGGAACTCATCTGCGAGGCGCTGCATCCCTACCCCGACATCGTGGTCGCGACCAAGGCGGGGCTGGCGAGGACGGGCCCGAATGCCTGGACGCCCCTCGGCCGGCCCGAGTACCTCATCCAGCAGGCCTACCGCAGCCTGCACAAGCTGCGGATCGCGCGCATCGGCCTGTGGCAGCTGCATCGCATCGATCCGAAGGCGGCGTCATCGCCCATGCCGGCCTGAGTGAAGTGTCGGTGGCGGACATCCAGGCCGCGAGTGCCGTGTTCCCGGTTGCGACCGTGCAGAACCGGTACAACCTGACCGACCGCGCCAGCGAACCGGTCCTGCGCCATTGCGAACAGCGGGGCATCGGATTCATACCCTGGTTCCCCCTCTCGGCCGGCCGCCTCACCGGGCCGGAGTCGCGGATCGCGGCGGTCGCGAAGCGCCACCACGCGAGCCCGGGCCAGATCGCGCTCGCCTGGCTGCTGCGCAAAAGCCCGGTGATGCTGCCCATTCCCGGCACGTCGCAGCCGGCGCATCTGGCCGAGAACGTCGCCGCCGCGGCCATCGAACTCTCAGAGGAAGATTTCAGGGTCCTGGAACGATTACCTTGCTGACGGCGGTATTGTTGGCGGTTCGCACGGGCCGGCCGCGCTCCCAGCGATTCAGGCGCTCACGGGCGCGCTCCAGGAGGATCTGCGCCACTTTCTGCCGGCCCTCCTCGGCGCTCGTGCCGGGCGGAAATTCGAACACCTCCGACCGGTCGAAGGGATTGACGACATGCACGGCGGTGGCCGGCGGCGGCGCAGGGCTGGTGGCGACGACGGGATGAACCGCGACCATCGGTTTCGCAGCTGCGACCGCCACGGGGGCGTGATGGGCCTGAGGTTCGCCGGCCAGCTGCGAAACGCTCCACCAGGCGAAGCCCACGAAGGCCAGGGTGTTGGCCGCCATTTTCGCCAGGGGTGTCTGGTGCCAGGGTCGTTCGCGGCGGGTCAGGCGCGGCGCGAAATCCAGCGTCGGCACGATCACCGGCACCAGCGGATGGGATATCACGACCGAGGGTACTGCCACCACCGCGGCCGGCGTCGGCGCCGCGGCCACCTTCGCTTCTTCCGCAGCCCGTTCCAGGCTCAGGAGCTGCTCAGGCGTCAGCACAATCTCGATGGTGTCATCGGAACCGGCAGGTAAGGTCATGATCTGGACCACACGGGACGTTTCCCTCCAGGTCGCATGCTCTTACGCTGGGGCGGGCGGCGTCTGTAGGACGCTGCCGGCGAATGGTAGGGAAGGCGGCCTTCCCTACGCGACTTCGCAAAGGGTCCTATTGACAGGGCTTGCCGTGATCCGGACGGTCACCCTCGGCCTTGGCGGCCGCTTCCGTCATGTAGGTGCCGGTCTTGGTCTTTCCGTACCACCGGTCCCCCGAGCAGTGATACACGTGCGTGGGCGTATTCACCCATACCATGCCGGGACCGCCGCCGGGCGCCGCCGTGGCGGAGGGCGCCGCAGTGGTCTTCTTCGCAGTCGCAGTCGCAGTCGCAGTCGCAGTCGCAGGTGCAGGTGTCGCGGCCGGTGCGGCGGGGGAGCCCGCGGCAGCGCCGGATGCGGCATACCAGGTCTGGACGCCCTTGTGCCCGCGGCAGGCCCCCTTCTTGGTCGGGCCGCTCCAGAACGTGCCGTCCTTGCACAGGCCGGTGGTGCCCGCCGGCGCGCTCGATGGCGCCTGCGCCATCGCCGTCGTGGACAACAGGGCCGCGGCGAGGACGGACGCGAACGCAGTTGCAGATTTCATTGTTATCCTCCCATTGGGATTTGCCGGGCACAGCTTAGCGCCCAATGTTGAAGCTTGACAGAGGTATCTGGCGTGCCCGAATTACCCGATGTCGCGGTGTACGTGGAGGCGCTGGAGCAGCGCATCATCGGGGAACGCCTGGAAGGCATCAGCCTCGCGTCCCCGTTCCTGTTGCGCACCGCGGTGCCTCCCATCCAGTCGGCCCAGGACCGTCGCGTGACCGAGGTACGGCGCGTCGGCAAGCGCATTGCGATCGGACTCGAGTCCCAGCTGTGGCTGGTGTTTCACCTGATGATTGCCGGACGCCTGCACTGGTTCGGCGCGGGCGAGCCGGTCGCCCGGCGGGCAGTGCTCGCAAGTCTCAGGTTTTCCAATGGGCTGCTGACGCTCACCGAGGCCGGTACCAAACGGCGCGCGTCGCTGCACCTGATCGAGGGCCAGGAGGCCCTGCACCGGCAGGACCCCGGCGGCCTGGAGGTCCTGCAATCCAGTCTGGCGCAGTTTCGCGAGCGGCTGCTGCGCGAGAACCATACCCTGAAGCGGGCCCTGACAGATCCGAAACTGTTCAGCGGCATCGGTAATGCATATTCGGATGAGATCCTGCACGCGGCCCGGCTGTCGCCGCTGTGGCTGACCTCGCGGCTCGACGACGCGGCGGTGGCGCGCCTGTACGTCGCGGCGCAGGAGCAGCTGGCACTGTGGATCGGGCGGCTGCGGCAGCATGCCGCCGGTGGCTTTCCCGAAAAGGTCACCGCTTTCCGGCCTGAAATGGCGGTCCACGGCAGGTTCCGGCTGCCGTGCCCGGTATGCGGGACGCCGGTACAGCGGATACGCTATGCCGAGAACGAAACCAATTATTGTCCGCGCTGCCAGACCGAGGGGAGGCTGCTGGCGGACCGGGCGCTGTCGAGGCTGCTGAAGGCGGACTGGCCGAAGACCATCGAGGCGTTCGACCGCGAATCCTAGAACCGGAGGGGCGATGAGCAGGTCCAGTTATCGATGGGTGATGGTCGCGGCCGGCGGCGTGCTGGGGTGCGTCGCCATCGGCGCGCTGTTTTCCCTGCCGGTGTTCGTGCGACCGGTCTCGCAGGCGACCGGCTGGTCGATCACGGGCGTGTCCAGCGCCATGACGCTCGCGTTCCTGGCCATGGCGGTCGGCAGCATCCTCTGGGGCAGCCTGTCGGATCGGTACGGGCCGCGCCTGATCGTGATGACCGGCTCGGTGCTGCTGGCGGTGAGTCTCGTGCTGGCCGGCCATGCCCAGTCCCTGATCGGCTTTCAATTGCTGTTCGGTGTGCTGGTGGGGGTCGCGGCGGCCGCGATCTTTGCGCCGATGATGGCCTGCGTCACCGGATGGTTCGACACCCAGCGCAGCCTCGCCGTGTCCCTGGTATCGGCCGGCATGGGAATGGCGCCCCTGACCATGTCGCCGCTGGCGGCCCGGCTCATCATCCACTACGACTGGAGAACCTCGCTGCAGATCATCGCGGTGCTGGTCGCCGTGATCATGATTCCGGTGGCGTTGCTGGTCCACCGCGCGCCGCCGGCGGATGAGACGCGCGCCCCTGAGGCATCCGGCGCCGCGGGACCGGCGCAGATGAGCTCCGGCGATGCGCTCCGGTCACCGCAGTTCATCGTGCTGCTGCTCACCAACTTCTTCTGCTGCGCCACGCATTCCGGGCCGATCTTTCACACCGTGAGTTACGCGCTGACCTGCGGCATTCCGATGATCGCGGCCGTCTCGATCTACAGCGTCGAAGGCCTGGCGGGGCTGGTCGGCCGGCTCGCCTTCGGCGTCCTCGGCGACCGGCTCGGCGCCAGGCGGGTCCTGGTCTCGGGCCTGCTGCTGCAGGCATTCGGCGCACTGGCCTATTTCTTCGTGCGCGACCTCGCCGCCTTCTACGCCGTCGCCGCGGTGTTCGGCTTCATCTATGCGGGAATCATGCCGCTTTACGCCGTGCTGGCGCGCGAGAACTTTCCGCTGCGCATGATGGGGACGATCATCGGCGGCACGGCCATGGCGGGAAGTCTGGGCATGGCGACCGGCCCGGTGGCGGGGGGCCTGATCTACGACACGCTCGGCAGCTACGGGTGGCTGTATGTCGGCGCCTGGGGAATCGGCATCGGCGCCTTCCTGATATCGCTGCTGTTCAGACCGTTTCCGGCAAGTCAGACCGTGGCTGCCTGACCTACGCTGCCTTGCGCGGCAGCTGCACGCGAAAGATGGTGCGCCGATCCTGTTCCGAGCGCACATCGATGCTGCCCGCATGGGCGGCAACGATCTGTTGCACGATGTACAGCCCCAGTCCCAACCCCTCGCTGCGCCCGACCCGCTGCTGTCCGTCCTTGAAGGGATCGAACAGCCCGGCGTGCCGCTCGGCGGGAATGACGCCATCGTTCTCGACGCAGAAGACCACGCAGTCGCGCTGAGTGCCATCCAGACGGACCTTGACCGGTCCGTGCGGGTCGCCGTGCTTGATGGCATTGCCGATCAGATTGGAGGCAACCTGCGCCAGGCGGTCATGATCCCACTCCCCGTGCAGGTTGCCGCTGCGGGTGACCTCGATGTGCCGCTCCGGGGAGGCCGCCTGATGTTCACGCACCACCGGGGCGACCAGCACGTCGAACTCGCCGGCTTCGGGTTTGACGGCAATGCCGCCACCGATGCGCGCCCGCGCCAGATCCAGCATGTCCTCGATCAGCCGGCTCATGCGCTGGCCGCTGCCGAGGATGCGCGCCGCGGCATCCTTCGCCACCGGCTCGGCCGAGATCCGCTGCACCAGGTGCGCCGAGGTGATGATGGCGTTCAGCGGATTGCGCAGGTCATGGGCGAGCAGGGCCGTGAACATCTCATTGAGGCGCAACGTCTCGGTGCGTTCGTGCAGCTCCCGATCCAGTTGTCGCTTCTGCCGGTCGAGCTGGAAGAACACCGATGCCTTGTTCTTCAGGATCCGCGGCTCGATCGGCTTGTACAGGAAATCCACTGCGCCGCTCTCGTAGCCCCTGAACAGCCGCACCTGGTCGCGGGCGCCGGCCGTGACGAATATGATGGGAATGTGGCGGGTGCGGGCGCTGCCACGCATGAGTTCGGCCAGTTCGAAGCC
>DATJTJ010000032.1:0-2503 GCA_035503515.1 Steroidobacteraceae bacterium
CAACCTTTTCTTCATCGATACCGGTGTGATTTGCACATGTACATCAAAGCAACCCGCTTCGGAACCACGCGTCGCCCCCGACGGATTCGAAGCTCTCGCGCCAGCACAGAGGTGGCAGCGCGTCGCGGTGATGCCGGGGCATCGGTCCGGTCGAGGCGGTCGCGGTTGCCAGAGCTCGTGCACGACGGGGCCGGCCGGGATGCCGGGCGTGACGGTGAAATATCCGGGTCGCCTCGGCCCCCCAAGGGCGTCGCGGCAGCGATGCCCTACCGCGGCACCCCCGATGCCGGGCTGTACGAAGCCAAGCGGGCCGGCCGCGTGCCCGGTCCCGCCGAAGCCGCCGATCACGCTACTTGATTTTGGCTTCCTTGAACAGCACGTGCCGGCGCGCAACCGGATCATATTTCTTCAGCTCGAGCTTGCCCGTCTGCGTCCGGGCGTTCTTCTTCGTGACGTAGAAATACCCAGTGTCGGCACTCGAGACGAGCTTGATCTGCACGGTGTTGGTCTTCGCCATTCCGGTATCCTTGGGCGGAGTTCGTGGAAGCTGCCAAGATGCGCACCGGACCGGGCTCCGTCAAGGCCGCGCCGGCCCGAGCGGGTCGCCTGGGTCGCGTCGAGACGACGGACCTGATCGCGCAGTCCGTGCCCGTCGTGGTGCGCCGGTGACGCACTTTTATGCTGCGGCCGTTGGCGCGGCATCCGGGAGGGGACCGACCTCGGGAGCCCGTGTCATCGCGCGGACCGCGAGCGAAGCGGGGCGGGACGAAGCCATGGACCCGCAACTGCTGACACAGCGCTACCTCTTGTGACTGCACATCCACCCGCCGTCGTTTTTCGTGCTCGGCGAGCAGGGGCCATTTGTTTGGGGAAGCAGTGATTTTGATCACAGCCGCAAGTTGAAAGTTCTGGTAATCCGAAATGAGACCTTTCTGTCTCATTCCGCCTATGCTACATATTCGCCAGGGACGGAAAATGCCGGCGTGAAACCATGACATGAGCTGGTCCTGGACCAGCTCCGGCAGACGGGAGTGTGTAATCGTGATCGTGTTTCTGTCCCTGCTGGTCTGCACCCTGTCAGGCAATGCCTGTCACGTTACAGTGCCGACCGAGCGAGCATTCGTCGGACTCAGCTCTTGCCAGGTTGAAGGCATGCAGACCGCCGCGTCCTGGACGGGTGCCCATCCCGGGTGGAGGGTGGTCAAAATTCGCTGCACGCTCGGCAAGCGGCCGCAGCCTGAAGATCAGGCTTGATAAAGTCAGCCCGCGCGGTGCTACGCCGTTAGTTAAGTCTAACCGCAGAGGCGCAGAGAGCGGAGGGCGCAGAGATATTGCGTTTGCATTCTGCGGCAACATCTGTTGCCGCCCTGCCCGGCGGCTGATCGGGCCTGATCGAACCAACCATCTGCCGGGAGCTGGCGCGCGCCACAATCGGGGCGAAACTCTTCGCGCTACCGAACGTCCTCGCGGCATCGGCATCCCCGGCGCTCGTTGTGTGCATTTGCAACGATCCAACCACTGAGGGCTTGGCGCAATGGATCCCTGCTTGCGCAGGAATGACGATGTACCGCGACTCCCCGGGCGCGGCCGCTACTTTCGTGGCGGGCGACAGAGCAACCGCAACTGCCGCTTACGGCACTGTCGCCTGCTTCGCCTGCCGGCGGCGGGCATGCAGGATAAATTCGGTATAGCCGTTCGGCTGGGCCCGGCCCTGGAAGATCAGGTCACAGGCGGCCATGAACGCCGGTCCGTCGAAGGCCGGCGCCATCGGCCGATAGTTTGGATCGCCGACATTCTGCCGATCGACCACGCCCGCCATGCGACGCAGCGTCTCCCGCACCTGCGCCTCGGTGGCGATGCCGTGATGGAGCCAGTTGGCCACATGCTGGGAGGAGATGCGGAGAGTGGCGCGATCCTCCATCAGCGCCACGTCGTGGATGTCGGGCACCTTGGAGCAGCCGATGCCCTGGTCGATCCACCGCACGACGTAGCCAAGGATGCCCTGGCAGTTGTTGTCCAGCTCCTGCTGGACCTCCTCGGGCGACCAGTTGGGGCGGTCGGCCAACGGCAGGGTCAGCAGATCGGCGAGCGGCGTTGGCCTGCGTCCGACCAGCTCTGACTGCCGCGCAGCGACATCCACCTTGTGATAATGCAGCGCGTGCAACGTGGCCGCGGTGGGCGAGGGAACCCAGGCGGTGTTGGCCCCCGCCATCGGGTGGCCGACCTTCTCCGTCAGCATCGCCGCCATCCGGTCGGGGGCGGCCCACATGCCCTTGCCGATCTGCGCCCGCCCACGCAGGCCGCAGGCCAGGCCGATATCCACGTTCCGGTCCTCGTACGCCTTGATCCAGGCCGTGCTTTTCATGTCGGTCTTGCGGATCATCGGGCCGGCTTCCATCGAGGTGTGGATCTCGTCGCCGGTACGGTCGAGGAACCCGGTGTTGATGAACACCACGCGGTCCCTGGCGGCATGAATGCAGGCTTTGAGATCGGCCGACGTGCG
>DATJTJ010000033.1:0-5837 GCA_035503515.1 Steroidobacteraceae bacterium
CCGGGTGTTCGCAACCCACCCGCCGCTGCTGGAACGCATCCGGGAGCTCGATCCGCAGTTCGATCCGCGGGAACTCCAGGCGCTCATCCAGCGCGGCGTGCCCGGACCCGAAGGCGGCGGCTACGGCACTGCCGTTACCGATGCGCCTGCCGCGCCGCCGCGCGCGCCCGGCGGCGCGGGCGGCGCCGCGGTCGGCACGGCGGCAGCCGTGATCGCGGCGCAGGTGGGACGACCGCAGCCGCAGAACGTCGACCAGGCGCAGGCGCTGCGCGAGCAGATCCCACAGGTACTGCGCGATTTCGCCGATACCGGCGCGCATGCGCGCTCCATGGTGCTGGCGCTGCTGCTGAGCCGCGATCCCGCCCTCCGCGATGCGCAGGCGCAGCGCATCGCCCGGGAGTACGGGGCGGGTGAACTGCAGACGGTGAACGCCGCCATTGCCGCGGCCGGACGACTCGCCCCGATGCTGCGGCTGCCCGCGCTGCTGCAGCTGTTCCCGACGCTGCGGCGGCTGCCGCTGCAGGAGCGGCAGCGGCTGAATGCGCTGGTCCTGGATCTGATCCACGTCGATTCGAGCATCGATGTGTTCGAGTTCTGCCTGGCGAAACTCCTCGAGTCGATGCTCAACGACGCGTCCGGCACGGCAATGCCGTATGGGAAGCTCGCGCTCGCGGATTGCGTCGGGTCGGTGCACATCCTGTTCGCGACCCTGGCCCGCTGCGGCAGCGACGATGAGCGCGAGATCCGCGCGGCCTACGCCGCCGGGATCGGCAGCGTGCTTACAGGCTTCCCCGACTATGCGACCTACGAGGACTGGCCGCAGCGCACCGGCGCCGCACTCGGCGAGCTCGACCAGCTGCAGCCGCAGGCCAAGCAGAAACTGATCGAGGGGCTGGTGCGCACCATCGCCAACGACGGCATGCTCAAGGTGGAGGAGTCCGAGCTCCTGCGCACCGCCTGCGCGCTACTGCATTGCCCGATGCCGATCCTGCACTGAGGGCCCTCAGCGCCTGGCATCCAGCGCCAGGAAGCCGCTGATCTCGCGGCCGAAGCGCTTGATGTCGATGAGGAAGGAGTCGTGTCCCTCGATGCAGTCGAGCGGCGCGTAGTGCGTGTCCGTGCCCGCGGCCGTGAACGCCTGGGCCAGCGCGGCCTGCTCGGCGATCGAGAACAGCATGTCCGATTCGACCCCGATGATGAGGGCGCGCTGCACCCCGGAGCGCTTGAGCACCAGCGGAATGGTCTCACCGTGCTCGGCGAGGTCGAAGCGGTCCATGGCGCGGGACAGGTACAGGTAGCAGTTCGGATCGAAGGCCCGCACGAAGCGGCGGGCATGCAGTTCCAGGTAGCTCTGCACCGCGAATTCCGGACCGAACGGGTTCGCGTCGCGCATGTCCGGCGTCGCCGGGGTGCGGCCGAAGCGCTCGACCCACTCGGCCGCCGAGCGGTAGGTCATCATGCCGAGCTTGCGGGCGATGCGCATGCCGGTTTCCGGCGGCTGCTCCGCCGTATAGTGTCCGGCCTTGAAATCCGGGTCGCGCAGGATGGCCTCGCGCTGGATGGAACGCAGGGCGATGGCAAACGGGGTGGCCGCGGCGGTGCCGGAGATGCTGACGAGGTTGCGGGCCGCGCCCGGGAACAGTGCGGCGAAGGCGAGCACCACCATGCCGCCCAGGGAGGGCCCGACGACCGAGTGGGCGCGGCTCACGCCAAAGGACCTGAGGGTCTCGTAGCCGCCGCGGGCGATGTCCTCCACCGCCAGCTCCGGGAAGGTGATGCGGTAGGGGGCGCCGGTGGCCGGGTTGACCGACAGAGGGCTGGTCGAGCCGAAGGCGCTGCCGAGGGAGTTCACGCAAATCACGAACAGCTCGTTGGTATCGAGCGCCAGCCCCGGTCCGATCATGCCTTCCCACCAGCCCGGGGCCGGGTTGGCCTCCGAGGAGCGTGCATGCGCCGGAGGCGACAGTCCGGTGAACAGGAGCACGGCATTGTCTCGCTGGGGAGACAATTCGCCCCACGTTTCATAGGCAATGTGCGCTTCGTGCAACTTGCCGCCGCGGTATAGGGGAAACGGGTCGGGAAGCGGGGCGTACCTTCGGGCGTCGAACACCGAGGTGCTGGTATCGATGCCGGAGGAGTCCGCGGGACGGGAGAGAGAGAGTTCAGGACTCCGGATCGCCACTGTCACTGATTCCTTCAAATAGCGGGGTCGAGAGATACCGTTCGCCGGTGTCCGGCAGCATCGCCAGGATCACCGAGCCTGAGGGGGCGGTGGCCGCGACCTTGAGCGCCGCCGCCACGGTCGCACCCGAGGAGATGCCGCAGAATATGCCCTCGCGGCTGGCCAGTGCGCGCGACTGCGCGACGGCCTCGGTGTCGGCGACGGTGACCACCTGGTGCGGCACCGTGCGGTTGAGCACGGCCGGCAGGAAGTCCGGGGTCCAGCCCTGGATCTTGTGGGGCGTGAACGTCTGGCCGGAGAGCAGCGCCGCGTTTTCGGGTTCGGCGGCGATGATCCGGGTGTCCGGCCGGGCGACCCGCAGCACCTCTCCGACCCCGGTGAGGGTGCCGCCGGTGCCCCAGCCGCTGACGAAGTAGTCGAGCCGGGCGCCGGCGAAGTCGCGCAGGATTTCGGCGGCCGTGGTGTTGCGGTGGTAGGCGGGGTTGGCGGGGCTGTCGAACTGGCGCGCCAGGTACCAGCCATGTTTTTCGGCAAGTTCCTTCGCCTTCGCCAGCATCGCGCCGCTGCGGCCGGCGGCGGGCGTCAGGATGCACTTCGCGCCGAGCATGCGCATGATGCGCCGGCGCTCGACGGAGAAGGACTCGGCCATCACCGCGACGAACGGATAGCCCTTGGCGGCGCACACCATGGCGAGCGCGATGCCGGTGTTGCCGGAGGTGGCCTCGACCACGGTCTGGCCGCGCTTGAGCACACCGCGGGCTTCGGCATCCTCGATCAGCGCGATGGCCAGGCGGTCCTTCACCGAGGAGAGCGGATTGAAGAACTCGCACTTCGCGTACAGCGTCACGTGGGCAGGTGCGAGGCGATGGATGCGCACGACCGGCGTGCGCCCGATGGTTCCCAGAATGCTGTCGTAGATCATCGGATACCTCGGGTTAAGCTAGTATTCCGCGCAGACCCCGGCCGGTTGGGGGCCGCAATATTGCCACGCCCCCGAGCGCCCTGGCTAAGAACCGATCTGTTTGTGCTAAGACTTCAAAAATTGCTGGCCGGCGGTGGCCACGGATCGCGTCGCGCCATCGAGGAGTGGATCCGCGCGGGCCGGGTGACCGTCAACGGCAAGGTGGCGCAGCTGGGCGATCGGGCGCAGCCCGGGGATGATGTGCGCCTGGACGGCAAGGCCCTCGCGACCGTCGCTCCGGCGCAGGACGCGGCCGTCCTGCTCTACAACAAGCCGGTCGGCGAAGTCACCACGCGCAGCGATCCGCAGGGCCGGCCCACGGTGTTCGACCGCCTGCCACCGGCGCCCCACGGCCGCTGGATCGTGGTCGGGCGCCTGGACTTCATGACCGCGGGCCTGCTGCTGTTCACCACCGACGGCGAACTGGCGCACCGCCTGATGCACCCCTCGGCGCAGATCGAGCGCGAGTACCTGGTGCGCTCGCGCGATCCGCTCTCGGGCGCCCAGCTGCGCGAGCTCACCACGGGGGTGATGCTCGAGGACGGCCGCGCGCAGTTCGACAGCGTCGCCCTGGCCCGCACCGAGGGCAGTTTCGCCTGGTACCGCGTCGTCCTGCGCGAAGGCCGCAACCGCGAGGTCCGGCGGCTGTGGCAGGCCATCGGCAGCGAGGTGAGCCGCCTGCTGCGCATCCGCTACGGCACCGTGCCGCTGCCACGGGAACTGGCCGCGGGCCACTGGCAGCGGCTGTCCGCGGCGGACCATGCCGAACTCGCCGCCGCAAGCCGCGCCGCGCCCCGGCGGCCCGCCAGCACCGCCGTCAGGACCGACCCCGCCGAGCCTGCGCTGTGGCGCGCCGCGCGCGAACGCCGTCGCCGGCACCGGCCATGACGGCGGACCCCGCCCCGGTCCTGTGGCGCAACGCGCGGCTGCTGCCCTGTGACGGCCACACGGCGCGGCTGGATGCGGCGGCCCTGATCACCCGCGGCGCGCGCCTGGAGTGGGTGGGCCGCGAGCGCGACCTGCCGGCGACGCTGCGCGCCCAATGCCAGGAAGTTCACGACCTGAATGCGGCCTGGGTCACCCCCGGGCTCATCGATTGCCACACCCACCTGGTGTTCGCGGGTACCCGGGCCTACGAGTACGTGCAGCGGCTGCGCGGCATTTCGTATGAGGAAATCGCCCGCCAGGGCGGGGGCATCCTCAACACCGTGCGCGACACGCGCCTCGCCAGCGAGCCGGAGCTGTTCGACCAGAGCGCCCCGCGGCTCGCGGCGCTGTGCGCCGAGGGCGTGACCACGGTCGAGATCAAGTCAGGCTATGGCCTGACCTTGGCCGATGAGGCCCGGCTGCTGCGGGTGGCGCGGCGGCTGGGCGAGGCGTTCGGCGTGCGGGTGCAGACCTGCCTGCTCGCCGCCCACGCCCTGCCGCCGGAATTCACGGGCCGCGGCGCCGACTACCTCGATACCATCGTGCACGACTGGCTGCCCCGCCTGCACGGCGAGGGGCTCGTGGATTCGGTGGACATTTTCGTTGAAAACATCGGCTTCAGTGCCGATGACGCGGTCATCCTGTTCGAAGCGGCCAGTCGCCTCGGACTGGGCGTGAAAATGCATGCGGAGCAGCTCTCGAACATCGGGGGCAGCCAGGTGGCCGCCCGGTTCCACGCGCTCTCCTGCGACCACCTGGAATACGCCACCCCCGAGGACGCCGCGGCGCTGGCGAAATCCGGCACGGTGGCCGTGCTGCTGCCCGTGGCCTACTACGGCCTGCGCGAGACCCGGGCCCCGCCGATCACGGCGTTCCGGGCGGCCTGTACCCGCATGGCCGTGGCGACCGACTGCAATCCGGGCTCGGCGCCGGGTGCCTCGCTGCTGCTGGCGATGAGCATGGCGACCCGCTTCTTCGGGCTCACGCCCGAGGAGGTGCTGCTGGGAGTGACCTGTCACGCGGCGCATGCGCTCGGACTTTCGGGAGCGGCCGGCGCGCTGGTGCCCGGCGCGGCGGCCGACTTCGTGGTCTGGGCAGTACGGGAGCCCGAGGAACTGGGATACTGGGTGGGCCTGAACCCGGCCCGGGCCGTCATCCGTTCGGGCCGCCTGGCGGCCGGCCATCTGGCCTGAAAATTTACTTGTCCCGCGCATTGACACCCCCGCGGGTGGAAATCAGAATACGCGGCTCGTTTTCGCGGAGGGGTACCCAAGCGGCCAACGGGAGCAGACTGTAAATCTGCCGGCTTACGCCTTCGTAGGTTCGAATCCTACCCCCTCCACCAAGACGGGGAATGGGTCCGTCAGTATCAGGTTGCGGTTGCCATCGGCGGGTGTAGTTCAATGGTAGAACCTCAGCCTTCCAAGCTGATGGCGTGGGTTCGATTCCCATCACCCGCTCCAGAATTCGGGCCAGTACTTCGGGAAAAATCGGTTCCGCTGACGTAGCTCAGTTGGTAGAGCACGTCCTTGGTAAGGACGAGGTCACCGGTTCAATCCCGGTCGTCAGCTCCAGTACTTTTTTGGGTTTTGCGGAAAATCAGGTTGTCGCGCTAGAGGTTGTAGTCATGTCGAAAGAGAAATTTGAACGCACCAAGCCGCACGTGAACGTGGGGACGATTGGTCACGTGGACCACGGCAAGACGACGCTGACGGCGGCGTTGACGAAGGTGATGGCCGAGACGCACGGCGGTCAGTTCATGGCGTA
>DATJTJ010000034.1:0-4809 GCA_035503515.1 Steroidobacteraceae bacterium
TAGGTCTCGATCTTCTTCTGGGTCTGGCCGCGGTCCTGTTCGCTGAACTGCACGCCGATGCCGGCGGTGCGCTTGCCCTGGGCACCCTTGGGCGTCACCCAGATCACGCGCCCGGCAACCGGCAGCTTCTCGTCCTCGCCCATCAGGTTCAGCAGCATGAACACCTCATCCCCGAGGCGGTAGTTGCTGTTGGTGGGTATGAACAGCCCGCCATTGCGCACAAAGGGCATGTACGCCAGGTACAAGGCACTTTTGTCCTTGATGGTGAGGGTCAGGAGTCCGGGTTTTGGTCCCATTGCGGTACAGGAAATCTACACTGTCAGTGATCGTAGCAGGCTCTCGAGCAGCAGCGAACGGTTGACCGGTGTCGCCAGTGCCGCGCGCAAGCTGCGCAGTTGGTCCAGCAGATCGAAAAGCCGGGGGACATTTGACCCCGGATCGGGGGGGCCCGGGTGCGTACCATCCCGCAGTTCCGTGGAATATGTCCCGGCGCCGAGACTGCGGCGGATGCGTTCCGTGAGCCAGTTCTCAAAGCAGGTCAGGCGCAGGGGCAGTTCGGTGCGGGCCCAGCTGTCGGCCAGTTGGGCCGCATCGGCCCGGCGGGCGGTCAGATCCCCGAGGCCGCCCAGTGTCTCATCCCGGATCTGCAGCACGGCACGCGGATCCAGGCCAGCCGCCTCGAGGGGCGCATTGCCGATCACATCCAGGACTGCGTCCCAGGGTCCTTCGCCCACCTGCTCGGTGAGCCACCGCAGGGTCGGCGCGCGCTCCGGCACCCGGATTCGCACCCGCTGGCAGCGGCTCAGCAGCGTCGCCGGCAGGCGCGAGGGCTGTTGCGCCACCAGGATCAGCACGGTGCGCGGCGGCGGTTCCTCCAGCGTCTTGAGCAGGGCATTGGCGGCGTTCCAGTTCAGGGCGTCGGCCGGATCGATCAGGGCGACCTTGTAACCTCCCTGATGGCTCGCCAATGCCAGCTGCGCCGAGAGATCCCGCGCCTGTTCGATGCGGATCTGCCTGGAGTCCTCGACCAGGCCGATGCGCGTGAAGTCCGGGTGATGCTCTTCGGCGGGAGCGGCGACCCGCAGCAGCTGCCGCGCCATCCACAGCCCCAGCTGCGCCCCGCCCGCCCCGGGGGCGTCCTGGATCAGCAGCGCATGCGGCACCCGATCGTTGCGCAGCGTTGCACTCAGCTGCTCCCGCGCCGCATCGAGCCATGGCGCCGAATCCACCGCGCGGGCCAGCGCGGCGAAGTCGCGTGCGGGGGTCGCCGCCGCCATCAGGGCTGCAGATCCGACAATGCCTGCGCAACGCCGGCCTGCACGGTCGGCAGGTCCTGCGCCGCATCGATGATGCGGAAGCGGGCTGCGGTGCGCGCCAGCTGCAGGTAGGCCTCACGCACGCGTTCGAAGAACGCGGCCTGCTCCTGCTCGAAGCGGTCCGCCCTGCCCCGCCGCGCCTGCGCGCGCGCCATGCCGGTGGCGACCGGCAGGTCCAGCAGCAGCGTCAGGTCCGGCTGCAGGTCGGCATGTACCAGCTGCGCCAGCGACTCGATCGGGGTCCGATCCAGGCCGCGGCCGCCACCCTGATAGGCGCGGGTGGCGTCCGTGAAGCGATCGCAGATGACCCACTCGCCGCGCGCCAGCGCCGGACGGATCAGGTTCGCCAGATGCAGGCTGCGGGCCGCGAACATCAGCAGCATTTCGGCATCCGCCGGAATCGGTTCGCCGTCAGGTTTGAGGACCAGCTCGCGCACCCGCTCCGCCAGCGGCGTGCCACCCGGTTCGCGGGTGAGGATCGCCCGCCGACCCCGGGCCTGCAGCCACTCCAGCACGAAGCGGGCCACGGTGGACTTGCCGGCGCCCTCGATGCCCTCGAGGGTGATGAACCGTCCCCGGCTCACTGCCGTCCGGCCTCCGAGCGCAGCTTGTGGACGTAGTGCTGCACGGCGAGGTTGTGTTCCGCGAGCGTCGCGGAGAAGCGATGCCCGCCCTGACCATCCCCGGTCGCCACGAAGTACAGGTCGCCGGTCTCCTCGGGCCGCACGGCCGCCAGCAGCGCGGCCCGGCCGGGCAGCGCAATGGGCGTCGGAGGCAGTCCCTCGCGCGTATAGGTATTGAAGGGCGTGTCCGTGGTGAGATCCCGTTCATGGATGTGCCCGTCGTAGGCCGCACCCAGGCCATAGATCACGGTGGGATCGGACTGCAGGCGCATGCCCTTGCGCAGCCGCTCGACGAAGACTCCGGCAATGCGTGGCCGCTCGCTGGGCAGTCCGGTCTCCTTCTCCACCATCGAGGCCAGCACCAGGGCCTGCTCGGGCGATTTGAGCGGCAGGTCCGCGGCGCGCATGCTCCACGCCTGCGCCAGGTTCTCGCGCATGCTGTCGTAGGCGAGCCTGAGGATTTCCACATCGGTCGTGCCGGCGGCGAAGCGGTAGGTGTCGGGAAAGAAACGTCCCTCCGCCGCTTCCCCTGCGTGCCCGATCGCGGCCATCACCTCGGCGTCGCTGCGCCCCTTGAGCAGCGAATGCACGTGCGGATCCGTGGCCAGCTGCATGCGCAGATCGCTGAAGCGCGTGCCCTCGATCACGGTCAGCTGCTCGAGGATTACCCGCCCCGCCTCCAGCATCTCCACCACGTCGCTGGCACTGGCGTGGGCCTCGACCTCGTAGTCGCCGGCCTTGATCAGAAGCCTGCGGCCCGTGAGCCGCAGGTACAGCTGCGTGCACCAGGCGCAGCGCAGTGCCCCGACGCTCTGCAGCCGACCCAGAACGCCGCGGACGGTCAGTCCCGGCACCACCGTCACCCGCACGGCCTGCGCTGCCGGGCCCGGCGCCTCGAATTCGCTCGCGAGCCACTGCCGCCCGCCGAGCGCGGCGCCGCCGATCACCACCACGAGGGCCAGCAGGATCCACACCGACCTACGCATGGTCGGCACCATCCGTCCTGGCCCCGAGCAGCGGCAGCAGGATCTGCTGCATCCGGCGGGTCACCGGACCCACCGGCCGGGGCTGCCCGTCGAGCGCGCGGACCGGCCAGATCCCGATCCGGGCGTTGGTCAGGAACAGCTCCTCGGCGCACGCCAGGGCTGCGGCATCGAAGGCGTCCTCGCTCGCGCCGAGGCCGGCGCGCTGCGCTTCGCGCAGCACCACGCGGCGCATCACACCGCGGATGCCCGCGGTGGTGATTGCAGGGGTCATGATCCGGCCATTCCTCACCAGGAACACATTGCTCATCGTGCCTGATACCAGCCATCCGGAGCTACTGAAGACCAGGGCCTCCCGGATCGCGGGATCCGTCCATTCGCCCCGGATCAGGACCTGTTCCAGCCGATTCAGGTGCTTGATGCCCGCCAGGGCCGGATTCTCGCCCAGCCGCCCCTGCGCGGTACGCACCGCCACGCCCTCTTCCCAGGCCCCGGTATCGTCCGCCTGCGGCGGATACTGCAGCAGGATCGTCCGTGCCCGCTCATCGCCCCGCGCGCCATAGCCGCGGACCGTGGCGCTGCCGCGGGTCACGATGAGCTTGAGCAGGCACCCCCCCGGTATCTGCGCCGACTCCCGGATCTGCGCCAGCAGTGCGGCGGGCTCGGGCGGGCGGATGCGCAGCCGCAGGCACCCCTCTTCCAGGCGCTGCAGGTGCAGCGGCAGGAACCGCGCATGGCCCCCCTGGCAGACGATGGTCTCGAACAGGCCGTCTCCATAGTGCAGTCCGCGGTCCAGGGCGTCGAGCTGCGGCGTCGGCTCCCCGTCGATGAACGTGCGCAGCGGTTTCACGCGAACACCGCCAGCATGCCCCGCGCCTTGGCGCGCGTCTCGTTGAGTTCGCGCTCCGGATCCGAGTCCGCCACGATGCCACCGCCGGTGCGCATCGTGACCTGCGACTGCGCCAGGGTCATGGTCCGGATGAGGATGTTCAGATCCATGAGCCCGGCGCTCGTGAGATAGCCGAGCGATCCGTAGAAGGCTCCCCGGCCCTCGCCCTCCAGTTCCGCGATGATCCGCATGCACCGGAACTTCGGACAGCCGGTGATCGTGCCTCCGGGGAATACGGCCTGCAGGGCCTCGATCGGGGTCACCTCCGGGCGCAGCCTTCCCTGGACATTGGACACGATGTGGTGCACGTGCGCGTAGGTCTCCGTCACCATGAGCTCATTGACGCGGACGGTGCCGGCCTCGCACACGCGCCCGAGATCATTGCGCTCCAGGTCGATGAGCATGATGTGCTCGGCCCGCTCCTTCGGATGGGCCACCAGCGCCGCCGCCTCCGGTGCATCCTCCCCGGGCCGGCGCGTCCGCGGTCGGGTGCCGGCGATGGGCCGCGTGTCCACCGAGCGGCCGCTGACCCGCAGCAGCCGCTCGGGCGAGGAGCTGATGACACTCACCCCGTCCCACTGCAGCAGTGCGGCAAAGGGCGCAGGGTTGCGCCGCCGCAGCCGCTCGTAGAGCACGGCGGGGTCGAGCGCCCCGGGACCCGCGGCGCGCACGTGCCAGGGGCGCGAGAGGTTCGCCTGATAGATATCCCCCGCGCGGATGTATTCCTTGGCGCGCAGCACCCGCTGGATATAGAACTGCGGATCCTCTTCGACCACCTCGAACGCCAGGTCCGCGGTGTCCTCGGCCACCGCCGTGCCGCGCGCGAGCGCCTGCCCGGCGCGCTCGGCATCGGCGATGACCTCATCCAGCAGGTGTGCCGCGGCCGGTTCGGCGACCGCCCAGACGCTGTCGGACTCGAGCACATGCACCAGCGCACAGGGCGTTCGCAAGGCCAGCGCCGACCAGGGCAGCGGGGGCGGCGGCAGCGTCAGGTGCGG
>DATJTJ010000035.1:0-56078 GCA_035503515.1 Steroidobacteraceae bacterium
TTCCATCCGCTCTCGCACCACCAGAACGATTCGGCCAAGATGGCGCGGCTGGCGAAGGTGCAGGCCTTCAACACCTCGATGTTCGCGAAGTTCATCAAGCGGCTCGCGGAACTGCCGGACGGAGAGGGCACGATGCTCGACAACTCCATCATTCTGTTCGGCAGCAACATGAGCAACAGCAACCTGCACGATCACTTCCCGCTGCCGACGGCGATCCTGGGACTGGGCGGCGGGCGCATCAAGGGCAACCAGCACCTGCGCTACCCGGACCATACGCCGATTGCGAACCTGCACGTGGCGCTGCTCAACCGGGTCGGTATTCCAACCGAGAAGTTCGGCGACAGCACCGGCCAGCTGACGGAGATCTGATGCGATCCAGGATCATTCCGGCGCTGACGCTGATGGCGGCACTGGCGGGTGCCGGGACCATGGCCCGCGCCGCCGATTCGCTGCTGGCCGCGGCGCAGGCCGGCGATTCGGCGGCCGCGCTTTCGATGGTGGATGGCAAGGCCGACGTGAACGCCCGCCAGGACGACGGCACTACGGCGCTGCACTGGGCCGCGTATCACGATGATCTGCCGCTGCTGCGGCGCCTGCTCAGGGCCGGTGCCCGGGCGAACGTGGCCAACGACTATGGTTCCACACCGCTGGCGGAAGCCGCCGAGCACGCCGATCCGGAGGCCCTGCGGCTGCTGCTGGAGGCCGGTGCCGATGTCGAATCGGCCAATGCGGACGGGCAGACCGCGCTGATGACCGTCGCGCGGACCGATGTCGTCGAGGCGGCAAAGGTGCTGGTGGCGCATGGCGCGAACGTCAACGCCCACGAAAAGTGGCGCGGACAGACGGCCCTCATGTGGGCGAGCGCGCAGAGCCAGCCGGCGATGGTGCAGTTCCTCATCGCGCACGGAGCCGCCGTCAATGCCCGTGAAACCCAGCGCGACTGGCCGCGGCGGGTCACCGCCGAACCGCGTCCGCAGAACCGGCCGCTGGGCGGTCTGACCGCGCTGCTGTTCGCCGCGCGCGAGGGCTGTGCCCCCTGCGCCGCGGAACTTCTGCGCGGCCACGCCGACATCGAAATGGCCGACCCGGAAGGGATCACGCCGCTCATCATGTCCATCCTCAACGCGCAGTTCGACACCGCCGCAGTGCTCATCAGGGCGGGCGCGAATGTGAACAGCTGGGACATCTGGGGTCGCGCGCCCCTGTACTCGGCGGTGGACTACAACACGACGCCGCGCGGCGGGCGTCCCGACCGGCCCTCCTCGGACAAGACCACGGCACTGGACGTCATCGACATGCTGCTCAAGGCCGGCGCCAATCCGAACATGCAGCTGAAACTGTTCCCGCCCTACCGCTCGCTGGGCCAGGACCGGGGCGCCGATGGCATGCTGACGGTCGGTACGACGCCCCTGATTCGCGCGGCCAAGGCCGGCGACACGGCTGCCATCCAGCTGCTGCTGGCCCATGGCGCCAGGCCGGACCTGCCGAATTCGCTCGGCGACACGCCGCTGATGGCGGCGGCGGGCATCGGTTCGACCACGATCGACACCCGCGCCCGCTTCCGCAACGAACAGAAGTGCATCGGCTCGGCAAAGCTGCTGCTGGCGGCCGGGGCCGACGTGAACACGGCCAATGGCAATGGCCAGACGGCACTGCACGGGGCCGCGCAGTCCGGCTGGAACGGCTTCGTGCAACTGCTGGCCGATCATGGCGCGACCATCGTCGTCAAGGATCGGTACGGGAGCACGCCGCTGGACGTGGCCGAGGGCAAGGTGGGCTTCTCGGGGCGACCCGGTGTCGGTGGCGGCGGTGAGGTGCACAAGGAGACGGCCGCGCTTCTGACGAAGCTCGCATCCAGGTCCTGACGGGGTGTGCAATGCAAGCGGCCACATGGCCGGATGATCTGGTTGCGGGGTACCCCATGAAAACTTCATTTCTGACCGGTGCTCTCATCGCCGCCGCGCTCTCGGGCAGCGGCGCGGTACGCGCCGCCGACACCCCGGGCGTTCCGGCCCTGTCCGTGGCGCCTCCGGCGGCGCACTGGGTGGAGCGCAAGCTCGATTTCACGTACATGGGGTTCACCACCCATTATTCCTGCGACGGCCTGCGCGACAACGTGCGCGACGCACTGCTGGCGCTCGGCGCGCGCCGCAAGGATCTGCATATCCAGGAGACCGGGTGTACGCGCCTGGAAGGGGCCCCGGAGCCGTTCCCGGGCGTGGTGGCGCACTTCTTCGTGCTGGTGCCGGTGACGCCCGATGACATCGGCAAGGTGGGCGCAACCGGCACGCAGCCGACCCAGTGGCACACCGTCGACCTGGCCCACCAGTACCAGTTCCGGTTCGACCAGGGGCAGTGCGAACTGCTCGAGCAGCTCAAGCAGAAGGCGCTGCCGCTCTTCACGACGCGCAACCTGATGTACCACTCGAGCTGCGTGCCGCACGAAGTCACACCGGGCGATCTGCAGTTCAGGGTGGATGTCCTGAAGCCGGCGGCGACTCCGGCCCCGAAGGGTGCAGCGGTCGATCCGGCGGCCTGAGGGCGGTTCGGGCTAGACCAGGGGTGTGCCCTTGGGCACACGCACCACTATCGTGCCTGCGAGTTTGTCGTGCCAGGCCTGATGCCCGGGATCCACCGCGATCCAGATGAACCCCAGGCCCAGGGCGCACAGGGACAGGATGCAACCCAGGGCGCGCACGGTCACCGTGGGCCAGTCGAGCGGCCGCGAATCCAGGCGCGCCACCCGCAGGTCGAACACGATGCCGCCGATGGTCGTGCCCTTGACCTTCCACATCACGGCGCCATAGGCGGCCAGTCCCAGCAGCGACAGCCGGGGCGCGTCGTAGTGCCAGTCCAGCAGCACCCGGATCACCACCCCGACGATGACGGCATCGATGAACAGCGCGCCCATCCGCACCCAGAAGCCGGGCCGCGGCAGCGTGGACAGCGGCAGGGGTGTCGCTGCGGCGGTCGTGGCTGCAGGCGCCGCTTCGGGTGGCACCGGGGCATAGGCGGCATGCGGGGGTGCCACGCCGGCCGGTGCCGGCCCGCCGGGCGCCGCGCCCGCCGACGAGGTGTGCTGGATGCGCGACAGCACCGCGAACAGCACGGCACCGTAGCCGAGCAGGCTCAGCAGGATGAACATCACGAAGCCCAGCACTGGCACCAGGTAGACGAGCATCACGAGCATCCCGCCGACGAGGACCGCGGCCGCCGGATGCGGCGCGGACCCACCTGCACGCAGGCCGAAGCAGCGCTCGCCGATCCAGCCCAGGACCGTGACCTTGCCGAAAACGCCGGCGATGAACATCAGGATGAGCGCGATCGGGATCACGGGGATGCCGACGATCGTGACCGCCAGCAGGAACAGCATCAGCGGCGTCAGCAGCACGGCCAGGATGGCGACCAGCAGGCTCTTGCCGGGGTTGGCGTTCAGTGACCCGATGCAGTGTTGGGCTGCATCACGGAACAGCAGCGCGAGGACGGCGTAGAGCGCCAGCAGTCCGAAGGAGAACGCCCAGAGCCAGCTGAGGCCACTGCCGATGACCAGCGGACGTCCCAGCAGCAGGCCGTAGCCGATCCAGTGGCGCAGGCCCTCGGTGTTCACGAACACCTCCGGCAACACGTGCTCCACGCTGCCGTCGACGATGGCGGCAGGATCCTGCCTGACGGTTCCGAGCACGCTGACGACGTCGCCGTGGACGTGTGCCGCGGGGCCGAGGGTCACATTGCCCAGCACCGCCACCACGTCGCCGCCGACATCGGCATTGATGGTGGCGCTGCCGAGCACCGCCACCGCGTCGCCGTCGGTGGGACCATTGACGGTGGTATCCCCGAACACCGAGACCACGTCCGCGTGCGCCGAGCCGTCGTTGCGGGCCGAGCCGAACACCGCGACCACCGAGTCGCGCTGCGCGCCGGCAGTGAGCGTCGCGTCGTGGCCGACCGCGACCAGGTCATTCTCGTGCTGATGGTGCTGCCGTCGCCACATGCGGCGGCCTCCGGCGAAGTCGCGCCAGTCATCGGCGTGGTCCGCGTTGCCGCCATCATCATCCGACGGCGCGTCGCCGTCGGCAGCCTCGCTCGCAGCGCTGGCAGTGGCCGCGGAGGAGGCCGGCACGGAACCTGCCGCTGCGGCGTTGGCCGGGGCGGGCAGCCAGGCCAGCGCTGCGAGGCTCATGGCCAGCAGTGCGGTCAGCACGGCGGTTCGGGTCAGGGTATTCATCATGGGTTTCCGTCGGTTCAACGTGGGTCGGCCGGCGCCTGCAGCAGCCGGTAGCCGAATACGATCAGTGCGAGCAGGGCGACATAGGCGGCTACGCACAGCGCGATGCCGCCATACCACAATGCATCGGGGAGGCTCGCGGCCACCGTGTCGGCGAGCCGATGGAACACGGCGAGCACATCCAGCGTGGCGTGGAGCCCTGCCACCGGTTGCCGCAGCACGGCGGCCGGCTGCGGCAGCAGGCTGCCCAGTTCCTGCGGCGTCGCCGGCCGTCCCAGCAGCAGCAACAGTGCCGTCGCGAGGCCGGTCAGCGCGAAAGCCAGCTGCGCCAGCGCCGGCCATTCCATGACCCGTCGCTGCCACCACGGCACTCGGGCGCGCCGCTCGATGCCGGCGAGCACCCGCGCCGCGATGTCCTGCGGCGCTGCGAATTCGGCGGTCCCCGCCATCACGCGTGCGGCGCGCTCCTCAAGCCGGGCCTGCCGGTCCGCACCTGCTTCAGGTGTCATGCGCGCCCTCCTGCAGCAGTTTCGCCATGGCGATGCGGCCGCGCAGAATGTCGGTCTTCACTTTTGCCACCGAGATCTCCAGATCCTCGGCGATCTGCTGATAGGAGCGCTCCTCGTAATGAAAGAGCACCAGCGGCACGCGCTGCGCATCGGGTAACCGGGCAAGCGCGGCACGCACGCCGGCGTCGCGCTGCGCGTCCGAAAGCTCGCCGAAGACGCTGTCGAAGGCTTCGATCGCGAATTCCACCTGCGGTTCGGAAGTCTCCTCGCCGCCCTCGGCCGATCCGGTCGCGGGCAGCAGTTCCGAAAAGAACCGCCAGCGGCGCCGATAGCGGCTGAGGTGATTCAGGGACAGCCGCAGCGTCACGGTCTTCAGCCAGCCGCCTGCGCCGACCCGGTCACGCAGGGTGGCGAAATGTTCCCAGGCCTTGAGGAATACATCCTGGGTGATGTCCTGCGCGCTGGCATCGCTTGCGGTGAGCCGGCGGGCGGTCGCAAACACCATGTCCTGATAGTCACGCATGAACATCGTGAACTCGCTGCGGTCCGGTGGCCTCGTTGGGAGTTTTGGCACTGTGAAAGCATCGTTTAGGCCCAGAACCCCGCTCGGGCCCTAAAAGTTGCAGCGCATCTCCATCGAACTGAGATCGGACCTTACGAACTTCAGGCCGATCAAATAGTTAGGAGTTTTGTCTAACCCGGATTTAACGTGCGGCGGCAACCCTATTCCCAGCCGGATCCGGAGCCGAAGGGAAGCGACGGCATGGTCGCCTCGATCTCCGTGATCTTGCCGTCGCGGACCTTGAACAGCTCCGGGATCAGGGTGTCGAAGGGCCGGCGGGTGGCGCCGGAATATTCGAGATAGCCGTACCCGCGCACGTTGGTGCCGGGCACTTCGCCATCCTGATGGAACACCACGATGCACTGGACGGCACCGCGCTCCACGTCCACGACGTCACAGCGTCGTGGCTGGATCTGAGTGATGTACTGCCACATGTTGCTGTTGATGTTGCCCTTGCAGCCGATGTGGCCGAGATCGGGCAACGTGCGCGCCGCGACCCCGGGCCGTGCGGCAGGGGCCGAGGCGGTCACAGGGACGGGTGCCGGCGCAGATCCGCCCATGGCGAGCGCCGCCGCGGGCAGCACCGGCGGTGCGGCCGTCAGCACGCCGTTCTCGACGCGGAAGCAGTCATCCGCGAAGGGCACCGAGTCGCTGAGGTGGTGATCCAGCGCATCGAAGTACTTGTTGGCGATGGCAACGAGTTCCCCGCGCGAGCGTCGCTCTTCGGGCTTGATGACTTCGTCCCACAGCGGCGAGACCGCGGTCCGGTCGAATCTGCCGAAGCTGACGCCCTTGCGCACGATGGCCGTCTCGAGCTCGGTGATCTTCCGGTTCTGGACCTTGAGCCGACCGGACAGCCAGATCGGATTGCCGTTCTCCTGCATCAGGATGTAGAAGCCGACGTTGCCGGTGTCCGGGTCGGCAATGACCAGCTTGTACCCCTGCGGGCCCGCGCTCGCGGTACGCCACAACGCGTCCCCCAACGCCAGCGGCTGCGCGTTTTCCGTGAACCTGGCATGGGCCGCGAACAGGCCGGTGCCCGGATCGTGACGCAGCAGCGCGGCAAGATACTTGTCGACGAAGCCCGCCAGACATGCATGGTCGCACACGTCCGGTGCCGCAGCGGCGGAGGCGGCAACCGGCGCGGTGGACTGCTGCGAGCAGCCGGCGATGATCCCGGTCGCAGCCAGGAGCAGGGCACGGCAGAGTTTCTTCATGGGGTGCTCCTAGCGGTCCCAGCCGGACTTCATGCCGTAGGGAACGTCGACCAGCACCGCTTCGATCTGCCGGATCCGTCCCTTTTCGATCTTGAACAGCTCGCCGATCTGCAGGGTCTTGGGTCTGCGGAAATCCGCGGGTACCTCGACCTCCTTACCGTCCATCCTGAAGCTTGCGACGGTGCCGGCGTGGTCGAAGAATACCTGCGCGAACACCAGCCCGCGTTCCACGTCCACGACGGGATAGCGCCGATCGCGCACTTTGGTCACGATCACGGAGAAGCCGGTGTCGAACTGCGCCCTGCAGCCCAGTTTCTGCATGGCCGAGGCCTGCGGATCCACGGAATGGGCCGTGACGACCCCGTCTTCGGCGCGCTGGCACTGCGGATCGAAGGGCACGTTCCTGCCGGAATGATCGGTGTCCAGGCCGGTGAAATAACTGTCTGCGATGCGCACCAGGTCATCACGCGAGGAGCGATCCGCGCGCGGCACCGTCGCCAGGAGTATCGGCACGGGCGCCTTGAACCCGGACGGCTTTGCAAAGCTGGTGTTGCGCGCCACGATGGTCTCGGCCTCGGTGATCCGCCCGTCGAGGACCTTGAGGCGCAGCGAGACCGGCACCGGTGAGCCGTTCTCGGCGAGCAGTCCGATGAAACCGACGGAGCCCTGTTCCGGGTCCGCGAAGTACAGGCGGAACTTCGAATTGGCGGTGGCGGTCTTCCACAGGCCGTGTTCGGTGCCCAGCGCCTGGCCGTTTTCCGTGATGCGGATGCCGGCCGCGAGGGGCGCCCGGGCGGGATCGTGGGCGAGCAGGGCGGACAGATAGCGCTCGGCGATGCCCTGCAGGCAGGCGCGCTCGCAGGTCGTGCCCTCCGCGGCGCCGGCCGGGACGGCCGCGAGCAATGAAACGCACACGAGCAGCGGCGCCCGCGGGGCGCCCCGATGAGACCCGGTCTTCACGTTTCCCCTCAAATGCCCCTCCCCAGGAGGAGCCGGCCGCGGCTGCGCCGCGAGATCAGTGCGCGTCGCTCGGCGGCGCGGTCAGCTGCGGCACGTTGATCGGGCCGCCGCCCCTTTGTGTGGGATCGAGGATGACCTTGCCATCGGGTTCCGTGACGGATACGAACAGGCCGCCCTTGGAGCCGTCGCGCAGCGGCTTGATGACCACGGTCACCTTGTCCCCGGGCTTGAGTTCGGAGGATTTCCAGCCCTGGCGTTTGAGGTTATTAGGGCTGTTAAGTTCCACCTTCCATAAATCTACACTGCCATCGGCGTTGGGTACGTCCACGTCGATGAAGGCGTGCGGATTGGTCCACTGGAAGTCGTGCACCGTGCCCTTCAGGGGCACCGATCGGGTCTGGTCGAACATCGCGAACGAATGGTGTGCCGCGGCCGCGCCACCGTAGGCCAGTGCCAGTGCTGCCAGGCAGCCTGTCATTGCGTGTCTCATTCCCATCGCTCCGCGTTCGATCATAGGGTCCGTGATTTACGGTGTCGGCGCACTTGCGTCAAGGTCTTGGCCGTCATGATGACATGTCAAAGCCAAGTTTGCCCTGATTCGACTTATACTCCCGCCGGAGCCGCGGCGCAGGATGATCCGTGGCCAGCGAGGAACACGATGAGCATGCGCGCACTGTTGGCTGCGACCTCCCTGGGACTGGTACTGCAGGCCGCCGTGGCGGCCGAGCCACCTGCCGGTCAGGGTCCCCCCGCCGCCCATCCCAAGGGCCACTATTCCGAGCTCAACAAACTCCCCGACTGGGGCGGGGTATGGACGTTCAATTTCATGCCGACGCCGGGAGTGCCGCGCGTGCAGCCGGAACTGAAGGGCGAGTACCTGGCGAAGTACCAGGCCTGGCAGAAGACGGCCAATGAGAATCACGGGGAGGTGCCGCACAACGGCTCCTACTGCCGTCCCCCCGGCATGCCCGGAATCATGATGGTCGGGCAGTACCCGATCGAGTTCCTGTTCACACCGGGCCGGGTGACGCTGCACTTCGAGGCGTGGATGCAGCTGCGCAGCATCTGGACCGATGGCCGCAAGCTTCCCGATGACTGGGATCCCACCTTCTATGGTTTTTCGACGGGCCACTGGCAGGGTTCGACCCTGATGGTCGATACCGTCGGCGTGAAGACCATTACCGAGATCCGCAACGGCATGCCGCACTCTGACAAGATGCACATCACGGAGCAGTTCCATCTGGCGAAGGATGATCCGAACACCCTGATCGATGACATGGTGGTCGAGGATCCGCTGGCGCTGGCGAAGCCCTGGCATACCGTTCTCAGCTACAAGCGGGCACGCGATCAGGACCTGATGGAGTTCATCTGCGCCGAGAACGACCGCAATCCGGTCGATGCGTCCGGCAAGACCGAATTGGAATAACATGCATCAGGGGTTTTTACGGGCCGGCATGCTGCTCGGCTTGGGCGTCAGCCTTGCGATCTCCAGCGCCGTGGCGCAAGAGGCCCCGGGCGCAGCAATTGTTGCGGCGCCGGCATTCGACGCACGCCAGCTGCTGGCACCCCCCGCCGAAAACTGGATCACCAACGGCGGCAGCCTCTTCAACCAGCGGTACTCGCCGCTGAAGCAGATCAATCGCGATAACGTCGCACAGCTGAAGGCGGTGTGGCGCTCCGGCATGGGCTCGGGCACCAGCTTCGGCAATTCCGGCCAGGCCCAGATCATCGAGTACGACGGCACGCTGTACGTATCCAATGGCGCCAACGACGTGTTCGCCATCGACGTGCTCAGCGGCCGGATCCTGTGGACCTACCATGGCAACCCCGATCCGAAGAGCGGCACGCCCATGGGCCGGTCCAACCGCGGCGTCGCACTCGGAGATGGCAAGGTGTTCGTCGGGCAGCTCGATGCGAAGCTCGTGGCCCTGGATCAGCGCACCGGCAAACTGGTCTGGTCGGTGCAGACCGAGCCCTGGCAGAACGGCTTCAGCATCACCGCCGCTCCGCTGTACTACGACGGCATGGTCATCCAGGGGCTGAGCGGTGGCGAGCTCGGGACCCGCGGCCGCATCAAGGCCTACGATGCCAGGACCGGTGCACCGCGCTGGACGTTCTATACCATTCCCGGACCGGGCGAGAAGGGCCACGAGACCTGGCCGCAGCAGGGGGATGCCTGGAAACACGGCGGTGCGGCGGTGTGGCAGACACCGACGGTGGATCCGGAGCTGGGGCTGCTGTATTTCTCCACCGGCAACCCCGGACCGAACCTGTTCGGCGCCGTGCGGCCCGGTGACAACCTGTTCACCGTGTCGATCGTCGCCCTCGATGCGCACACGGGCAAGTACCGCTGGCATTTCCAGCAGATCCACCACGATATCTGGGATTACGACTCACCCAATCCCACGATTCTGTTCGACACCACGATCAAGGGGCGCAAGGTCAAGGGGCTGGTGGAGGTCTCCAAGACCGGCTGGGCCTACATCCTCGACCGCGCGACCGGCAAGCCGCTGATCGGCATCGATGAGCGCGCCGTGCCGCAGGAAGCGCGCCAGGCGACCGCGGCGACCCAGCCCTATCCGCGGGGCGATGCCATCGTGCCACAGCAGATCGACATCGTACCGGAGGGCGCCAATCTGCTGCCGGGCACGGGCGACATCGCCAACCACGGGCGGATCTTCACGCCTTACTTCACCGATCAGATCATGGTGAAACCGGCGACCATGGGCGGCGCGAACTGGCCACCGAGTTCGTACGATCCGACCACGCATACCTTATATGTGTGTGCCTCGGATCGCATCAGCACCTTCAAGGCGCAGGCCGATCCGGGTCAGCCGGCACCCAACAAGGTCTACATGGGCGGCTCCTTCGGCCAGGCGGAGTCCAATGACCGCGGCATCTTCGCCGCGCTGGACGTCACCACCAACAAACTGGTCTGGCGCCAGAGCTGGCGCGAGATCTGCTACAGCGGCTCCATCGTCACTGCGGGCGGATTGCTGTTCGTCGGCCGCGCGGATGGCCGGCTGACGGCGCTGAGCTCGCAAAACGGCGCGAAGCTGTGGGAGTTCATGACCGATGCGGGCGTCAATACCACGGCCACGACCTTCGAATACCGAGGCAAGCAGTACGTCGTCGTGCACGCCGGCGGCGGCGTGTTCGCCAACGGTAAGCGCGGGGATGGCATCTGGGAATTCTCACTCGATGGCAAGATCCCCTCGCTGACGATTGCCGGGCCACCGGGGCGCGGTGGCTTCGGCGCGGGTCCCGCGGCGGCGGCCGCGCTGCCCGTGACCACGCGCCCGGCGAATGCCGAACACGGAGCGGAGATCTACCGCGCGGCCTGCGTTCCCTGTCACGGTGCCACCGGCGGCGGTGGTACCGGGGGCGGCGCCTCCCTGCTCAAGGGTCAGAGTCACGACGCCATTCTTGCCACCGCCAGTGCCGGCAAGAACAACATGCCGGCCTTCAAGTCGATCTATTCTGCCGACGAACTGAACGACGTGACGGCCTACATCCAGTCGATGCTCCAGCAAGGCAAACAGTAACCGTCGTCCAGCAAGCGTCGCATCACTGCGGCGCGTTCTGCGCGGCGACCTGCATCACGTAGGCCGTCACGTCCTGCAGCTGTTGCGGCGACAATGCCGAGCCGAAGGCCGGCATGTCGTTGCGTCCCCTGATCAGCACGTTCCAGATGGTATCGGGCGTCAGGGCCCGGGTCAGGCGCGCACCGCCATGGCTGCCGCCGAGCCCCGTGGGGCCGTGGCAGACGATGCAGGTCGTGGTGTAGATATCCTTGCCCTGCGCCAGGTCCGCTGGTCGCGCGGGCGCGGCCGCCGTGGCGCCCGCCGGACGCGGCGCGCTGGTGGGGTCCGCGGAACCGCGCGGCAGCGATTTCAGCGTGCCATCCAGCGAGAACAGCCACAGGCCGTCGCTGCGCTTGCTGCCTGCCAGCGCCGTTCCGCCGGCGAGCACCACGACATATTCCTTGCCCTTGTGCTCGAACACGCTCGCTGGCGCATTGACGCCGCCATCGGTCTGGAACTCCCACAGCTTGTGGCCGGTGTCCTTGTCGAGCGCCGTCAGCCGGCCGTCGTTGCGACCGACGAAGAGCAGGCCACCGGCGGTGACGGTGGAGCCGCTGTAGCACGAGTCGACCCACTGCTGGTGCCAGCTGATGCGGTTCGTCGTCAGGTTCACCGCGGCGAAGACGCCGCGGCGCGGCGCGGCGAATCGTGCCACGACACTCCCGGAGTAGTACTCGCCAGGTTCCACCGGATAGTTCGGATCCCCACCGACGGCGCCCCAGAGCGAATCCTGGGCGCAGATATACATGTCATGGGTCGCCGGATCGTACGAACTCGGCGGCCAGTTGACCGCCGCCAGCGGTTTCCAGACCGAAGGGTGCTTGCTGAAGGGCGTGAAGATCCGGCCCTCGTTCACCAGATCGAATCCTTCCGGGGGCATGTCGATGTACTGCGGCACGACCGCATCTCCCACCGGGAACGGCTGGGTGGGGGAGGTGAACTGCTGCGCCAGCTGCATCACCGGCGTTTCCCGGATGCCCAGCAGCGGTTTGCCGTCGGTGCGGCCCAGGATGTAGACCCAGCCGGTCTTGCCGGCCTCGGCGATGCCCTTGCGCATCCTGCCGTGGTAGGGGGCATCGAACAGGATGACCGGATTGGGCGCATCGTAGTCCCAAAGGTCGTGGTGCACTTCCTGGAAGTGCCAGCGGTACTTCCCGGTCTTCACATCCAGCGCGACGATCGAAACACTGAACAGGTTATCGCCCTTGCGCACGGCGCCGTTGAGCACCGGTCCCGGATTGGCGGTCGAGAAGTAGATCAGCCCCAGCTGCGGGTCCACGGCCGGGGTCTGCCAGATGGCGGCGCCGCCGTGCTTCCATACGTCGCTGTTCTTTGGCCAGGTGTCATGGCCGAACTCCCCGGGTCCCGGCACCGTATAGAAGGTCCAGCGCAGCGCGCCGGTCCTGGCATCGTAGGCCTTGAGCCGACCTCTCGTACCGAGATCGCTGCCGGCGAAGCCGGTGATGACGAGTCCGTCGTAGTAGAGGGGCGCACTGGCGATCGAATAGCCGGCCTTGGGATCTTCGGCCTGGATGGACCACACGACGGCGCCCGTGTGCTGGTCGAGCGCGACCAGGCGCGCATCGAGCAGACCGACGAACACCTTGCCCTCGCCGAGGGCCACGCCGCGACCCGGCCAGCCGCAGCAGGGCCGCGCCAGCTTCGTGTCGACGTTGGCTTTGTACTCCCAGTTGACTTTGCCGGTATCCATGTCCACGGAAAAGGTGTCTCCCTCGCCGGTCATGACATAGATGGAATCCCCGAACACGATCGGCTGCGCCTGGTTCCCCGCGCGCGGCTCGAGTCCCGAGCCGTTCAGCGAGGCGCGCCAGTTCGCCTTCAGCTGCCCGACGTTGCTGCGATCGAGCAGCGTCAACGGCGAATAACGATCATTAGAAAGGCTGCCGCCATTGGTCAGCCAGCCCTGCGTCGGCGCTGCCGCCAGCTGCGCCGCGGTGAATGCCGGCGCATCGGCAGTGCCGTGCTCCGCGGCCACGAGCGGGCCGGCCGCGGCAAACAGCGTGGCGAGCAAGGCCAGACGAGGGATCGGACGCATGAAAATCCTGTCACGCACTGCTGCGCGGATGTGGTCGGAAGCGTTGCGGCGGCGACTCTAACAAAGTCCCGCGCTTTATGGTCCGGCAGTCAGTTGAGTTATCATTCCCCGGCTGCGCCCACCTTCACGGAGTACCGCCATGGCTGTCGATTTCAGAGGTCATCCACTTTTTCCGCCGGGATTCAACAGCCCCACCCGGTTCGACGCCGACGTCTACGACTGTGAGGTCTGGGGCCAGATCCCGACCGACATCCACGGCACCTTCTACCGGATGCAGTGCGATTTCGATTACCGCCCGCCGAAGAACGAATGGATGACGGGATTCAACGGTGACGGCCACATCAGCCGCTTCCGTTTTGCGAACGGCTCGGTGGACTACAAGGGCCGATACGTGCGTACTGCCCGGCTGATGGCCGAGCGCAAGGCGCGCAAGCGCCTGTTCGGCGTGTACCGCAATCCCTTCACCGATGATCCGAGCGTGGCGCACATCAACCGTTCGGCGGCCAATACCCATACCTACTGGCATGGCGGCAAGCTGTTCGTCCTCAAGGAGGACTCGCTGCCGTACTACGTGGATCCGCATACCCTCGAGACGCTCGGCGACTGGAACTTCCACGGCAAGTACACCGCGCAGACCATGTCGGCGCATCCGAAGATCGATCCGGTCACCGGTGAGATGATCGCCTACGGCTACGAGGCCAAGGGCATCCTGACCAAGGACATCGCGGTCTACACCATCAACCCGGCCGGTCGCGTCACCAAGGAGGTATGGCTGACATCGCCCTATCTCGGCATCATCCACGACATCGCCATCACCCAGAAGCACGTGATCATCCCGGTGATCGCGCGCACCAGCAGCATGGCACGTCTCAAGGCCGGCGAGCCGATGTGGGAGTGGGATGGAAGTCTGCCGACCATGGTGGGCATACTGCCCCGCGACGGCGAGGCCAAGGATGTGCGCTGGTTCAAGGGCCCCTCGCGCAACACGCTGCATTTCCTCAACGCCACGGATCGCGGCAACACGGTGACGATGGAACTGCCCACGTCCTCGGGCGAACGCGATCCATCGCAGATCCGCCGCTGGACCTTCGACCTGAACTCCAAGTCCGACGCGTTCCAGGAGGATGTGGTCTCCACGACGCCGGGCTTCCTGCCGCGCATGGATGATCGCTACCTCTCGCTCGACTACCGCTATGCCTTCATCAGCAGCCGCGTGCCGAGCGAGCATCCGGATCCGAAGGCCAATCCCATGTCGGGGGGTACGCAGGTGGTGCAGCGCCTGGATGTGCGTACCGGCGATATCAAGCAGTGCGCCATCGAGGGCAAGGTCGCCCTGCAGGAGACATGCTTCGTGCCGCGGGCCAATTCGAAGAACGAAGGCGATGGCTACCTCATGACCATCGCCAGCAACTTCGACACCATGAGTTCGGACATGATCATCACCGATGCCCAGCACCTCGAGGACGGGGTGGTGGCGACGGTGAAGCTGCCGTTCCGGCTGCGCAGCGGCACCCACACCAACTGGTTCCCGCAGTCGGTGCTGCCGCCCATCAAGGACGAACTCACATGAGCGGCTCATTGCTGATGGGCGGGCAGACCCGCCGCGCCTTCCTCGGGGGTGCCGGCATGACCGTCGCCGCCGCGGTGGCGATGAGCCTGGTACCGGCGGCACGTGCGGCGGTGCTGGCGGGCGGCGTGCCGATGCCTGCCGCGCTGGGTGCCGGCCACTGGCATGTCGATGACATCTGGGGGCCGATGCCGCGCTACGCCGATCCGGTTCCCTACATGCACGATACGACGCCACCGAATCTGGCGGCGTACGCGGCCGCAGTGGATCGCCAGTTCGTCGGATAAGAAACGCAGGCGCCGACCGACGGTCGGCGCCGCTGGGGGTAGCGATGGAGCGTCGTTTTCCGGTTGCGCTGGCTGCGGCCGCATTGGGTGTGTGCGCCTCACTTGCGCTCAGCAGCGATGGGCGCGCGGCAGATGCGCCGTCGGATGTGCAGCTGCAGGTCGCAACGCTCGAGGCCAACGTCGGGCTGGCCGAAGATCTGAGCAGGATCGAGAAGCTGCAGCGCGCCTATGGCTACTATGTCGACAAGGGTCTGTGGGAGGACCTCTCGCAACTCTTCACCGAGAATGCGGTCGCGAACTATCCGGCCGGCGTCTTCATCGGCCGCAAGAGCATCCGCGAACACCTGTACATGAATGTCGGTGGCCACCAGATCGGGGACATCGGTCTGGGTAACGGCCGGCTCTACGACCACATGAACATCCAGCCCGTGGTGCACGTCGATGCCGGTGGCACGACGGCGCACGGCCGCTGGCGCGCCTTCGCCATGTTCGGCAGCCCGGGCGGGGGTGCGACCTGGGCCGAAGGGGTGTACGAAATGCAGTACACCAAGGAAAACGGCGTCTGGAAGATCAGCAAGCTGGATTACTACTCAGGCTTCGGCGCTCCCTACCGGACCGGCTGGGCGGCGCCGCCCGCGGACTCCTCGGCGCCCGCCGCGCGGCCGCGCCGCACGCTCGCTCACCCGCCCGACAGGGAACGCAACATGGACTGCGAGGGCTTCCCCAAGGCCTGCATCGCCCCGTTCCACTACGGCAATCCGGGTACCACCGACTCCTCGCATGCCTGGGTACTGCCCGACGCCGCGGCCCTCGCGGCGGCGGCGCAGAAGATTCCGACCGCGGACATTGCGCGGCGGCTGACCGACCTGCAGCACCGTACGACGCTTCTCGATGACGCGCAGAAGATCGAGAACCTGCAGCGCATCTACGGTTACTACATCGACCGCGCGCTATGGGATCAGGCGGCCGACCTGTTCGCGCCGGATGCGACCATCGAAAGCGGGCAGCAGGGCGTCTATGTCGGCAAGCGCCGGGTGCGCGATTTCCTGGCCCTGTCCGGCCCGCAGGGCCTGAAGTGGGGCTGGATGAACGACCACATGCAGCTGCAGCCGATCGTGGATGTCGCACCGGATGGACTGACCGCCCGCTCGCGCAGCCGCGAACTGGACCTGCTCGGGCATGTCGGCGGCAAGGGCCAATGGATGGAGGGCATCTACGAGAACACCTACGTCAAGCGGCATGGCGTGTGGATGTTCAAGTCCCTGCATTTCTATCCGACGTTCATCACCGACTATGACAAGGGCTGGGCGCTGGATGCCGAGCCGGTGCCGACCGCGAGCAGCACCCTGCCGCCGGACCGGCCTCCCACGGAGATCTACGGCATCTATCCGACGGCCTACGTGCCGCCATTCCACTATCCGAATCCCGTGACGGGCGAGATGGCGCATTACCCGCAGGTGGGCGCGCCGGCCCCGGCCATCGCCCGGGCCGCTCTGGTGGTGCCCGGCGGCGCCTACACCCCGAAACCGGTGCGGCGGGTGGCCGAAGTCCTGCATCAGACCGAGACCGGCATCGAGCGGGTGAAGGATTACTACGAGATCGAGAATCTCGAGAGTGCCTACGGCTACTACCTCGACAAGGACCTCTGGAACGATCTCGCCAACCTGTTCAGCGTCGATGGCTCCATGGAGCTGGCCCAGCGCGGTGCCTACGACGGCCGCGAGCGCGTGCGGGCGTTCCTGTTCAAGGTCTTCGGCCGGGGCAAGGAGGGGCCGATCGCGGGTCGCCTCGGCAACCACATGCAGTTGCAGCCGGTCATCGATGTGGCGCCCGACGGCAAGTCCGCCAAGATCCGCATCCGCATGTTCCAGCAGATGAGTTTCGGTCCGCGCGCCTCGGTGGGCGCGGCCGTCTATGAAAACACCGCGGTACTCGAGGACGGCAAGTGGAAGCTGCGCGATGATCACACCTACAACACCCTCGCGGCGAACTACGAGGGCGGGTGGGTGCGCTCCGCCAATCCCGGGGTGCCGGGGGAGGACAAGGAGCTGCCGCCGGACCGTCCGCCCAGCCTCAAATTCCAGATGTTCCCCGTGGTCTACGACATTCCGTTCCACTATGCCAACCCGGTGACGGGCAACAGCACGGTGCCGCCGATCGTCGACGGCGCGACGCCGCCGCCCGGATTCGTCAAAACCGCATCGCCGCCGGCCGCGGCGGCACGCCCTCCCGCCCCGCCGGCCGCGGTGGCTGCGGTGACGCCGGTGCAGGGTCCGCATCCCCAGGGCATGCCGGATGACGTTGCCGGCATCATCCGCGGCATCGGGCCCAGGATCGATGGCGTGCGCACGGGCAAACTGTACGAGCCGCTGCAGCAGCGTGAACCGTACACCGACGCGGTGGTGACCCGCGATGTCGCCTATGGTCCGGCGCCGCGCAACACCGCCGACATCTTCATTCCCCTCAGGCGCGGCCCCCGCAAGCCGGTGCTGGTGTTCGTGTATGGCGGCGGCTTCGCCGGCGGTTCCAAGCACACGCCAGGCTCCCCCTTCTACGACAACATCGGACGCTGGGCCGCCGCCCACGACATGGTCGGCGTCACGGCCAACTACCGCCTCGCACCCGAGTCGCAATGGCCCGCCGGCATCGAGGACATGACGGCGCTGGTGAACTGGGTGCGCGCGCACATCGCCGAATACGGCGGGGACTCGCGGCGGATCTATCTGTGGGGGCACTCCTCCGGAGGGGCGCACGTTGCGGACTACCTGGCGCATTGCGCGCTGACCCACAAGGATGCCCATGTCGCCGGCGCGATCCTGATGTCGGCCGCGGTCTACGATCTGGGGCACGACGTCTCGGTCTGGAAGGCCTACTACGGGGATGATCCGGGCAAATATGCGCGCGAGTCGTCACTGCCGGGATTGCTGAAGTCGCCGGTGCCGCTGCTGGTCACCGATGCCGAGCTGGACCCGCAGAGTTTTCAGCAACAGGCGGACGAACTGACCCAGGCGCGCAAGGCGGCGGGTCGTCCGGTCCAAAGACTGCACGTCCAGGGCCATTCGCACCTCTCGGAGGCCTACGCCATCGGCACGGCCGACGACTCGGTGTCCGGACCGGTGCTGAAGTTCGTGCGCACCCATGGCGCCCAGGTTGCCGCCTCCGGGCAGCCCTAGCGGGGCCCTTCCCGCGCGCCGCCCATCGTGGCCGACAGGCGGCCATTTTAGTCCCGCTAAATTCCGAATTTAGTTCGCCCATTTGGCAAGTCAACACTTGCTGCCGCCTTACGGGCGGTGCAGACTTTGCCTCAATACAACAGACCGTCTGCGCGTCATGAGGACAGATCGCAACATCGACTGAAGAGCCAGGGGGCTCCCAGGGTGAGATGTGATGCGCTGCGAACAGTGCCGGCTTTTCCACAGCGGGCCAGCAACAAATCCGTAACTCTTTAATTGTTCGTAAAATTGGTTGTTCGAAGGGGGAACGAATGAGTCACGAACTCAAGCACCGATCGTCCAGTGCCCTGGCCGCCGTCCGTCGCATCCTGCGGGGCGCGCCTGCTGTTGGTTTGGCCGCGACAATGTGCCTGTGTACGAATGTGGCGCTTGCGCAACAGTCGGCAGGTCAGCAGACCACCGCGCCGAGCAATCAGCCCACCGGTGATGTGGACGAAAACGGCGCCCTCCAGGAAGTGGTCGTCACGGCCCGGTTCCGTTCCGAGAACCTGCAGTCCACGCCCATTTCGATCACGGCGCTCAGCGCCGAGGATCTGCAGCAGCAGCAGTTGGTGAACGTCAATGATCTCGGCGCCACGGTGCCGAACGCCTACTTCCGCCAGCCGGTGAGCAACTACGGGCCCACCGAGACCATCGGTCTGCGCGGCTTCAACCAGATCGATTTCGACTACGGCTTCCAGCCCACGGTCGGCTTCTACATCGACGACCTCTACCAGGGTTCCCTCACGGGCTCCTCCTTCGACCTCGCCGACATCGAGCGCGTCGAAGTCCTGAACGGTCCGCAGGGCACGCTGTCGGGCATGAACAGCATCGGCGGCTCCATCCGGCTGATCACGCAGAAGCCGAAGAACGATACCGAGGCCAGCGCGACGCTGACCTACGGTGAGAAGCATCGCCTCGAGTTCGTGGGCGTGTTCAACACCCCGCTCATCGACCAGGTCCTGGACATGCGGGTCGTGGGCGTTACGCGCAGCGAGGACAGCATCGGCCACTACACGGATTTCACCTGCGCGATGAAGGCGCAGGGCCAGCCGGCTTCGGTCTATGGCACGCTGCCCTCGTCGGCCACCCCGCAACAGGGCTGCGAGCTGGGCGGTCTCGGTGGCTTCAGTCACCAGCAGGCCCGCATCGAATTCAAGTACACGCCGGTCGAGAACCTGGAAATCAACGTCAATGCCCATTACGCCAAGCAGGCCGACGATCCGCCGCTGCAGGCGCTGCTGACGCCGTACGGGGGTCCGGGGGATTTCTTCAACAATCTCTATGATGCTGCCGTCGTCTTCCCCAAGTACGGCTTCAACTACACCGGCAATACCCATTTCGTATCACCGAATCCCTGGACCAACTACGCCACCTTCGGCGATGTGGTCACCGGACAGCAGGACAATCCGCAGGCGCTGCTCACGGAGACCGGGGTCGCGGCCACCCTGGACTACGCCTTCGGCAATGGGATCAGCCTCAAGTACATCTGGGGCTATCGCACCTACGATTCGACCTGGGCTGCCGATAGTGACCTGACCCCCTTCGGTCTGCTGGGCGTCAACTACCTGCAGTTCCACAAGCAGTTCCAGAACGAGGTCCGCCTGAGCGGCGTGCTGTTCGATGACCGGCTGAACTGGACGGTGGGCGGCTTCGACTACAACGAGCGCGACGTCGAGGTCAACGGCACCGAGTTCGATGCCTACGAGGCCCTCGGACTGCCCAATGCCATCACGACCCAGGGCATCACCAGCAACAACATCTCCGGGTTCGTGCACCTGGACTTCAAGCTCACCCAGCAGTGGTCGATATCCGGAGGCTGGCGCCTGACCGATCAGTACCTCACCAACGCCTACAATCACATCGTCGATGATCCGGCGCTGAGCGCGGAGAACATCATCCTACCGACGCCGGCGCAGTTCTCCGGCAGTCGTGGTGACTGGAGCGGCGCGCTGAACTTCCAGGCGACGCCCAACCTGTTCCTGTACGGACAGGCAGCGAGCGGCTTCACGCTGCCGGGCTTCAACTCGCGCATCGAAACCCTCGGACAGCTCGAAGAGGTGGTGCCGGGCCAGGAGGCCGTCAACTTCGAGCTGGGCGCCAAGACCGACTGGCTCGATCACCGCCTGCGTGTGAACGGTTCGGTGTTCTACGAAGACTACAAGTCCTACCTGAACCTGGAACTGGCCACCCAGTGCAGTGCGGCGAACTCGCTGAATCCCGGCACGCCGTACTTCCTCGCCGGTGGCAAGTGCCCGGCGGGCACCGCGCTGGCCGGAACTTCCGGCCTGACACCGTGGTTCTATTACGCGGGCATTCCCGCATACGAGCCGGGTGCCGAGCTGCACATCGATGCGGCCCCGATCGACCGGCTGCTCATCAACCTCGAGGCCGGATGGCTGGAGTTCCACGCCAAGAACTCCAACATGACGGCGACCACTCCGGGCTACATCAATCCGTCGGTGCGCCTGCAGCCCGAATGGAATGCCAGCGGCGGTATCCAGTACGGGATCCTCTTGCCCGGTGCCACTCTCACGCCCCGCCTGGACTGGCATTACCAGGGCTACCAGACCAACGGCCCGGAGAACGTGTACCAGATCTCGCAGTGGCGGGAGCCCGGCTACAGCCTCTTCAATGCCCGCGTGACCTACGCCCCCACGGGCGCCAAGTGGAACGTGTCGGTGCAGGCGCTGAACCTGTTCAACAAGTTCTACTGGGATCAGTTGGGTGCGCCGCTGTCGCTGGCGGGCGGTGCCACGGTGCCGAGTGCCAACAACCTGTCCCCGGCGGTTGCGCAGGTGGGCACTCCGGGCCTGCCGCGTGAATGGATGGTGTCCTTCGGCTACACCTTCTGAAGGCCGCGGCCCCGAGGGACCGGGCGCGGCGGTGCGCCCGGTCCTAGGCCCTCGCGGCGAGTTCCCGCAGCCGCGCGATGCGCGCCAGCGCCGGCGGATGCGAATCATAGAACCGCGAATGCACCGGATCCGGCGTGAGTGTGGTCGCGTTGTCCCGATACAGTTTCACCAGCGCCGCCATCAGGGCCGCGGCGGGCGTGTGTTCGGCCGCGAAGGCGTCGGCCGCGAATTCATCCCGCCGTGACCAGCTGGCCGCGAGCGGCGTCACGAAGAACGTGAATGCCGGTGCGACGAACATGAACAGCAGCAGCGCTCCGTAGTTCGACGCCGCGGGCAGTCCCAGCCCCTGGTAGAACCAGGGCCGTGCGGCCAGCCACCCCAGCAGTGCAAGGCCCGCCAGGGCGAGCACGGCGGATACCAGCAGCCGGCGGCGGATGTGATGCAGCCGGAAGTGGCCGAGCTCATGGGCCAGCACCGCCTCGATTTCCTCGGGCTCGAGGGTGTTGATCAGGGTATCGAAGAACACGATGCGCTTGTTGCGGCCGACGCCGGTGAAGTAGGCATTGCCGTGGGCCGAGCGGCGCGAGCCATCCACGACGAACACTCCGCGGGAGGCGAAGCCGCAGCGCCGGAGCAGCGTTTCGATGCGGCTGCGCAGGGTCTCATCGGCGAGGGGACTGAAGCGATTGAAGAGCGGCGCGATCAGTGCCGGCCAGGCCCAGGTCATGAGCAGCGATACGGCGAGCCACAGCGCCCATACGTACAGCCACCACAGTGGTCCCGCATAGCGCATGAGCGCGAGTGCCGCCAGCAGCAGCGGTCCGCCGAGGACGAGTGCGAGCAGCAGTCCCTTCACCCGGTCCATGACGAACAGCGGCAGGCTGGTGCGATTGAATCCGAATCGCGCCTCCACGCGGAACGTGCTCCACAGGGACAGCGGCAGTCCGATGAGCGATACCACCAGCAGTACGCACAGGATGACGAGCGCGCCATGCCATGGCTCGGTGAGGGTCAGGCGGCGGCTTGCAAGGTCGATGGCATTGATGCCGCCTCCCACGGTCAGGGCGAGCAGCAGCAGCGCATCGATCACGGTATCGATGCGCCCCAGGCGCGTGCGCGCCACGGCGTAGTCGGCCGCCTTGCGGTGATCGCCTGCCGAGATCGTCGCTGCGAAGGGGACGGGGACCTCGGCCCGGTGCCGCGTGACGGCCGCGATCTGGCGGCCGGCGAGCCACAGCCGGGTGGCCGTGCCGGCGACGACCACCATCAGGAAGATCAGCGTCAGTGGCGCCATGCGCGATCAGCGCGTCCAGTGCAGGTGAGCGTCCAGGGTGCGCGTGACGGCGTCCAGGTCCGTGTCGCCGCGCGCCACCACGGCGAGCGTACCCCCGGCCGCAGCCGGCACCAGGACGCCCGAATAGCCGTTCTGGCGGAAGGCCCGCCGGCCCTTGATCCGTTCCTGGCGCAGGACCATGACGGTGACCGGGCCCTGATCGGTGTGCACGACCAGGTGCGGCACCCAGTGCCCGTCGAACAGGCAGGTGCGGGCATAGGTCACTGTCATGTCATCCGGATCGAGGGAAACACCCGCCCGCGACAGCACCGGTTCGGTCGCTGCCGCCGTCATCGGCGCCACCGTCGACCAGCTCGCCGACTCCCACTCGATGTGTTGCAGCACGCCGGCGGCCAGGCTCGGTTGCGGCCGCAGGGTCCAGAACAGTGTCGCGAGTCCGACGCACAGAGCGAAGCTCGCCGCCATGGCCAGCCGCCCCGGCACGCCGGTCCGCCGCGGTGCCTGGGTCCGCCGGACCACGGGCAGGGGCAGCACGCGGGCCGCCGCGCGCGGCGGCAGCGGCGCCGACAACAGTCGCGCCAGGTCCTGGTCCATGCGCCGCATCTGCTGCTGGAACAGCGCGCATTCGGCACATCCGGCGACGTGCGCCGCCAGCAAATCGCTGCACTCGCCGGGCGCGGCACCAATCAGCAGTCGGGCTTCTTCGTGGGTCATGCTGCAGGCTCATCCAGCCCGTCCGGGGCGGGCGTCAGTCCATAGATACGGCGCAGACGGTTGCGCGCGCGGAACAGGCGGGTCAGGACCGCCGGTGTCGACAGTTCCAGCTCCCGGGCAATCTCATCGGTACTGAAGCCGCCGAGCACCTGCATCACCAGGGGAACGCGATACTCATCCGGCAATTGGGTGATCGCCAGGCGCAGTCCGACCAGCTCATCCTCCGCGTCTGCGGCGGCGAGCTGGCTGTCTTCGGCGGCGACGACGGCGTCCAAATCTGTGATCTCCAGGCGCTTGCGCTCATAGAGTCGGGCATGTTCCCGGCGGACGATGGTCAGCAGCCAGCCCCGGGCCGCCGCGGGGTCCTTCAATGCGTCCCGGGAGCGCCAGGCCCTCAGCAGGGCCTCCTGCACCACATCCTCGGCCACTGCCCGGTCACGCGCCAGCCACCAGGCGAAACGCAGCAGTTCGGGCCGCAGGCTCTGGAACAGCCGCTCCACGGCCAGGGGCGCTGCATTGAGGGGGACCGGGGATTCGGGGGGAATATTGCGCATGCCGAAGCTGGATCATAGCCGGATGTCGGCGGGGTCTGCTGCAATAGCCGGCGCCGTCGTCCGGTCTTGGGAGACAGGTGCGCCAAATCGGTCGCTCGTGACCGTCCGGCGGCCCATAATCCAACCATCGATCCTCAAGGAGAGACCATGAAGACATCAAAGGCTGGCGGCGTGGCGATCGCGACCGCCGCGGCACTGCTGTTCGGCACCCTGGCGGTTTCCACGGCGAGCGCCGACGAAGCCAAGATCAAGTGCACGGGCGTGAATGCCTGCAAGGGGCAGTCTTCCTGCAAGTCCGCGAAGAACTCCTGCAAGGGCATGAATTCCTGCAAGGGCAAGGGCTTCGTGGAAATGACCAAGGCGGACTGCGCCGCGGCAAAGGCCAAGGCGAAAGCCGGCTGAGCCGGCGCCGCGCGGCAGCAGTCACGACGTCCGTCGTGGCTGCCGCCGCCAGGTCGGCAACATGATTCAGGGTTTCGGACTGGGGCTGCGACCGCAGCACTACAACGCGATACTCGAGAGCCGTCCGGCGCTGGACTGGCTGGAAATCCTCACCGAGAACTATCTGGTGCCGGGCGGTCGGCCGCTGCACTTCCTGGACCGCATCCGCGAGCTGTACCCCATGGTCATGCACGGGGTGTCGCTGTCCATCGGCAGCACGGAGCCCCTGGATTTCGAGTACCTCGGGGCACTCAAGGCCCTGGCGCGCCGGGTGCGCCCGGGGTGGATTTCCGATCACCTGTGCTGGACGGGAGTCGGGGGCATCAATCTGCATGACCTGATGCCCTTGCCCTATACGGCCGAGGCCTTGCGGCACGTGGCCGGGCGCCTGCGGCAGGTGCAGGATTTCCTGGAGCAGCGCATTCTGATCGAGAACGTCTCGAGCTACGTCACCTACCGCTCATCCGAGATGACCGAGTGGCAGTTCATCGCAGCGCTCGCGGCCGAAGCCGACTGCGATCTGCTGCTGGACGTGAACAACATCTACGTCAGCAGCATCAATCACGGATTCGATGCCCACGAGTTCCTCGAGGCCGTTCCGGCCGCCCGGGTGCGGCAGATCCACCTGGCGGGCCACAGCCGGCAGGACGCCCTGCTGATCGACACCCACGATACGGCGGTGCCGCCTGCGGTGTGGGAGCTGTATCGCCACGCGATCCGGCGGCTGGGTGCAGTCCCCACCATGATCGAGCGCGACGACAATATTCCTCCCCTCGCGCAACTCGTGGACGAACTGCAGCAGGCCCGGGAAGCGGTCGCCCTGATCGCGGTGCAGGCGGCCTGATGAAACTCGCGCAGCTGCAGCAGGCCTTTCAGCACCACATTCTGCGGGGGCAGCCGGACATCGCGGCGCAAATCGAGGGCGATGCGCAAAATCCGGCGCACGTCCGGCTCGGCATCTACAGCTTCGCGTACACCGCGCGGCTGGTGGAGGTCCTGGGTGAGACCTTTCCGGCCGTGAAGGCGGCGCTGGGCGAGGCGGCGTTCGCGCGGCTGATCGGTGCATTCGTGCAGCAGCATCCCAGCCGGTTCAGCTCCGCGCGGGACTATGGCGCGGACCTTCCGCAGTGGCTCGCTGCGAACCTGCGCGGTCCGCGGGCGCAGGGCGTGGCGGACCTGGCGCGTTTCGAATGGGCGGTGGCCGATGTCTTCGACGCCGCCGACGCCGCCGTCCTGCCGCCGGCCGCCCTGGCCGGCGTCGATCCGCGGCAGTGGCCCCGGCTCACGTTCACCTTTTCCCCCGCCCTGCAGCGCCTCGGCATCAACAGCAACGCCGTGGCCTGGTGGACATTCGCCTGTGCCGCGCGGCCGCGGCCGGGCCGCTGGCGCGCGACCCCACCGCAGCAGTGGCTCGTCTGGCGCCAGGACCTGGTGGTCCGGTACCGGCGCCTGTCCCGGATGGAAGCGCACGCGCTCGATGCGGCCCGGGCCGGAAGCCGGTTCGGAGTGCTGTGTGAACGGCTGTCGGCGGCGCAGGCCGCACGGCTTCTGCACGACTGGTTCAGCGCCGGCCTCATCGTTGCGACCGACGTAGCCGCCTCCTAGGGCGGGGTCGGCCGGAAGATCGCCTGGCGGATGGCGGCGAGCGGCGCCTGATCGACGATGCGGATGCCGCCGCCGTCACTCTCGACGCCAAGACTGCGCCACAGACCCGGCAGGTCCGGCGCGTAATCGCTGTCCTTCATCCTGGCGTACAGTTCACTCAGCACCGGCACGCCCACGGCCGCATCGGCCGTGGCGAACACCTGGTTGATGTCGCGGTCCTCAATGATTCCGCCCGTGGCGCGCAGCACGGCCTGCAGGGCATCCTGCAGACCGCGCCGGTTGTGCGTGCGCTCATGGATCTGCACATCCGCCAGCAGGCAGAACATGGCGCCGCCCCAGTAGGTCCGGCCCCAGGAGTGGTCCTGGTCGAGGCCCGCTGCCGGCCCGGAAGGCATGCCGCGCGGCATGGAGCGCTGCTCTTCGGCAAAGACATCCTCGATGCTGCGATTACCCGCCTGGACCCGGGCGACACCTTCGACGTACACCGCGAGGCCTTCGGCGAGCCAGGCATGCGCCTCGCCCACGTCCGGGAGCGCCAGGTGGACCATTTCGTGAACGAGCACCCAGTCATTCCGCAGCGCTGCCGCGGTCACGGCGCGGCCGACCCGGATCCTGATGAGCGGCGCCGGCTGGCCGAACGTGCTGCCGCCCTGGATGCCGTCCCCGTCGACCGGGATGACGATGATCCGCACGGCGGAGACCGGGAAGCGGCGATAGTACCGTGCGACGATCCCGGCCGAACGCTGCACCCACTCCCGCAGCACCGCATCCGAGGCGAACTCGCGTGGCGGAATCAGAAGGGCCAGCCGCGATGCGCCGACGGTCAGTTCGTAGGCGGCGGGCGGCGCGGATCGGGCGTGGGCGACGGATGCGACCAGCAGCGCCAGCAGCAATCCGCAAAGGTGCCTCGCCATCGACGCGCCTCCGTCAGTGGCTGCGCAGAAGCGACGGTGTGAGTTCCGCAAGGCTATTGCACCCGAGATGCCCCAGCGCCCGGTCGATCTCGCTGGTCAGGATCTCGAGCGCCCGGCGCACGCCCGGTTCGCCTCCGGCGGCCAGTCCATAGAGTGGGGCCCGGCCCAGCATCACGGCATTTGCGCCCAGCGCAAGCGCCTTGATGACGTCGGTGCCGCGGCGCACGCCCCCATCGACGATGAGCGTCAGACGATCAGCCACCGCGGCTGCGATTTCCGGCAGAACGTCCATGCCGGAGACGCAGTGGTCCAGTTGCCGGCCACCGTGGTTGGTGAGGACGATGCCGTCGCAGCCGTGCTCGACCGCCAGCCGGGCATCGTTGACCGACAGCACGCCCTTGACGATGAGCCTGCGCGGCCACACGCGGCGCAGCCACGCGACCTCGTCCCAGGTGATCCGCGCGGTGAACAGCCGCGGAATCACGGTGCTGCCGCCGACGGCGCTTGCGGCACCGGCGGGCAGGAACGGCGCCAGGTTTTCCAGCTGCGGTACGCCGTGGCGCAACAGTACTTCCCAGGTCCACCGCGGGTGGCGCAGCAGTTCCAGGCGGTTGCGCCAGGTGGGCATGCCGGGCCGGACGTAGTTGCGGCGATCCCACTCGCGCAGGCCGAAGACGTTGGCGTCGGTGGTGAACACCAGCGCCTCGTAGCCGGCGGCATCCGCGCGCGCCACGAGATCCTCGGTCGACTGGCGGTTTTCCGTCATGTACAGCTGCATCCACAGCCGGCCACCGGCGGCCTGCGGCACATTTTCCAGGCGCACCGACGACATGGTGCTCAGGCAGAACGGGACGCCGGCCGCGGCGGCCGCGCGCGCCAGCGACAGATCGCCCCCGGCCTGCAATACCCCATTGCCACCGGTGGGACCGACGATCAGCGGTGAGGCCGCCGGCGCGCCGAACAGCGTGACGCGCTGGTGGCGGGCACAGGTATTGACCAGGGTCGAGGGAACGAAATGCCAGCGGTCGAAGGCGTCGCGGTTGTTGCGCAGGGCATGCTCGTCATCGGAGCCCCCTTCGACGTACTCGAACACGAACCCGGGTACCCTCCGCAGCGCACGCTCGCGCAGGTCGGCTATGGTCAGGGCGCGCTCCAGGTTGCGACCCCGATATCGGCGGCGGTGCCAGCCCATTGACAGGTCCTCGGCATCCGCCGATTGATGGATTTGGTGCGCGAGGCTAGCAGTTTTGGCTGCGCGATGGCACCTGCGCAAAGTCCAGGCACTGTGCCAGCAGCCGTTGCAGAGTGCCGCGCAGCGCGGCGGCCCGCGCGCAGTCGTAGGGCGCCGGCCAGTTGTCGGCTGTAAGCTCGCCCTCAGGTTCCGTGAGATATCCCCGGCAGGCCAGTTCCATCTGCAGCGCATGGATGCCCTGCGGCGGGCGGCCATAGTGCCGGGTGATGTAGCCGCCCTTGAAGCGTCCGTCGACGATGTGGGAGAAGCCGCTGTCGGCGCAGGTGTGCGCGAGGGCCGCGCGCAATCGCGGATCACAGCTGACGCCACCGTAGGTGCCGAGGTTGAACTGCGGCAGTTCGCCTTCAAACAGCCGCGGAACCCGCGAGCGGATGGAGTGGCAATCGTAGAGCACCACCCGGGGGTGTCGCCGCCGCAGTCGCGCCAGCTGCGCCGCCAGGGCCGCGTGATACGGCCCGAAGCAGTCCTGGGTGCGCAGGGCGATGTCCGCGGCATCCGGCTCGCGGCCCCCGAGATAGAGCGGCAGCCCGTCGAAGGTCGTCAACGGACACAGGCCGGTGGTCGCCTGCCCCGGGTAGAGCGATCGTCCGGACGGATCGCGATTCACGTCGATGACCGTGCGCGACAGCTTGGTGCGCACGACGGTCGCATCCAGGGAAGCGCCGAAGTCATACAGCCGGTCCACCCACCAGTCCGTGTCACAGGTCGACCGGAAAGGGCTCACCAGCGAGCTCGCGAGCGCTTCGGGGATTTCGGTCCCGGCATGCGGAATGCTCAGCACCAGCGGAGCATCGCCGACGGTGATCTGCAACCAGTCCGGGGGCGCGGCAGCGGGCAAGGATTCGGCCATCTCGGGTACCTCGGCGGCGCCGCGCCCGGGGGCCGGCGGTGCTATTGTGCCGCCAGAGGAACACACGAATGAACAGGTTCTGGTTCCGTACCGCCCTGCTGCCGACGGGGTGGGCGCATGGCGTCAGCGTCGAGGTTCGCGACGGGCGGATCAGCGCGGTGCGCACCGGAACCGTGGCCGAGGCGGACGCCGAATGTCACGCGGTCGCCGTTCCGGGGCTGGCAAACGTGCACAGCCACTCCTTCCAGCGCGCCATGGCGGGACTCGCCGAAGTGTCCGGCCCGTCCAGCGATGACTTCTGGAGCTGGCGGGAAGTCATGTACTCGTTCGTGGACCGCCTGGGACCGGAGGAGGTGGAGGCGATCGCGGCCTGGGCGTTCGTCGAAATGCTCGAATCCGGATTCACCCGCGTCGCCGAGTTCCACTATCTGCATCATGCCCCGGATGGCTCCCCGTACTCGCAACTGGCGGAGCTGGCCTGGCGCGTGGCGGCGGCCGCCGCGCACAGTGGCATCGGCCTGACGCTGCTGCCGGTGCTGTACTCGTACGGCAACTTCGGCGGCGCCCCGGCCGGCGGGGCCCAGCGCCGGTTCATGAACGACATCGAACGCTTCGCACGGCTGCTGGCGGGCACCCGGGAGGCCGTCCGCGGCCTGGAGGGCGCACTGGTGGGGGTGGCGGCCCACAGCCTGCGGGCCGTGGCGCCACCGGACCTGGACCACGTGGCGCTGCTGGCGAGCGAGGGTTCGGTGCACATCCACATCGCCGAGCAGATGCGTGAAGTGGATGCCTGCGTGGCGTGGAGCGGCCGCCGGCCGGTGGAGTGGCTGCTGGATCATGCGGCCGTGGACTCGCGCTGGTGCCTGGTGCATGCCACTCACCTGAGCGAACTGGAGGTGCGGGCCCTGGCGCAGTCCGGGGCGGTCGCCGGACTGTGCCCGCTGACCGAAGCCGATCTCGGCGACGGGATTTTCGCTGCCGAGGCGTATCTCGCGGCCGACGGGGCCTTTGGCGTCGGATCGGATTCGAACGTCCGCATCGATCCGGCCGCCGAACTGTGCGCGCTGGAATATTCGCAGCGGCTGCTGCTCAGGCGCCGCAACGTACTGGCCGGCGGACCGGGCCGCTCCACCGGCCGCAGCCTGTTCGATGCGGCGCTGCGCGGGGGTGCCCAGGCCACGGGGATGAAGGATGCCGGTCTGGCATGCGGCTGCGCCGCGGATTTCCTGACCCTGGATGCGGAGCATCCCGCGCTCGTCGGCCGCACCGAGGATGCGCTGCTGGACGGCTGGCTGTTCAGCGGCGGCAAGGCGGTGATCGATGGTGTCTGGCGGGCCGGCCACAGGCTCGTGAGCGGCGGATGCCACATCCATCGGGACCGGATCGCCGGTCGCTACCGCGAGGTCATGCGGCGCCTGCTGCTCACCACGCTGGATTGACGGGGCTTGCCGCCATGTCGTCGCGCTGCTCGTTGAAGATGTGCCGCTTCGTGAACAGCCAGCGGCCGTCGACCCGCTGCAGCTCGTCCTCGTAGTGCCCATAGGCCCCCAGATACGGCCGCCGGTCGCGATCGTCGTCGTTGAATTCGAACCAGTAGGCGCGGTCAGTGGCGCGATCGCCCTCGATGCGCAGCACCACGTTGCTGATGAAATGGCGCCGCCGGGCCGGCCGCAGGGGTGCGGTTCCCGCCGCCGCCCGCTCATCGACCGCCTTGGCCTGGGTCATTTCCTTCACGATGGCGCTGCGCCCGGTCACCGTGCCACCGGCCCAGATCAGCACGCCGTCGGTGGTGAAGGTGCTCGCGTACAGCTGCGGATCCTGCCAGTCCAGTGCGAACAGGTACCGCGACTGCAGGTCCTCGATCTGCGCGCGGTCCTGGCCGTAGGTCTCTTCGTAGACCAGGCGCGATGCGGCCCAGGCGGTCCCCGAAGCGACGGCTGCCACCAACGCAATGCCAAGCCACCTGCGCATCGTTCCGCTCCCATCCATCCCCGAATGCCCGCAATGTACGACCTTAGAAGGCCTGCGTCACCCCCAGGAACAGGCCGCGGCGCGGCCCGTACTGCGGCGCGCCGACGCCGACGCCGGTGCCATTGCGGATCTCGTAGATCTTGTCCAGGAGGTTGATGACGTCGATCCGCGCCGTGAGACCCTTCAGCCCCTGCCTTTCGAAATCGTGCTCCGCGCCGAGGTTGACCTGGGTGTAGTAGGGCAGGTGATCGCCGTTGGGAATCTGCAGGCCATCCGGCAGCGTCAGGTCCGAGCGCAGCCCCGATCCCAACAGCATGTCGACACTGAAGCGGGTGCCCTTCCACAGGTACGAGGCGCCACCCGAGGCCGTCACCTGCTGCTCATGATCCAGATGGATATAGTGATCGGCGATGTAGGCGAGTTCATCGGCGTCGAAGTTGAACTGGCTGGAGATGATGTCCTTGCCGATCGCGCGCTGGGTTGCGAGGTTGGCATAGGCCGTGAAGCCGTCCACATGGTAGCTGCCGGTGAGCTCCACGCCGTAGACCTGGCCGTGTGCGTAGTTGAAGGGGGTGAGGATGATGGGCGCGCCGAACTGGCCCTCATCGACGAGGTCCGTCGCCTGCTTGTAGTAGCTGTCCACCCCGACCGTGAAACCCCGCGACACGGTTTGTTCGACACCGAAGTCGTAGTAGTTCGAGCGCTCCGCCTTGACCGGATCGTCCTCGAGCACCGCCGGGGCGGCGGTGGTATTGGCGAACTGCGCCAGCGATTCACTGCCGACGAGTTCGAACGGCGGCGGCGAGAAGTAGCGCGAGTAGCCCACGTGCACGGTGGTGGCCGCAAGCGGTTGCCACACGAAGTTCACCCGCGGGCTCAGCTGGCTGCCGCTGCTGAATGCGGCATAGTGATCGAAGCGCAGGCCGTAGTTCATGGTGAGCACCGGCAGCAGGTGCCACTCGTCCTGCACGTAGCCGCTTTCGATCATCTGGCTGTTGGCGCTGTCCTGGGTGATGGCAAGGGGCACATCGCTCACCGGCAGGCCGGTCGCCGGATCCGTCCCGAGCACCGCGGAGGTCGTGTCGCTGTTCAGGCGGTCGTACTGGAAGTACACGCCGGCGCGCACCGTATGGGTGTCGTTCAGCTTGTAGGCGGCATCGCTTTGCAGGCCGTAGGCCACGTCCTGCTTGTACGCGTTCTGGGAGATGCCGTTGTAGAGCAGGTCCCCGATCGGATCCGGAATGAAGCCGAGCGTCGAATTGCGGGCGATGAACGAGGTCTGGACGGTGAGCGGGCCGCTCGAGTGCTGCAGGCTCAGAATGCCGAACTGGGTGACTTCGCGCTGGTTTTCGTTCAGGAACTCGCTCGGGAAGGCACTCTGTCCCTGCACCGTCAGCCCCAGCGACGGCTGTTCGCCGCGCAGGTCCGGGATCTGAAAATCCGCATCCGAAAGGCCGATGATGGCGCTGATGCGATCGTGCTCATCGAGCACGTCCTCGGCGTACGCGAAGCCATGGTGCTGCTTGGTGTGATCGTGCAGCGGATCACTGCTGCCGTCCGGGGATTCGATGCCCAGGTCGCTGCGCAGGAAGTCTCCGGTCACGAAGTAGGTATAGGGCCCGCTCGAGCCGCCGTAGTCGAAGCTCGGTTCGAGTTCGCCATGACTGCCGCCGTACAGGGTGACACTGCCGCCCGGATCGAGGGAGCCGCTCTTGGTGGTCAGATCGATGATGCCGGCACTGCGCAGCCCGTACTGGGCGGGCAGGCTGCCCATGATCATCTGCATCGATTCGATCAGCCGCGGGGGCAGTGTCTGGCCGAAGACGCTGATGCCATCGGGCAGGATGATGCCGTTCAGGCGGAACTGCAGGCCGTTGTGATCGCCACGGATGTGCAGCTGGCCGAACGAGTCCTGTGCCGCATCCGGGATCTGCAGCATGACCTGGTTCATGAGCACGTTGTCACCACCGGGAGCCGCGTCGATGGCGGCCGAATCGATGGTGTAGGTGGAGGCGCCCACCTGCGTCTGGATGTGGGAGCGTTCCTCGTTCAGGTGCTGGGCCGTGATGACCACGGTCTGCATGGGATTGCTGGAGGAGTCGGCGACCTGGGCCAGGGCCGTGGGCATGGTGGCGGGCAGGACGAAGGCCGCGGGCACGCCGAACGCGGCGGCAATGCGGCCGGTGATCTGTCTGGAAATGAGCATGAGTTGGACATCCGCAACTGGAAAGACCCTTGATTCCCGCGCTCCGGCAAGCCGGCGGCGCAGGCGGCAATTGGGGGCTCAGATCAGCTGCGGCGGGCCGCGACTGCGCGGTGCGGGCAGTTCAGCGGAGGGTTGGGCATAGGCGGGCGGGGCGAGCGGACAGGCGTGCACCGAAGGGGCGGCGGTGGCGGTGAGGCAGCGGGTGAGGGCGCTGCCCACCTGCCCGAAGGACTGGCAGGCCGGGCACAGGCCATTGTCCAGGGACGCCTCGGCCGGCAGGACGGTGACCTGGTGCGGGGCGGCCGCATAGGTGGCATGGCTGAGCTCGTGCAGCCAGGCACCCTGCTGTGCGAGCACCAGCAGCAGGGGCAGCAGCAGGTACAGTCGCATGCGGCGGATTGCGGTGGTCGGGTCCAGCGTACGGTCCATTCAGACTGAGACCGCTGGCATCATACGCAGGTTCCGAGCGCAAGAGAAAACGGGGAGGGCGGAGCCCTCCCCGCAGGCCTGCTTTCTTGAGGGCAGGCTCTCAGGGGGCGCTGAACTTGTAGACCGCCTGCAGCGCGAACTCGGTGTTGTTGTTGGCATCGATCTCATCCGTCGCACCCGGATTGGCGCGGACGTAGAACAGGCCGGAGTCGGTGAGCCCATCCGAGAGTTTGTCGTAGCGCAGCTCGGCGCGGAACTCGAGGTTCTTGACCGGGGTGTAGCCGAGAGTGACCGTGCCTTCGATGGCGTGACCCGCACCCAGGTAACTCAGGTATTCACCGCGCACGGACACCCGCAGCGCGTCGCTGAGTGCGTAGTTGGCATAGCCGGCGAAACCGTTGATGTGCGTGGTCGCATCGGTTCCCGAAAGCCCGTTGCCCGATGTCTGCTTGAAATCGGCATTGAGTATCAGGGTCAGCGCCGAGGTGACATTGTAGGTGCCGACGATGTCGACGAGGGACAGCTCCTGTCCATCGAACAGTACATCGTCCTTGCCGAAGTAACCGGTCGCGGCGAGCGAGAAGGTCTTGTTCGGCGTCCAGGTGGCATTGACCTCACCGGTCTTCGACCCCGAGACGCTGAGGTCGGTGTAATTCCAGCCATTGTTGACGCCCACCGAGAAGCTCAGCGTATCGGTCGCGGCGTAGGTGGCGCGAATGCCGGTGTGGTCCAGCGGTTCCAGCTCCCAGAACAGAAGCGACCGCGAATAGTTGGTGTCCTGCGCCGGGTTGATGACCTCGGCGCCGGCCAGGGTCACGTACTTGCCCGCGATGATGGTGAGCGGGCCGGTCGCGTATTGAAGATACGCCTGGCGCACATCGACGCTGTTGCCGGAGCCGCCTTCGTTCAGGCTGAGGATCTGGGCGTCGGTGCCGGCGATGACGTCGACGAATCCGCCCACTCCCTGCTTGGGTTGATAGCCGATCTGCAGACCGGCCTCGTCCAGCTGGAAGGAGTCGTGGTCCTGATCGAAACCGCGCCAGGTGGAACCGGGATAACCGTTGGAGTGGTAGTACGACGCGGCGAATTCGCCACTCGTGGTCAGGCCCCAGCCGGTGAGCAGGTCGGACAGGGCCGGAACGGCCGGCGGCGCGGGGGCTGCGGCGGGCGCATCGGCAGCCAGAAGCAATCGTGGCGCAATCGCAACAATGACAGCGGCAGTGATGGCACGAGTCGTATTTCGCATGATGACGGTGGTCCTCATAGATGGAACTAAACGGAACTGATTCACAGCTTTTTCTGAGATAGCGCGACGGGTGCAATCCCTGTGCCAAGTGGATTTGGATCCAATAAACAAAAACTTACATAGGTTAAGGCCGCCGCCAAGGCCAGGAACGCACTAGAATGATCCGGCTGCGGGTGGCGCGGGCACCATGCTGGTGCGCACCCCTACGCAGGGTGCGCCACGCTCGGTGGGTCTGATGCGTCGATGCAACGCCGCAAAATCTCAGCGGCGGCATCACATCGGGGTCGCGCGCCGGCAGTGCGCACGGGACGAAGCGCGCACGGGCGTCGCACGGCCGGGTCCGGGAGAGCCAGGAATCCGGATGAGGGCTGTGCTGTGGGCTGGTGGCGCCTGATCAGCTCGGCCCAATCCACGCTGTGATCACACGCGAATCGGAATGCGGGCTTTGACGTGTCATCGCGTCCAGGCGCGGACACCTCTGCTAACATGCGTGTTGGTCTACCCGCCGCGGGCGGGTACTACGTTATGCATGCTCAGATACAGCGCCACGTCAGGATACACCAATGAGCTACACAATCAATGTGAACGGTACGCCTCACGCCGTCGACGTCGACGGTGATACCCCACTGCTGTGGGTGTTGCGGGACAGCCTTGACCTCAAGGGCAGCAAGTTCGGCTGCGGCATGGGTCTGTGTGGCGCCTGCACGGTGCACATCAACGGCGTGGCGACGCGCTCGTGCATCACGCCGGTGAGCGCGGTCCACGATCTGAACATCACCACCATCGAAGGCATCGCGGCCAGCGAGACGGGCCGGCGCGTGCAGGATGCGTGGCTGAAGGTCGATGTGGTCCAGTGCGGCTATTGCCAGGCCGGACAGATCATGTCCGCCACGGCATTGCTGACCCATAACAGCAAACCCACCGACAAGGACATCGATGATGCGATGTCCGGCAACCTGTGTCGCTGCGCGACCTACGTGCGCATCCGGACGGCCATCAAACAGGCCGCCGGTCTGCCGACCACCGATACGCGGGAGATCTGATCATGGCTACCGTATCAATGAGCTTCACCGACCGTGAATCGGGGGTGACGCGCCGGGCGTTCCTGACCGTCAGCGCCGCGGCCGGTGGCGGCATGCTGCTGGCGCTGAGCCTGCCCGAGCAGGCCGATGCCACCGTGGCATCCAAGGGCCCGAACGAACTGCATCCGAACGAGACGGCCATCAATGCCTACGTGACGATCAGCCCCGACAACCACATCACCATCATGTCCAAGGTCCCTGAGATCGGTCAGGGCATCAAGACCTCCCTGCCCATGGTGGTGGCCGAGGAACTCGACGCCGATTGGAACCTGGTGCACATCGAGCAGGCGCCGCTTGACCCGAAGGCGTACGGCGCGCAGTTCGCCGGCGGCAGCTTCTCGACGCCGATGAACTGGGAGACCCTGCGGCGCGCCGGCGCGGCGGCCCGCGCCATGCTGATCACGGCAGCGGCGCTGAAGTGGCGCGTCCCGGAGTCCGACATCAGCACCAGCCAGGGCAAGGTCATCGCCAAGGACGGCCGCTCGCTGACCTACGGCCAGCTGGCCAGCGAGGCCGCCCGCGTGGTGCCCCCGGACATCAAGAATCTGCCGCTGAAGATTCCGACCAACTACTCGATCGTGGGCAAGTCCATCGGCGGCATCGACAGCCCCAAGGTGGTCACCGGCCAGCCGCTGTTCGGCATCGACGTGTCGGTGCCGGGCATGCGCTATGCCGTGTTCCAGAAGTGCCCCGTGTTCGGCGGCAAGGTCGTCAGCGCGAACGTCGATGAGATCAAGGCCCGCCCCGGCATCCTCAATGTGTTCATCATCCAGCCGGAAGGCCCGACCGGACTGCCGGATGGCATGGCCACCGGACTGCAGAGCGGCGTGGCCATCGTCGCCGGCAGCTGGTGGCAGGCCAACAAGGCCCTGGAATCCCTGAAGGTCGTCTGGGACGAAGGACCGGTCGCCGCGCAGAGTTCCGCGGGCTTCGCCGCCAAGGCGAAGGAGCTGTCCACCCAGACTCCGCATCGCGTGATCCACAGCGACGGCGACGCCAAGACGGCGTTGGCGGGAGCGGCCAAGACCTTCGAGGCGGCGTACTCCTATCCGTTCGTCTATCACTGCAACATGGAGCCGCAGAACTCCACGGCCGCCTTCAAGGACGGGAAGCTGGAGATCTGGTCGCCCACCCAGAACCCGGGCGCCGGCAAGACCCTCATCGCCAAGACCCTCGGGATCCCCGAGGACGCGGTGACGGTGCACATCACCCGCGCGGGCGGTGGTTTCGGGCGTCGTCTCGGCAGCGACTTCATGGTCGAGGCGGCCATGATCGCCAAGATGCATGGCGAGCCGGTGAAACTGCTGTGGAACCGGACGCAGGACATGCAGCATGAGTTCTACCGTCCGGGCGGTTTCCATTACCTGAAGGCCGGCGTGGATGCCAACAACCAGCTGATCGCGTTCACCGATCACTACATCGGCTACGAAAACAACGGCAAGGCCTCCAACAGCGCGGACATGTCCGCGGCGGAGTTTCCGGCCAAGTACGTCAAGAACCTCGAGTACTCGACTTCCACCATGCAGCTGGGCGTCCCGACCGGACCGATGCGCGCACCGGGCAGCAATGCCCACGCGTTCGTGTTCCAGTCCTTCATCGACGAGATCGCGCATGCCACCGGCAAGGATCCGCTGCAGAACCTGATCGACCTGTACGCCGAGGAGCGTGCGGCGCCGCCGCCGCCGCATCCGGCCGGCAAGGGTCCGCCGGGGCGCGGGGGTGGCGGTCCGGGCTTCCCCATGGGACCGCCGTTCAGCGGCAAGCGGGCCCAGGGCGTGCTCGAGATGGTGCGCGACAAGTCCGGCTGGGGTAAGCGCCAGCTGCCCAAGGGCACCGGCATGGGCGTGGCGTTCTACTACAGCCACCTGGGCTACTTCGCCGAGGTCGTGCAGGCGAGCGTGCTGCCCTCGGACGGCACCGTGAAGGTGGAGAAGGTGTGGGTCGTGGGCGATGTGGGCAGCACCATCATCAACCCCAGCGGTGCCCGCAACCAGGTCGAGGGTGCGGCGCTCGATGGCATCAGTCAGGCGCTCGCCCAGAGAATCAGCATCGATCGCGGCCGCATCGCCGAATCGTTCCCGGACTACCAGATGATGCGCATGTACCAGGCGCCGCAGGTCGAGGTGGAATTCAAGATCACCCCGTTCTCGCCGACGGGCCTGGGCGAGCCCGCACTGCCGCCGGTGATTCCGGCGTTGTGCAACGCGCTGTTCGCGGCGACCGGCAAGCGCATCCGGGATCTGCCGATCGACCCGAAACTGCTGAAGACCTGACGCCGGGCAACCCGCGCACGGGTTGCAGGAAAGCGAGCGGGAATCAAGGCCCCGTGGATCGAAGGATCCACGGGGCTTTTTTTCGCCGCCGCTACGGGCCGGCGATCCCGGCCTTTTTCATGGCCCCGTAGTCGATGTGCTGCAACGTGTCGATCCGGCAACGATCGCGGCCGACGATCACCCAGTCGATGCTGCGGGTGACCATGTGCGCTTCGGAGGTCAACTCCACGCGGTTGGCGTAGGGCAGGTTCACGCACGGTGGCATGACCCTGATCAGGTAGGCATCGTTGATGCTGGTCCAGATCACCACGTCCAGACCGCCGAGGGTGCGAAACCCGTTGTAATGGCCCAGGTAGGTGAAACTCTCGATGGGCGGTCCGGCGTACTGCTCGAACATCTGCCGGGTGGGCGCCGCGGCGCAGCCCGCCATGAGGCCGAGCGCCAGAACCACAGCCGTCGGTAGCAATGGGATCCGCATACAAAGCTCCTTGAACCTGAGACCCCTCAACGTCCGGGGTGTCCCGGCGTTTACGACGCGGGGGGCACGGCCGACTGGTCGGTGGCCTGGGCGGCTGCATTGGCCTTCAGCTGGCGGCTGAGGGTCCTGCGACCGGCGAGACCTGCCAGATCGGCCAGCCGTCCGGCAAGCCCGGGGGTGCTGGGGCAGAAGGCCGGATGGGACGTGAGGCGTATCTGCAGGGCCTCCAGCGCCAGGCCGGTTTCCTTGTGGACCAGCAACCGCTCCAGATATTCGTTCGCGACCCGGTCGCCGATCAGAGGATCGTCCCAGGTGCAGGTTGCCTCGAGCAGGCAGTGGTATTCGGTGAACGGATGCCCGTCCGGACAATGCCTGCGCATCCATTGTTCCAGGTGGGCCCAGGCCTCACTGCGCCGCTTCAGGCGCAGCAGCGCATAGCTGCGATCCAGGACCGCGGCGCGCGCTTCGCCGTGATAGCGCTCCTCGCGCTCGGCGATCCGCTCCTGCTGGGTGCGCGTGGCGAGCTGCAGCTCGATCCGCCGTTCGAAGATCCCGCCGCCGATGGCGCAGAACATCGCCATGAACACCAGTTCGGCGATGCTCAACTGCAGCAGCGTCGAATCCAGCACCAGGGGCAGGATGAAGATCAGCACGCCCCCGGCGAGCACGATCGCGAGCACCACGACATAGGTCAGGCCCAGGCCCTTCATGACCCGCCCGATGGCGAGCGGCGAGAGGGCATGCACCCAGCTGTCGCTCATGGCCAGCAGGCCGACACTGGCGGGCAGCGCGCACAGCAGTACGGCGCCGAGGGCGAGCCCGGCGACGGCCCCATGCGCCTGATAGAGCCACCAGCAGGCGATGAAACCCAGGGAACAGATTATTGCCTGAACCAGCGGCCTTTGTTCATCGACGGGATTGAGCATTTCCACCGACAGTACCGGCAGCTCATCCTGACCCGCGACCACGGTATCGAGCAGCACGAAACAGTACTTGAAGAACCAGGAGACCAGGATGAAGTCCGCGAAAATGCCGATCAGCCTGGCCTTCAGCGCGAAATCCCAGATCACCGCGAAGGTCGCCACCAGGATGAGCGGCGTGGAGCGCAGGGGCATGAGCAAATAGCGCATCATGTACACTTCACCGACCCATGAGTTCTGATCCCGCAAGTCCGCTGCGCATTCTGCGGGAGGTGTTCGGTTACCCGCAATTCCGGGCACCGCAGGGGGACATCATCGACCATGTCGCCGCTGGCGGCGATGCGCTGGTTCTCATGCCCACCGGCGGCGGCAAATCCCTCTGTTATCAGATCCCTGCGCTGGTGCGGCCGGGCCTCGCCGTGGTGGTGTCACCGCTGATTGCACTCATGCAGGACCAGGTCGCCGGCCTCAAGGAGGCCGGCGTGCGCGCCGCGGCGCTCAACTCGTCGCTGGAGTGGGAGCAGGCGCAGCGCATCGAGCGGCAGGTCCGGGGCGGGGAACTGGACTTGCTGTATCTCGCGCCGGAGCGGCTGCTGATGCCGCGCTGCCTGGAGCTGCTGGCAGCGGTGCCCCTGAGCCTGTTCGCGATCGATGAAGCGCACTGCGTCTCACAGTGGGGTCACGATTTCCGTCCCGAGTACATCCAGTTGTCGGTACTCGCGCAGCGCTTCCCGGGCGTGCCGCGGGTGGCCCTGACCGCGACCGCCGATGAGCAGACCCGGGCGGAAATCCTCTCGCGCCTGGACCTGAGCGCGGCGCGGGTGTTCGTCTCGAGCTTCGACCGGCCCAATATCCGCTACCGCATCGGCGCCAAGGACAATCCCCGCAGGCAGCTGCTGGAGTTCCTGAAGACCGAGCACGACGGCGAGTCCGGCATCGTCTACTGCCTGTCGCGTGCCTCCGTCGACGAAACCGCCGCCTGGCTCTCGCAACAGGGCATCCGGGCGCTCCCCTACCACGCGGGACTCGGCGCCCAGACCCGCGAACAGCATCAGCACCGGTTCATCTACGAAGAGGGCATCGTGATGGTTGCGACCATCGCCTTCGGCATGGGTATCGACAAGCCCGACGTTCGCTTCGTTGCGCATCTGGACCTTCCCAAGAGCATCGAGGGCTATTACCAGGAGACCGGACGGGCAGGGCGGGACGGGCTGCCCGCGGATGCCTGGCTGGTCTACGGTCTTGCGGACATCGTGCAGCTGCGGCGGATCATCGAGGGTTCCGAAGGCGCCGAGAGTTTCCGGCGGGTGAGCGCGGCCAAACTCGATGCCATGGTCGCACTGTGCGAAGCGGTCGGCTGCCGGCGGGTGCGGTTGCTCGACTATTTCGGCGAGCATGCCGCGCCGTGCGGCAACTGCGACAACTGTCTGCAGCCGCCGGCCCAGTGGGATGGAACCCAGGCCGCGCAGAAGCTGCTGTCCTGCATCTATCGGATCGGACAAAGTGGCATGAGCTTCGGCGCGCAGCACCACATCGATGTGCTGCGGGGCAAGTCGACGCCCCGGGTCCGCGACCATGGTCATGAGCGCCTGAGTACCTTCGGCATCGGGGCGGATCTGGATGAGACGCAGTGGCGGGCCGTGGTGCGGCAGCTGGTCATGCACCGGCTGCTGCACGTGGATCCGGATCAGTTCAGCGTGCTGAAACTGCTGCCGGCCAGCCGCGCCGTGCTCAAGGGAGAGCGGCAGCTGATCCTGCGCCACCAGGCGCCGAAGGCGCGTCGCGCGCACTCGCGTCCGGGAGCCGCCGCCGGCAAGGGATCGGTGATCGGGGCCGGAGTGCACCCGGGTCTGTACGAGGCGCTGCGCGACTGGCGCCGCGCGATGGCGCGCGAACACAATGTGCCCGCCTACACCGTCTTCCACGATACCACGCTCGCCGAAATCGCGCGCCAGTTGCCGCAGTCGGCGGCGCAGTTGCGCGGCATCGCCGGTGTCGGCGCCGCCAAGCTCAGCCGCTACGGGGAGGCGCTGCTGGAACTGGTCCGGCAGCACGCCCCGGCCTGACGGTCTATTCCATGCCGCCCGGCATGGGCGAGGACGGGATGGCATCCTTGGGCTTGCGGCGCGGACCGTCCAGCGGGTCCCCGAGAATGCGCCGCACGCACACGAAGAACACCGGGACGAACAGCACGCCGAGCACGGCTGCCGTGACCATGCCGCCCGCGACGCCGGTGCCGATGGCGTGCCGGGCATTGGCGCCCGCGCCCGTGGAGACCACCAGGGGCATGACGCCGAGAATGAAGGCGAAGGAGGTCATGAGGATGGGCCTGAAGCGCAGCCGGGCGGCCTCCACCACCGCATCATGCAGGGTCTTGCCTTCGGCGTGCTGGGCCACCGCGAACTCGACGATCAGGATGGCGTTCTTGGCGGCCAGGCCGATGATGGTGATCAATCCGACCTTGAAGAACACATCGTTCGACAGCCCGCGCAGCTGCGCCGTGGCGATGGCGCCGATGACGCCCACGGGCACCACCAGCAGCACCGAGACCGGCACGGACCAGCTCTCGTACAGCGCCGCGAGGCACAGGTAGACCACCAGGATCGACAGCGCGAACAGCGCCGGCGCCTGCGCGCCGGAGAGCTTTTCCTGCAACGACTGGCCGGCCCAGTCGAAGCCGATACCGTCGGGCAGCTGCCCGACCAGTCGCTGGATCTCCGTCATGGCCTCGCCGGTGGCCTTACCCGGCGCATTGGAGCCGGTGATCTCCACCGCCGCGTAGCCGTTGTAGCGGGTGAGGCTGGGGGAGGCCACCGTCCAGTGGGGGTGGACCACGCTCGAGAGCGGAATCATGGTCGGCAGCGTGTCGCTGCCGCCCGTGCCGCTACCGCCGGTCCCGGAGGTGCCGTTGGCGGCCGGCAGGGTGCTCGGCAGATAGAAGTGCTGCAGCGCCTCGGGTCCCATGCGAAAGGGTGCATCCGCCTGCAGCATCACGCGCAGCACGCGACCCTGGTAATAGAAGTCGTTGACGTATACCGGCGCCATCATCAGCTGGATGGAGCCGTACAAATCGCTCGGCGACAGGCCCATGGTCTCGGCCTGCACGCGGTCCACGTCGAGGTCCAGCCGCGGCGCATCCTCCAGGGTGTTGGCCCTGACGTTGGTGAGGATGGGCGAGGCATTGGCGCTCTTCAGCAGTTCGGCCTGCGCGGCCGCGAGCATCGCCCGGCCGTTGCCGGCGCGATCCTGCAGGTACATGTCGAAGCCGCCGAACTGGCCGAGCCCGCGTACCGTCGGCAGATTCACCGAGTAGGCCTGCGCATCCTTGACGTTGCGCGCAAGCGTGCGGTTGGCCCAGCCGATGAACGTCGCCGCCGTGTCCTTGCGCTGGTCCCAGGGCTTCAGGCGCACGAAGTCCAGGCCGACGTTCTCGCCCTGGCCGACGAAGCTGAAGCCGGCGATTTCCATGACCGCATCGACATCCGGGCTCTGGTGCATCAGCGTGCCGATGCGGGTCATGACCTGCATGGTGCGGTCGAGCGTCGTGCCCGGCGGCGTCTGCACGATCACGTAGGCGTAGCCCTGATCCTCCTCGGGGATGAAGCCGCCGGGCATGCGCACGAACAGCCAGGCGCCCACCAGCACCAGCACCGCGAAGGCGATCATCCAGCGCGGCGCGTGCCGCACCGACTGGTAGACCCGGCGCATGTAGGCCGCCAGGCTCCACTCGAAGGCGCGGTTGAAGCCGCGGAACAGCACGTTCGGATTCAGGTGGCCGGGCCGCAGCAGGCTCGCGCACAGCGCGGGGGTGAACGAGAGCGCCAGGAATGCGGAGAACAGCATCGAGATGGCGATGGTCAGGGCGAACTGGCGGTAGATCGCGCCGACGCTGCCGGTCTGCAGCGCGCTGGGCACGAACACGGCGGCCAGCACCACCGTGATGGCGACGATCGCGCCGGTGATCTGCCCCATGGCCTTGCGCGTGGCCTCCTTGGGCGGCAGATGCTCCTCGCGCATGATGCGCTCGACGGACTCGATGACCACGATGGCATCGTCCACGACGATGCCGATGGCCAGGGCCACGCCGAACAGGCTCAGGGTATTGATGGAGAAGCCGACGGCGTAGATGCCGACGAATGCCCCGAGCAGGGCCACCGGCATCACCAGGGTGGGGATCAGGGTCGCGCGGATGTTCTGCAGGAACACCAGCATCACCAGGAATACCAGCACCACGGAGCCGACCAGCGTGTAGGCGACCTCGCGGATCGACACCGAGATGAACCGGGTGGCATCGAAGGGCGTGATCCAGGTGACGCCCGGCGGGAAGCTGCGCTGCAGCTCGTTCATGCGATTGCGGATCGCCTGCACCACTTTCAGCACATCGGCATTCTGCAGCACCGCGATGCCGCAGCCGGCGATGGGCTTGCCATCGACCTTGTCGTCGAGGCCGTAGGTATAGGGCCCCAGCTCCAGCCGCGCGACATCCTTGAGCCGCACCGTCGTGCCATTGGGATCCGTGCGCAGGATGATGTTCTCGAACTGTTCGAGCGAGGTGAACCGGCCCGGCACGCTGACGTTGATCGACAGCTGCTGGTTCGGCACCGTCGGTACCGCGCCGATGGATCCTGCGGCGACCTGGACGTTCTGGCTCTGCACGGTGGCGAGCACCTGCGCCGGGGAGATGCCGTAGGCATGCAGCCGGTCCGGGTTCAGCCAGATGCGCATCGCATATTCGGAGCCGAACTGCTGTACGTTGGCCACGCCGTTGATGCGCTGGATCTGATCCAGCACCCGCGTGGCGAGCAGGTTGCTGAGCTCGTAGGAATTCATGCTGCCGTCGGTGGACTGCAGCGCCAGCACGATCACGTTGCTGGTGGAGGCCTTCTGCACGGTCAGGCCCAGGGCATTGACCTCCGCCGGCAACCGCGGCGTGGCGGTCGTCATGCGGTTCTGGGTCTGCACCACCGCGGTGTCCGGATCTGTGCCGGTGTCGAAGGTCAGGGTGACATTGGCATTGCCCTTCGAGTTCGAGGTGGAGGTGAAGTACAGCAGGTGATCGATGCCCGTGAGGCTCTGTTCGAGGATCTGGGTGACGGTGTGCTCGACCACTTCGGCATCCGCGCCGGGGTAGTTGGCCGAGACCTGGATCTGCGGTGGGGCGATGTCCGGATAGGCCTCGATGGCCAGGCGGCTGATCGACAGCAGCCCCGCCAGCGTGATCAGGATCGCAATGACCCAGGCGAAGACCGGGTGATCGATGAAGAAACGGGCCATCTGGACTCAGCTTCCCGAGGCGCCGTCGGGCCGCACCCTGACCTGCATGCCGGGGTGCACCTGATCGACACTGGTGGTGATGATCCGGTCGCCTTCGCTCAGGCCGCCGGTGACCAGCCAGTTGGTGCCGCTCATGGTGTCGGCCTGGATGTGCTTCTGCACCACTTTGTCATCGGGCCCCACGACTTCGACGTACGCACCGGTGCTGTCCCGGCGCACGATGGCCTGGGGCACGAGGTACGCGCGGTTGAGGGTACCCAGCGTCAGGCGCACGGTCACGAACATGCCCGGCAGCAACTGGCGCTGGGGATTGGCGACGATGCCGCGATAGGCGAGCGCCGCGTTGGTCGGATCCACCGTCACGTCGCCGAAATCGACCGTGCCCAAAGGCATGTACGGCGTGCCATCCGGCAGGATCACCTGCAGGCTCGCCTTGTCGTGCGCAAACAGCGTCACATCGCCGCGGCTCTGCGCGGCCTGCAGCCGCAGGATCTCATCCGCCGGGCGGTCGAAATTCACGTACAGGTGGTCGATCTGGTCGACCGTCGTGAGCAGCGTCGCTTCGCTTTGCCCGACCAGGGCGCCCTCGGTGACATGCTGTTCTCCCGAACGCCCGGAGATCGGGGCGGTCACGGTCGCGTAGCCGAGGTTGATGCGGGCGGTCTCGACGTTGGCCTCGGCCTGCTTCACCTGCGCCAGCGAGGAGCGCTCGGTGGCGTTGTTGTTGTCCGCGTCGGATCGGGACACGAGGCCACTGGGCAGCAGATCGCGCGTGCGCCTGGCATTGACCGAGGCATTGGTCGCGGTCGCCTGCGCCTGGGCCAGTGCCGCCTGTGCCGCATCGAGTGCAGCCTGGTAGGGTTTCGGATCGATCTGGAACAGGGGTTGTCCGGCCTTGACCTCCGAGCCCTCCTGGTACAGGCGCTTGAGCAGGATGCCGGGCACCCGCGCGCGCACGTCTGCCGAGCGGATCGAAGACACGCGCCCGACCAGATCGCGGGTCAGGGGCAGCACCTGGGACTTCGCGCGCAGCACCGAGACCTCGGGGATCTGGGCGCGGGGCGCGGTGGTGGGGCGCGGAGCGCATCCGGCGGCCAAGGCGGCCACCAGCGCCACCCCGAGGGCCGAAGCGCGGGCAGAGGGACGAAATCGCATGGGGGCGCATTCTATGTCATCCCCGGTGCCCGCAAGCAGACCATTCGCCGCACGAATGTCGCGGCAAGGCGTCATCAATTGACCGTCGGGGGCCGCCCGGTTGATGCTTGCGGCCCCGGACCCCTGATCGAGGAGATCATCGTGACAGCCGCGCGCCACCTCGTGATTCCCGCTCTGGCCATCGCCGCCGTCATGGCCGCCGGCTCTGCCAGTGCCGCGGACCATGATCTCAAATGCACCATGTCCTTCTCGATCAGGACCTGGTCGATCATCTACAAGTCGGCAAGCGGCTCGGGCACCATTCATTGTTCCAACGGCCAATCGCTGCGGGTCAGGCTCACCGCCCAGGGTGGCGGCCTGACGGCCGGCAAATCCGTGGAAGCCGGCAAGGGCGAGTTCTCCCCGGTCGCGGACATCGGGCAACTGCTGGGTGCCTACGCCGAAGCGCAGGTGCACGCCGGTGCGGTCAACTCGGTCCAGGCCCAGGTGATGACCAAGGGCGAGGTGTCGCTGGCACTGTCCGGCAAGGGACACGGCTGGAGCCTCGGCATCGATTTCGGGGAGCTCAGGATCGAACGCTAGTTGGCGTTGCCGCGCAGGCGCAGCTCCTCGAGTTCCTCCCAGCGGGCGAACTTGCGCGCCATCTGCGCTTCGATTTCAGCGGCACGCGCACTGTCGGTGCGCATGGTCTCGGGAGTCGACTCGCGATACTGCGCGGCGCTCATGCGCGCCAGCAGCGCGGCCTGCTCGGTCTCCAGGGATTCGATCTGTCCGGGCAGCGCATCGAGTTCGCGCTGCTCCCGGTAACCCAGCCGCCCCTTCGCACGCGGCGTGCCGGTGGTGGCCGGCACCGACATCCGGGCCGCGGTCGCGGCGGGGCGTTCGCCGGAGGGTCGGGCCTGCGCGGCGGCGGCCGTCTGGGTCAGCCAGTCCGAGTATCCGCCTACGGACTCGCGCCAGCGGCCGTGGCCCTCGGCTGCGATGGTCTGGGTGACGATGTTGTCGAGGAAGCGGCGGTCGTGGCTGACCAGCAGCACCGTGCCGGGATACTCGGCCAGGGTCTGTTCCAGTAGCTCCAGCGAATCGATGTCCAGATCGTTGGTGGGTTCGTCCAGGACCAGGAGGTTCGCCGGACGCGCGAACAGGCGGGCCAGCAACAGCCGGTTGCGTTCGCCGCCGGAGAGCATGCTCACGGGGGACTGCGCGCGCCGGGGCGAGAACAGGAAATCCTGCAGGTAGCCTGCGATGTGCCGGCGCTGGCCGCCGATCTCGACCCAGTCCGAACCGGGACTGATGGTGTCGGCCACGGTCCGGCGCGGATCCAGTTCCGCGCGCATCTGATCGAAGTAGGCGATGTTCAGGTGGGTCCCGAGGCGCACCGTTCCCGAATCCGGCTGCTGGGTACCCAGGATCAGCCGGATCAGGGTCGACTTGCCGGCGCCGTTGGGACCGATGAGGCCGACGCGGTCGCCACGCATGACGCGCGCGGAGAGCCGCTCGATGAGGGGCCGGTCGCCGAACCGCAGGGTCACATCCGTCAGTTCCGCCACCAGCTTTCCGGAGCGCTCGCCGGCTTCCAGCTGCAGATTGATCCGGCCGATGCGCTCACGCCGGGCGGCGCGCTCGCGCCGCAGCTTCTCCAGGCGCAGCACCCGCCCTTCATTGCGCGTCCGGCGCGCTTCGACACCCTTGCGGATCCAGACCTCTTCCTGGGCGAGCAGCTTGTCGAAGCGGCTGTTGGATGCGCCTTCGGAAGCCAGCTCCTGCTCCTTGAGCTCCTGGTAGCGGGCAAAGTTGCCCGGGTACGAGCGCAGCACGCCGCGGTCCAGCTCGATGATGCGGGTCGCGGTGCGATCGAGGAACTCCCGATCGTGGGTGATGATGAGCGCGGCGCGGACCTCGCGGACAAGTTCCTGCAGCGTCTCGATGGCCGCGATATCCAGGTGATTGGTCGGTTCATCCAGCAGCAGCAGGTCCGGCTCGGTGGCAAAGGCGGCCGCCAGTGCCGCACGCTTGCGCTCGCCCCCGGAAGCCGTGGCGGCGGCGCGCACCAGATCCACGCCGAAGCGCTCGAGGTACATGCCGAGCTTCCAGTCATGACCCGGCGGTGCCGCCGGCAGCTGCGGTTCCTGCTCGACCAGGGCGATGCGCAGGCCGTCGCGACGTTCGATCGCGCCCTCGTCCAGCGTCGCCATGCCCGTCACGACCTTCAGCAGCGTGGACTTGCCGGTGCCGTTGCGGCCGATGAGCCCGATGCGCTCACCGTCCTGCACCGACAGCTGGGCATGGTCGAGGAGCGGGAGGTCGCCGTAGGCGAGTTGCGCGTCGCGCAGGGTCAGTAACGTCATGACGCTAGTCTAAAGGCGAAGAGTCCAGCTGAAGCAACGATATGTCCATGGCCTGAAGCGGCGCGGCGGCGCCAAGATCGCGTACCATGCGCACCCAGGTCGCAATCATCGGCGCCGGTCCCGCGGGCCTGCTGCTGGGACAGCTTCTGGCCCGATCGGGCATCCACTCCATCATTCTCGAGGCGCGCGATCGCCGTTACATCGAGACCCGGGTCCGTGCCGGTGTGCTCGAGCACCAGACGGCCAGCGTCATCGATGCGGTGGGTGCGGGCGCCCGCCTGGCGCGCGAGGCGCTGCGCCACGACGGCGTGGAGCTGGTGTTCAGCCACCAGGCCCATCGGATCGATTTCGACGCTCTCACCGGAAAGTCGATGACAATCTACGGCCAGCAGGAGGTGGTCAAGGACCTGGTCGAAGTGCGTCTCGCGGGCGGCCTGCCACTGCTGTTCGAAGTGTCCGACGTGCGCCTCGGCGGGCTGGATTCGGACGCACCGCAGGTCTGCTTCGTGCACGAGGGCACGACGCAGGTCCTCGACTGCGATTTCGTCGCCGGCTGCGACGGCTTCCACGGCATCAGCCGCGCCAGCATCCCCGAGGGGGTGCTCACCGTGTACGAACGGGTCTATCCCTACGCATGGCTCGGCATCCTCGCCGAGGCCCCACCGATGGGGGAGATCATCTACGCCCGGCACGAGCATGGCTTTGCGCTGCACAGCCTGCGTTCCCCGACCATTACGCGCCTGTACCTGCAGTGCGCGCCGGAGGAACCCCTCGAGCGCTGGCCGGATTCCCGCATCTGGGATGAGCTGCAGCGGCGCCTCACGGTGCCCGGAGGTCCGCGCCTGAACGAAGGGCCGGTGCTGCAGAAATCGGTGACGCCGATGCGCAGCTTCGTGGTTGAACCCATGCAGTACGGGCGCCTGTTCCTCGCCGGCGACGCGGCCCACATCGTGCCGCCCACCGGCGCCAAGGGCATGAACCAGGCGGCGGCCGACGTGCAGGTCCTGAGCCGCGCCTTCCTGGAATACTTCAGGGACGGGTCGCCCGCGGCGCTGCGCAACTACTCCAGCGCGTGCCTGGACCGCGTCTGGAAGGTCCAGCGCTTCTCCCGGATGATGACCGATCTGCTGCACCTGAATCCGGCCGATACGCCCTTCGATACCCGCTGTCGCGAGGCCGAGCTGAGCTATCTGGCGACCTCGGCGGCCGGCGCCGCGACCTTTGCCGAGAACTATGTCGGCCTGCCCGTGACCTGAGTCATGGACGCAAGGCCCCGATACCTGTAGAGTGCGGGCCGCTGGAAGAGGGATGCGCGGTCAGCGCCCCATCTTGCTCGTCCGGTGTCCCAAAGCCGACACCCGCCGATATCTTTCAACTTCCCCCCTCGCTTCTGACCGACGGCGCCAATGGCCCCGTGCGAGTCTTACTCAAGGTTTTCTTCAAACATGTCATTTTCAGATCTCGGGCTTGCTCCCGAGCTGCTTCGCGCCGTTGCCGAAAAGTCCTACACCGAACCCACCCCGATCCAGTCGCGCGCCATTCCCGCCGTGCTCGAAGGCCGCGATGTGCTCGCCGGCGCGCAGACCGGCACCGGCAAGACCGCAGCGTTCGTGCTGCCGATCCTGCAGCGGCTCGCGGGTCTGGGTTCCACCGCTCCCATCGGCGCCCCAAACCAGGATCGCCGCGCGCCGCGCGCGCTGGTGCTGACGCCCACCCGCGAACTCGCCGCGCAGATCGCCGAGAGTGCGGCGACCTACGGCAGGTATGCCGCGGTGCGCGCCCAGGTGGTATTCGGCGGCGTGAACATCAATCCGCAGATCAGCGCGCTGCGTGGCGGCTGCGATCTGTTGATCGCGACGCCCGGCCGGCTGCTCGATCTGGCGCAGCAGGGCGCGGTGAATCTGCGCAGTGTGCAGGTGCTGGTCCTCGACGAGGCCGACCGCATGCTCGACATGGGGTTCATCCGCGACATCCGCCGGGTCATCAAGCTGCTGCCGCAGCAGCGCCAGAACCTGCTGTTCTCGGCCACCTACAACGACGACATCCGCCAGCTCGCCAGCGGCATGCTGCACGATCCGGTATCGGTCGAAGTGGCGGCGCGCAATGCCACGGCCGACCGCGTCGACCAGTCGGTCTACAAGGTGCCCAAGGAGCACAAGCGGCATCTGCTGGCCCACCTGATCAAATCCGGCAACTGGTTCCAGGTGCTGGTGTTCACGCGCACCAAGCACGGCGCCAACCGTCTCACGCAGCAGCTCGAGGGCGCCGGCATCCGCGCCGCCGCGATCCATGGCAACAAGAGCCAGGGCGCACGCACCCGCGCGCTAACCGATTTCAAGGACAACCGGATCACGGCGCTGGTGGCGACCGAGGTCGCGGCCCGCGGCCTCGACATCAAGGAGCTGCCGCATGTCGTGAATTACGAGCTGCCCAACGTGCCCGAGGACTATGTCCATCGCATCGGGCGCACCGCCCGTGCCGGTGCGACCGGGCAGGCCGTTTCGCTGGTGTCCGCGGATGAGGCGCCGCTGCTGCGCGACATCGAGCGGCTGCTGAAACGGCCGCTGCAGGTGTCCGCGGTTCCGGACTTTCCGATCAGCGCGGCCGCCGATCCGGTGACCCGACCCGTCCCGCAGCATCGCCCCGAGGGTCCGCGCGGCGGCGGCCAGCGCGGCGGGGGACGTCAGCACAGCGGCAGCAGCCATCGCGGCGGCGGCAGCGGTAGCGGCCAGCGCGGCAGCGGCAACGGTGGCGACGGTCAGCGGCGGCAGTCCCGTGACCGCAGATCCGGCGGCGCTCCGGGCAATCGGCCCGCGGCCGCCGATGGCGGTTTCCGCCGCCAGCGCATGCACTGAGGCCGGTGCCTAAGGCGGCTTCGCCGTCCGGATCCTGAAGGCCTGGGGTGACTCTCCGGTGTGTGTCGAAAAGAACCGCGAGAAGTATCCCGGGTCCGAGAATCCGAGCTGGTAGGCCGCCTGGGCGATGGTCAGATCGGTATAGGTCAGCGCGCGCCGCGCCTCCAGCAGCACCCGATCGTGCAGCAGCTGCCGTGGTGGCTTGCCGGTGACGGCGAGGCAGGCGGTGCGCAGCTTCCCCGGCGTCACGGCCAGGGCCCGGGCATATCGCTCGACGCTCCAGCCGCTGCGGCAGCGCTCGTCCAGCAGGTCCCGGAAGCGATCCACGAGCGTTGCGACCGGGCCGCGCTGCAGGGCGTTGCCATCGGGCGCCGCCGGCAGGAGCCGCAGCGTCGTGACCAGCGCGCCGGTCAGCCAGCCTTCTGCGGCGATGCGGTTCGCAGGGGCTTCCCAGACGGTTTCACGTCGCAGCCGATCGATCAGGGTTCCCAGATCGACGGCAGCGGCCGTCGTGGCAAGGCTGAGGCAGGCGGCCCTTGCAAACACGCGCCGCAGTTCGGGCTCGCGGCCCTGCAGCGTGCGTATCAGGGGCTGGGCCGCGGTCACCACGAAGCCGCGCGTGCCCCGGGAGAACTGGAAACCGTGGATCACGGTGGCCGGCACGATGAGCAGCGCCGGCGCCCGGATCGGCAGTTCCTGGCCATCGACCTGCATGGTGCCACCGCCGTGCCGGATGAGCAGCAGCTGGTCCAGGTCGCTGTGGATGTGGGCGCGGATCCGCCACTGGTAGCGGCGGCTGCGGTAGGCGATGGTCTCCACATGCACGAAGCTCTCATCCACCGTCTGCAACGGCTCGCCGTAGAGCGAGAACCGCGGGACTGGAAGCGGCTCGGTGCGCGCCGGGCGCTGCTCGGATTTGCTGTGGTCCACGGCGAAAGGCTCGCATGGATCGGGGCGGCGGCCCAGAGGCAGCGCGGGCGAAGGCAGCGTCGGAGCCGCCGACCGAACGATGAAGTCTATTGTTATCAGTGAGTTATAGCGTATTCGGCTTGCTGCGTGTGAGATGCAGGCGGGCGCGCGGTCGTTGCAGCCCCGGACGGCGACCGGGACGCATGACGGTTTACGCTTTGCTCCGGCTGCCGTAGAATGCGCGGCCTCGGTGGGTCCGGGTTGCCAAGCGCCCGTACCTGCATGTGCGGTGGTGTTGCCGCATTGCTTGACAGTAAAGCCCCCCGAGGGGCTTTTCGTTTTTATGGGGTCCCGCGTCGAAAGAGGGGCCGCCGCGCGCCGCAGGGGTGCGGGCGCTGTTCGAGGGAAGTGGGCCGTACGGCCCATTTTTGTTTTAGACGGTTACCAAGTCGTAAACCGAAAGGGGGAATGGCTGATGGCGGCACTTCGGGAGCGCCTCATTTCCCTGATCGAGCCGTTGCTCACCCAGTTGGGCTATGAGCTCGTGGAGCTGGAGTTTGCTCCGGGACGCGGTCACGGATCGCTGCGGATCTTCATCGACCGGCCCGAGGGCATCGGTATCGATGACTGCGAACGCGTGAGCCGCGAGGTGTCGGCGCTGATGGACGTCGAGGATCCGATTCCATCGGCGTACTCGCTGGAGGTGTCCTCGCCGGGCGACGACCGGGTCTTGCGGACCCCCGCGCACTTCGAGCGCTTCAAGGGCTCCCGGGTGTTGATCGAACTGGTAGCGCCGCGTGACGGACGGCGGCGCTACACCGGAAGCCTGCAGGAAGTTTCCGCGACCGGCGTGGCCCTCGAGGTCGACCGGCAGCGCGTGGATGTGCGGTTTGGCGAGATTGCGAAAGCGCGACTGGCGCCCCTTTGAGGCGCACGGCGCGGAATGTGAGGAGCTTTTTGAGATGAACAAGGAAATCCTGATGGTCGTCGACGCCGTCTCCAACGAGAAGGGCGTGGACAAAGAAGTCATCTTCGACGCGCTTGAAGCTGCCCTTGCTTCCGCCACCCGCAAGAAGCATGGCGAGGAGTGGGACGTGCGCGTCGCCATCGATCGCAAGAGCGGCGACTATGAGACGTTCCGCCGCTGGAAGGTGTTCGCGGATGATTCGACCGAGCTCGAGGTGCCGGAGCGTGAACTGCGGCTGGATGACGCTCGCGACCTCAACGCCACCATCGAGCCGGGTGGCTTCGTCGAGGAACCCATGGAATCGGTGGGTTTCGGGCGCATCGCCGCCCAGCAGGCCAAGCAGGTCATCGTTCAGAAGGTGCGCGAGGCCGAGCGGGCGCAGGTGGTCGATGCGTACAAGGATCGCACGGGCCAGCTCGTGAGCGGCGTGGTCAAGCGCGTCGATCGCAACGGTCTGTACGTCGACCTCGGCAGCAACGCCGAAGGGTTCGTGCCGCGCACGGACATGATTCCGCGCGAGCAGGCGAAGCCGCAGGATCGGATCAAGGCGTACCTGAAGGAGGTGCGTTCGGAGCCGCGCGGACCGCAGCTGTTCCTGACGCGCACGGCGCCCGAGTTCCTGATGGAGCTCTTCAAGCTCGAGGTGCCCGAGGTCGGGCAGGGCCTCATTCAGATCCTGGGCGCGGCCCGGGATCCGGGCGTGCGCGCCAAGATCGCGGTGCGCAGCAACGATCCGCGCATCGATCCGGTCGGTGCGTGCGTCGGCATGCGCGGCTCACGGGTGCAGGCCGTCTCCAACGAGATCTCGGGCGAGCGCGTCGACATCATTCCCTACAACGAGAACCCGGCGCAGTTCGTGATCAATGCGATGTCGCCTGCCGAGGTGATGTCCATCGTCGTCGACGAGGACTCGCACAGCATCGATATCGCCGTCGCGGAAGAGAAGCTGTCGCAGGCGATCGGGCGTGGGGGCCAGAACATCCGCCTCGCGAGCCAGCTCACCGGCTGGGACCTCAACGTGATGACCGAGTCCGACGCCGAAGCGAAGAGCGAGACCGAGGCGCGCGAGCTCGTGCAGACCTTCATGAAACAGCTCGACGTCGACGAGGATGTCGCGACGATCCTGGTGCAGGAGGGGTTCTCCACCGTCGAGGAGGTGGCTTACGTGCCGCAGGCCGAGCTCATGTCGATCGCGGAGTTCGATGAGGACATCGTCAAGGAGCTGCGCAATCGTGCCCGCGACGTGCTGCTCACGCAGGCGATCGCGAGCGAGGAAAGCCTCGATCAGTCGATGCCGGCGGACGATCTGCTGCTGTTGCAGGGAATGAGTCCGGATCTCGCGCTGGCACTTGCGCGTCGGGGCGTACGCACGCGCGAGGATCTCGCCGAGCAGTCGATCGACGACCTCTCGGATATCGAGGGACTCGCCGCCGAAGAAGCCGGCAAGCTGATCATGACGGCTCGTGCTCCCTGGTTCGAGGCCGGGCACTGAGACAGATCGCGAGGTTCTAGCTCATGGCTGAAGTAACCGTCTCTCAATTCGCTCAGGTGCTGAAGGTGCCGGTGGATCGGCTGCTCGTGCAGCTCGACCAGGCCGGCATCAAGGTGGCCGGCCCGGACGATCACATCAGCGACGAAGCGAAGCTCGAGCTGTTGACTCACTTGCGCCGCAGCCACGGCAGCGAGGAGGAGGGCAGCGCGCCGCGCAAGATCACCCTCAGGCGCAAGACCCAAAGCGAGCTCAAGCTCGCGAGCAATCAGGGACGCGCTCGCACCGTGAACGTCGAGGTGCGCCGCACGCGCAACTACGTCAAGCGCGACGTGCTGCAGGAGCAGGTTCGCCAGCAGCAGGAAGACCTCGATCAGAAGCGTCTTGAGGCCGAGCAGGCCGCGCGGCGCGAGAGTGAGCGGCTCGAGGCCGAGCGGCGCGAGCACGAGCGCATCGAGGCTGAAAACCGCAGACGCCTGGAAGAGGAGCAGAACCGCAAGAAGGCGCAGGAGGATGCGCGCCGCGTCGCCGAGCAGCAGGCACGCGAGGAAGCCGAGCGGCGCGAGCGCGAGTCGCAGCGGCGGGCACCGAAGGAGCCGGTGAGCGAGCGGCTGCGTGAGGCCGCACAGCCCGAGGAGCCGGAGGAGAAACAGGCGACGCGCTACGGGCGCGAAGAGCTGCACGTCACGACCGATGTCAGCTCGCGCTACAAGAAGAAGCGGCGCGCCAAGGGCCGCGCGGTCGCGGTGAGCGCCGATGCGCGCCACGGCTTTGAGATGCCGACCGCGCCCATGAAGCGCGAGGTGTCGATCGGCGAGACCATCACGGTCGCAGAGCTCGCGCAGAAGATGGCGGTGAAAGCGACCGAGGTCATCAAGGTCCTGATGAACATGGATGTGATGGCCACGATCAATCAGCCTCTCGATCAGGACACCGCGGTGCTGGTGGTCGAGGAGCTCGGACACACGGCGAAACTGCAGCGCGCGAATCTCATCGAAGAGGGCTTGCAGCGTGAGGCCGCCGAAGCCACCGAGCTCGAGCCGCGTCCGCCGGTGGTCACGGTCATGGGACACGTCGATCACGGCAAGACGTCGCTGCTCGATTACATCCGCCGTGCCAAGGTGGCCGCCGGCGAGGCCGGCGGCATTACACAGCACATCGGCGCATACCACGTGGATACCCCGAAGGGCACGATCACGTTCCTGGACACCCCGGGTCACGCCGCCTTCACCGCCATGCGCGCCCGCGGCGCGAAGGCGACGGATGTGGTGGTGCTCGTCGTGGCGGCCGACGACGGCGTCATGCCGCAGACCATCGAGGCGATTCAGCACGCCCGTGCCGCGAACGTACCCATCGTCGTCGCGGTCAACAAGATCGACAAGAACGACGCCGATCCGGATCGGGTCCGAACGGAGCTTTCCAAGCAGGAAGTGATTCCCGAGGAATGGGGCGGGCAGACCATGTTCATCAACGTCTCGGCGCGCACCGGAGCCGGCGTGGATCAACTGCTCGATGCGATCCTGTTGCAGGCGGAGGTGCTCGAGCTGAGCGCCCCGCGCTCCGGCCTTGCGAGCGGGGTCGTCATCGAGTCGAGCATCGAGAAGGGCCGTGGCGCGGTTGCGACGGTGCTCGTGAAAAAAGGCACGCTGCACATGGGCGATCCGATCCTTGCTGGCAACGAATTTGGCCGCGTGCGCGCCCTGTTCGATGAGAGCGGCCAACCCGTGCAGGAAGCGCTGCCCTCCATGCCGGTCGTAGTGCTCGGCTTGTCGGGCTCGCCCAACGCGGGCGACGACGTGCTCGCGGTCGAAAGTGAGC
>DATJTJ010000036.1:0-164523 GCA_035503515.1 Steroidobacteraceae bacterium
GCCTGCCGTCCTTTGCCGGAGTGCTCGACCAGCAGCTGCTGGGTGGCGTCAAGGGCGGTCCCATGCGCCCGCTGGAGCAGCTGTCACGCCCGAACCGCGAATCGGTCGACGACACGCTGCGGGTGATGAGCATCGCCTTCTCCTATCTGGACGGTGCGGCGAGCGTCGACGCCTTCCTGGCCGGGCGTGGCAACCCGGCCTATGCCTACCTGCTGTACTCACGGCTCGGCGACCTGTACGTGGACAAGCAGCGCTACCAGGATGCCGCCGATGCCTACCGGGCCTTCGTCAAGCGCGATCCCGACAATGTGCATGCGCCGGACCTGGCGATGCAGGCCATCCAGGCCTACACCAAGGGCGGCTTCACCAATCTCGTGATCGACGGCAAGCGCGAGTACGTCGAGCACTACGACTTCCCGCAGCCGTTCTGGAAGAACCGGGCCCATGGGGATTTCCCTGAGGTGGTCAAGGAGCTCAAGACCAATCTCAAGGATCTGGCCACGTTCTATCACGCGGCGGCGCAGAAATCGAAGCTGCCGGCCGACTACGCCCAGGCCGCGCACTGGTACCGCGGCTACCTCGCATCCTTCCCGGACGCGCCGGATTCGGCAGCCAACAACTACCTGCTCGCCGATGCCCTGTTCGAGAGCCATCAGTATCCGGAGGCTGCGACCGAATACGAGCACACGGCGTACGGCTATCCGAAGGACGCGAAGTCGGCGGCCGCGGGCTATGCGGCCATGGTCGCCTACCAGAAGGGCGAGGAGGGCCTCACGGGCGAGGCGCGCACCGCCTGGCACGCCCGCGCCATCGACGCCGACATCAAGTTCGCGCAGACTTTCCCCGAGCACCCCGAAAGCAGTGGCGTGCTGACGCGGGCGGCGGAGGACATCTTCGCGGCCCACGACCTGCCGCGCGCCATCCAGGTGTCGAAGCTGCTGCTGGCGCGCACGCCGCCGGTGGACGAGGCGCAGCAGCGCATCGCCTGGAACATCATCGGCCAGTCCCAGTACGACCTCGGCGCGTTCCCGGATGCGGAGGCCGCCTTCATCCAGGCCCGCAACCGCAGCCAGGGTCCGGATCCGGCCGAGGTGAAACTGCGGGCCGACCTCACCGAGCGCATCGCCGAGTCCGTGTACCGCCAGGGCGAGGCGCGGCGCAAGGCGGGCGACGAGAGCGGCGCGGTGGCGGATTTCCTGCGGGTCGGCAAGGTCGCGCCGGACTCGAAGATCGTCGGCACCTCGCAATACGACGCCGCGGCCGGCCTCATCAACCTGAAGCAATGGGACCAGGCCATCGCGGTCCTCGAGCCCTACCGCAGGCAGTTCCCGCACGCGCCGAACGCCGAGGACGTGAACCGCAAGCTGGCGGTGGCCTATGCCGAGGCCAATCGGCCGGCGGATGCGGCCGTGGAGTTCGAACACATCTCCACGAACCCCACCGAAGAGACCGCCGTGCGCCATGAGGCGCTGACGCGCGCCGCCGACCTGTACGGCAAAGCCGGCAACGACGCCAAGAGCGTCGCCATGCTGCAGCGCCTGGTCGCCGAGTATCCGACGCCGGTGCCCGAGGCCATCGAGGTGCGCGAGCGGCTGGCGCAGATGGCCGCCAGGGCCGGCGATACGGCGCGCGAACAGCAATGGCTGCGGGACATCGTCCATGCGGATGCGCAGGCGGGCGCGGCGCGCACCGAGCGCACGAAGTACCTCGCGGCGACCGCACAGCTGAAACTCGCCGCACCGCTGCGCGATGCCTTCCGCGACATCCGCCTGGCGCTGCCCCTGAAGAAGAGCCTGGTCGCCAAGCGCAGGTCGATGGAAGCGGCGCTCGCCGCCTACAAGGCCGCCGCGGACTACAACGTGGCCGAAGTCACCACCGCCGCCACCTATGAGACCGCGGAGCTGTACCGCAGGCTCGGCAAGGACGTGCAGAATTCCGAGCGGCCGCGGAACCTGAACAAGGACGAACTGGAGCAGTACAACTCGCTGCTCGACGATCAGGCCTTTCCCTTCGAGGAGCAGGCGATAAAGATCCACGAGGTGAACACCGCGCGCGCCCGCGACGGTGTCTACGATGAGTGGGTGAAGAAGAGCTATGCGGCGCTGGCCGAGCTCAGTCCCGGGCGGTATGGCAAGACGGAGCTCAGCCAGGATGTGGTCACTACGCTTGAATGAAATCGGCGTGCTGATGGCGGCGGGGCTGCTGGAGGCCGCCTGCAGTTCCTCGCCCGCGCCCCGCGCCGCCGATGCGCCGCCGGCCATGACCCCGGTCGCGGCCCCGGCTCCCGCGGCCGGGGCGTCGGCGCCTGTGGCACTGCCGCAGCCGTCGCTGCCGCCACCCCCGCCGCGGGCGACGGCGGACTTTGGGCGCGCGGTGGCACTGGTGCGTGCCGGCAAGGACGAGGAGGCGGAGCTGCAGTTCCAGCAGCTCGCCACGGGCTACCCGCAGTATCCGGGGGCCCTGGTCAACCTCGGCCTGCTGTATCGCAAGCACGGCGACCTCGCCAAATCGGAGACCGCGCTGCAGGCGGCGGTGCAGCGCGATCCGCACGATGCCGAGGCCTTCACCGAACTGGGCGTGACGCTGCGCCTGGACGGCAAATTCCACCAGGCGGCGGATGCCTACAACCAGGCGATCGCCTCGCGGCCGGACTTCGCGCCCGCCTACCGCAACCTGGCGATCGTGCTCGATCTGTACCTGGGAGACACGGCCGGCGCCCTGACGGCGATGGAGCACTACCAGTCGCTGGCGCCGAATGACAAGGCCGTGGTCGGATGGATCGCGGATCTCAAACAACGCGCCGGCAAGAACGCGGCGCCACCCGCGCCGCAGAAGGCTGGAGGCTCGACATGAGAGCACTGAGTGTGATGGTCATTTCACTGGTCTGCACCCTGCCGGCGTATGGCCAGGCAAAGGACCCGGACGATCTGCAGCCCCGCGTGAACACCTCCGATACCGCGGCCCGCGCCTCGACGGCAGCCCCGGCCGCGGCCCAACCGGGGAGCAGCGCCCCCGCAGCCCAGGCGCGCACGGCCGCGAAGGCCGCTGCGCCGGCGGCCGGCAAGGTTGCCAAGGCAGGCAAGGCCATGGACCGGATCGAACTGGATACCACGGACATCACCGGCAACAAGGAGCTGCCCAAGGTCATGTACGTGGTGCCCTGGAAGCGTGCGGACCTGGGCGATCTGACCGGCAAGCCGGCGAACAGCCTGGTCGATGAAGTCCTGCAGCCCGTGGACCGTGACGTTTTCAACCGCGAGGAGCGGTACTACCACACAGTTGCACCGCAGAAGGGCGCCCCGGAGGCCCCTGCGGCAGCGCCGGCGGCACATTGAGGGTAGCCCTGAGGGGCGAGCCGCGCGGGATGAGAATTAGGTCGTAGCATTTTGCTGTTATGTCATTAAGTTGGGGCAGTTTGTCGGGATCCGACTGCTGCTTTGGGAGTAGCTGATGAATATTTGGGATGGTCTGGTCAGGTTTTTCCAGGGCGGCGGAAACTTCATGTTCCCGATCGCCGTGGTGCTCGTGGTCGGCTTGGCGATCGCCATCGAGCGCTACATTTATCTGGTGCGCGTCTCGACGCGCAACCGGCAGCTGTGGAATGAGATCGTGCCCATGCTGTCGCAGGGCAATTTCCGGCAGGTGGTGCAGATCACCTCCAAGAATGAGTCCGCGATCGCGCAGATCCTCAACTACGGCCTGGCGCGCATCCAGGCCGCGCGGCGCCGGGATGACATCGAAAAGGCCATGGAGGAGAGCCTCATGGAAGTGGTGCCGCGCCTGGAGAAGCGCACCCATTACCTCGCGACCTTCGCCAATCTCGCAACGCTGCTGGGACTGCTGGGAACCGTCATGGGCCTCATCAACGCCTTCCATGCCGTGGCCACGGTGAACCCGGCCGAGAAGGCCAACCTGCTGTCGGCGAGCATTTCGGTCGCCATGAACTGCACGGCGTTCGGCCTGATGACGGCGGTGCCGCTGCTGTTCATCCATGCGTTCCTGCAGACCAAGACCACCGAGCTCATCGACAGCCTGGAGATGGCCTCGGTGAAGTTCCTGAATGCCGTCACCGAGCGTCGCCCCGAGGCGCCGGCTCCGGCCGCGGCCTGACGGACGACTGATCGCCCATGCGCCGTTCATACGATGCCAGGAAGCTTGCGCGCCGCAATCGGCGGCCCGCCGAGTTGCTGCTGGTTCCGATGATCGACATCTTCACCGTGCTGGTGACGTTCCTGCTGATGACCGCCGTGTTCTCCCGCACGGTGGTCCTGCAGCTGGATCTGCCGACGGCATCCTCGCAGATGCCGGACCTGCCCAAGGATCTGCAGCTGGAGGTGCTGGTGCGCCACAACCTGCTCGAGGTGGCCGATCGCAACAGCGGACCGCTCAAGGACCTGCCGAACACCGCGCAGGGCTACGACTTCGATGGTCTGACCGAGTTCCTGAAGATGGTGAAGGCGAAATTCCCGCAGAAGACCGATGCCTCGGTGCTGCTCGAGAAGGACACGCCCTACGACATCCTGGTGCAGGTGATGGACCATGTGCGGGTGTTCGAGGCGACCAATGGCTTCTCGAGCACCCAGGCGGAGCTGTTCCCGACCATTTCCGTGGGAGATGCCCCGCCATGATGTCCAATCGCGCGCGGCGCATGGCCGTGCACCATCAGCGCCACCGGGCGGGGTTCGAGCTGAACCTCATTCCGCTCATCGACATCCTCTCGGTGATGGTGTCGTTCCTGCTGGTCTACTCGACCGAAGTGGAGGTCATCCAGAACAGCAAGGGGATCGAGATCCCGCAGTCGATTTCCGAGACCGCCCCGAATCACTCGGTCGTGGTCATGATCACCAAGACCGACCTGTTCGTGCAGGGCGAGTTCATCGAATCCGTGCGCGACGTGCAGGCGGATCCGGCGGCAACGGTTGCGCGGCTGGATGCGGCCCTGAAGCGGCCGCTGCTGGTGGGCAGGGACATCTCCGAGGCCTCGCTCGCGGCGCGCGAGATCACCATCATGGCGGACAAGTCGCTGCCCTACGAGGTGCTGAAGAAGGTGATGGCGACCTGCACCGATGCGGACTACGGCAAGATCTCCCTCGCCGTGCTGCAGAAGGAAAAGCCCGTGTCCCTTACTCAGAGCCCGGCGGCATAGGGCGACACATGCTGGCACCCTTCTACCGAAGTTACGAACTGGCCTGGGAGGACGACGAGGAGTCGCAGGCCCGCTTCCGGCGCATCCTGCGCGTCGCCCTCGTCCTGCTGGTGGGCTTCGCGATCCTGATCGCGCTGCTGCCGGCGCCACGCACGCCGCCCGGCGCGGCGACCGTGCCACCACAGCTGGCGCGGGTCATGATCCAGGAGCAGCCCAAACCACCGCCGCCACCGCCGCCGCCGCCCAAGCCCGAAGTGAAGCCGGTGCCGCAGGTGAAGCCGGTGCCCACCCCGCCGGTGGACAAGGTGGCCCAGGCGCGGCGCAAGGCGGAACAGGCGGGTATCGAGCAGTTCAAGGACCAGCTCGCGGATCTGCGCGAGAAGACCCCGATCGAGGAGGGGCAGACCAAGAACCTCACGGGCGCCGTCGGCGCGGACTCCCATGCCGAGCGCTCGCTGATCACCTCCAAAGTGGGGTCCGCCAGCAGCGGCATCACCTCCACCAGCAGCAGGGGGTTCGGCACCGGCGCCGGTTCACTGACCGGCCACGAGACGGCCACGGTCACCTCGGCCATCGCGCATTCGGGCCTGAACGACCGCGGTGCGACACGGACCGGCAGCAGCGGCAAGGCCGCCCGCAGCCGCGAGGAAATCGAGCTGGTGTTCGACAGGAACAAGGGCGCCATCTACACCCTCTACGCCCGGGCGCTGCGGGAGCATCCGGAGCTGCAGGGCAAACTGGTGCTGGAATTCACGATCGCCCCGTCCGGGGAGGTCACCATGTGCCGGGTCCTGTCCTCGGAGTTGCACAACGAGGAACTTGAAAGCAAGATTGTCGCGCGCGTGAAGTCTTTCCGCTTCGAGGCCAAGGACGTGGAAACGATCACTACGACCAAACCCATAGACTTCTTCCCTGCCCAGGGGACCTGACCGCGATGAACCTGCAGTCCGAGATCGAGTACTTCAGCGAGCTGCGGCTGGTGGACAAGGCGCGGCTCCTGAACCTGTTCCTGCACGAGCTCGCGGAGGAGGCCCGCACCACCTACGGTCCGGGCAGCGAGCAGGTGATCGATACCGCGCACCTGCGCTTCGTGAATGAACTCGTGCATCGCCTCACCCGGGTCATCGAGCAGCTGATGGCCGAGGATGCCGCCCGGCCCCCGGATGACATCGTGCTGCGGATGCTGTTGTCCACGCGCGCCGACAAGGTGGCGGAGCGGCTGGTGTTCAACGCCTACAAGCGTGCGATCCAGGGTTTCGAGAGCTTCGATACCACGGTGCTGATGAACAACTAGGGCCGCAGGCTCGGGGGCGCGATGATCGAACAGCCCCTTACCCAGGTCCTGATCATGCTGGCCGCCTCGGTGTTCGTGGTGGCGGTCGCCCGGCGCATCGGCTGGCCCTCGATCCTCGGCTACCTCGTCGTGGGCCTGGCGCTCGGGCCGCACGCGTTGCGGCTGATCACGCAGGCCGATATCACCAGCGACCTGGCCGACATCGGCGTCGCGTTCCTGCTGTTCACCCTGGGACTGGAGTTCTCGCTGCCGCGGATGATGGCGGTCCGCCGCGAGGTGTTCGGGCTCGGGGCACTGCAGGTGTGCGCGACCATGGCGGTATTCGCCTGCATCGGCCGCGGACTCGGCCTGCCCTGGCTCATCGGGTCGCTGGCGGGAGGCGCCCTGGCGATGAGTTCCACCGCCATCATCCTGCACACGCTGACCGATCGGGGCGAGATCAACCGCACCCACGGCCGCCTGTCCTTCAGCATGCTGCTGTTCCAGGACCTGGCCTTCGTGCCGCTGCTGGCGCTGGTCTCGGCGCTCGCCGCCCGGCGCACGGATTTTTCGGCCGGCGCCGTGGCCGCGGCGGTGGCCGGTGGCGCGGCGGCCATCGCCGCGGTGCTCGCGGCGGGGCGCTGGCTGCTGCGGCCGCTGTTCCACGAAATCGCGCACAGCCGCCTGCGGGAGCTGTTCACGCTGGCGGTGCTGCTGGTGGTGCTGGCATCGGCCTGGACGTCCTATCTCGCCGGGCTGTCGCTGGCGATGGGCGCCTTCCTCGCCGGCATGATGCTCGCCGAAACCGAGTACCGGCACCAGATCGAGAGCGTCATCCGGCCGTTCCGCGACATCCTGCTGGGGCTGTTCTTCATCAGCGTCGGCATGCTGCTGGATCTTTATCTGCTGGTGAGCGAGTTCGTGCTGATCTCGGCGTTGCTCGCCGGCTTCCTCGCCGTGAAGGCGACCGTGGCGGCGCTGGCGACACGATTGTACGAACGCTCGACCTTCAAGGCGGTGCGCACGGGCGTGGTCGTGTGCATCGGCGGCGAGTTCGGCGTGGCGCTGTTCACGCTGCTCCTGCGCAGCGGCACGATGCCGGTGCGGATCGCGCAGGCCCTGCTCGCGGCCGTGGTGCTGTCGATGATCGTCAGTCCCTTCATCCTCGCGCACAATGCCCGGATCGCGCGCTTCGTGCTGCGCGAGCGGCGGCCGGCGCCCCCCGGACTGGCCGGGGAGGGGCCGGCAGGCGCCATCGCCGAGCGTGAGCACGTGATCCTCTGCGGCTATGGACGGGTGGGGCAGAGCGTGGCGCGGGTCCTGGAATCGCAGGGCTTCGAATATGTCGCGCTGGATCTGGACCCGGCGCGGATCCGTGCGGCCCGGCAGGCCGGGGAGCCGGTGCTCTATGGCGATTCCGCGGACGAGGACATGCTCATCGGCGCCGGCGCCAATCACGCGACCGCGGTCGTCATCAGCTTCTCCAGTCCGGGGGTGGCCCTGGCGATCGTGCGCACCGTGCGGCGGCTGCGCGCCGACGTTCCGGTGCTGGTGCGGACGGTGGACGATTCGCGCACGGCGGAGCTGCTGGCGGCGGGCGCGACGCAGACCATCCCCGAAACGTTCGAGATGGGGCTGATCCTGGTCGCCGCGGCGCTGCGGACCCTGGCGGTGCCCGCGACCGGGGTAGCGCAGGCCCTGGGCCAGGTGCGCGAGAACCGCTACGCACTGCTGCGCAACCTGCGGCCCCATACCGACTCGCCGCTGGTCCCGGACCTGCTGGGGCAGCGCGAGGAGGTCCGCACGGTGGTGATTCCGCCGGGCGCCTGGGCGGTCGGGCGCACGGTGGCGGAGGTCTGCGGCCGGGGCGCCGCGGTGGCCTTCACGGGGATCCGCCGACACGGGATACTGGGCAGCGCGCCCGAGAGCACCACGCGCCTGCGGGAGGGCGATATCGTCCTCATCCAGGGGCGGCCGGACGCCCTGGAGCATGCCGAGGGCGTGCTGCTCGCGGGCTAGCCCCATAGCGCGCACATCGCGGAGAGTCATTCTGAAACGCCAGCAGATCCATTTCCCGCCCAAGCACGAGGCCCTGCGCGAGGACGTGCATGCCCTGGGCGACCTCATCGGCAACATGCTGCGCGAGCAGGGCGGCCCGACGCTGCTGGCGACGGTGGAGGAGGATCGCGTCACGGCCATCAATCGCCGCGAAGGTGACAGCGCGGCGGGCGGGGAACTGGCGGCGCGCGTCCGCGGCCGGCTGCCCGCGCAGGCCCGTGACCTGGTGCGGGCATTCTCGGCCTGGTTCCAGGCCGTGAACCTCGCGGAGAAGGTGCACCGGATCCGGCGCCGCCGCGAGTACTTCCTGAAGGACAGCGGCCGGCCGCAGCCGGGCGGCATCGAGGATGCCCTCGGTGCGCTGAAGGCGGCGGGCGCCACCCTCGACGACATCCTCGCCATCCTGCCGCAACTGCAGATCCAGCCGGTGTTCACCGCGCATCCCACCGAATCGACCCGCCGCACCATGCTGCGCAAGCAGCAGCGCGTCGCGCAGCTGCTGCTCGACCGGCTCGATCCGACCCTGACGCCGGGGGAGTCGCGCGCCGTGTGGAACCGGGTGCGCGCCGAGATCACCGCGGCCTGGCAGACGGAGGATCATCCGCGCGAGCGCCTGACGGTGGCCGACGAGCGCGAGCACGTGCTGTTCTACCTGGGCGAAGTGCTGTACCGGGTGGTGCCGGACTTCTACGAGGAGGTGGCGGAGGCCCTGGAGAAACTCTACGGCGTGAATTCCGAGGCGCTGGAGCTGCCGCGCATCATCGGCTTCGGCACCTGGGTCGGCGGGGACATGGACGGCAATCCGGACGTCAACGGCAAGACCATCCGTGAGACCCTCGACCGGCAGCACCGCGTGATCCTCAACGCCTACTTCGAGGAATGCCAGACGCTTGCGCAGGAGCTGTCGCAAAGCGCCAGCCGCATCGACGTTTCCTCCGCCCTGGCCAAGCGCATCGAGCATTACAGCACCCTGGTACCCGGGTCCCGCTCGATCACTCCGGCGCGACACGACCGCATGCCCTACCGGGTGTTCCTGGCGCAGCTGGGCACGCGGCTGCGCAATGCGGTGGAGGGCCGCCCGAACGGCTACGAGCAGGCGCGCGAATTCGAGGCCGACATCCGCCTCATCGCCGACAGCCTGCGCGCCAACAAGGGCTGGAACGCCGGACACCACTCGGTGCAGCGCCTGCTGCGGCGGGTGCAGACCTTCGGCTTTCATCTGGCCACCCTCGACGTACGCCAGCACACCAGCGTGCACCAGCAGGTGATCGCGCAGGGCACGGGCGATCCGCACTGGCCGCAGCGCGATCCCGGGGAGCGTCAGGCGCTGCTCAGCGATGCGCTGGCGCGCGACATGGGTCCGCGCACGGAGCTGGACCCGCAGGGACGGCGCAGCCGCGGCGTGTTCGAGGCGATGGTGCAGGGCCGGCACCGCTATGGCCCCGACGCCATCGGTTATTACATCGTCAGCGGCGTGCGCGGCATCGATGACGTGCTGGCGGTGCTGCTGCTGGCGCGCTGGGCCGAGGCCTGGGACAAGCGCACGGGTGAGGCCGCCGTGGACGTGGCTCCCATGTTCGAGGACCTGGCGACGCTCGAGCGCGGCGCCGGGCTGATGCAGCTGCTGCTCGCGGATCCCACCTACCAGCGGCATCTCGCCGCGCGCGGCGGTCGCCAGGGCGTGGTACTGGGCCAGGCCGACATCAGCAAGGAGGGCGGGATCTGCAATGCGCGCTATGCCATCCACCGGGCCCAGGCGACGCTCACCGCCGCGCTGCGCGGCGCGGTGGCCCACCCGGTGATCGTGCATGCGCGCGGTGGCAGCGTGGCCCTGGGCGGCGGCCGCATCGATGCGCTGGTGCGCTCGGCGCCCGCCGCCGCGACCAACCCGGTGCTGCGGATCACCGAACAGGGAGAAGTGGTCAATCAAAGTTATGGGCTGCGCCCGATCGCCATGCGCACGCTGGAGCGGGCCTTCAGCGCGCTCGCCATTGCCTCGGGCCTCGCCCGCCGCGGCCTCACCGCCGAGGTGCCCCAGGCCCACCAGGCCTGCGCGGCCGCCGTGGCGCAGGCGAGTCTCGAGGCCTACCGCCGTCTGGTGTTCGGGGAAGCGGATTTCGGGGACTATTTCCGCCAGGTCACGCCCATCGACGTGATCGAACGCATGCAGATCGGCTCCCGCGCCGCCTACCGGGACGCCGTCGCGACCCTCGAGTCGCTGCGGCCCGTGCCGTGGGCATTCGCCTGGATCCAGTCACGGCACATGCTGCCCGGGTGGTACGGCGCTGGCGCAGGGCTGGATGCGGCGATCGGCGCCCAGGGCCTGCAGGCGGTGCAGGCGGCCTATGCGCAGTGGCCGTTCCTGCGTAATCTGCTGGATGACGTCGAGGCCATGCTGGCACGGGCCGATCTGGAGATCTCCTATGCCTACCAGGAACTGGTGGATGAACCCCTGCGGCGACATTTCGATGCCATCCGCGCCGAGTACGAACTGGCGCGCCGGCACGTCCTGGCGGTCAAGGGGTACGCCGCGCTGCTGGACGGGGAGGCGCAGCTGCAGCGCTCCATCCAGCTGCGCAATCCCTACGTGGACCCCATGAATCTGATGCAGGTGGACCTGCTGCGGCGCTGGCGCGCGACCGGGCGCCAGGACCGCGACCTGTTTGAGGCGCTGCTCGCGAGCATCAGCGGCATAGCGCAGGGCCTGCAGAGCACCGGTTGAACTCATGCCAGCCGCTGCATTGAGCATCCGTCCCGTACGCGAGCCCGAGGTCGATCTGGTGCTCGCCTTCATCCGCGAACTGGCGCAGTACGAACGGCTCGCGGATCAGGTGAGCGCCACTCCCGAGGCGATCGCGCGGGCGTTGTTCGGTCCGCGACCCTGCGCCGAGGCGGTGTTCGGCTGCATCGACGGCGAGCCCTGTGGCTTCGCGCTGTTCTTCCACAACTTCTCGACCTTCCTCGGCAAGCCCGGACTGTACCTCGAGGACCTGTACGTGCGTCCGGCGGCGCGGGGCCGCGGGCTCGCAAGCCACATGCTGGCGTGGCTGGCCCGGCTCGCCCTGGAGCGCGGCTGTGGCCGTTTCGAATGGGCGGTGCTCGACTGGAACGAACCCGCGCTGCGGGTCTATCGCGGGCTGGGCGCGCGCGCCGCGGACGACTGGACCATCTACCGGCTCAGCGGCGCGGCCCTGGCGGATCTTGCGGCGAAGGCCTGAAGCACGACATCGCGCGAGAAAATGGCGGGCCGGTTCGACGGCCCGCCTAATCGGGGGGTCAACCGGCAGCTACTTTGCAATTGACATGCCACACGCTCCGGCGCATCCGCGGCAGCGGCGCGAGGGAAGCGGTGCACGTCTGTAGGCAAAACTGCCACTCGTTTGTAAGTCTGCGCCTGCAGCCGCTGCGCCCAGATGCCGCTTTGTGGCCCTGCTGCGACGCTATCATGCGGCGGCTGCTCACATTTTTTCCAGCTGTGGGGCTGCTGTAAGAAATACAGCAGTTGCAAAATCTACTGTAATTAACGGCTGCGCTTCCGTGATAGTCTGCAAATATGCCCCACGCGCTCATAGTCGACGACGACCCGGACATGGTCGGCTGGCTGCAGGAAGTGGTGCGGCTCGAGGGCTTCACCTCCAGCGCCGCCCAGACCCTGCAGGCCGCCCGCGAACAGCTGAGCAGCAAGCGCCCGGACGTGGTCCTGACGGACCTGCGGCTGCCGGACGGGGAAGGCATCGAACTCGCCCGGGACATGCCGCCGGCGGATGCTCCTGAACTGATCGTCGTCACCGGGCATGCCACGGTCGACAGCGCCATTGCCGCGCTGCGTGCGGGCGCCACCGACTATCTGGTCAAGCCGGCCGAACTCGACCGCGTGCAGGCGGTGCTGCGCCATGCGCGCAAGACCGCCGCGCTGCGCAGCGAAATCGGTGCATTGCGGCATGAGCTGCGACGGCTCGGTCGGTTCGGACGGCTGCTGGGCAGTGCTCCGGCCATGCAGCTGCTGTACGACCAGCTCGGGCGGGTCGCGCCGACCTCGGCGACCGTGCTGCTGCTGGGGGAGAGTGGCACCGGCAAGGAACTGGCCGCCCTGACGTTGCACGAACTCAGCCGCCGTCGCGAAGCACCCTTCCTGCCGCTCAACTGCGGCGCCGTGTCGGCACAGCTCATCGAGAGTGAACTGTTCGGCCACGAGCGGGGCAGCTTCACGGGCGCCGACCGGCAACACAAGGGATTCTTCGAACGGGCCCACGGTGGCACGGTGTTCCTCGACGAGGTCACCGAAATGCCGATGGAGCTGCAGGTGAAGTTGCTGCGGGTACTGGAGACCGGCAGCTTCAGTCGCGTGGGCGGCATCACGCCCATCGTCTGCGACGTGCGCATCATCGCCGCGAGCAACCGGGAGCCCGAACGGGCGCTCGGCGAGGGCAAGCTGCGCGAAGACCTGTTTCACCGGCTCAACGTATTTCCGATCCGGCTGCCGCCGCTGCGCCAGCGCGGCGCGGACCTGGAACTGCTGGCGCGCCACTTCCTGGCGGAGCTCAATCGCGTCGAAGGCACGGCCAAGACCTTCTCGGCGGACAGTCTGGCCAAACTCTATCAGTACGGCTGGCCCGGGAACGTGCGCGAGTTGCGCAACCACGTGCAGCGCGCCTACATCATGGCCGACGACGTGGTCGAATGCGGGCCGCCGCTGCCCATCGCTCCGGCCGCATCCGACGATGGCGCGACCGTGACCATCCGCGTCGGGACGCCGCTCGAGGAAGTGGAGCGCCGCGTGACGCTCGCGACGCTTGCCCAATGCGGGCAGGTCAAGCGCAAGGCCGCGGACATCCTCGGGGTCAGCCTGAAGACCCTGTACAACCGCCTGGAGGCCTATAACGGCCGCGCCGTGGAATCCGAGGCCGCGGAGACGGCCGCCGTGACGCTGCCTGCAGGCGCCGAGCGGCTGCCGGAAGAGGATCGCTGGAGCTAGCCCAGCCGGCCGCGCAGCAGTCGCATCAGCACGGCGGTAATCACGTAGCGGGCGGTCGGGCCGCTGAGCACGCCGCCTGCCATCTTGGCCGCATCCATGACCCAGGTCAGGGTCCGTCGCTGCTGCCACTGCCCGAGGGTCGCCGCGAGCGTCGTGCGCTGAACCGCGGCCTCCATTTCCAGCACCTGCAATCGCTGCTCGATCACCACCGAGCGCGGCAGGTGAGCAGGCGAGCCGGCGGTCAGGGGCTCAGTCATGCTCGCCTTCGGCGAATTCTTCCAGCGCCCGGGCATCCTTGCGCAACTGCTCCGCCAGCCGCGTGAACAGCCGCTCGCGGATCGACACCCGCTTGAGCACCTGCCACGTCATGAGACTGGTGAAGGTGAACAGCACGCACAGGATCCCGAGGATCCACAGACCCACCTCGCGGGGAAACATCACCGCGATCCACAGCACCAGGGAGGTGCCCGCCAGCCACGCCGAGATGATGCACACCGCCGCCAGCCGCAGCTCCCGGCCGAGCGCCGCCACTTCCTGTTCGACGGCGAGACCGATCATCTCCAGCCGCGTCTGGCCCATCGCCAGGATCTGCCGCAGCAGCGATTTGGTCCGCTCGGCTAAGGTGGGCGAGCCTGCCATCAAACGTAGGGTTCCGGATCGTCCGCCTCGGCCGACGGATAGGTGCGCATGATCAGCGCGCCCACGATCAGGCCGATGCCCGCGCCGATCGCCAGCGCCGCCCAGGGGTTGCTGCGTACCCAGGATTCGGTGGCGGCGGCGGCCCGGCGGCCGCGCTGGCGCGCCTCCTGTTCCAGGTCGGCGAGCTTCTCGCGTGCCGCCCCGATGGTCTGGTTGACCCGGTCCTTGAGGTCCCCAAGCGTCGCGTTGTCGGCGCCGGCCGCGCGCATGAGCTGCTCCGCCTGCTCGATGATCCGCCGCAGTTCAGCGGCCATGGCATCCGTGGTGCCCGTGTCCTGGTCGATCATGCCGATGCTCCTCGCATTGTCCAATCACCTTGCAAGTATGGGGCCGTCAGTGGCCGCCAAAGCTGACCAGCGATACCGTCTTCAAACCCGCCTGCTCCAGCCGGGCCGTCCCGCCGAGCTCGGGCAGGTCGATGACGAAGGCGGCGCCGACCACGGTCGCATCCAGCGACTGCAGCAGCCGGATCCCGGCGGCGGCGCTGCCCCCCGTCGCGATCAGATCGTCCACCAGCAATACACGGTCTCCGGGTTTGACGCCATCGGCGTGCATCTCGAGGTGGTCGAAGCCGTATTCCAGGGAGTACTGCACCCCGATGGTGGCATGCGGCAGCTTGCCCTTCTTGCGCAGCGGCACGAATCCGGCCTGCAGGCGGCAGGCCATCGCACCCCCCAGGATGAAGCCCCGGGCCTCGATGCCGGCGACGTGGGTCACCCCCGCCTCCTGCCAGGGCGCCGTCAGTTCCGTGAGGGTGATGTCCAGCGCCCGGGCATTGCCCAGGAGCGTCGTGATGTCTCGGAACTGGACCCCGGGGCGGGGGTAGTCGGGAATGGTGCGGATGTACGGCCGCAGATCCGTGCCAGCTATTTGAGTCATAGATGGCAATGATAATGGATCGCGGGGTCACACCGCCCGCCGCAATGCGCGGCAGCGGTCGTGCTACATTTACGGCCCTTTTCGCCACACCTGACCGAGAATCTGCATGGCACCTCCAGCTTCCAACATCGAAATTGCCCAACAGGCCAAGATGCGTCCGATCGTCGGACTCGCGAAGGAGCGCCTCGGCATTCCCGAGGAATCCCTCGAGCCGTACGGCCGCTTCAAGGCCAAGATTTCCCTCGACTACATCGCCACCCTGAAGGACCGTCCGCAGGGCAAGCTGATCCTGGTCACGGCGATTTCGCCGACGCCCGCCGGTGAAGGCAAGACCACCACCACCGTGGGTCTGGGCGATGCGCTCAACCGCATCGGCAAGAAGACCATCATCTGCCTGCGCGAACCGGCCCTGGGGCCCGTGTTCGGCATGAAGGGCGGCGCCGCCGGCGGCGGCTATTCGCAGGTCGTACCGATGGAGGACATCAACCTGCACTTCACGGGCGACTTCGCCGCGATCGCGCTGGCGAACAACCTGCTGGCCGCGCTCATCGACAACCACATCCACCAGGGCAACCAGCTCGGCTTCGACGTGCGCCGCATCGCGTGGCGTCGCGTGGTGGACTGCAACGACCGCGCGCTGCGCGACATCGTCATCGGCCTGGGCGGACCCGGCAATGGCTATCCGCGCCAGGACGGCTTCGACATCGTGGTCGCCTCCGAGGTCATGGCCATCTTCTGCCTCGCAACCAGCATCAAGGATCTGAAGGAGCGTCTCGGCAAGATCGTGGTCGGCTATACGGCGGCGCAGAAGCCGATCCTGGCGCGCGACCTGAACGCCCAGGGCGCCATGACGGCCCTGCTGCGCGATGCCATGGCGCCGAACCTGGTGCAGACGCTGGAGAACAATCCGGCCTTCATCCACGGCGGCCCGTTCGCGAACATTGCGCACGGCTGCAACTCGGTGATGGCTACCCAGACGGCGCTGCGCCTCGCCGACTACGTGGTCACCGAGGCCGGGTTCGGTGCCGACCTCGGCGCCGAGAAGTTCGTCGACATCAAGTGCCGCAAGGGCGGACTGAAGCCGGCGGCCGCGGTCATCGTCGCCACGGTGCGCGCGCTGAAGTACCACGGCGGCGTGGAAGTCGCGGACGTGGGCAAGGAGAACGTCGCGGCCCTGGAGAAGGGCATCGTCAACCTCGAGCGCCACATCGACAACGTCCGCAACAACTACGGCCTGCCATGCCTGGTGGCGATCAATCACCGCAGCGAGGACACCGACGCGGAAGTGAAGGTGCTGATCGAGCGGGCCGGCAGCCGCGGCGCCAAGGTCATCCTCGCGCGCCACTATGCCGAGGGCGGCAAGGGCGCCATCGCCGTGGCCGAGGAGGTGGTGAAGATGGCCGAGCAGCCGAGCACCTTCAGGTTCGTCTATGAAGACAGCGAGCCGCTGTGGCAGAAGATGAAGACCATCGCGACCAAGATCTATGGTGCCTCCGACATCACCGCCGATGCCAAGGTGCGCAACCAGATCAAGCAGCTGCAGGAAGCCGGGTACGGCAGCTACCCGATCTGCGTCGCCAAGACGCAGTATTCGTTCTCGACGGATCCGAAGCTGCGCGGCGCCCCTTCCGGCCACGTGGTCACCATCCGCGAGGTGCGCCTCAACGCCGGCGCCGAGTTCATCGTCATGATCTGCGGCGACATCATGACCATGCCGGGCCTGCCGAAGGTGCCCTCGTCGAATGCCATCGACGTGGACGAGTCCGGGAAGATCGTCGGTCTGTTCTGACGTTCCGACCGTCCGACGGTCCTTGGCGGCGAGGCCCGGTTGCGTGAGCAGCCGGGCCTGGCGTGCAGCCGGCCTGGGCGCCCTCAGCGCGTTTCCGGCTCCGGCGTCGCCCCGATGCGGTGGATGGACAGATCGGCGCCGTTGAATTCCTCTTCCTGGCTCAGCCGCAGTCCCAGCGTGAACTTCAGGGCACCATAGATCAGTGCCCCCCCGAGCAGTGCGATGAGGATGCCCAGGCCGGTGCCGAGCAGCTGCGCAGCAAAGCTCACGCCGCCGATGCCGCCCAGCGCCGTGCTGCCGAAGATTCCCGCCGCGAGCCCTCCCCATGCACCGCACAGCCCGTGCAGCGGCCACACGCCGAGCACGTCATCGATGCGCCAGCGGTTCTGGGTGAGCGTGAAGATGCGCACGAACAGCACGGCGGCGAGCGCACCGGTGATGAAGGCCCCGATGGGATGCATCACGTCCGAACCGGCGCAGATCGCGACCAGGCCGGCGAGCGGTCCGTTGTGCACGAAACCCGGATCGTTGCGCCCGACGACCAGCGCCGCGAGCGTGCCGCCGGCCATCGCCATCAGCGAGTTCATGGCCACCAGCCCCGAGATGCGGTCCAGGGTCTGCGCGCTCATGACATTGAAGCCGAACCAGCCGACCACCAGGATCCAGGCCCCGAGTGCCAGGAAGGGAATGCTGCTGGGCGGATGAACGGCCAGATGCCCCGGTCGCGCGTAGCGATCGCGACGCGCACCCAGCAGCAGCACCGCGGCCAGCGCGATCCAGCCGCCCACGGCGTGCACGACCACGGAACCCGCGAAATCGTGGAACTGCGCGCCGAAATGGCCCTGCAGCCAGTCCTGCCAGCCCCAGCCGTCGTTCCATGCCAGCCGCTCGAACAGCGGATAGAGAAAGCCGACCACCAGGAAGGTGGCGAGCAGTTGCGGATAGAACCGCACCCGCTCGGCGACGCCTCCGGAGACGATGGCGGGCACCGCCCCGGCGAAAGTCAGCAGGAAGAAGAAGCGCGTGAGCTCGAAGCCGTGATCGGCGGACAGGGTCGCGGCGGAGTCGAAGAAATGCACGCCGTAGGAAAAGCCGTAGCCGAGCAGGAAGTAGGCGACGGTGGAGACCGCGAAGTCGCAGAGGATCTTGACCAGGGCATTCACCTGGTTCTTGCTGCGGACGGTCCCCAACTCCAGGAATGCAAACCCGGCGTGCATCGCCAGAATCAGGATGGCGCCCATGAGGATGAACAGGACGTCGGCGGGCGTCTTCGTGGCGTGCAACGCAATCACTCCTGGATATCGCGCCGCGGTGGTGGCGGCGGCCGGCGATTATCCCCGAAGCGTGGCCATTTTGGTGCACTTCTATGCACAACCAAGGTGCGGTACCGGTAACTCCTTGATATATGATGAGTATTTGTCCATCGTGGCGCGCAGCAGGCCTTCAAACATCGGCGTGGCGAGCGGCCGGCTGAAGAAATAACCCTGCACTTCGTCACAGGCGTGCTCGCGCAGGAACTGCAGCTGTTCAGCCGTCTCCACGCCCTCGGCCACCACCCTCAGGCCCATATTGCGGCCGAGGGTGATGATGGTGCGCACGATGGCGGCATCGTCAGTATCGACGACGAGGTGTTCCACGAACGAGCGGTCGACCTTCAGCCGGTCCACCGGGAAGCGCTTCAGCGAATTCAGGCTCGAATAGCCCGTCCCGAAGTCATCGATGGCGACCTGCACCCCGAGGCGCTTGAGCTCGCCGAGCATCCCGACCAGCTGCGGCGCATCGTGGATGACGCTTTCGGTGAGTTCGATCTCCAGGTAGCGCGGCTCGAGCCCCGTCTCCTGGAGCGTCTCGACCACGCAGCGCACGAAATTGTTGGCCCGGAATTGCCGCGCCGACACGTTGACGGAGACCACGATCGGCGGCAGGCCGCGATCCTGCCAGTCCTTGTTCTGCGCGCACGCCGTATGCAACACCCACCGGCCGATCGGCGTGATGAGTCCGGTCTCCTCGGCGAGGGGGATGAACCGCTGCGGCAGGATCGGCTCTTCTCCGGGAATCTGCCAGCGGATCAGGGCCTCGGCGCCCAGGATCCGACCGGTGGCCAGATCCACCCGCGGCTGGTAGTGAAGCTGGAACTGGTTACGCTCCAGGGCGCGCCGCAGCTTGCCCTCCAGTTCCAGCCGCCCGCTCATCAGCGCACTGATTTCGCGGGTGAAGAACTGGAAATTGTTGCGTCCGCAGTCCTTGGCGCGGTACATGGCCGAGTCGGCATGCTTGAGCAGTGTCTGCGCATCGCCGCCATCGTCCGGATACAGGGCGACCCCGATGCTGCAGGTGATCTGATACTCACCGTGCTCGGTCATCCACGGCCGGGTGACCGTCCTCAAAACGCGCTCGAGCAACGAGCGCAGTTCCTCGGCCGAACCGGTACCGTTCACCAGCAGCACGAATTCGTCGCCGCCCAGACGGGCCACCGTGTCACCCTCGTGCGCACAGGCGTTGAAGCGCTCGGCCATGGTCTTGAGCAGTTCATCGCCGATATGGTGTCCCAGGCTGTCGTTGATGAACTTGAAGCCGTCCAGGTCGATGAAGGCGACGGCCAGACGCGTGCAGGACGTCGCGGTGGCGAGGATCGCCTCGCGCAACCGGTCCTGCAGCAGCGCGCGGTTCGCGAGCCCCGTCAGCGGATCGAAGTTGGCCTGCTGCTCGATGTGCGACTGGTACAGCTTGCGCTCGGTGATGTCCTCCACGGTGCCTTCGTAGCACGGCAGCCCGCCGGCCTCATCGGTGATGATCCGCGCGTTCTCCGAGATCCAGATGACATCGCCGTTCTTGCGGTACACCTGCGACTCGAATCCGGAAATGGAGCCGCGCGAGGTGATGATGCGCATGAATTCCGCGCGTCGCTGCGGGTCGACGTACAACTGGCTGCCGATGTTCTGCAGCGAAGCCATGAGTTCGGCGGGTGACTCGAAGCCATAGATCCCCGCCAGGGCGGGATTCGCACCGAGGTAGCGACCCTCCATCGTCGTGCGGAAGATCCCCTCGAGGGCGTTGTCGAACAGACCGCGATAGCGCCGTTCCGCCTCGCGCAGGCGTTGTTCCAGCTCCCTGCCGGAGGTGCCATCGTGAAGCAGGCCCTCGATGGCGAGCAGGCCGCCCGCGGGGCCATAGTGACCCTGGCCACGATCCCGCACCCAGCGCACGCTGCCGTCGGCGTGCAGCAGCCGGTATTCCAGTTCGAAGGCGCGCCGCTCCTGGAGCGCCAGCCGCTTCGCCTCCGTCACCCACAACTGATCGTCCGGGTGTCCGAGCGCCGCGAGGCCGAGGCGACGGTCGTGCACCAGGTGCGCTGAGTCGTAGCCGGTGACGGCGCGGCAACCCCCGCTCGCGTACTCGAAGCTGTGATGCACGTCGTCACGACACCGGTAGGCGAGGCCATCGAGCTGGCCGAGCAGGCGGCCCAGCATGCCCGGGTACTGCTGTCCGCACGGGTCCGTGTCGCCTCGCCCGGTGCAGCCCGCGTCCCGCAATTGCGCCTTGTTTACAGTCATGCTCGACGTTCCGAAACCGAGGGATCACGTTAGCAACGCATCCCTCGCAGTCGGTCGCCGCAGGTCACAGAAATGATGGCCGGATCCGCCGCCTGGCTGAAATTATTGAAGCCGTAGGCCGCGCCGCCCGGGCGGCGCACGTCCATGGTGCGCGTGGCGCACGCAAGTGGGGCGGGCCCTCAGCCCAGGCCGGGTTTCACCACCGCCAGAATGACGATACCGATCAGCAGCAGTCCGGGCACTTCGTTGAACATCCGGTACCAGCGTTCGGAGTGCCGGTTGCGGCCTTCGCGCAGTGCCCCCATCAGCAGACGGCACCAGACCTGGTAGGCGATGACCAGCAGCACCAGGGTCAGCTTGGCATGCAGCCACGCCTGCTGCAGGTAGGCGGGCGCCGCCATCACCATCAGGACGCCGAACAGGACCGTGAGGACGCCGCCGATGGTGGTCATGGTGAACAGGCGCCGCTCCATGACCACGAAGCGTGCGCGACTGATCTCATCGGTTGCGGCGACGTGATACACGAACAGCCGCGGCAGATAGAAGAGCCCGGCAAACCAGGTCACGAGAAACACCACGTGGAAGGCCTTCAGCCACAACAAGGCGCGCATCCTCCATCGCGCCCGGCGGCGCGCCGGCAAGTATATGTCAGTTCCGCCCGCTGTGGTCGGCGGCACGGGGGTTTGTTAGGATGCGGACCCTCTTTTTACCGATGCGCCGCGCATTTCGCCGCGGTCCTGCGAGGAATCCTCCATGCTGCGAACCCGTTATACCGATCTGAATCTGCTCATTGGCGGGGAATGGGTCGCCGGCGACGGTCGCGAACACATTGCGGTGGTCAATCCGGCCACCGAAGAGGTGCTGGGTCAGCTGCCGCTGGCCACGAAGGCCGACCTGGACCGGGCGCTCGCCGCCGCGCGCGAGGCCTTCCCGGCCTGGCGGGCCATGATGCCGCACGAGCGGGGCCGCATCCTCAAGGGGGCCGCGCAGCTGCTGCGTGAGCGCGCCGACCATATCGCCCGCATCGCCACGCAGGAGGAGGGCAAGAGCCTCACCGAGGCGCGCATCGAGCTGGGCATGTCCGCGGAGATCTTCGACTGGTATGCGGAAGAGGGCCGGCGGGCCTACGGCCGCGTGCTGCCGCAGCGCGCACCCGGCGTGCGCATGTCGGTGCTGAAGGAGCCCGTGGGCCCGGTCGCGGGCTTCGCGCCCTGGAATTTCCCGCTCGGCAACCCGGCGCGCAAGATCGGCGCGCCGCTCGCGGCCGGGTGCACCTGCATCCTCAAGCCGGCCGAGGAAACGCCGGGCTCGGCACTGGAAGTCGCGCGCGCGCTGCTGGATGCGGGACTGCCCAAGGGCGTGCTGTCGGTGGTGTTCGGCGTGCCGGCCATGATTTCCGAGCATCTGATCGCCTCGCCGGTGATCCGTGCCGTGCATTTCACCGGCTCCATCCCCGTCGGCAAGCAGCTCACGAAGCTCGCCGCGGAGCGCATGAAGCGCACGACCATGGAACTGGGCGGTCATGGCCCGGTGCTGGTGTTCGATGACGTCGACGTGGAGCAGGTGCTCGACATGTCGGTGGCGGCCAAGTTCCGCAATGCCGGCCAGGTATGCGTATCGCCGACGCGCTTCTATGTGCACCAGGCCGTGTACGCGCGGTTCGTCGAGGGCTTTGCCAGGCGCGCCCGCGCCGTGAAGGTCGGCGACGGGCTGGTCGATGGCGTGCAGATGGGACCGCTGGCGCATCCGCGGCGGCTGGAGGCCATGGCGAGCCTGCTGGCCGATGCCCGCCAGCACGGCGCGAAGTTCCAAACCGGCGGCGAGCGCATTGCGGGCAAGGGCTATTTCTTCCAGCCCACGGTGCTCTCGGACGTGCCCGAGGAATCGCGGATCATGAACGAGGAGCCGTTCGGCCCGGTCGCCCTCATCAATCCTTTCGCCACCTTCGAAGAGGCCATCAGCCGCGCGAACCGGCTGCCGTACGGCCTGGCCGCGTACGCGTTCTCGCGCTCCGCGCGCACCGTCAACCTCCTGGGCGAACAGCTCGAGGCCGGCATGATCGGCATCAACAGCTTCCAGATCTCCGTGCCGGAGTCGCCCTTCGGCGGCGTCAAGGAAAGCGGCCACGGCTCCGAGGAAGGCATCGAGGGTCTGGAAACCTGCCTCGTCACCAAGTTCGTGAACGCCTCCTGAACCCGGCACATGGCGATGACCTCCAAGTCCATGGAGAAGATCATGGCGCTGGCCAAGCGCCGTGGCTTCATCTACCAGGCCTCCGAGATCTACGGCGGTCAGGGCGGCTTCTGGGACTACGGTCCGCTCGGCGCGCAGCTGAAGAAGAACCTGCGCGACGCCTGGTGGGAGGACATGGTCCTCAACCCCTGTGGCGGGCAGCCGGGGCCCAACGGCGAGCCGGTGCGCATCGTGCCGCTGGATACCAGCATCATCCAGAATCCGAAGGTGTGGGAGGCGAGCGGCCACATCGCCGGCTTCAGCGATCCGATGGTGGATTGCCGCGAGACCAAGCAGCGCTACCGGTTCGATCACCTGATGCTGTACGTCCCGGCCAGCGGCGAGCGCAACGGCAAGCCGCTGTTCGCCTTCATGCCCGACACCGCGAGCGAGCAGAAGCAGAAAAAGAAGGCCGAAAAAGCCTTCGGCGAGGCGCGTGCCGTGCCGCTGTCGCAGCTGCCGGTGAGCGACTGGGGCCATGTCTTGGCTCCCGATGCGGAGAAGGTCGGCACGCTCACCGAGCCGCGCGCCTTCAACCTGATGTTCAAGACCTACATCGGCGCGACCGCCACCGAGAATGACGTCGCCTACCTGCGCCCGGAGACCGCGCAGGGTATCTTCGTGCAGTTCAAGAACGTCATCGACACCACCCGCGTGAAGATCCCGTTCGGCATCGCGCAGGTCGGCAAGGCGTTCCGCAACGAGGTCACGCCGCGCAACTTCACCTTCCGCAGCCGCGAATTCGAGCAGATGGAAATGGAGTTCTTCTGCCACCCGGAGTCGGCGCATGAGTGGTATGCGTTCTGGCGCGACCAGCGCATGAAGTGGTGGCAGGGGCTGGGTCTCGCCGGAGAGAACCTGCAGCTGCGGGTGCATGAGCGCGACGAACTGGCCCACTACGCGAAGGAGGGCGCCGGCACCGCTGATGTCGAGTACCGCTTTCCGTTCACGGCCCCGGGGTTCGGTGAGCTGGAAGGGGTGGCCCATCGTTCCAACTTCGATCTCGCCCGGCACCAGCAGCACTCGCGCGTACAGCTCGAGTACTTCGACAACGAGCGCGGCGAGCTGCTGCCGAACGGCGCCCGCAAGGGCGAACGCTACCTGCCGCACGTGATCGAGCCCGCGGCCGGCCTGGATCGCGGCGTACTGGCGCTGCTGTGCGAGGCCTATACCGAGGATCCGGCGCGGGCGAGTCCGGAACTGCTGCTGCTGAACCCGCGGGTGGCGCCGATCAAGGCGGCCGTCTTCCCCCTGGTCAACAAGGATGGGATGCCGGAGCTGAGCGAGAAGCTCTACCAGGACCTGCGACGCCGCTTCTGGCGCCACGGCGTCATCGAACACGATGTGAAACAGGCCATCGGCAAGCGCTACGCCCGCATGGACGAGGCCGGTTGCCCCTACTGCATCACCGTCGACGGCGAGACCGCCGCCGCACACAGCGTCACCATCCGTGACCGCGACACGGCCGCGCAAACCCGCGTGGCGCTCGACAAGGTCGCCGACTTTCTCGAGACAAAACTTTTTGTAAGTTAGTGTTCGTCCGCGATCCGGCGGCGCATGCGCCTACATGCGGGTCGCGCATTTGTCCTACAGGGCTGCGCTCGATTCTGTTGCTAGGCTGCGACGCCCTTCAGCTTGAGGACCCTTCATGACGAACCGAGCCGTGTTGTTGTGTGCCTTGGCCCTTCCCGGCCTGGCGACCGCCGCCGACGGCGACCAGTGGTACATCGCGCCGTTCTTCGGCGGAGTCGCGCCCGACCATGCCCGCGACGTCGATCACAATGACATTGCGTACGGCGCCGCCGTAGGACGGGAGCTGGGCCCCGTCTTCAACATCGAGTTGAGCGGCAATGCCACCGACCCGAACACCCGCTCGCCCCTGCCGCCCGGTCATCTCAATCTCGACGCCCTGTCGCTCGATGTGCTGGCGGTGGGCAATCGCGCGGGCTGGGTCTCGCCCTATCTCGGCGCGGGCTTTGGGGCCGTGCGCACCAACTACCGCTTCGATGGGGGCTACGGCCCCGGTTACGACACCCGCCTCGGCATCGAGACCGAGGCCGGACTGATGATCAAGCTGTGGGAGAGTCCGCAACGCACCAGCAAGATATCGCTGCGTCCCGAGGTGAAGTTGCGCTGGGCCCATCCGGGCAGTGAGAATCTCGAGGATTTCTTCTACACCGTGGGCGTGCAGTTCGCCTTCGGCGGCAGCCCGGTGCCCGTCGCGGTGCCCGTCGCCGCCGCGCCGCCCCCGCCGCCGCCCCCGGCGCCACCCCCACCACCGCCGCCGCCGCCGGCTCCGGCGCCGGCCCCCGCGCCGCAGGCGCAGTTCGTGGCCAAGTCATCCATCACGCTCGAAGGGGTGAATTTCGCCTTCAACAGCGCGGAACTGACCCAGGACTCGAAGCCGATCCTGGATGCGACCGCGGACGGGCTGAAGGCGCATCCGCGCGTGAAGGTCGAGGTCCAGGGCCATACGGACAGCGTCGGCAAGGCCGCGTACAACCTCAAGTTGTCCCAGCGTCGCGCTCAGAGCGTCCTCGACTACCTGCTCAAGGACGGCGTGGCGCCGGACCAGATGGTGGCCAAGGGCTACGGCGAGACCCAGCCCGTGGCCAGCAACAAGGATGCCGACGGTCGGGCCAAGAACCGGCGCGTGGTGCTCTACGTGCTGTCGAATCCCGGCGATGTGAACGTCAAGGGGCAGGGCACGTCCCAGGACCAGCCCCAACCGTAGTCGCAGCGGGCAGCTGCTTCAGCGACGGACGCGGCCCGCGGTCACGTAGTCGCGGATGTTGCCCTGCCTCAGGCTGGTGTCCGGATCGAGGTCCTGCATTTCGACCGAGATGCCCAGCGGCGCGCGGGCATGAACCTCGCGCAACTGCTCGCAGGCCGCCGCGAAAATCTCCTCGCAGGCCTGCCGGCAGGTGGCGCGGTCGCGGCCCTGTCCGACCCGCACGCACAGGTGTACGAAGGTGTTGTCGCGGGGGCAATGTGCCCCGTAGTAGGGCTCGCTTTCGTAGGCGCGGGTGCGCATCACCTCGAGCGGGAACATGCCGGTGGCCGCGGCGGCCTGCCGGATGGCCTCGACGAATTTCGGCAGATTCAGCTGCCGGCGCAGATTCGATGAGTGCTCGATGACGATATGGGCAGCCACCGGAAAAGGATCGCACGACCCTTCAGGGTCGGGCAAGCCGGCCCGCCTTCGGCATACTCAGTCGGACAGGGCCTTCAGGTCACGCAACAGGGCATTGCGTCCCCGCTCGACCCGGTCGAGGCGCTGCGCTGCATCGCGCAGGGCGAACAGGTCCTTCACATGGGCGTCATGCAGCCGGCGGTAGGCGGCCCGCGCGGCCAGCCACTGCCGGGTGGCACTCTCAAAACGTACGGACAGTTCGCGTCGCATGTTGATGATCGACATGGAAGTCAGCGCCATTATCGAGACCTCTTGGAGTCGTCGGGGCGAGAGCCTGCACTCACGTTATTACAGAAGTACGACATGTACGGCGCAACTGTATGAATTTGCGAGATACGTCTCAGGCGAGCCGGGGTGGATACAATGACCCGGAGGGCCATGAGGCCCCCGGTGCGTAAGGGAATGGACCAGGAGTGGGACGATGAGTTCAGTGTCGAAGGTGGCCTTGATCACGGGAGCCGGCAGCGGCATCGGCCGCGCGGTGGCGCTGGCCTTCATGGCCGACGGTTACCGGGTGGTCCTTGCGGGCCGGCGTGAACCGGCACTGACGCAAGTGCTGGCCGCCGCGGGCGGGGCCGGCCGCGACAGCCTCGCGGTGCCCTGCGATGTGACGGACCCGGCTTCGGTCAAGGCGCTGTTCGCCAGGATCCACGGCGCGTGCGGCAGGCTGGATGTGCTGTTCAACAACGCCGGCATCGCCGCGCCGGCCGTGCCGCTGGAGGAGATACCGCTCGCCACCTGGAACGCGGTGGTCGCCACCAATCTGACCGGCGCCTTCCTGTGTACCCAGGAGGCGTTCCGGATCATGAAGGGCCAGACGCCGCGCGGCGGCCGCATCATCAACAACGGCTCCATTTCCGCGCACGCGCCGCGGGTGCGGTCGGCGCCCTACACGGCCACCAAGCACGCCATGACCGGGCTCACCAAGTCCACCTCCCTGGACGGACGCGAATACGACATCGCCTGCGGGCAGATCGACATCGGCAACGCCCGTACGGAACTCGCCGACAGGCTCGCCAAGGCAAGCGCGGCTCCGGAACCGCTGATGGACGTGGAGCACGTGGCCCAGGCCGTGCTCAACATGGCGCGGCTGCCGCTGTCGGCCAACGTTCAGTTCATGACCATCATGGCGACCAACATGCCCTTCATCGGGCGCGGCTGACGCGGCGTATCAGATGACGGCGGTGTCGCCGGTACCCGCGGCGCGCCGCAGCTCTTCCTCGAGCTTGCGGGCGCGGCGCTTGGCGCCGATGCGGCGCACGTACAGGTAGACGACGGGCGTGGTGTAGAGCGTCAGCAGCTGGCTGACGATGAGGCCGCCGACGATGGAGATGCCCAGCGGCCGGCGCAGTTCGGTGCCGTCGCCCGTGGACAGCGCGAGCGGCAGGGCGCCGGCGATGGCCGCGAAGGTGGTCATCATGATGGGCCTGAAACGCAGCGAGCAGGCGCGCGCGATGGCATCCCGCGGCACCAGTCCCAGGTTGCGCTCCGCATCGAGCGCGAAGTCCACCATCATGATCGCGTTCTTCTTGACGATGCCGATCAGCAGCATGATGCCGAGGAAGGCGACGAGACTGAGTTCGGTGTTGGTGAGCATCAGGGCGAGCAGCGCCCCCAGGCCGGCGGAGGGCAGGGTCGAGATGATGGTCAGCGGCTGGGTGAAGCTCTCGTAGAGCATGCCCAGCACGACGTAGATCGCCAGCAGCGCCGCGAGCAGGATCAGGGGCTGGCCCTGGGAACTTTGCTGGAACAGCTGCGCCGTGCCATAGGCGCTGCCGTGGATGCTGATGGGCATGTGGATCTGCGCCATGGTCCGTTCGATGGCCGCCATGCCGACGCTCAGCGCCTCGCCTTCGGGAAGATTGTAGGCAAAGGAGGTCGAGATCGAGGTTCCCGTGTGGTTGACGCTGGTGGGCGTCGTCGATGTGGTGAAGCTGCTGAACGAGGAGAACGGCACCACGGTTTCGGTCGCGGTGCTGACCGCCGCACCCGTGGAGGTATTGCCGCGCCCTGCATTGGCCAGCGAATTGGAGGCGAGGTTGCGGGCCGCGTCGTTGGCGACGGAACTGGCCGATGTGCTGACGCCCTTGAACGAGGTCGTGCCGGCGACCGCCTGCGTGGCCTGGGTGCCTGAGATGGCGCCGCCGGCGGTGCTGACGAACAGCTGGTTCAGCACTTCGGGGTACTGCGAGAACTGCGGCGCCACTTCCAGGACCACGCGGTACTGCTGCGGGTTGTTGGGGTCGTAGATCGTGGACGTGAGCGCCTGGGTGAAGGAGTCGCCCAGGGCGCTGTCGACGATGCTCTCATTGATTCCCAACCTCGAGGCCGCGTCCCGGTTGACGACCAGATCGGTCTCGAGCCCTCCGGGCTGCAGGTCGGTATCGACGTCGGTGACCTCGGGCACGTCCTGCAGGGCCACCTTGAGCTTCTGCGACCACTCGCGCAGCTCGTTCAGGTCATCGCCGAGCAGCGTGTACTGGTACTCGGAATTGCCGGCGCGACCGCCGCCGCCGCCGCCCAGGTCCTGCACCGCCTGCAGGAACACGATGACACCGTCGATCTGCATGAGCTTGGGACGCAGCCGCGCTATGACCTGGTCGGCGGAGGCCTTGCGCTCGGACAGCGGCTTCAGGGTGACGTTGAACTGGGCGCTGGCATTGCCGCCGAAGCCGCCGCCGCCCACCGCACCGGCGACGCTGACGACCGCGGGATCTTCCTGGATGATCTTGGTCACGCGCTGCAGGCGCGTCTTGATGAAGCCGAAGGAGGCGGTGGCGTCGGCGCGCATGCCGCCCTGGAGCTGCCCGGTATCCTGCTGCGGAAAGAACCCGGCCGGGATGGCCGTGTACATGTAGACGTTCAGCGCGATGGTCGCCAGCAGCGACAATATGGTGAGCAGGGGATGATTGAGCGCGAAGCCGAGCGTGCGCTCGTAGCCGCGCCGCATGGATTCGAAGTTGCTCTCGAAGCCGCGCGCCAGGACATTGGGCTTCTTGTGCCGGTCGCGGCCGAGCAGCTTGGCGCACATCATCGGGGTCGTGGTCAGGGAGATGACCAGTGAGATCAGGATGGCCACCGAGAGCGTGACCGTGAACTCCTTGAACAGCCGGCCGATGATGCCGCCGAGGAACTGGAAGGGCAGGAACACGGCCACCAGCGACAGGCTCATCGAGATCACGGTGAAGCCGACTTCGCGCGAGCCCATCAGGGCGGCCTGGATGGGCTTGACCCCGTTCTCGATGTGGCGCGTCACGTTCTCCATGACCACGATGGCATCGTCCACCACGAATCCGGTGGCGATGGTCATGGCCATCAGCGAGAAATTGTCCAGGCTGAAGCCGGCCAGGTACATGATGCTGAAGGTTCCCAGCAGCGAAACCGGCACCACGACGGCGGGAATCAGCGCGGCCCGGAAACTGTTGAGGAAAATGTAGACCACCAGGATGACCATCATGACCGCGAGCATCAGCGTCTCCTCGACCTGGTGCAGGGAGCCGCGGATGCTGATGGAGCGGTCCTGGATGACCTCCATGTCGATCTTCTGGTCGATGTCGGCCTTCAGTTCCGGCAGTTCCTTCCGGACCGCATCCACCACGGCGATGATGTTGGCGCCGGGTTGCTGGAACACCTGGACCGTGATGGCCGCCTTGCCGTTGTAGATCCCGTAGGTGAGCCGGTTCTGGGTGGCGCCATCCTCCTTGTCGAGTACCGTCGCCACGTCACGCAGACGCACGACCCCGTTGTTGCGCGTGGCGATGATCAGGTCGCGGTACTGGCTCGCCTCGCGCGCGTTGTCGTTGGTGTAGATCTGGTAGTGCAGCCCGTGGGCCTCGATGGCGCCCTTGGGGGAATTGGCATTGGCGTTGGAAATGGCGGCCGCGACGTCCGCCAGCCCGATGCCGTATCTGGAGAGCGCCAGGGGGTTGATCTCGACGCGTACCGCCGGCAGCGCGCTGCCGTTGATGTTGACCACCCCGACGCCGGTGATCTGGGACAGGCGCTGCGAGATCACGGCATCGGCGGCGTCGTAGATCTGGCCCTGGGTGAGGATGTCCGAGGTCAGCGCCAGGGTGAGGATCGGTGACTGGGAGCTGTTGACCTTGCGATAGGAGGGATTGCTGGTCAGTGCGGAGGGCAGGTCCGCGTGCGCCGCCTCGATGGCGGCCTGCACGTCGCGCGCGGCGCCGTCGATGTCCCGGTCGATGCCGAAGGTCAGCTGGATGTTACTGCTGCCGACCCGGCTGGTGGAGGTCATGTCGTCCACGTCGGCGATGGCGCCCAGGTGCCGCTCCAGCGGCGTGGCCACCGTCGCCGCCATCACCTCCGGGCTCGCTCCCGGCAGGCTCGCCGAGACGAAGATGGCGGGCACGTCGATCTTCGGCAGCGGCGCGACGGGCAGGAAGTTGAAGGCGGCGCCGCCGCCCAGCGCAACGCCGATGGTCAGCAGGATGGTGGCGACCGGCCGGGCGATGAACGGGGCCGAAATGTTCACGTGGCCGGGTCCGCCAGGGGTGCGCGCACCGCACCGTCCTCCGCAGCGCCGCCGAAGCGCTTGGCAATGCGGTCGAAGGCCAGGTAGATGACGGGCGTGGTGAACAGGGTCAGCACCTGGCTCACCAGCAGGCCGCCGACGATGGTCACCCCCAGCGGGTGGCGCAGTTCCGAACCCGTACCGGTGCCGAACATCAGCGGCAGGGCACCGAAGATGGCGGCGACGGTGGTCATCAGGATCGGCCGGAAGCGCAGCAGACAGGCCTGGTAGATGGCTTCGCGCGGCGCCATGCTCTGGTTGCGCTGCGCATCGATCGCGAAGTCGATCATCAGGATGGCGTTCTTCTTGACGATGCCGATCAGCAGGATGATGCCAATGAGCGCAATGATCGTCAGGTCATCCCCGAACACGATCAGCGCCAGCAGCGCGCCGATGCCGGCCGAGGGCAGGGTCGAGAGGATCGTGACCGGATGGATGAAGCTTTCGTACAGCACGCCCAGCACGATGTACATGACCGCCACCGCCGCCAGCAGCAGCAGCAGTTCGTTGGTCAGGTTGTTGCGGAAGGCGAGGGCGGCGCCTTCGAAGGTCGTGGAGACACTGGCCGGCAGATCCATCGACTGCTCGACCTTCTCGATGGCGTCCACCGCGGCACCGAGGGAGGCGCCGGGCGCGAGGTTGAACGAAACGGTTGCCGCCGGAAACTGCGCGAGGTGGCTGATCAGCAGTGGCTTTGCCTGCATCTGCACCGTCGCGATGGCCGACAGGGGTACCTGACCGCCGGCGGCGGAGGGGACGTACAGGGACTCTAGCGAATTGGTCGACGAATAGGTCTTGGGATCGGCCTCGATGATCACGCGGTATTGATTGGACTGCGTGAAGATGGTGGACACGATGCGCTGACCGAAGGCGTCGTAGAGCGCGTTGTCGACAGTGCCCACGCTCACGCCCAGGCGTGCGGCGGTGTCACGGTCGATGTTGATCTGGACGGCCAGACCATTGTCCTCCAGGTTGCTGACGACATCGGCGAGTTCCGGCCGCGCGCGCAGCGCGGCGACCAGTTTCGGCGTCCAGGTCGCCAGCGTGTCCGCACTGGCACTCTCCAGGAGGAACTGGTACTGCGTGCGGCTGACCGTGTTGTCCAGCGACAGGTCCTGCGAGGGCTGCATGTACAGGGTGGCGCCGGTGACGCCGGCGGTTTCCTGCTGCAGCCGCTGGATGACCTCCCCGACGGTGGCGCTGCGTTCATCGCGCGGCTTGAGATTGATCAGGAAGCGGCCGCTGTTGAGGGTGACGTTGCTGCCGTCCACGCCGATGAAGGAGGAGAGACTCACGACATCCGGGTCCTTGAGGACCGCATCGGCGAGCGCCTGCTGCCGCTGTGCCATCGCCTCGTAGGAAATGGATTCGGTGGCAACCGAGATGCCCTGGATCAGGCCCGTGTCCTGGTCGGGAAAAAAGCCCTTGGGGATGAGGATGTAGAGACCCGCGGTCACCACCAGCGTGGCGATCGCGACGATCAGGGTCAGGCCCTGGTGATCCAGCACCCAGGTAAGCTGCCGGCCGTACCAGTCGATGGTCGAGTTCAGCCACCTCGACTGGTCTTCGTGGTGGCCGGCGGGTTCGGGGTGCCCGGACTTGCGTTGCTTGAGCAGCAGTGCGCACAGCATCGGCACCAGCGTCAGCGACACGACCGCGGAGATGATGATGGTCACGGCCAGGGTGACCGCGAACTCGCGGAACAGGCGGCCGACCACGTCCTGCATGAACAGCAGCGGTATCAGCACCGCGATCAGCGACACGGTGAGCGAAATGATGGTGAAGCCGATCTGGCCCGCACCCTTCAGGGCGGCATCCAGGGGTGGTTCCCCGGCTTCGATGTAGCGCGAGATGTTCTCGATCATCACGATGGCATCGTCGACGACGAAACCGGTGGCGATGGTCAGCGCCATCAGCGACAGGTTGTTGAGGCTGTAGCCTGCGAGGTACATGACCGCGAAGGTGCCGATGAGCGACAGCGGCACCGAGAGACTCGGGATCATGGTCGCGCGCAGGTCGCGCAGGAACAGGAAGATGACCAGCACCACCAGCAGCACGGCCAGGATCATCTCGAACTGCACGTCCTTGATGGAGGCGCGGATGGTGACCGTGCGGTCGGTGAGCGGCTGCACGTCGACGCCGGCCGGCAGTGTCGCCTTCAGCGCCGGCAGCATGGCGTTGATCTCGTTGACGACGTCGACCACGTTGGCGCCCGGCTGGCGCTGCACGTTGATGATCAGCGCCGGCGTGCGGTTCATCCAGGCCCCAAGCTTGGTATTTTCCGGCGCCTGGATCAGCGATGCGACATCCTTGAGCCGCACCGGCGCGCCATTGCGGTAGGCAATGACGATATTCGAATACTCCGCGGCGCTGCGCAGCTGGTCGTTGGTGTTGATGGTATAGGCGCGGGTCGGTCCGTCGAACGTCCCCTTGGGCCCGTTCTGGTTGGCCACGCTGATGGTGGTGCGCAGGTCGTCGAAGTTCAGGCCGTAGGCGGCGAGCGCCCGCGGGTTGATCACGGCGCGCACGGCCGGACGCTGCCCGCCGCTGATGTTGACGACGCCGACTCCCTTGACCTGCGAGAGCTTCTCGGCGATGCGCACGTCGGCCATGTCCTCCACTTCGGTCAGCGGCATCACCTCGGAGGTCACCCCGAGGGTCAGCACCGGCGCGTCGGCAGGGTTGACCTTGGCATAGATCGGCGGCGCGGGCAGATCCTGGGGCAACAGGAACTGGGCGCCGTTGATCGCCGCCTGCACCTCCTGCTCGGCGATGTCGATCGCGAGTGACAGGTCGAACGTCATCGTGATGACGGAGGCCCCGGCCGAACTGGTCGAGGACATCTGGTTCAGACCGGGCATCTGCCCGAGCTGCTTCTCCAGCGGCGCCGTGATCGCGGAGGTGATGACCTCGGGGCTGGCGCCCGGATAGAAGGTCTGCACCTGGATGGTCGGATAGGCGACCTCCGGCAGCGCCGCCAGCGGCAGGTACTTGTACCCCAGCATGCCGACCACGAGGATCGCCACCATCAGCAGCGTGGTGGCGACCGGTCTGAGGACGAAGATGCGTGACGGATTCATGCGCTGGCTCGATCGAGTGCAGCACTCGTCACGGTGGTCCACCGCCGGGCGGTCGGCCGCCGCCGGGAGGCCTGCCGCCGGGCGGGCCGAAGCCCCCCTGTCCGTTGAAGCGGCGCCGGCGGTTGGAATTCTTCGACTCGTTCTTGTGCTCCGCCTGCGCCTGCGCGCGCGCCTTGGCCACTTCGGCCGCGGTGGCGTCCGGCAACTGCACCGAGGCCCCCTCGCGCAACCGGTCGCCGCCGTCGGTCACGACCACATCGTTCACGTCGAGCCCGGATTTCACCGCCTGCACTTCGCCGTCGGTGATGCCCAGTTCCACGGGCCTGACGGAGACCGTGTTGTCGGGTTTGACGAGATAGACGAAGGCGCTCTGGATGCCGTTGGGCGCCCCGCGACGCACGGCGGAGGCGGGCACCAGCAGCTGGTCCTTCAGGGTCTGGACCAGCATCGAGACGTTCACGAACTGCCCGGGGAACAACGCACCGTCGGAGTTGTCGAACTCGGCCCGCATTTTCAGCGTGCCGGTGGTGACATCGATGAGCGTGTCGGTATTGGACAGCACGCCGTCGGCGAGATGCTCGGCGTTGTCGCGGGTGGTGGCCTCGACGGGCAGCTTGGCACCGGCCTTCAGCTGGCGCATGACGTTCGGCACGTTGTCCTCCGGCACCACGAACAGCACCGAGATGGGATGCAATTGGGTCACCACGACGATGCCATTGGCATCGCCCGGGGTCACATAGTTCCCCGGATCCACCTGGCGCAGGCCGATCCGGCCATCGACCGGCGCGGTGATGCGCGTGTAGTTGAGATTGACGTCGGCGGTCTGGATGGCGGCCTTGTCGGATGCGACCGTTCCCTCATCCTGCCCCACCGTCGCCCGCTGCGTGTCGACCTGCTGCTGGGAGACCGAGTCCTCCTTGATGAGGTCCTCGTAACGCTTCAAGTCCAGGCGGGCATCGGCCAGTGAGGCTTCATCCCGGGACAGGTTCGCTTTGGCCTGCGCCAGGGCGGCCTCGTAGGGGCGCGGATCGATCAGGGCGATCAGATCACCCTTCTTGACCATCTGCCCTTCGGTGAAATTGACCTTCTCCATGATGCCGCTGATCTGCGTTTTCACCGTGACGGTGGCCAGCGCCGTCACGGTGCCGATGGAGGGGATCCGGACCGCGATGTCGCCCCGCTTGACCGTCGCCACCGCCACCGCCACGGCGTTGTTGCGGTTGAAGAAGCCCGTGGGCCGGGTATTGGCCGCGTTCTGCTCCTTGGTGCGATGCAGGAACCAGGCGCCTCCGATCAGCAGGATGATCAGGCCGACGATGAGCATCCGGTACCGGCGCATGAAGGCCAGGGGCCCGGTGGATTCGACGTTGGTCTGCGGATCAGATTCTTTCAGCACAATTTCCCCACAAGTCGGAAAACCCTCCGGCCACCCTGTCGGCCGGCGTCAGCGCCCCGCTCACATGATTGTTGCCATCTCAAGTGCACGGGTGGAATGTCGGTTTTGTTACTCACCCAAGCCTCTCGCGGCCGGGAGATTAGCATGCAGGATCGCACGGGTTACGTAACAGAATGTCTGGGATTAACGAACTGCTGTCCCGGGGTCACCGGCTGCACCTGGCAGTGCTGAAGCATCCGCTTCTAGCGCCGTTTGCGCTCCCCCGCCAGATCGAACCGGGATACGCCGGGTGGGGCGACCAGCAGCGACGCCCAGCCGTCGGGAGCCCGCGGCGGGTGCCACAGCTGGGTCTGGGGATCCAGGCGGGCCAGCTGCCGGTGGCCTGCCCAGGCGGCACCGTCGGTCACGTGCAGTCCCTCGAACGGGCCATAGGCGGCGGAGGCCAGACCCGCATTGTTTTCGAAGTAAATGACCACCGGATCCAGGGATTCGGCGCGGGCGAACTCGGCATCCCGCAGCAGCCAGCGCGACATCCAGGTCGCCACCGCATCGTTGGTGGCACCCCGGCAGAGCATGCTGCCGATGAAGCGGAAGAATTCCCCCGGTTCGATGCTTTCGGCCGATCCCTCCCCGGGTGAATAGAACCTCAATCGCAACATTGTCCGTCAGCTGGCCTGCCTGGCCCGGTAGAAATTGCCGGAGCGTACCTTTACCAGGGCGCCGCCCGTCTCGAAACTGACCCCGGCGGGATCCCCGCCGGCGGCCACGACCTCCATCTGCTGCAGCAGCATGCGTCGCAGCATCATGATACCCCGATCCGAGCTCACCAGATGTTCCTCGGAATGCAGCGTGATGGGACCCTGTCCGGCCTGGGCCTCGTAGTCCCCGGGGGTGTTGCGGTGTTCCGCCTCGCTCATCTGGCCCCAGGTCTTGCCGTTGAACAGCATGTTGCGGAACGGGGCATCCCGGGGGACCCGCGCGACCATGGCCTGTACGTAATGACTGTCGTCCACGGGCACCACCCAGGAGATCCCCGAGGAGGGGCCGGCCTTCAGGGTCACATCGGGCACGCTCATGATGTTCGGCAGCAGCCACGAGGAGATGCGGTCCACTTCGCGACCATCCGGCAGCTGTCGTACGGCGGAGTAGCACACGCCGCTTTCGGTCTCGAAGAAGTCCACCTTCGGCATGACGGCGAACTGCGGGACGAACTGCACGGTGCTGAAGGTGGAATGCAGCACCTGCACGTGGAACGGGTCCATCACGTTGTCGTTCATGTGCAGCCAGCTGTAGGGCACGACCGCAAGGGAGTCATCGCCGGTGGAGCCGAAACCCCCGTAGCTGCGCCAGAGGATCTCCCCGGGGCCGATCGTTTCCAGATTGTCATAGAGGGGCAGCACCGGGCGCTTCTGCGGTGGACCGAGGTATGCAAACACCAGCCCGTAGCGCTCCTCGATGGGATACCAGGGCTGCCGCGCCGTCTCGCGATGCCGGCCGTGGTCGGGCTCGCAGGGCTGATCGAGGCAATTGCCCTGCACATCGAACAGCCAGCCGTGATAGCAGCAGCGGATCCCGTCCTGCTCCACCCGGCCGTAGTACAGCGAGGTCCCGCGATGCATGCAGCGCGGGTACAGCAGCCCGGGACGGCCCTTGCGGTCCCGGAACAGCACCAGATCCTCGCCCAGGATCCGCACCTTTCGCGGTTCTGACCTGACGTTCTCGGACAGTCCGACCGGCTGCCAGTACCGCCGCAGGAGTTCTCCGCAGGGGGTGCCCGGGCCGACCGCCGCGAGGGTCTCGTTGAAGTGCGCGCGCGGGCGCCCGTAGGCGCTGCCCATGGTGTCGGTAGCCATACTTTCCCCCTCGACTCGCACCGGCGTGGTGGTCGATCAAGCTTGAACCGCGGGCCCCGGCAGTGGCAAGCGCAGCTACTCCCGCGGCTGCGGTTGCAGGATGCGCTCGATCTGCTCCTGCAACCGTTTCTCCGACACCGGCATCAGGGTGCGCAGCTCCTGTGCGAACATCGACACCCGCAGTTCCTCGAGCATCCAGCGCAGCTGTCGCAGCGCCGGCACGCAGGCCACGGGCAGTCCGCGTTCGGCGAGGTTCCGGTACTGCTCCTCGAGGGGCCGGATGCGCGCCGCAAGGGCGCTGTCCCGTTCCGGATTCGCGCCGATGCGCTGCGCCCGGCGCGCGATGCCCTTGAGATAGCGGGGCAGCTGGTTGAACCAGGGTTGCGCGGGGGTCGCCGGGAAGCTCTCGCTGATGAGCGCCGCCAGCTGCGCGCGCATCTGCGCCAGCGGCACGGCGAACAGATCCCCGCGCAGCTGCTCGAGCGCCGCGCGCGCGCCGCGGCGCTCCTCGAGAATGCTGCGCAACAGGGCCATGAAGCGCGTGGCGGTCGCATCCAGCTGAGCGCGACGGCCGTCCAGGCGCTGCGCGAAGTCGTGCGCCGTGCGCGGCAGCTCATCCTCGCCGCAGAAGCAATCCTGGAAAATCCGCTCGGCACAGGCTTCCGCCAGGGGGCGCGTCAGCGTCAGACCCTGTGCCAGCAGCAGCAGCGGACGCTCATCGCTGATCCGCCGGGCGATGTGGCGCGCCTGCTGCGGCAGCGCCAGGACGGCGAGGCGGGTCAGGCCGGGGCGGGTCAGTTCCTCCGCTTCCGCCAACGTGCGGCCTTCGACCAGCAGCACGCCGTTGCCGGCATCCTGCAGTGCCGGCCACACATTGAAGGACACCCCCGAGCGCGCGACGGTACGGCTGCGCGGCAGATCGCCGAAGTCCCAGCTGCGGTGGACCTCGGCCGAAACCTGCGACGCGGCCCCGCGCACCTGGCGGCGCAGCTTCGCAAGATCGCGGCCTTCGGCCAGCACCGTGGTCCGGTCCAGCACCCGGACGTTCAGCCGCAGGTAGTCCGGCAGTACCGCCGTGGCGAGTTCCGCCGCTGCCACGGGCGTGCCCGTCCGGGCCGTTATCCAGCCCGCGAGCCAGGGGTGGAAGGGCGGCAAGGGGCCCCCGCTCACCGACTCGAGGGCCAGCCGCGCCTGGTCCGTCACCGGCACGATCAGCCGCCGCAGCGGCTTCGGCAAGGAACGCAGCAGTTCGGCGATCTTCTCCTGTCGCATGCCGGGCACGAGCCACGCCAGCTGTTCCGCGTCCAGGGCCTCGAGCAGCGGTTCCGGGACCTGCAGCGTCAGGCCGTCCGCGGGGTTGGCCGGTTCGAAGAGGTAGGTGAGCGGCAGGGCGTTGCCGGCGACGTTCAGGGTCATCGGGAAGTCCCCGCCGCCGGCCTCCGGCGCGTCGCGGCGGGCCAGGTCGGCGAGGCTCATGTGCAGGGCTTCGGGACTGGCGCCTCCGGCATCGCGCCACCAGCGCTCGAAGCCGGCCACCGAGTTGACGCTCACCGGGATGCGTGCGGCGTAGAACTGCGCCTGCGCGGCCTCGTCCACCAGGATGTCGCGGCGCCGGATGCGGGCCTCCAGGCCTTCGACCTGCGCCTTCAGGGCCCGGTTGGCCGCGACGAAGGGCAGGTCGATGCGGCTGCGGCCGGCCACCAGCGCCTCCTGGACGAAGATCTCGTGGGCCGCCAGCGGCTCGACCGCGCCGTAGCTCACCCGCCTTGCGGTGGCCAGCGGCAGGCCGTAGAGACTGACGGTTTCGTAGGCGCTGACCTGGCCGCGCGAACTTACCCAATGCGGATCCGAGTACTCCCTGCGCAGCAGCGGCCCGGCAACGCCCTCGATCCAGCCGGGCTGCACCGCCGCGACCATGCGTGCATACAGCCGCGTGGTCTCGGTCAGCTGGGCGGCGACCACCCACTTGGGTGGCCGGGCGGCCAGGGGCGTTCCGGGGGCGATCACGAAGCGCGTGCCCCGCGCCCCGTGGTACTCGCGCCGCTCGTCCAGTACGCCGATGGACCCCAGCAGTCCCGCCAGCACGGCGCGGTGCAGTTCGGCGTAGGGCGCCGCCGCCTCGTGGCGTTTCAGATGCAGTTCCTGGGCCGCCCGTCCGAGCTGCGCATGCAGGTCCTGCCACTCCCGCATGCGCACGAAGGACAGGAAATGCTCCCGGCACCACTTGCGCAGGGCCGACCCGCCCAGGTCCGCGGCCTGCTCATGGAAGAGGCGCCACAGGTTCAGGACCGTCACGAAATCCGAGCGGGAATCGGCATACCCCGCGTGGGCCTCGTCTGCCTGGGCCTGGGCCTCGGCGGGCCGCTCCCGGGGGTCCTGGGCGGCGAGGAAGGCGGTGATGATCAGCAGTTCCGCCAGGCACCGCAGCTGCGCCGCGGCCAGCAGCATCCGTCCCAGTTTCGGATCGCAAGGCAGGGCGGCGATGCGCCGCCCCAGGCGGGTGATGCGCCGCCGCTCATCCATCGCGCCCAGTTCCTGAAGCTGGCGCACCCCGTCGTTGATCTGGCGCGTGTCGGGCGGGTCCGGAAACGGGAACGACTCCGGATCCCCGAGTCCCGAGGCCGCCATCTGCAGCAGCACGCTCGCCAGGTGCGTGCGCAGGATCTCGGGCGGCGTGAACGCTTCGCGCGCCAGGTAGTCCGCTTCCGAGTACAGCCGGATGCAGATGCCCGGGGCTTCGCGCCCGCAACGGCCCCGCCGCTGGTCGGCGCTCGCCTGCGAGATCGGCTCGAGCGGCAGGCGCTGGACCTTGGTGCGCACGCTGTAGCGGCTGATCCGCGCCAGCCCGCTGTCGATCACATGCCGCACCTGGGGTACGGTCAGGGACGTTTCCGCGACGTTGGTGGCGAGGATCACGCGGTGCGCGCGATGGGGCTCGAAGATGCGCTCCTGCTGCTGGGCCGTCAGGCGTGCGAACAGCGGCAGCACCTCCAGATGTGCGAGCCGGGCGCGCTGCAGGGCCTGCGCGGCCTCGCGGATGTGCTTCTCGCCGGGCAGGAACACCAGGATGTCACCGCGGGAGCCGGCATCCGCCTGCGACAGCTCGCGTACGGCCGCGACGATACCTTCGGGCAGCGACAGTTCCGCGGCGTCTTCGTCGGCGGCTTCCAACGGCCGGTAGCGCACCTCGACCGGATAGCTCACGCCCTCGACATCGATGACCGGTGCGCCATCGAAGAACTGCGCCAGCTTGCCGGTATCGATGGTCGCCGAGGTGACGATCACGCGCAGCTCGGGGCGCCGTGCGGACAGGCGTTTCAGGGACCCGAGCAGCAGGTCGATGTTGAGGCTGCGCTCGTGGGCTTCGTCGATGATGAGCGTGTCGTAGGCCCGCAGCTGCGGATCGGCGGTCAGTTGGCGCAGCAGGATGCCGTCGGTCATGAGCTTGAGGCGACAGTCCGGGCCCGTGCGATCCTCGAAGCGGACCTGACAGCCGACGGCCGCGCCCACGCGGGTGCCCAGTTCGGCGGCGATCCGGTTCGCCAGGGCGCGGGCCGCGATCCGGCGCGGCTGCGTATGGCCGATCAGAGCTCCCGCCCCCCTGCCGGCGGCCAGGCAGATCTTGGGCAGCTGGGTCGATTTGCCCGAGCCGGTCGCACCGCAGACGATGATGACCGGGTTGCGGGCCAGGGCGTCGGTGATATCCGCTGCGCGGATGCTGATGGGCAGCCGCCGGTCCAGCGCCAGGTTCAGGCCAGGTTGCATAGGGCGCGGATTCTGGCCGAACATAGCGTCATTGTGCAGACCACCCGTCCCACTCCTCCAGGCTGGCCGCGGATCTCATCCTCGCTGGCCTACCAGGATCCGGCGCGGGCGATCGACTGGCTGGTGCGCGCCTTCGGCTTTTCCGTGCGGGTGAAGGTCCCGGACGGGGACGGCGGCATCCGGCACTCGGAACTCACCTTCGGGGATGCCGTGGTCATGGTGGCCGGGGAACGCCCGCAGCCGCCCATGCCGGCCCGCTCTCCGCGGTCCCTTGACGGGGCCAACACCCAGGCGCTGTTCATCTACGTGGACGACATCGAGGCCCACTACACACAGGCCCTGTCAGAAGGGGCCGTGGTGGCGCGTGCACTGGCCACGACCGACTACGGCGCGGACTACTGGACGGACCGTGGCTACACGGTACTGGATCCCGAAGGGCATGCCTGGCACTTCGCCCAGCGATTGCGGCCATAGGCGGTCCGTGTCATAAGAGCCTGCTGAGCGTCCGCAGAGGGATACATTCATGGCAAGGAATTCCAGGGGCCACGCGCCGTCGGTGTCGCTGGCCGCAGCACTCGGACTCGGGATCCTGGGGGCGGGGGTCGCGCTGCCGGCGTCGGCCCATCATTCCTTTGCCCTGTTCGATCATCAGAACCGTGTGACCGTGACCGGAACCGTGCTCAAGTTCGAATGGACCAACCCGCATGTGTTCATCCAGCTGGAGGTTCCCGACGCCTCCGGCAGCAAGCACTACACCGTCGAGTGCGCCAGTCCCAACGTGCTCACGCGGGTGGGCTGGAAGTTCAACGACGTGAAGCAGGGCGACAAGGTCACGCTGCTGATCAACCCGCTGCGCAACGGGCAGCCCGGCGGGATGCTGGAGAAGGCCACGCTCTCGGACGGTCGTGAATTGAGCGACGGCAATCCGCCGGCCGGCGTCTTCCCGAGGTCCTGAACACATGCCGATGCCAAGACTCGGCCCGATGCTCGGTGCCGCCATTGCGGCGGCGGTGCTCCTGGGTACGGCCGCGCAGGCGGCGGATGCGGAAAAACCAGCGCGGCGTGATCTCGGACCGGTCGACTTCACCGGTGACTGGCAGCGCTATCCCGGCATCGGCGGACGCGGTGGGCCGCCGGACCCGGCCGCGCTGCCGCCGCCCGCCACCAAGATGGTGCTCAGGCCCAAGTACCAGGGCCCCTACGACGCCAGGCGGGCCAGGGAACGCGAATCGGACGCCAAGGGCGAGCCGATCGCGGCCAGCGGTGTCGACTGTCTGCCTTATGGCATGCCGGAGATGATGTCCGCGATCTATCCGCTGGAAATCCTTCAGACCCCCGGGCAGGTCACCATCATCGCCGAAGCCTTCTCCCAGGTGCGGCGCATCTACATAGGCAAGCCCCAGGCGAAGATCGGCGATGTCGCGCCGGGGTACTACGGGCATTCGGTGGCGCATTGGGAAGGTTCGACGCTGGTCGTCGACACCATCGGCGTCAAGGAATCGGTGCTCGGCCACAGCGAAATGCCGCACAGCGACCAGATGCGCATCACCGAGCGGCTGCGACTGGTGCGGCCGGACATCCTGCACGACCAGATCACGGTCGAGGACCCGGTGACGCTGGAGCAGCCCTGGACGTTCACCTTCGCCTACAAGCGCATGCGCGACTACGAAATGCTCGAGTACGTGTGCGAGAACAACCACGAGTACATCGACGACCAGGGCGTCACGCATCTGCGCCTGCAGGACCAGGACAACAAGTGAGGATTCAGTCATGAACGCAGCTCTCAAACCGGACTTTGCCGCTCCCCTGGCCTTCATGGCGAAGAAACATGGGCTGCTGATCAACAACGAGTGGGTCGAGCCCCGCGGCGCCGGCCGGATCGAGGTGCTGAACCCGGCCACGGGCAAGGTGCTGGGGCATGCCGCCGCGGGTGGCGCGGAGGACATCGATCTTGCGGTGCGCGCCGCACGCAATGCGTTCGAGAATGGTCCCTGGCCCGCCATGCCGCCGGTCGCCCGCGCGCGGCTGCTGTGGAAACTCGCCGACCTTATCGAACAGGCGGCCGATGAGATCGGGCAGGTACTGAGCCTCGACAACGGCATGCCCTTCGGCATGGCGAAGTTCGCCGGCGCCCTGGGCACCGCCAATGGCATGCGCTATGCCGCCGGCTGGAGCGGCAAGGTGCATGGCGAAGTTCCCGAACTGTCGGAGCCCAACAAGCTCGCCTACACGCTGCACGAGCCCATCGGTGTCGTCGGCTGCATCACGCCCTGGAATTTCCCCTTCGCCATGGAAGCGGACAAGGTCGCCGCCGTGATCGCCTCGGGATGCACCATGGTGCTCAAGCCCGCGGAGCTCACGCCCTTCGGCGCGCTGCTGCTGGGCCGCCTGGTTCTCGAGGCCGGTATTCCGCCGGGCGTGGTCAACATCGTGACCGGCTACGGCGACCCCGCCGGCAAGGCGCTGGTGGAACATCCGGATGTCGACAAGATCGCCTTCACCGGATCCACGGCCACCGGCAAATGGATCGTGCAGGCGGCGTCGGCGACCCTCAAGCGGGTGACGCTGGAGCTGGGCGGAAAATCACCCACGTTCATCTTCCCGGACGCCGACATGGCGCGCGCCATACCCGGCGCCGCCATGGCCGTGTTCGCCAATTCCGGGCAGATCTGCGTCGCCGGCTCGCGCCTCTACGTGCACAGGAAGGTCTTCGACCAGGTGGTCGAGGGGATCTCGGGCATGGCCCGGACACTCAAGGTCGGATCGGGCCTGGAACCCGACACCCATCTCGGACCGCTGGTCTCGCAGGGACAACTCGACCGGGTGACGGGCTACATCAACTCCGGCCAGAGCGAAGGCGCCGAAGTGGTGACGGGCGGCAAGCGGCAGGGGGACGAGGGGTACTTCGTGCAACCCACGGTCCTGGCGCAGACCCACCGCAGCATGAAGGTGGTGCGCGAGGAGATCTTCGGGCCGGTGATCTGCGCCATGCCCATCGACGATGATGACCTGGACCGCATCGCCCGGGTCGCCAACGACACCACCTACGGGCTGTCCTCGTACATCTGGACCCGTGATGTCAGCATCGTTCACAAGCTCGCGCGCAAGATCCGCGCGGGCACCGTGCAGGTGAACGGGGGTGCCGGCCTCGACCCGGCCGTGCCCTTCGGTGGCTACAAGCAGTCCGGCTGGGGCCGGGAGCATGGCCGCGCCGGCATCGAGAGCATGCTGGAGACCAAGTCCGTCGGTATCACGCTGTGAGCTGACCCTGGTTGACGCGCAGATCGCAACTCATGCGCTGCGCGTCCTCCTGACCCTGGTAGTAGCCCGGCATCAGCATCCCGGCCCGGTAGCCCAAGGATTCATAGAAGCGGCGCGCCCCGACGTTGTGGGTGCGCAACTCCAGGCTGAGGTCAAACGTCCCCGCGACGACCGCGGTTTCATGCAGCCAGCGCATCAGCCGGCGGCCGAGGCCGCGGCGCTGGTGGGCCGGCGTCACCGCCAGCAGATTCAGATGGGCACGGTCATCGCCGAACTGCATGATGGCAAATCCGGCGAGCTGGACGGTCAGGGGACCCCGGAAGCGGGCGGTCAGGACCACGCTATCGCTACGCTTGATATGGCAAAGTATACGTTCGGCCGACCAGGACGGACGCAGGCCATTCTCGATGAACTCGCGCGACAAGGCCGCGATCCGCGAGGCATCGCGTGGCGCGGCCGGTTCGAAGCGGTAGTCGTCCATTTCTTGAGTTTAGAATACCACCACGGAACCGAAATCCAGGCATGTCAGGCAACGATCACCCTCATCTCAGCGTTGTCATCCCGGTGTACAACGAGGAGGCCAACCTGCCGCTGCTGTTCCAGCGGCTGTACGCGACGCTCGACCGGCTGCCGTGCAGCTGGGAGTGTGTTTTCGTGGACGATGGCAGCCGGGACCGGTCGGTGGCGCTGCTGCGCGCGCAGTACCAGGCACGGCCGGCGCACACCCGGGTGATCGTGTTCCGCCGCAACTTCGGCCAGCACTCCGCCATCATGGCCGGGTTCGCCGCGGCGAACGGCGACGTCGTGGTCACGCTGGACGCGGATCTGCAGAATCCGCCGGAGGAAATCCCACGGCTGCTGGCGGCGGCCGATGCGGGTCATGACTACGTCGGAACGATCCGTCTGGGACGCCAGGACCACTGGGCCCGGACCTTCCTGTCGCGGCGCATCAATTCGCTGCGCGAGCGCATGACGCCGATCCGGATCACCGACCAGGGCTGCATGCTCAGGGCCTACTCGCGCCACGTCATCGATGCGGTCAACGGCTCCGGGGAGGTGAACACCTTCATTCCGGCGCTCGCGTACCTGTACGCGAGCAATCCGGTCGAGATCGAGGTCGCCCACGAGTCGCGGCACGCCGGACAGTCCAAGTACTCCTTCTACAAGCTCATCCGGCTGAACTTCGATCTGATGACCGGTTTCACGGTGGTGCCGCTGCAGCTGTTCTCGATGCTCGGCATGGCCATCTCGGGCATCTCGCTGCTGCTGTTCCTGTACCTGATCTACGATCGCATCGTGCACGGGCCGGACGTGCAGGGTGTGTTCACCCTGTTCGCCATCGTGTTCTTCCTGCTGGGACTGGCACTGTTCGGCATCGGGCTCATCGGCGAATACGTCGGTCGCACCTACGAGCAGGTCCGCGGCCGGCCGCGCTACCTGGTTGCGGCGGTACTCGGCCCCGAGCAGGCCGCCGCGCAGCTGATGGCACCGCAAACCGATCCCGAGCGCCTCCCGGCGCTCGAGACCACTCGTGTTTAGCGCCGTCGTTTTCGCCTACAGCGAGGTCGGTCAACGCTGCCTGCAGGTGCTGCTGGACCAGGGGGTGCAGGTCCCCCTGGTGTTCACGCATCAGGACCAGCCCGGCGAGCAGCGCTGGTTCGCCAGCGTCGCCGAGCTCGCGGCGGCGCGCGGCGTGCGCGCCGTGACGCCCGGCGATCCCGGCGCTGCGCAATGGCTCGACGAGATCAGAGGCCTGGCGCCCGACTACATCCTGGCCTTCTACTACCGCTCCATGCTGCCGCCCCGGATCCTGGAGCTCGCGCGCCGGGGCGCCCTCAACATGCATGGTTCGCTGCTGCCACGCTATCGCGGCCGCGCTCCGGTCAACTGGGCGATCGCCAACGGCGAGACACAGGCCGGGGCCACGCTGCACTACATGGTGGCCCGCCCGGATGCCGGTCCGATCGTGGCGCAGGAGGCGGTGCCCATCGGGCCGGACGATGATGCCCTGACGGTATCCCTGGCCGTGGCGGCCGCGGCGGCACGGGTGCTCGCCGCGGTGCTGCCGGTGATGGCCTGCGGGCCGCCGCCGGGCCGCACCATGGACCTCGCCGCCGGCTCATACTTCGGGGGCCGCCGGCCCGAGGACGGCCGCCTCCATCCGGACTGGCCGGGAAGGCGGGTCCACGCCATGATCCGCGCCGTGGCGCCGCCGTTTCCCGGAGCGTTCCTGGACGTGGGCGGCCGGCGTGTGGTCTTTGGCAGCTCGCACCTCACCGGGCAGCCGGCCCGGCACCTGCAGCCGTGCCTGTACGTCTCGGAGGGCGAGCTGTTCCTGGATTGCCAGGACGCGGTCCGGCTGCGGATCGGAAGCGTGATCATCGATGGCACCCGCTTCGATGCACGCGAATTTCAGGAGCGCTTCGGCACGCAGCCCTGGCGCTTCAGTTTCACTGCCCGCGATTGATAAGGAAGATGCTCATGAAGAAGCTGCTCATCCTGGGGGTCAATGGCTTCATCGGCCACCACCTGAGTGAGGCGGTCATCCGCGAGACCGACTGGGACGTCTACGGGATGGACCTCGAATCCGACCGGCTGGCCAATGTGCTCAAGCATCCGCGCTTTCATTTCTTCGAGGGCGACATCACCATCAACCGCGAGTGGGTCGAGTACCACATCCGCAAGTGCGACACGGTGCTGCCGCTGGTCGCCATCGCGACCCCGGCCACGTACATCTCCGATCCGCTGCGGGTCTTCGAGCTGGACTTCGAGGCGAACCTGCCGCTGATCCGCCAGTGCGTCAAACATCGCAAGCGGGTGGTGTTTCCGTCGACCTCCGAGATCTACGGCATGTCGCAGGAGGCGGAGTTCCATCCCTACGAATCGCCGCTGGTGCTGGGCCCGGTACCGAAGTCGCGCTGGATCTACTCCTGCAGCAAGCAGATGCTCGATCGGGTCATCTGGTCCTACGGCCAGGAGGGCCGGCTCGATCACACCCTGTTCCGGCCTTTCAACTGGATCGGCCCGGGGCTGGATCGCATGATGACGGCGAAGGAGGGCAGTTCGCGGGTCCTCACCCAGTTCCTCGGCAACATCGTGCGCGGGGAGGACATCAAGCTGGTCGATGGCGGCACGCAGCGGCGCTGCTTCTCCTATATTTCGGAGGGCATCGGCTGTCTGCTGAAGATCATCGCCAACAAGGATGGCGTGGCTTCGGGCAAGATCTACAACATCGGCAATCCGGCCAACGATCTTTCGATCCGCGAACTCGCCGAACTGATGCTGGCCACGGCCCGGTCCATCCCGGAGTACGCGCAGTTCGCCAAGTCGGTGAAGCTCGTCGAGGTGACCGCGGAGAAGTACTACGGGTCGGGATACCAGGACGTGCGCGCCCGCCGGCCCTGGATCAGGAACACCGTCGAGGAACTGGGCTGGAAGCCGGACGTCGACATGCCCACGGCGCTCAAGCATGTATTCGAGTCCTACAAGGGGGACATCAAGGAAGCCCGGGCCCTGGTCGAAGCCTCCTGATCCGCCGTGCAGACACGTCGGATCGCATTGAAGGTGGATGTCGACACCCTGCGCGGCACGCTCGAGGGAGTGCCCGCCCTGCTGGCGGCCATGAGCCGGCTGAAGGCGGGCGGCAGCTTCTATTTCAGCCTGGGCCCCGATCACACCGGCCGCGCTCTCAAACGGGTGTTCCGCCGCGGCTTCCTCGGCAAGGTCCGCCGCACCAGCGTCGTGGAGCACTACGGCGTGCGCACGCTCCTGTATGGCACGCTGCTCCCGGGCCCGCGCATCGACCGGCGGGGCGGTGAGGTCATGCGCGCCGTGCGCGACGCCGGCTTCGAGGTCGGCGTGCACTGTCATGATCACGTGCGCTGGCAGGATGGCGTCGCGCACGCCGACCCGGCCTGGACGCGCCGCGAATTCGAACGCGCCCTCAAGGCCTTCCAGGGCGTGTTCGGCACGCCGGCGCGGGCCCATGCCGCCGCCGGCTGGCAGCTCAATGCCGGCGTGCTCGATCTGGAGCGCGAGTTCGCGCTGGAGTACGCCAGTGATTCGCGGGGGAGGGCCCCGTTCTGGCCGACGATGGCGCAAGTGCAGGGCCACTGCCCGCAGCTGCCCACCACCCTGCCGACCTTCGATGAGCTGATCGGCGTCGAGGGGCGGAGCGCCCAGGGCGCCGCCGAGGAAATCCTGCGCCTGTCGGCGGGCGGAGCCACCGACACGCATGTCTTCACCCTGCACGCGGAACTCGAAGGCCAGAAGCTGCTGGCGCAGTTCGAGTACCTGCTGCGGGCCTGGCGCGAGTCCGGCCTGCAGCTCACGAGCCTGCACGACTATTACTGCAGTCTCGATCCCGCTGCCATCCCCCGGCACCAGCTGACCTGGGGAGCCGTTCCCGGCCGCTCCGGCGAGCTTGCCGTCCAGGGGGCCACCCTGTGACGGCGCGCTGGCGCTGGCCGCTGCTGGTCCTGTTCGTGGCGGGCTGGCTGGTCAGCCTCGGATTTCGGGGCCTCTACAATCCGGACGAGGGCCGCTACGCGGAAATTCCGCGCGAGATGCTGGCGAGCGGTGATTGGGTGATTCCGCATCTGAACGGGCTGGTCTACATCGAGAAGCCGCCGTTGCAGTACTGGGCCACCGCCATCAGCGAGGCGCTCTTCGGACCGAGCGCCTGGTCGGCACGCCTGTACGACGGCCTGTGCGCGCTGGCCACGCTGTTCGTGCTGTGGGTCTTCGTGCGCCGCGAGTGGAACGGGGCCGCGGCCGCGCGCGCCGCCGTCATGCTGGGCAGCTCGCTGCTGTTCATCCTGCTGGGCCACCAGCTCACGCTGGACATGAGCCTGACGCTCTTCAACACGGTGACCTTCGTCGCCTTCTGCATTGCCCAGCGCGCCGCGCACTGGCGGCGCTGGATGCTGCTCAGCTGGGCGGGCATCGCCGCCGCGTTCCTGACCAAGGGACTGATTGCCGGCGTCCTGCCGCTGCTGACACTCATCGCCTACTCGGTCCTGCAGCGGGACCTGACGCCGTGGCGGCGCCTGCTGCTGGTGCGCGGGACCGTGGTGTTCGCCGTGCTGTGCCTGCCGTGGCTGATCCTGATCCAGCACCGGCTCCCGCAGTTCTTCCAGTTCTTCTTCGTGCGCGAGCACTTCCAGCGGTTCCTGACGAAGATCGAGGATCGCTACCAGCCCTGGTGGTTCTTCATCCCGGTACTGCTCGCCGGCGTGCTGCCCTGGGTGGTGCCGGCGCTGCGGGCGCTGAGCCGCGACTGGCGCGCCGACGGTGCGCGGCCCGCATTCGACCTGCGGCGCTTCGCCTGGGTCTGGTGCGCGGTGGTGTTCGTGTTCTTCTCCGCCTCCGACTCCAAGCTGATCACCTACATCATGCCGCTGTTCCCGCAGCTGGCGCTGCTGATGGCGACCGGTCCGACGCCGCGTCTGGACCGGGACCTGAAGATCACGGGCGCGGGGATGGCGCTCGCGGGCGTGCTGATGCTCATCGGCGCCGCGCTGCTGCCGCACTTGCTGCACGATCCCGTGCGCGCGCCCTACTGGCTGCCGATCCGGCCGGCCGTGGTGCTGATGGGGCTGTGCTGTGCGGCCGGTGGCGTTGCGGCGCTGCGGGTCCGGCCGGACGGCCTGCGACCCACGCTGGCGGTGGGCCTGGGCGGACTGGCGACCTGGGCGGGCGTGCTGTGGGCCGCCTCGATCCTGTCACCGGTGTATTCCGGCGCGACCCTGTTGCGGCAACTGCCCCCCTCGCTGCGCCAGGATGTACCGGTGTACAGCGTGCGAACGTATGATCAGAGCCTGACCTTCTATCTGAGGCATCCCGTGACGCTGGTCGAATACCGCGGAGAACTGGATTTCGGCCAGACCCTGGAACCGGCGAAGTCGATCGGTTCGCTGGCCACCTTCGAGACGGCCTGGCGCGACGGCGGCCAGGCGCTGGCCGTGCTCGAGCGGCCGACCTATGAGCTGCTTCGCGACGCAGACCTGCCCATGGTCATGCGCGCCCGTTCGCCGCGCACTTTCATCGTGAGCCGCCAATGACCTGGCTGACCTGGTGCCTGCTGCTCGGCGGCGTGCTGCTCAATGCCTGCGCGCAACTGCTCCTGAAGGCCGCGACCCGGCACAGCGGGGAACTGGTCGCCGACTCCGGCCAGGTGTCCTGGTCCTCGGTCATGCACCTGCTCGCGGCGGTGCCGCTGTGGGTGGGCCTGGGTTGCTATGGCGTCAGCGTCATCGTGTGGCTCGGGGCGTTGTCGCGGGTGCCGGTGAGCGTCGCCTATCCGATGCTGTCCATCGGCTATGTGGTGAATGCCTTCGCCGCCGCGCTCCTGTTCGGCGAAGCACTCAGCGCCGGCAAGCTCGTGGGCATCGCCCTGATCTGCGCCGGCGTCTTCACCCTTGCCAGGATGCACCACTGATGGGTACCCAACGTCCCGACCTGCTGCCGATGACCCGGCCGAGCATCGATGAGGAAACCATCCAGGGTGTGTGCGAGGTGCTCCGCTCCGGATGGATCACCTCCGGCCCGCAGGTCAAGGCCTTCGAGGCGGCGCTGAGCCGGTACTTCGGCGGCCGTCCGGTGCGCGCGTTCAATTCGGGCACGTGCACCATGGAAATCGCGTTGCGCATCGCTGGCGTCGGGCCCGGGCACGAAGTGATCACCACGCCGCTGTCGTGGGTGGCCACCAGCAACGTGATTCTCGCCGTCGGCGCCCGGCCGCGGTTCGTCGACATCGATCCGGTGACCCGCAACATCGATCTCGGGCGCATCGAGGGGGCGATCACGTCCGCCACGCGCGCCCTCCTGCCCGTGGACCTGGCCGGACTGCCGGTCGACCGCGACGCCCTGTACTCGATCGCGAACCGGCACGGTCTGCGGGTCGTCGAAGATGCCGCGCAGGCGATGGGCAGCCAGTTCCGGGGCAAGCCGATCGGATCGATCGGCGATCTCGTTTCGATCAGCTTCCACCCGAACAAGAACATCACCTGCATCGAAGGCGGGTGCCTGGTCATGAACAACGCGGAGGAGGCGAGGCTCGCGGAACAGTACCGCCTGCAGGGCGTGGTCCGCAGCGGTTTCGACGGCATGGAGGTGGAGCTGGCCGGCGGCAAGTTCAACCTCACGGATGTCGCGGCGCGCGTGGGGCTCGGCCAGCTGCCGCACCTGGCACGATTCAACGCAAGACGCGCCGAGCTCGCGCGCCTGTATTTCATGCAGCTGCAGGAACGCGGCGCAGTCGAGTTCGGCCTGCAGCTCCCGGTGGCCGACTTCGCCCACAGCAACTGGCACATGTTCCAGGTGGTGCTGCCCGAGGAGCGGCTCACGATCCGGCGCGCCCAGGTCATGGAGCGCCTGTCCGATCTCGGCATCGCGACCGGCGTGCATTATCCGGCGATCCACCTGTTCGCGCTGTACCGCCGCCTGGGCTTCGGACCGGGCGATTTCCCGATCACCGAACGCGTCGGCCGCAACATCCTGACGCTGCCGCTGTTCGCGCAGATGACCGACGCGGACGTGGTGCGGGTGGCCGAGAATCTGATGCAGGTGCTGCGCGCGGCCGCACGCTGAAGGCGGCTGCGGCGTACTGACATGCCGTATACCGTATACTGCGCGGCGGTCGCAACAAAATCAGGGAGACCCTTCATGCGTATGCTCAAGTCCGCGACGGCCGTGATCGTGCTGGCACTGGGTGGGATGACTGCCGCCCATGCCGACAACAGCCAGCAGACCAGGATGACGACCTGCAACGCGCAGGCCGGAGATCAGAAGCTCACGGGCGATGCCCGCAAGTCGTTCATGAAGACCTGCCTGTCGGGCGGCGGTTCGGCGCCGGCGGCGAAGGCGCTGACTCCCCAGCAGCAGAAGATGAAGACCTGCAATGCGGATGCCACGACCAAGGGTCTGAAGGGTGCTGACCGCAAGGCCTATATGAAGACCTGTCTGTCGGGTTCGTCGGGCTAGTGCTGGCGGGGTTTCAGCAGGTAGTCGTAGCGATCCGCGGAATGCACCCTCACCTGTGAGGTCTGCTCGCCCCGGGTGAGGGTGAGGGGAATTTCGGCACCGGCGGGACCGATGCTCCATACCTTGCGGAACATGTCCGCAAGACCGTCCACGCCGCGGCCCGCCACGGCGGTGACCTCGTCATTGACCTTGACGCCGGCGCGATGCGCCGGGCCGTCCTCGGCCAGCGCGCCGACGACCAGCCGGCCCTGCTGTTCGGTGGCGTACATGCCGAGCCACGGCCGTGGTGTCTGCAGCGGCCGTCCGGCCCTCAGCATGTCGTCGAGGATGGGATCGAGCAGATCCACCGGAACGAACAGGTTGGCATCGAAGGTCTCCTCGCTGGTGGACTCCTCCACCAGCAGCGAGCCGACGCCGAGCAGGCGCCCGTCGGTGCCGACCAGCGCCGTGCCACCCCACTGCGGATGGGCCGGTGCCGTGAAGATCGCGTCGTCCAGCAGATATTCCCAGTGACCGGCGAATTCACGACGTGCCGTGACGTGCACGTTGAGGGAATGCGCAAGCCCGCCGTGACCGATCACGATGGCGTTCGCACCCACTTCGAGCCCGGCTGACGAGCCGCGCTGCAGGACCGGTACCCGCAGGTCACCGAGGGGCAGCACCAGCCCGAAACCCGACGTGGGATCGTAGCCCGCCACATGGCCGGGTACGGCACGGCCGTTATGGGTGGACAGCCACACGTTGCTGGCCTCGGTGATGAGGTAACCGATGGTCAGCACCATGCCGTCCTCGCCGATGACGACACCGCTGCCGATGCGCTCGGTACCGAGCAGCGGGGCCGTGAAGGCGCCTTCCGGAATCTCCGAATGAACCATCACCACCGATTGCAGGGCCGCGTGCAGATCGAACGGCACCTGCTCGGGCCGGGGTTGCAGAGCAGCAGGAAATGTCCAGTTCTTGGATACTGTCATGACGTGGGACGAATTTATCAGGCTCGGAACGATGCGAAAACTACCGATAGTTAATCTTCTGCACTCTGCGCGAGTGCACGGATTCCCGGTGATGCGATGCACGAAGCGCGGGCGCGCGTGACCGCCGTCGAAAACCGGCGTCGCGTCGCGCTGGTGACGGCCCGAGAAGCGCAGGCGCTGGACGAGGATCTGCCGCCGCTTGCGGATGCGCTGCACCACGCGGGTCTGGAGGTCGCCGTCGTGCCCTGGGACTCGGCGCACGATTGGTCACAGTTCGACATGTTGCTGCTGCGCTCGACCTGGGACTATATGTCACGTCCTGCCCAGTTCCTGAGCTGGGCGGAAGCGGCGTCGCGACAGTCGCGGCTCGTGAATCCGCTGCCGACCGTCCGCTGGAATATCGACAAGCACTACCTTGGCACCCTCGCCGCAGCCGGCGTGCCCATCGTGCCGACCTGCTTCCTGGAGCCGGGAGTGGACGTGGCGGTCGAACTCGCGCGGTTCGAAGGTGTCCATGCCTGCGCCGAATTCGTGATCAAGCCCGCGGTCGGCGCCGGATCGCGTGATGCGCAGCGCCACCGCCGCGGTTCGCGGCAGGCCATCGAACATGCGACGCGGCTGCTGCACGCACATCGGAGCGTCCTGCTGCAACCCTACCTCGAGCGCGTGGATGCCGAAGGTGAGGCGGCGCTGGTGTTCTTCGGCGGCGAGTTCAGTCATTCGATACGCAAGGGGCCGCTGCTGCAACCGGGGGCTGCCGCGACCGGGGAGCTGTTCGCCCCGGAGAGCATCGGCGCCCGCGCCGCGCTTGCGGATGAGCTTGCGATCGCCCGCCTGGCCCTCGCCGCCATCCCGTTCGCCGCGCCCCTGTATGCACGCGTCGATCTGCTTCGCGACGGGTCCGGCGCGCCGCGGGTGCTGGAGCTGGAGCTCATCGAACCCTCGCTGTTCTTTGCCCACGCGCCGGGCTCCGCCGCGCGCTTTGCCGCGTGTGTCCGCCGTTTCCTGTGCGGGTCCGCGGTGTCGCTATAATCCGCACATCCCGATAGCGGAGCACAACAGTGGATCATTTCCCAAAGCAGCCCTGCGTCCTCCTGGCCCGTGTCCTGGCAACGGCGGCGCTGACTGCGCTATGCGCGACGCCGGGCCGGGCCCAGTCGCCCGCGGGCCCGCCCGCGTCGCAAGGTTCGGGGCTGAATACCGCCGCCATGGACCCGGCGGTGCGCGTGCAGGATGACGTCTACCAGCACGCGAATGGTCACTGGCTCAGGACGACGATCATTCCCGAGGACCGCGCCTATGTTTCGATCGACACGGGACTGGCGGACAAGAATCTCGATGAGCTGCATGAAATCATCGAGGCTGCGGCCAAGGACCGCAGCGCGCCGGCCGGCTCCGAGGCCCGCAAGATCGGCGACCTGTACGCGAGCTTCATGGACGAGGCCGCGGTGCAGGCGGCGGGGCTCGGCCCTCTCAAGGAGGAACTCGCGCGCATCGACGCCCTGAAGTCGAAGAACGAACTGCCGGCCCTGTTCGCGCACCTCAATCGCATCGGGGTATCGACCCCGTATGGCCTCGGCGTCGGACCCGATGCCCGCGACTCCAGCCGCAACGCCGCCGGCCTCGATCAGGACGGCCTGGGCATGCCGGATCGCGATTACTACATCAAGAATGATGACCCGCGGCTGCTCCAGGTCCGCGGCCGCTACCTCGAGGCCATCCAGAAGCTGCTGGCCCTCGCCGGGCAGCCTGACGCGGCGGCGCAGGCCAAAGCCGTGCTGGCGCTCGAAACCCGCATGGCGCAGGCGCAGTGGACGCGCACCGAACTGCGCGATCCGGTCAAGACCTACAACAAGACCACCTTCCCGCAGCTGCAGACTCTCAGTCCGGGCTACGGCTGGCAGCGGTACCTGACCGACGTCGGCGTGAGCGGCAAGTCGGACTACGTGATCATCGGCGAGCCGAGCTACTTCAAGGCCTTCGGCGAGATGGTGAAGACCGAGCCGCTGGCCACCTGGAAGAGCTATCTGCGCTGGCAGCTGATCCGTGAATTCGCGGGCGTCATGCCCCGGGATTTCGTCGATGCCAGCTTCGCATTCTACGGCACCGCGCTGCGCGGCACGCCGCAGATCCGGCCGCGCTGGAAGCGGGGCATTGCCGTGGTCGAAAGCGGCATCGGCTTCGGGCTGGGGAAACTGTATGTCGCGAAGTATTTTCCGCCCGCGACCAAGGCGCGGATGGAGTCATTGGTCGATAACCTGCTTGCCGCCTATCGCCAGGACGTGACCCAGCTGGACTGGATGGGACCGGAGACCCGCAGGCAGGCCCTCGAGAAACTGGCGAAACTGCACCGCAAGATCGGCTATCCGCAGAAGTGGCGTGATTATGGCGGCCTCGAGATCCGGCGCAACGACCTCATCGGCAACGTGATGCGCGCCAACGAATGGGAATTCCGGTACCAGCTGGGCAAGCTCGGCAAGCCCGTCGATCATGACGAGTGGCTCCTGACGCCGCAGACGGTCAATGCCTACTACCGGCCCGATCTCAACGAGGTGGTGTTCCCGGCGGCCTACCTGCAGCCGCCGAACTTCGATCCCCGGGTCGACGATGCCGCCAACTACGGCGCCGTGGGGGCCGTCATCGGCCACGAGATGAGTCACGGGTTCGACGACGAGGGCAGCCAGTTCGATGCCGACGGCAATCTGCGCGACTGGTGGACCAAGGCCGACCACGAGCGCTTCGCGGCGAAGACCGCGGCGCTGGTCGCCCAGTACGATGCCTTCGAACCGCTGCCCGGCTACCACGTCAACGGCAAGCTCACCCTGGGGGAGAACATCGCCGACAATTCGGGGCTGGCGGTCGCCTACAAGGCCTACCACCTCTCCCTGCACGGCCATCCGGCACCGGTCATCGACGGCTATACGGGCGACCAGCGTTTCTTCCTGGCCTTCGTGCAGAGCTGGATGGGCAAGGTTCGGGAGAAGCAGCAGATCGTGTGGCTGAAGTCCGATCCGCATTCGCCGTTCGCGGCGCGCGGCGAGCTGCCGGTGCGCAACCAGGATGCCTTCTACGAGGCCTTCGGCGTCAAGCCGGGTGACAGGATGTACCGGCCGCCCGACCAGCGCGTGCACATCTGGTGAGTCTTTCGATCTTCGACATCTTCAAGATCGGCATCGGTCCCTCGAGTTCACACACCATGGGCCCGATGCGGGCGGCGCGCGAGTTCGCGCTGCGGCTGCAGGCGGCGGGCCTTCTCGGGAGGACGGCTGAGGTCGTGGTCCGGCTCTACGGATCGCTGGCACTGACCGGCGGCGGCCATGGCACGGACCGGGCGGTACTGCTCGGTCTGATGGGCGCAGATCCGGGCGATGTGGATCCGGACAGCATGGAACCTGCGTTGCAGCGCATCCGCGGCAGCGGTCGGCTCGCGCTGCTGGGAACGCATGAGATCGCCTTCGATGAGCCCATGCAGCTGCTCTTCATGCGCGCCGAACGGCTGCCCCGGCACCCCAATGGCATGCGCTTCAGTGCGCTCGATGCGGCCGGTGCGCGACTGGCCGAGGAGGATTACTACTCCCTGGGCGGTGGCTTCATCGTCCGGGGCGACGATCCGGAGCCGCAGAACACCGGTACCGCGCCGCCTCATCCGTTCGCCTCCGGCGGGGAACTGCTGGCGCTGTGCCGCGAGCAGGGCCTGGAGATTTTCGAACTGATGCTGGCCAATGAGCGTACCTGGCGCAATGACGATGAGATCCGCGAGCAGCTGCTTGCGATCTGGCGGGTGATGCAGGCCTGTGTCGTGCGCGGGTTCCGCCAGACCGGGGTGCTGCCCGGCGTCCTGAAGGTGCGGCGCCGGGCGCCGAAGCTGCATCGGACCCTGGTCGAAGGTCGAGCCGCCCACGGGGCCCTGGAGGCGATGGACTGGGTGAATGCCTGGGCGCTGGCGGTCAACGAAGAGAATGCAGCCGGCGGCCGCGTCGTCACCGCGCCGACCAACGGCGCCGCCGGCATCGTTCCGGCGGTCCTGCACTTCTACGAACGCTTCGAGGCCGGTGCCAGCGAAGCGGGCATCATCCGCGCCCTGCTCACGGCCGGCGCGATCGGCATGCTCTACAAGCGCAATGCATCGATATCCGGGGCGGAGATGGGCTGTCAGGGCGAAGTGGGCGTGGCCTGCTCGATGGCGGCCGCGGGCCTGGTCGCGGCGCTGCACGGGACCAATGAGCAGATCGAGAACGCCGCGGAGATCGGGATGGAGCACAACCTGGGGCTCACCTGTGATCCGGTCGCGGGCCTGGTCCAGATCCCCTGCATCGAACGCAACGCGATGGGTGCGATCAAGGCGATCAACGCGGCACGGCTGGCGATGCGCGGTGACGGCAGCCACAAGGTCTCCCTCGACCAGGTCATCGCGACCATGCGCCAGACCGGGCACGACATGTCGGCGATCTACAAGGAGACCTCGCAGGGAGGCCTGGCGGTCAATGTCCCCGACTGCTGAACCGCCTCAAGGAGAAGAGCCCATGCTGGCCGCAATCGCCTCCCTGGGGCTGGCCGCCGCCGCACCGGATCCCTTCCTGTATCTGGAAGACATCGAGGGCAAGCGCGCGCTCGAATGGGTGCAGCAGCAGAACCAGCGCGCCCTGCAGCGGCTCACCGGTGACGCCCGCTATGCGCCCGCCTACCAGCAGGCGCTGAGCATCCTCGAGGACCGCACCCGCATTCCCTACGGCGCGCTGCGCGCGGGTCGGGTCTACAACTTCTGGCAGGACGATGAGCATGTGCGCGGCCTGTGGCGCCGCACGCCGCTCGCTTCGTACGCCACCGCAACCCCGGTCTGGGAGACGTTGCTGGACGTTGACGCGCTGGCGACCGCGGAGCAGCGCAACTGGGTGTACCAGGGCGTGGACTGCCAGCCGCACGCAGGACCGCGCTGCCTGGTGAGCCTCTCGGATGGTGGCCAGGATGCCCGGGTGGTGCGCGAGTTTGACCAGGATTCGCGGGCGTTCGTCGTGGACGGCTTCACGCTGCCGGAAGCCAAATCCGACAGCGCCTGGGAGGACCGGGACACCGTGCTGGTCGCCACCGACTTCGGCCCCCGGTCGCTGACCGAATCCGGCTATCCCTACATCGTGCGCCGGTGGCGCCGCGGCCAGCCGCTGTCCGAAGCGTCGGAACTCTTCCGCGGCGATCCGCACGACGTGTCGGTCGCCCCGGCGCGCCTCGACGGCGATCGCGGCGAGTCCCTGATGGTGATCGTGCGCGCCCGCACCTTCTTCAGCGCCGATTACCTGCGGGTGCAGGGTCAGCGGATCGAACCGATGACCCTGCCGCAGAAGGTGGACCTGCAGGGCATCAGCCACGGGGAGCTGCTGTTCAGGATCCGTGAGGACTGGCAGGTCTCCGGCGCGTCCTTCAGGTCCGGTTCGCTGCTGTCGATGCCGCTGTCGGCGATCACCTCGCCCACGCCTGCGGTGAGGATCGCCCTGGTACCCGGGCCGCGGGATTCGATCGAGCAGGTCGCAATCACCCAAGCCGGGGTGCTGGTGGCGCTGTACACCAACGTGAAGGGACGGGTGCTGCGCCTGCGGTTCGACGGCAGGGACTGGACGGCGACGGACATGCAGCTGCCGGCCAACGGCTCGGTGGGCATCGCCACCGCCGACGAGCACAGCGACGCGGCCTTCATCAGCTACCAGGACTTCCTGCAGCCGCCGACGCTCTACCAGCTGGACGTGGCCACCGGGCAGTCGCGGGCCATCAAGAGCCTGGCGATGAAATTCGACGCGGCGGGCTGCACCGTGGAGCAGCTCATGGCCACCTCGCGCGATGGCACCCAGGTGCCGTACTTCGTGGTGCGGCCGCGCGGCTTCGTGGCGGACGGTACCGCGGCGACGTTGCTCTACGGCTACGGGGGCTTCGATGTGTCGATGTTGCCGAGCTACCTGGGCACGACCGGAAAACTGTGGCTCGAACGCGGTGGAGTCTACGTCCTGGCGAACATCCGTGGCGGCGGCGAGTTCGGTCCCGCCTGGCACCAGGCGGGTCTCAAGACCCACCGGCAGGTGGTCTATGATGACTTCATCGCCGTGGCGCAGGACCTGATCGCACGCCGGATCACCTCCACGCGGCGGCTGGGGATCGAAGGCGGTTCCAATGGCGGCCTGCTCATGGGCGTCATGCTGACCCAGCGTCCGGAACTGTTCCGCGCCGCGGTCGTGCAGGTGCCGCTGCTCGACATGCTGAGGTACGACACACTGCTGGCTGGGGCCTCCTGGGTGGATGAGTACGGCTCGCCCCAGGTGCCGCAGGAGCGCGCCTGGCTTGCGAAGATGTCTCCCTACCAGAACCTGCACTATCGCAGGGATTTCCCGGAGGTCTTCATCCTCACCTCCACCAAGGATGATCGGGTGCACCCCGGTCACGCGCGCAAGTACGCCGCCAAACTCGAGGCGCTGCACATGCCGTTCCTGTACTACGAGAACATCGAGGGCGGCCACTCGGCGGCCGCCGACCTGCGCGAGAGCGCCCGCCGCCTGGCGCTGGAGTTCATGTACCTGGCGCAGCGCCTCATCGACTGAGGCGGCTTTCAGGGCAGATCGACCAGCGCCTCCATCTCGCCGGCCTCGATGAGCTGCGTCGCGGCCTCGATGTCCGGATGGATCAGCCGGTCATGGTCGTAGTTGGACACGCGCTGGCGCAGCAGCGCCAGCGCGCGCTCCAGGGGCGGCGAACTCCTGAGGGGGCGGTGGAACTCGATGCCCTGGCCGGCGCACAGCAGTTCGATGCCCACGACCGTGGCGGCATTGCGGGTCATGTCCGAGAGACGCCGCGCCGCGTAGGTGGCCATGCTCACATGGTCTTCCTGGTTGCCGCAGGTGGGGATGCTGTCCACGCTGGCCGGGTGGGCCAGCGATTTGTTTTCGGAGACCAGCGCCGCGGCGGTCACCTGGGCGATCATGAATCCGGAGTTCAGCCCGCTGTCGGGCACCAGGAATGCCGGCAGGTTGCTCATCTTCGGATCCACCATCACGGCGGTGCGTCGCTCGGACATGCCGCCGATCTCGGCGATGGCCACTGCCAGGCAATCCGCGGCGAACCCGACCGGTTCCGCGTGGAAATTGCCGCCGGAGAGCACGCTGTCGTCGGCGGCGAACACCAGTGGATTGTCGGTGGCGGCATTGGCCTCGGTTTCCAGCACCCGCGACACGTGTCTCATCGAGTCCAGGCAGGCCCCCATCACCTGCGGCTGGCAGCGCAGCGAGTAGGGGTCCTGTACCTTGTCGCAGTCGCGATGCGATTCGCGGATGCCGCTGCCGGCGAGCAGCCCGCGATACCGCGCCGCCACCTCGATCTGTCCCGGTTGGCCGCGCGCGGCCTGGATGCGCGGGTCGAAGGGCGCGTCGCTCCCCTTGAGGGCATCGACCGACATGGCGCCGGTCACCACCGCCGCGGCGAATACCCGTTCGGCGGCAAACAGTCCCTGCAGCGCGAGCGCCGTCGACACCTGCGTGCCATTGAGCAGCGCAAGGCCTTCCTTCGGTGCCAGGGTGAGGGGTGTCATACCCAGCCGCGCGAGCGCCTGCACCGCGGGCAGTACCTGGCCGGCGATCCGGATGTGACCCTCGCCGAGCAGCGCCGCCGCCAGATGCGCCAGCGGCGCCAGGTCTCCAGAGGCACCGACCGACCCTCGGGAGGGGATGCAGGGCAGGGCATCGCCGTTCACCAGCGAGATGAGCGCCTCGAGTACCCGCGGGCGTACGCCCGAGTAGCCGCGGGCCAGGCTGATGAGCTTGAGCACCATCACCAGCCGCACCACGGCGTCATCGAGCAGGGGCCCGGTGCCGGCGGCATGCGACAGCACCAGGTTGCGCTGCAGCTCGATGAGTCGCTCGCGTGCGATACGGGTCTGGGCCAGCAGCCCGAAGCCCGTGTTGACGCCGTACACCGCGCCGTCCTGGTCCACGAGCCGGGCAATGAGGGCCTGCGATGCCTCGACGTTCCGCAGTGCCGCGGCTCCCAGCTCCAGCCGCACGCCCTGGCGCAGTACCGCGCGCAGCTGTGCCAGGGAGACCGGCTGCGAGCTCAGGGTGAGGATTGCCATGCGCGCCGCCCTCACCCGCGGGGCATCATCGGCAGCTTCAGGCCGCGCTCGCGGGCGCAATCCATGGCTTCCCGGTAGCCCGCATCGGCGTGACGCATGACCCCGCTGGCCGGATCGTTCCACAGCACCCGCTCGATCCGCCGGGCCGCCTCCGGCGTCCCGTCGCAGACGATGACGACGCCGGCATGCTGCGAGAATCCCATGCCGACGCCTCCGCCATGATGAATGGAGACCCAGGTCGCGCCACTGGCGGTGTTCAGCAGCGCGTTGAGCAGCGGCCAGTCGGAGACCGCATCCGAGCCATCGCGCATCGCCTCGGTTTCGCGGTTGGGACTGGCCACGGAACCGGAATCCAGGTGATCGCGACCGATCACCACCGGCGCGGCCAGTTCGCCACGCGCGACCATTTCGTTGAACGCGAGTCCCAGGCGGTGACGGTCGCCGAGACCCACCCAGCAGATGCGCGCCGGCAGGCCCTGGAACCTGATGCGATCGCGCGCCATGTCGAGCCAGTTGTGCAGGTGCGGATCGTTCGGGATCAGCTCCTTGACCTTCGCGTCGGTGCGATAGATGTCCTGCGGATCGCCCGACAGCGCGGCCCAGCGGAACGGTCCGATGCCGCGGCAGAAGAGCGGACGGATGTAGGCGGGCACGAAACCGGGAAAATCGAAGGCATTGCGGACGCCTTCATCGAGGGCGACCTGACGGATGTTGTTGCCGTAATCGAAGACCGCCACGCCCTGCGCCTGGAACTGCAGCATCGCCTCGACGTGACGCGCCATCGAGCGGCGGGCGGCCGCCGCGACCGCCGCGGGATCCTCGACCTGCATGCGGGTCCACTGCGGCACCGACCAGCCGCCGGGCAGGTAGCCGTTGACCGGGTCGTGCGCGGAAGTCTGGTCGGTCAGCGCATCCGGGCGGATGCCCCGCCGCAGCATCTCCTGCAGCACATCGCCGACGTTGCCTTCGAGGCCGACCGAGACCGCCCGATGGGCCCGGGTGGCCTGGCCGATGTGCTCGAGCGCCTCATCCAGGGTCTGCGCCGCAACGTCCAGATAGCCGGACTCGATGCGCCGCGCGATGCGCTCGGGCCGGCACTCGACCGCCAGCAGGCAGGCGCCGGCCATGGTGGCGGCGAGCGGCTGGGCGCCGCCCATGCCGCCGAGGCCTGCCGTGACGATCCATCGGCCGGCCAGGTTGCCGTCGAAGTGGCGGCGACCCAGTTCCACGAAGGTCTCGTAGGTGCCCTGCACGATGCCCTGGCTGCCGATGTAGATCCATGAGCCCGCCGTCATCTGCCCGAACATCATCAGCCCCCGCCGGTCCAGCTCGTTGAAGTGCTCCCAGGTCGCCCAGTGCGGCACCAGGTTGGAGTTGGCGATCAGGACCCGCGGGGCATCGGCGTGGGTGCGGAAAATGCCGACCGGCTTGCCCGACTGGATGAGCAGCGTCTCATCCCCGCCGAGGCTCCTCAGGCACTCCACGATGCGTTCGTAGCACTCCCAGTTGCGGGCCGCGCGGCCGATGCCGCCATAGACGACCAGATCCTCGGGCCGCTCGGCCACCGCCGGATCAAGGTTGTTCATGAGCATGCGCAGCGGCGCCTCGGTGAGCCAGCTGCGCGCGCTCAGGGTGCTCCCGTGCGGGGCGCGGATGGTGTGGGAAGCCGGGATGGGGGTATGCGTCATGCCCTGTGTCCTAGGGATTGAAACGGCCCTGAAGTTCGAACCGTGAAGCCGGGTGGGTCAGCGTGACGGTGCTGGCCACCGCGCCGCGGGTCCAGGTGCGCCGCCTCAGCACCAGGCACGGTTCGCTCGCGTCCATCTGCAGCAGCCGCGCCGTGTCCGCGTCGGTGCGCGCCGCCTGCACAATGTGCTCCACGCCCTCGAGCGGCGCCACCTGCATCAGGTACGCGTTCGGGGTCGTGACCGTGAAATCCTGGCTGAGGTACCCGGGCGCGACCGCCGGATTCACATGCCGGTCCTCGAGCTGCAGCGGCAGGCCGTTCTCCAGGTGCACCAGCCGCGTATGGTAGAGCTCGTGTCCGCAGCGCAGGTTGAACCTGGCGGCCAGCTCCGCGGCGGCGATGCAGGGTTCGTGGGCGATGAGCCGCGCGCTGTGTACGTGTCCGCGCCCGAGGATCTCATCGGCAATGTTGCGGATGGCCAGCGGGTGGCCCTGGGCGCGGCGGTCGGCCACGAAGGTGCCCACGCCCTGCACCCGGTTGAGATATCCGGCCGCCGTCAGCTCACGCAGGGCCCGGTTGACGGTCATGCGGGAGGCGCCCAGCTCGCGCACCAGCTCGTTCTCCGAGGGGATGCGCTGCGATGCGCCCCAGTCGCCGCGGGCGATGCGCTCCCGGATGAGGCTCTTGATGCGCTCATACAACGGGAAGGGATGCATCCGCTGATTATCTATGCTTGTATATACAAGTAGCAAGCTACCGCATTGCACTACACTGAACCCGCCGCATGAGCCCCCAGCCCACATTTACCCGCGCCCCCGGGGCGCCGGCACTGCCGCCGACGCCGCTGCGGTTCGTGGCCTATTTCGTCCGCGAGTTCCGCTGGTGGTATCTGGGAATGATCCTGTTCGAGACCGTGAATTCGACCTGCGGCATCCTGATTCCCTACGCCATGGCGCGGATCATCCGGGCGGTCACCACGGGTCACGGCGGCGGGACGGGGCTGCAGGGACCGCTGATGCCGGCGCTGCTGCTGTTCGTAGCTTTGGCGGTGATCGAAGTGCTGGCGAGCCGGGCCGGCGGCTACTGCCAGGTCACCGTCGGCCCCCGGCAGCGGCATGCCGTCACCCGGGCGCTCTATGCGTACCTGCAGCAGCACTCGCATCGCTATCTGCACAACGACTTCGCCGGCGCGCTGGCCCACCGCATCAGCGAGACCTCGCTCGGGGTTTCGCAGACCACCTGGGCCGTGATCTTCGATTTCTGGCCCATGGCCATCACGTTCACGGTCGCAACCCTGGTGCTGTGGTCCGCCTATCCGGGACTGGCGCTGTTCATCGGGATCTGGGCGGCCTGTTTCGTGGGTCTGTCGTGGTTCCTGGCCACGCGGGCGCGGCCCTTCGCCGTGAGCGCGGCGGCGGCGCGCAGCGACACCACGGGCAAGGTCGTCGATGCCGTCACCAATCTCACCAACACGCGCCTGTTCGCGCGTCTGGGCTTCGAGCGCAGCTACCTGGACCGCCAGCTGCAGCACGAACTGGACACGATCCGACGCTCGAACCACTATGCGGAGCGGGTGCGCTGGTTCCAGTTCACGGCGGCCCTGATCCTCAAGATCGGCACGCTGTACTACGCGCTGCGGCTGTGGAGCCAGGGACTGATCACGGTGGCCGAATTCGTCATGGCGGCGACCACCGCGCTGCTCATCATCAACGAGGCACGCAACCTCAGCCGCCGGTTCCTGGACTTCTTCGAGTACGTGGGCAACGTGACCAATGGCGTCCGCACCATCATCCGGCCCCACGAGATCATCGACCTGCCCGGCGCCGCCGCCGCCCGCATCACCCGCGGGGCCATCGAGCTGCAGCACGTGAGATTCGCCTATCCGGGCGGGGCCACGGTGTTCCATGACCTGTCGGTGCGCATTCCGGCCGGTCAGCGCGTGGGCCTCGTGGGTTACTCCGGTTCGGGCAAGTCGACCTTCGTGAGCCTGATCCTGCGCCTTTACGAACCGCAGTCCGGGCGCGTGCTCATCGATGGCGTCGATGTGCGCGAAGTCACCCAGGAGTCGCTGCATGCCCAGCTGGGGCTGATTCCGCAGGACCCGAGCCTGTTCCACCGCAGCCTCATGGAGAACATCCGCTACGGACGCCAGGGCGCGGGCGATGAGGAGGTCATCGAGGCGGCGCGCAGGGCCCATGCCCATGAGTTCATCCAGGGCGTGCCCGATGGCTACGCGGCCCTGGTCGGTGAGCGGGGCATCAAGCTTTCCGGCGGCCAGCGCCAGCGCATCGCCATCGCGCGGGTGGTGCTCAAGAATGCGCCCATCCTGATCCTCGATGAGGCCACATCGAGCCTGGATTCGGTCACCGAACGGGCCATCCAGGAAACCCTGAGCGACCTGATGCGCGATCGCACGGTCCTGGTCGTCGCGCACCGCCTCTCGACGATCGCCCATCTGGACCGCATCCTGGTGTTCGACGGGGGCCGCATCGTGGAGGATGGCTCGCACGCGGAACTCCTGGCCGCCGGCGGACTCTACGAAACCCTCTGGACGCGCCAGGCGGGCGGCTTCCTACCGGACAGCAGCGATCCGCGGACCGAAGCGGCGCGTCCGCCGGGCAGTAACGGCCCATCGCCACGCTATTCACCTATAATTCCGTCATGAGCAAACCCGATCCCCGCACCGCGCCCTTCGGCAGCGTATTCACCGACCTCATGGCCGTCGCCACCTACCGGGAGGGCGCCTGGTCCTCCTTCGAGCTGACGCCCCTGCATGCCCTGGCCCTGCACCCGGCCGCGCACGCGCTGCACTACTGCAGCTCCTGCTTCGAGGGCTTCAAGGCCTATCGCCGCAGCGACGGCGGCGTTCATATCTTCCGCATGGACCGGCACCTCGAACGGCTGCGGCAGAGCGCGCGGCTGCTGGTGCTGCCCGAGCCGGACGCCGGCCTGGTGCGCAGCATGGTGCTGGCGCTGGTCGATCGCAGCCGCGGCGAGGTGCCCGAGTCGCCCGGCTCGCTGTACCTGCGGCCGCTGCTGTTCGGCACGACGCCCAACATCGGCGCCGCCGCCACGCCGGCCGACCAGGCGACCCTGGTGGTGATGGCGAGCCCGGTGTGGGATTACTTTGCCGGCGGCATGAAACCGCTGCGCATCCTGATGGAGCCGGCGCCGCGCTCGGCGCCGCACCTGGGCGTGGTCAAGACCGGTGGCAACTACGCGGCGGCGCTCGGGCCGACCCTGGCGGCGCGCCGCGAGCACAAGGCCGACCAGGTCCTGTTCTGTCCGGACGGCGAGGTGCAGGAGACCGGTGCCGCCAATTTCCTGCTGGTGCGCGACCGGCAGATCCTCACGCGCAGCCTCGATTCCACGTTCCTGCATGGCGTGACGCGCGATTCGCTGCTGACGCTGGCCCGGGACATGGGCTACAACGTCGAGGAGCGCGTGGTGACGGTGGCGGAAACCCTCGAATGGGTTACCCATGGCGAAGCGGCCCTGTCGGGAACCGCCGCCGTGCTGGCGGGCGTGGGCACGCTGATCCACCAGGGGCGGGAGGTGCAGGTCGCGGACGGCGGCGTCGGCCCGGTGACACGGGCGCTGCGCGCCGCGCTGGTGGATGTGCAGCGCGGCGTGACACCTGACCGCTTCGGATGGCTCACGCCGGTCTGACGCAGAAAGGACGAGGGTGCCGCGACTGCACGTCCCTCATCCGCCGGCCCGGCCGGGCGAGACCCCTGACTTCAGCTATCTGCAGACCTCGCCCGCCGGATCGCTCACCCGGCCGGACGTCACGGCGACCCTGACCGAAACCGAGTTCCTGTCCACCGGCATGGTCAGGGTACTGGCCGACGACCACGCCGCGCTCGGTCCCTGGAACCCGCATCTGGAGCCCCAGGAGCTGCAGGTCGGCCTGCGTCACATGCTGCTGACGCGGCTGTTCGATCAGCGCATGCAGAACATCCAGCGGCAGGGCCGGATCTCCTTCTACATCCGCTCCCTGGGCGAGGAGGCCGTGTCGGTGGCCCAGGCCATGGCCCTGCGTCCCGACGACATGCTGTTCCCGGCCTATCGCAACCAGGGCCTGCACGTCGCGCGCGGCCACAACATCGTCGAACTGATGTGCCAGTGCCTGTCCAATACCCGCGATCCCTGCAAGGGGCGGCAGATGCCCATCATGTATCACTGGGCCTCGGGCAACATTTTCTCCATCTCCGGTAATCTCGCCACCCAGTATCCGCAGGCGGTGGGCTGGGCGATGGCCTCGGCGCTGAAGGGCGAGGACCGGATCGCCGCCGCCTGGATGGGCGAGGGCAGCAGCGCCGAGGCGGATTTCCACCACGGCATGACCTTCGCCGCCGTCTATCGGGCGCCGGTGATCCTCAACATCGTCAACAACCAGTGGGCGATTTCGACCTTCCAGGGATTCGCCGGCGGTGAACAGCGCAGTTTCGCCGCGCGCGGGCCCGGCTACGGCATCCCCGGCATCCGCGTCGACGGCAATGACTTCCTGGCGCTGCATGCCGTGACCTCGTGGGCGGCGGAACGGGCCCGCCGCGGCGCGGGTCCGACCCTGATCGAGCCGGTCACGTACCGTGCCGCCGCCCACTCCACCAGCGATGACCCGGCGCGCTACCGCCCCAAGGATGACTGGCAGGCCTGGCCTCTGGGCGATCCGGTCGAGCGGCTCAAACAGCATCTGATCGCGATCGGCGAATGGTCGGTGGAACGCCACGACCAACTCGTCCGCGAACTCGATGCGCATGTGGCGGCCTGCTGGCAGGAAGCACAGCGCGCCGGCACCATGACCGACGGGCCACGCCTGGACCCGCGCACGATGTTCGATGACGTCCTGGCCGTCACGCCGCCGCACCTGGTGCGGCAACGCCAGGAACTGGACCAGGAAATCGAACAATCCCAGTAAGGCCGCGATAGCCACCATGCCGCAGATGAACATGATCCAGGCGATCAACTCCGCATTGGACGTGATGCTGGAGCGCGATTCCAACGTCGTGCTGATGGGGGAGGATGTCGGTTACTTCGGCGGCGTGTTCCGCTGCACCGACGGACTGCAGCGCAAGTACGGCGAGCAACGGGTGCTGGATACACCCATCGCCGAGGGCGGCATCGTGGGCGCGGCCATCGGCATGGGCGTGCACGGACTCAAGCCGGTGGTGGAAATCCAGTTCGCCGACTACGCCTACCCGGCGTTCGACCAGATCGTGAGCGAGCTCGCCCGGCTGCGCTATCGCACCGCCGGGGAGTTCCACGCGGCCGTGACGGTGCGCATGCCCTGCGGCGGTGGCATCCGCGGCGGCCAGACGCATTCGCAGAGTCCGGAGGGCATCTTCACGCATGTCTGCGGCATCAAGGTCGTGATGCCCTCGAACCCCTACGATGCCAAGGGGCTGCTGATCAGCGCGATCGAGGACGAGGACCCGGTGATCTTCTTCGAACCCAAGCGCATCTACAGCGGCCCCTTCGACGGCGAGCCGGAGAAGGCGGCCGTGCCCTGGAGCGCGCATCCCCGCGGCGACGTGCCGGCCGGCTACTACACCGTGCCACTGTCGCGCGCCGAAATCGTCAGGGCCGGCAAGGACGTGACCCTCGTGGCCTACGGCACGATGGTGCACGTCGCGCAGGCCGCCGTGAACCACAGCGGCATCGACGCCGAGATCATCGACCTGCGCACGCTCTCGCCGCTGGATACAGGCACTCTGTGCGAATCGGTGAATCGCACGGGCCGCTGCGTGATCGTGCACGAGGCCACCCGCTTCGGCGGTTTCGGCGCGGAGCTTTCCGCCACGGTGCAGGAAGCCTGCTTCTGGAACCTGCTGGCGCCGATCGAGCGGGTGACCGGGTGGGATACCCCCTATCCGCATGCGTTCGAGTGGGAATACTTTCCGGGCCCGGGGCGCATTGCCGCGGCACTGGCCCGGGTGATGGAGGCCCGATGAGCCGCTACGTGTTCAAGCTCCCCGACCTGGGCGAGGGCGCGGTCGATGCCGAAATCGTCGCCTGGCGCGTCAGCGCCGGCGAAGAGGTGCGCGAGGATCAGCCGCTGGTGGAAATGCTGACGCAGAAAGCGACCGTGGAGGTGCCCGCGCCGGTGACGGGCCGCGTGCTCAGCACCACGGGCGGCCCGGGCGAGCGCGTCGCGGTGGGCGCCGAACTCGCCGTTTTCGAGACCGACGCCGAGGCGCGCGCCGCAGCCGCGCAACCGGCGACCGCTGCGCCGCCGAAGTCTGCCCCGGCAGCGCCCGCAGCCTCCGCACCTGCCGCCGTCGCCGAGACCGCCGCCGATCCGCGGCGGGTGGCGACCTCACCGGCCATCCGCCGCCGCGCCCGCGATGCCGGGATCGATCTCACCACCATCGCCGGCAGCGGACCGCATGGCCGGGTCGTGCTGCAGGACCTGGAGGCGCGCCTGCAGGCCGGGCGCGTGCCGGCGCGCGATGCGGATGAGGGCGGCCCCGACATCCGTGAGATTCCGGTGATCGGCCTGCGGCGGCTGATCGCCGAGCAGGTTGCGGCGAGTGCGCGCGACATCCCGCATTTCGCGTACGTGGAGGAAGTGGACATGACCGCGCTCGAGTCGCTGCGCCAGCGTCTGAATGCGGAAACGGACGGCGGCGTGGCCCTCACGTACCTGCCCTTCATCGTGCGCGGGCTGATCCGCGCGCTCGCCCGTCATCCCCAGTGCAATGCCCGCTACGACGCCGCGCGTCAGCTGCTGCTGCAGCATCGCGCCGTGCACGTTGGCATCGCCGTGCAGACACCGCAGGGACTGAAGGTGCCGGTGGTCCGGGACGCCCAGAAACTCTCGCTGCGGGAGATCGATGCGGAGATCCGCCGCCTGAGCGCCGCCGCGCGCGACGGCCGCGCCCGACCCCAGGAGCTGACCGGCTCCACCATCACGGTCACCAGTCTCGGCAAACTCGGCGGCATCGCCTCGACGCCCATCATCAACCAGCCGGAACTCGCCATCATCGGCATCAACCGCGCCGTGGAGCGGCCGGTGGTGCAGGGCAATGCCATCGTCATCCGGCGCATGATGAACCTGTCCTCGAGCTTCGATCACCGGTTCATCGACGGCTTCGATGCGGCGCGGCTGATACAGTCACTGCGTGAAGGGCTGGAGCAGCCGGCGCTGCTGTTCATGTAGCCGCCGCTTCAGTCGGCGAAGCCCAGTCCCCAGCCGCCGTCGATGGTGATCTGCTGGCCGGTGACGTAGGCGGAACCGGGCGAGGCCAGGAACAGCGCCAGCCCCTTGAGGTCATCGGGGAAGCCCACGCGGTGCATCGGTATGAACCGGCCCACCGTGGCCTGGGTTTCGGGTTTCTTGGCGTGGCCACCCCCGATGTTGGTGACGATGAACCCCGGCGCGATCGCATTCACGGTGATGCCGTAGGCGGCCAGTTCCAGTGCGACGCAGCGGGTGAGATGGAAGGCGCCGGCCTTGGCGGCCATGTACGCGGAGCCGATGGCCGGTTCGACCTTGTCCGCGGCCAGCGAGGTCGTGACGATGATCCGGCCCGAGCGCCGCGGGCGCATGTGCCGCGCCGCCGCGCGCAACGTTGCGAAGACGCCGTTGAGGTTCACGTCGATGACGCGGTTCCAGCGCTCGTCGGTATAGTTTTCCAGGGCCCCTTCGGTCACGCGCTTGCGGTCATCGCCCACCCAGCCGTCCACGAATCCCGGCCCGGAGTCGACGCCGGCGTTGGCGAATACCACGTCCAGACGCCCGTAGAGTGCGGCCGCGGCATCGATGGCCGCATCGAGGGCCGCATGATCGGTGACATTGACGGCGACGCCGCGCACCTCATGGCCCGCCGCGGTCAGCCGTGCGGCCTGGTCCGCCACTTGCCGTGCGTCAAGGTCCAGCAGGGTCACGCGTGCGCCGTTTTCGGCCAGCGCCTCGGCATAGGCCAGACCCAGACCACTGGCCCCTCCGGTCACCACCACTCCATAGCCACGGACCGCGAACAGTTCTGAAATCTGCATTGCCGCACCCTCTTTTCCGGACCCTTCGATCGGGGGCGGCATATTACAATGAAGCATGCGATTGCGGTCCTGTCGTCCGATTCTGCTCATTGCCGCCGGCACCTTTCTCGGCGCGGCCTACGCGGCAGCGCCCGGCCCCCAGGCCGGACTGTCGCCGGATCAGCGGCCGGTGCTGATGCTGCAACCTCCGCATGGACCGTTGTTGCTGGTACGCCGTGCGGCAGATCTGCCGCAGTCCGACCGGCGCCGCAGCCTCCCCGCGGCGTGGCGGACCAACGAGCCGGACCGCGGCTTCGGCCAGGCGCTGCTGATGCAGCTGTCCCAGGCCTCCGCCAACTGGCCGTGGCGGACGCTGATCGTGAGCAGTTCGGGACCGGAAAGCGACAGCCAGCTGCAGTCCCTGATGGGGCAGGATGCGGTCATCGCGGCCGTCGATGACGAGCTCGTGGACCTGAAGGGCCGGGTGCAGCTGCAGGTGACCATGCGGCTGGTGACGGTCCGGGCCATTGCGACCACGCATGAAACCCGGGTGCGCACCCGGGTGGATTACCTTGCTGCGCCGCTCACCGGCAACAGCGCCAGGCCCCGTCGCAGCCGGGCGCATTTCGTCAGGGACGGGGCGCTCGATGAGCAGGTCAGCACGGCCGCGACCGATCTGAGCCATTTTCTGGCGACGATTGTGGCGCGCGTCTCGGTTCCCGAGAGCCTGCATCCGCACAATCCCAGCCTGGGCGAGCTGGGCCTGCATCCGGTGTGCGGTGTATGTCGCGCCTCCGACCCGGTGGTCTATGAACAGCCCGGACGGGTCTGGGTAGGGATCGGCAAGCTCCCCGGAACCATTCTGGCGTTGCCGCTGACGACGCGACGCCCGATCAGCCATGGGCCGCGGACGGATCGCGCGCCGACAGGACCTTAGGAGAGTGAGTTTGGACTCCAGGCAATTCCGCGAGATCATCGGCCTGTACGCGACGGGGGTGACCATCGTCGTCGCGGAGGTCCGCGGCCAGGTGCACGCGATGACGGCCAACTCCGTGACCTCCGTATCGCTCGATCCGCTGCTGATGTTGTTCTGTCCGTCGCGCAAGGCCCGGATGGCCCAGGACCTCGAGGGGCTCACCCGCTTCTCGATCAACATCCTGCGCCAGGACCAGCAGGCCCTCTCGACCTATTTCGCCGGGGGCTGGAAGGAAGCCGCGCCGCCGCCTTTCAAGTTCGTGGACAGTGCCGGCGGACCGCGGCTGCAGGGGGCGCTGGCCACCATCGGCTGCCGCACCCACAGCATCAGTGAAGCCGGTGACCACTACCTGGTCCTGGGAGAGGTGACTTTCCTGCACAAGGGCATCACCCCGCTGCAGCCGCTGCTGTTCGTTTCAGGCAAGTACCGCCGCGTGGATTTCAGCGAAGGCGTGGCGGCGCCGGATCTGGCGGATGTCGAGGACGAGCCGCCGCATATCTTCTACGATCACTAGCGCGCCGCGCGCATCCAGCCCAGGCCCGCCGCGGTGGTCGTGACGGGGTGGTACTCGGCGCCCACCCAACCGGCGTAGCCGCTGTCGCGGATCGTGCCGAATATCCCCGTGAAGTCGAGTCCGCCGGTTCCCGGCTCGTGACGGCCCGGACAGTCGGCGAACTGCACGTGCCGGATGCGCGGCAGCTGCTGCACGAACGCCTGCGCCGGATCCAGTCCCAGCATGGCCGCATGGTAGACGTCGAACTGCAGACCGACTCCGGGATCCGTCGCCTCCAGAACTGAGGCCGCCACTTCAAAGTCCGTGACGCAATAGCCGGGTGCGCTGACCGGATTGATCACTTCGAGCAGCGGCTGCGTGCCGGCTACGCCGAGGATCTCGGCGGCGAGGGCGAGATTGTCCACGAGCCGCCCGATCGCCGCGGGCTGCTGTCCGGGCGATGTGCGGCCGGCCAGTACGTTGACCTGGCGTGCACCCAGCGCCTGCGCGTATTCGGCCGCGCGTTCGAGTTCGGCGCGGAACGCTGCCGCGCGCTGCGGCAGGCTGGCGGTGCCGAAAGTGGCCGGATCCTCGCCCAGCGGCGCGTTGATCAGGATCACCTGCACGTCGGCGGCGCACGCCGCGCCTGTCAGAACGGCGGCCGTATGCTCGTAGGGGTTCTGGATTTCCACTGTCGGAAAGCCCGCTTCACGCGCCGCAGCGAAGCGCTCCAGCAGCGGTAATTCCCGGAAAAGCAGAGACAGGTTGGCGGAAAATCGCAGCATCGGTCGATCCTTGCCGGCGTCGTCGCAACGGGCACAATGTAAACAAAGGTGATCGCTTGACGTTAGTATGTTTGCATATCGACGAGGTGCACCATGCGCTACCCGAAACTTCTCGCACTCATTCCGGCTCTGCTGCTGTGTGCCGTCCCCGTGGCGTCCCACGCGGCCATCGCCATCGGCGTCTCGGTGAACATCGCGCCACCGGTCCTGCCGGTGTACGTCCAGCCGCCGTTGCCGGCGCCGGGCTACATCTGGACCCCCGGCTACTGGGCCTGGGACGGCTCGGACTATTACTGGGTGCCCGGCACCTGGGTGGAACCTCCGGTCAGCGGCCTGCTGTGGACGCCCGGCTACTGGGGCTGGGTCGGCGGCGCATACGTCTGGAACGCCGGCTACTGGGCGCCGCAGGTGGGATTCTACGGCGGTGTCGATTATGGCTTCGGCTATCCCGGCGTGGGCTTCCGCGGCGGCTACTGGCATGGCGGGGCCTTCTTCTACAACCGCGCCGTCGCGAACTTCGGTCATGTCAACATCGTGAACGTCTACAACGCCCCGGTGCCGCACGGCGTCGTGTCCCGCGTCAGTTTCAACGGCGGGGAGGGCGGCCTGCGCGCACAGCCCACCCCGGAGGAACGTCGCGTCATGAATGAACGCCACGTCGCTGCCACGTCGATGCAGATCCAGCACGCCCAGCACGCCGCCGGCATGCCCGCCATGCACTTCCATCAGAACGGCGGACGCCCCCAGGTGCTGACCACGCAGCGCGCCGGCGACTTTGCCCACGCGGGACCCGGCCTGCACGATCGCCGCGAGGGCGCCGGCCCTCGTGAGCATGAAGGAGCCCCGCGTGGCGGTGAGCCCCAGAACCGCAGCTTCGAGCAGCGCGGCAACGAGCAGCGCGGCAACGAGCAGCGCGGCAATGAGCAGCGCGGCTTCGAGCAGCGTGGCGGTGAGCAGCGCGGGGCACCGCGGATGCAGCCGCAGCAGCATGAGCAGGCGCCACGGGCCCAGGCTCCGCACGAGCAGCACGGGCAGGGCCGCGGCGAAGACAGGCAGCACGATCGCTAGGGCAAAGGCACGGCGCAGTGGTGCTTCGCGCCGGCGGCGCTCGCGCGCCGTGCGGGGGCGGCGGCGCCTGTGGCTGTGGCCGGGGCCGCGATTGCGCAAGCGGACCTGGCGCGCGATGCGTCGCGCGCCAGGACTGCTGCAGGCGGTGGTGGCGCTGGTCGTACTGGCCATCGTCGCCCTGGCGGTCAATGGCATCTACCAGGTGCTGCGCAAGCCCACGGAGCTGTTCTTTCCGGTCAGCGGCGCGCTCAACAAAATGCCCGGGGAAACCTGGAGCCGGTACGCGCCGGTGTTCCGCAAATACGCAACCGACGTGACCACGGCGCCGTTCCTGGCGGCGCTGGCCCAGGTGGAGGCTTCCGGCAACCCCATCGCCCGCACCTACTGGCGCTGGTCCTGGAAGCCGCATTTCTTCGAACTCTACCGGCCTGCCTCGAGCGCGGTCGGCATGTACCAGATCACCGATGGCACCTTCGCCGAGGCCCGGCAGCTGTGCGTCCACGATCACCGCGTGGTCCGGGACGGTCCCTGGAACGACTGGCACAGCTGCTGGATGAACGGGCTGTACTCGCGCGTCATTCCCAGTCACGCCGTGGAGCTGGTCGCGGCCTACCTGACCGCCAATACCGAGGATCTGCTCGGCCGCTACCATCGCACCCGGGCCACCCTGCAGCAGCGCCAGGAACTGGCCACGGTGATCCACCTGTGCGGGGCCGGGGCAGCTGCCGGCTTCGTGCGGCAGGGGCTGCGGATCGGGCCCGGCCAGCACTGCGGTGACCAGGACGTTGCGGCCTACCTGGCCCGGGTGCAGGCCATGACGCGCCTGTTCGGCCGCCTGGAGGCGGCGGAACCCGGGTCATAGGGCCTTTGTCTCGTCAACCGGTGCGCCGGCGGGCGACCGTGATAATCTGCGGCGCTGGCGATGACAGCTATGGCCCCAGATGGCCAAGGAAAACCGCCCATGAACCTGCCGACCCACAATAACGACCCGCGCCAGACCATCCTCACCTCGCCCATGGGCCTGCTGCAGTTGATCGTGGTGACCATCGCGGTGGGCCTGAATGCGCTGGACGGTTTCGACGTCATGTCCATCAGCTTCGCCTCCATCGGCATCCAGAAGGAATGGCACATCGACAAGGCGACCCTCGGCGCGGTGCTGTCGATGGAACTCATCGGCATGGCCGCCGGCTCGATCCTGCTGGGCGGACTTGCCGACCGCATCGGCCGCCGGCGCACGGTACTGGGATGCCTGATCCTCATGACCACGGGCATGTTCATGGCGACGCGGTCTGGCGGTGTGGTCGAGCTGTCGTGCTGGCGCGTCCTGACCGGCCTGGGCATCGGTGGGGTATTGGCGGCGGTGAATGCCATCACGGCCGAGTTCGCCAATGCCAGGAGCCGCGATGCCTGCGTGTCCTTCATGTCGATCGGCTATCCGCTCGGGGCCGTATTCGGCGGCGTGATCGTCGCGCAGCTGCTGAAGACCCACGACTGGCGTTCCGTGTTTTATTTCGGGGCGGCATTCACCGCCACGCTGATTCCGATCGTGTGGTTCCTGGTTCCCGAATCCGTCCACTGGCTGGCGCGCAAGCAGCCCGCCGATGCGCTGGGCCGCATCAACCGCGCAATGAAGCGCATGGGCTTTGCGGCCATCGACAGCCTGCCGCCGCAGGTCGTCAAGGCGGCCAGGGGTTCCATCTGGGACATCTTCGCGCCGGCGCTCATGGCCACGACGGTGATCCTGACGATCGCGTACTTCTTTCACGTCACGACGTTCTACTTCATCCTGAAGTGGGTGCCTTCGATCATCGCCAGCATGGGATTCCCGGCCTCTTCGGCCGCCGGCGTGCTGACCTGGGCCAACGTCGGCGGTGCGGCCGGGGGCGCGCTGTTCGGTGTGCTCACGCAGAAGCTGTCCCTGAAGCCACTGACGATCGTCACCATGGTGCTGGCGACCGTCGGCGTGATCATCTTCGGCCACACTCCCGCCAATCTCGACCGGCTCTCCCTGCTGTGCGCCGGCGCGGGCTTCTTCGGCAATGCCGGCATCGTCGGCATGTACGCGATCTTCGCGCGCGCCTATCCCACGCACGTGCGGGCCTTCGGCACCGGCTGGGCGATCGGCGTCGGCCGGGGTGGCGCGGCGCTCGCCCCCTGGGTCGCCGGCATCCTGTTCAAGAACGGTCATCCGGTGCCGGAGGTTGCCTTCGTGATGGCCATGGGCTCGCTGGTCGCCGCCTGTGCGCTGCTGTTCCTGAAGCTGCGCTCCGATGAGGTCGACTCCGAGGAACAGCCGGTCGCAGCCCCGGCTGCCGTCAGCGCCGTTCCCGGGGCGACCGCCGCCTGAGGCCGCGCCGGCCCCGCCGGCGACCCCGACGCATGCTGTACCTGGCGCTGCTGCCGGTCCTGATCTGGCTTTACCTGATGCTCGGACATGGCGGCTTCTGGCTCGTAGGCCGGCTGCTGTCCACCGACGATCCGCATGCGGCAGTGCCCGCCCGGGTGGTCGCGGTGATTCCGGCGCGCAACGAGGCCGCGGTCGTCGGCCGGGCGGTGCAGTCCCTCCTCGGTCAGGACTTCAGCGGTCACCTGCATATCGTGGTGGTGGATGACGCCAGCAGCGACGGCACCGCCGAGGTGGTGCGGGCCGCGGCGACGCAGGCTGCCGCCGCAGAGCGCGTCACCGTCATCCCGGGGACGGGTCCGGACCCCGGATGGAGCGGCAAGGTGTGTGCCATGGCGCGTGGCGTTGCGGCCGCCGGCGCGCTGCAACCGGACTACCTGCTGTTCACCGATGCGGACATTCATCACCAGCCGGACAATGTGGCGAACCTGGTGGCCAACGCCCGCCGGCTGCAAAGCGACCTGCTCTCCTCGATGGTGCGGCTCACGGTCAGCAACGCGGCCGAGCGCTGGCTGATCCCCGCCTTCGTGTTCTTCTTCCTGAAACTGTATCCCCCGGCCTGGATTGCCTCCGCCACCGCCGCCACGGCAGGCGCGGCGGGAGGGTGCATGCTGGTACGGCCTGCTGCCCTGGAACGTGCCGGCGGCCTCGCCGCGATCCGCGCCGCAATCATCGACGACTGCTCGCTGGCCCGGATCATCAAGCGCGCCGGTGGGCGCGTGTCCCTGGGACTGACGCGCCGTGCGCACAGCCTGCGGCCCTACGGGTCGTCCGCCGAAATCGGACGGATGATTTCCCGCACGGCGTTCAACCAGCTGCAGCATTCCTGGCTGCTGCTGCTGGGGACGCTGCTGGGCCTGGGGGTGACCTACCTGCTGCCGCCGCTGCTGCTCTTCAGTGGCAGTGCCGCGGCCAGCGCCGCCGGCCTCGTGGCCTGGGCGCTGATGAGCCTGTGCTACGCCCCGATGGTGCGCTTCTACGGTCTCAATCCGCTGTGGGCACTGACTTTACCGGCCGCCGCCGCGTTCTATGCGGGGGCGACGGTCCATTCGGCGTGGCTCTATCGATGCGGCCGCGGCGGACAGTGGAAGGGCCGGGCGCAGGATTCGCAGGGCTGAACCCCCGCGGCGATCTTCAATGATGATGCCCGTGCTCGCCGTGCACGTGGCCGTGCTCAAGCTCCTCGGCGGTGGCCTCGCGCACGTCGGTCACGTTGATCGCGAAGTTCAGGTTCTTGCCGGCGAGCGGGTGGTTGGCATCAATCGTCACGGTGTCTCCCAGCACCTGAGTGACCGTGACTTCCCGCGGTCCCTCCTGCGTCTGGGCGTGCAGCTTCATGCCCACGTGGAGCTTCGCGATGCCCTTGAGCTGGCGGCGCGGTACGCGCTGCACCAGGGCCGCGTCGTATTCGCCGTAGCCGTCGGCCGGGGAGACCTTTACATCCAAGCTGTCGCCCGCGCTCCTGCCCGTCAGCTCGCGTTCCAGTCCCGCGACCAGGTTGCCGTGACCATGGATATAGGCAAGCGGCGCGCCTCCGTCCGAGGAATCCAGCACTTTGCCGGCATCGTCCTTGAGGGTGTAGTGGAAGGTAACGACCGAATCTTTTTGAATGTCCATGAGGGTCTGCTGTGGGAGCGATCGGGCAGTGTAGCGGAATAATGTCCCTAGGCAATAATGGCCCGGCTAAGCGAAAATGGCCCTTCTACCGGCGAGGTGGCCAGCGGATTCCATGCAAGAAAACCCCCTGTTGCGCGAAAGCACGCTGCCCTACCGGCTGCCCCCGTTCGACCGTCTGGGCAATGAGCACTACCGCGAGGCCTTTGCGCAGGGCATGAGCGCGCAGTTGCGCGAGGTGGCGGCCATCGTCGGCCAGGCAGCCCCGGCGGACTTCGAGAACACGATCGTCGCGCTCGAGCGCTCCGGGATACTGCTGGAGCGCTCGACGGCGGTATTCTTCAATCTCATCGCCTCCCATACCAACGAGGCCATGCAGCAGTTCGAGTCCGAACTGGCGCCGCGGCTGGCCGCCCACGAGGATGCGATCCTGCTGGATCCGCAGCTGTTCGCGCGCATCAGCACGCTGCATGAGCGTCGTGGGCAACTCGGCCTGGAGCCGGAGGCCGAACAGCTGCTGGAGCGCTACCACACGCAGTTCGTGCGCGCCGGCGCCCGGCTGTCGGAACCGCACAAGGCGCGCCTGAAGGACATCAATGCCCGGATGTCGACGCTCACCACCCAGTTCCGGCAGAACGTGCTCAAGGCCACGGGCGATGCCGCGGTGGTCGTGGACCGGGTCGCGGAACTCGCCGGGCTGTCCGCCGAGCAGACCGGCGCGGCGGCGGTCGCGGCCAAGGCCCGCGGCCTCGAGGGCAAATGGCTGCTCACCCTGCAGAACACCACGGTGCAGCCGCTGCTGGCGCAGCTGTCCAACCGCGGGCTGCGGGAACGATTGTTCAAGGCCTCGACGGCCCGTGCCCGCCACGGCAGTTGCGACAACACCCCGATCGTGCGCCAGCTGGTCGCACTGCGCGCGGAACGGGCGGCGCTGCTGGGTTACAGCAACCACGCCGCCTATCAGCTCGAGGACGAGTCCGCGGGCAATCCGGCAGCCGTGCGCCGCATCCTCACCGAACTGGTGCCTGCCGCGCTGGCGCGTGCCCGCGAGGATGCGGCTGACCTGCAGCAGCTGGTCGACGAGCATGCCAAGGCCGAGGGCTTCGCGTCATTTCGCCTGCAGGCCTGGGACTGGCCGTTCTATGCCGAGCGGCTGCGCAAGGCGCGCTTCGATTTCGATCGCGCCGAGGTCGCACCCTATTTCGAACTGAACCGCGTTGTGCACGACGGCGTGTTCTTCGCGGCCCATGAACTCTACGGCCTCACGTTCAAGGAGCGTCCGGAGCTGCCGGTCTACCATCCGGACGTGCGGACGTTCGAGGTCTTCGACGCCGACGGCACGCCGCTGGCGCTGTTCGTGGCGGATTACTTCGCCCGCGATTCCAAGCAGGGCGGGGCCTGGATGAGCAACTTCGTGCGCCAGACGCGGCTGCTGGGGCTGAAGCCGGTGATCATCAACAACCTCAACGTGCCGAAGCCCCAGGAGGGCCAGCCGGCGCTGCTGACCTTCGAGGAAGTCACGACCTTGTTCCACGAGTTCGGACACGCCCTGCACGGCATGCTCTCGGACGTGCACTACCCGCTGCTCCAGGGAACCAACGTGCCGCGCGACTTCGTGGAATTCCCGTCGCAGTTCAACGAGATGTGGGCGCGGGATCCGCGGGTGATGGCCAATTTCGCACGCCACTACCAGCACGGTGAAGCCCTGCCGCAGACGCTGCTGGCGAAGGTGCTGGCGGCCCAGACCTTCGATCAGGGGTATGCCACCACCGAGTATCTTGCCGCGGCGCTCATCGACCAGGCCTGGCACCAACTGGCGCCTGCGGATGCGGAGCAGGCGAGGGATCCGGACCGTTTCGAGGCCGAGGTCCTGGCCCGTCATGGCATCGAGCCGGCGCTGGTCCCACCGCGCTATCACACGCCTTATTTCTCGCACGTGTTCTCCGGGGGCTATTCGGCCGGCTACTATGCGTATATCTGGAGTGAGGTTCTGGCCCGCGATGCGGGCCAGTGGTTCAACATCAATGGCGGCCTGAGCCGCGCCAACGGCGAGAACCTGCGCGACAAGGTCCTCTCACGCGGGCGCAGCCGCGATCCGCAGGCGATGTTTCTGGATTTCTACGGCAGGCCGCCGGACGTTGCGCCGCTGGTTGCCTACAGGGGCCTTTGAAGGGTGCCGAATCTTGTGATCCTACCCATCGCCGTGGCCACCTGCGTGGCCACGATGATCGGCGGCTGGGTCGGAATCTCGCTGCGGGATCGACTGCACCTGGTCCTGGCCTTCAGCGCCGGGGCCGTGATCGGCGTTGCCTTCTTCGACCTGCTGCCGGAGGCCGTGGAACTGGGCGGCGGCAGCGCAGCACATGCCGCGGTCGCGCCGCGGGCGGTGCTCGCGATCGCGGGCCTGGGTTTCCTGCTGTACATGCTGCTGGACCGCTCGCTGCCGGGACACGGCACCGATCCGCGCGGCCGCGGCAACCCGCATCGCGCCTGGGCGGCCGCCGGCAGCTTCGCGCTGCACAGCTTCCTCGATGGCTTTGCCATCGGCGTCGGCTTCCAGGCCAGTCGCGGGGTGGGCATCGCGGTGGCGGTCGCGGTGCTGGCGCACGACTTCTCCGACGGACTCAATACGGTCAGCGTGGTCCTGCGCAACGGGGGCGATCGCCGCGGGGCGTTCAAATGGCTGGTGATCGATGCGGTGGCGCCGGTGGTGGGCGCCCTGACCAGCATGGCGCTCACCATCCCGGCGCAGGAACTGGCCGTGGCGCTGGCGCTGTTCTCGGGATTCTTCCTGTTCGTCGGCGGCAGTGACCTGCTTCCCGAAAGCCACCACGCCCAACCGCGGCTGCTGACCACCTTTGCGACGGTCGGCGGGGCGGTATTCCTGTACTTCGTCGCGCAGGTGGCGGGCTGACGGCTGCCGCCGCCCGCCCGCCGCGCGTCATTCCTACGGTTTGACGAATTTCAGCGCGAATTCATCCGTATGGAAGCGGATCGAGGGATCGCGGACGCCCGCGGTATGCGGATCATCGGGGTTGTGGGCCGCATCGCTGCTGCCGACAAGTTTGAAGCCGACGCTCTGCACCTCGCTCTTGACCGTCTCGGGATCGATGCGGTGCAGCGTGCTGGTGTCGCTTGCACCGTGGCCCGCCGCCGCCGCATGGTCGATGACGATGTAGACGCCGCCGGACTTGAGCGCATCGAACACATGCTTGTTGAACGCCGCGAGGTTGGCATTGGGTATGTTGTGCAGGTCGTGGTAGTTGTCGGAGGTCCACACCAGATCCACCTTCGGCACGCTCTGCGGATCACCCGTGAGGGCCGAGAGCGGCAGGACGCTGATGTTGCCGTAGTGCGAATCCTGGGCGAGCGTTTCGATGGGCGAGGGCGGCGGGGCATTGCCCCCGGCACTGGGCCGCGGCGGCGGGGTCAGCGCGTAGACGTGCCCCTTGCTGCCCACCGTGAGGCTCAGCACCCGCGTGAAGTAGCCGCCCCCGGGAAGCAGCTCGGCGATCTGTTCGCCGGGCTTCACGCCCGCGAATGCCAGCATCTCGGCGGGCTTGCGCGCAGCGTCGCGCTCGGTGTCCGTTGCCGGCCGCGACGTGTCCGCCACTGCGGCGGCGATCGGTTTCGGAATCTTCCCGGCTGCCAGGGCGACCGTCCCGAGAAGCGGTGCTGAGAGCAGTGCCGCGGCCACGACCATTGATGCGCGCATGTCGATCCCCCTGAAGGCCCAAAGAAGGCGGCCATCATAGGCCGGGCCTTCGTGCCACACCATCTCAGCCGCGTTTCGCGCGCCGCGTCCGCTGGGCCGTGGCGCCGCGGCGTTGCTCCTGCGCCAGATGGGCCGCCAGCACCGTGCTCACCAGCGGACCGAAGCGCGCGGCGATCTCCGCGCAGCGGGCGGTGTTGTGCAGTTCCACGCCCTTGCGCTCGCTGCGGATCAGCCCCGCCTCGCGTAAGGCCTTGAAATGCTGCGAAAGCGTGGACTTGGGAATGGCCCGGTCACTGATTTCGAGGAATGCGGAACAGGTCTTTGCACCATTGGCGTGCAGGATCCTGGCCAGAATGTGCGCTCGCACAGGATCGCTCAGCGCATGCAGGATGCCCTCGACGGTGATGTCTTCCAGGGCGGGGTGGAACAGTGGCTTCATCTCAAAGGCAATAGTCTAAGAACCATGGAGTCTTGGACGGCGGACTCGCGCGCCGAGTATAAATCCGGTCCAATAGTTCACAAAACATGAACTAAGGAACAATTCACTCAGAAGCTGGAGGCGATCATGAGCAGACTGACAGGCAAGGTGGCCATCGTGACCGGGGCGTCCAAGGGAATCGGCGCCGAAGTTGCCCGGGAGCTGGCGGCAGCGGGCGCCGCGGTGGTGGTGAATTACGCGGGATCCCGCGCGGGCGCCGAGAGCGTGGTGAGCGCGATCCGCGCCGCCGACGGCAAGGCCATCGCCGTCCAGGCGGACGTGGCGAAAACCGCGGACGTGCAGCGCCTGGTGGCGCAGACGATCGAGGCGTTCGGCGCCCCGGATATCCTCGTCAACAATGCAGGCGTCTATGAGTTCGCGCCGCTCGAGGCCATCACCGCCGAGCACTTCCACCGGCAGTTCGACACCAACGTTCTGGGCCTCCTGCAGGTGACGCAGGAAGTCGCCCGGCACATCGGCCCCGCCGGCGGCAGCGTCATCAACATCTCATCGGTGGTCTCGCGACTGAACCTGCCCGGATCGAGCGTATACGCCGGTACCAAGGCGGCCGTGGACCTGATCACCCGCGTGCTGGCCAAGGAACTCGGGCCGCGCAAGATCCGGGTCAATGCCGTCAACCCGGGCATGATCGAGACCGAAGGCGCCCGTGCACAGGGCATCATCGGCAGTGATTTCGAAAAGGACGTGCTGGCGCAGACGCCTCTGAAGCGCATCGGTCAGCCGGAGGATGTGGCGAAAGTGGTGCTGTTCCTGGCCTCCGGGGAATCGGGCTGGGTCTCCGGCGACACTATCCTGGCATCGGGCGGGCTGCAGTAGGTCCGACGCACAGGGCCGCGACGCGCTCGCGTGCGCGGCACAGCGCCGGATCGGTCGCGTTGCTGAGTGCCTTGAGGACGGCGCCGCGGATGGATCGATCGCCGCCTGCGGCGGCCTTCAGATACCAGGTCGCCGCCGCGCCGGCGTGACCGTGCTGTGCCAGGACGGCGGCGTAGTTGTACTGCCCACGGAAATAGCCGGTCGCGGCCGAACGCTGATACCAGGTGGCCGCGGCGGCGGGATCCGGATCACAGCCCCAGCCTTCCTCGAGGCAGCGGCCGAGGAGGTTCATCGCACGGCCGTGCCCCTGGCGTGCCGCGCGACGGTACCATCCCAGAGCGCGGGCGCGATCGCAGGGCACACCGCGTCCATCGAACAGCATGTTCGCGAAGTTGTATTCGCCCCAGTCGTAGCCGAGACGCGCCGAAGCCCGGTACCGGGCGGCGGCTCGCTGCGGATCCGCAGGGGTGCCCCAGCCGTTCTCCAGGCAGCGACCCACCATGTTCATGGCCTCGGCATCCCCCTGGTCCGCCGCCCGGCTGAACCATGCCAATGCGGACCGCAGGTCCTTCGGCACCCCCGTGCCTTCCAGCAGCATCCGGCCCAGTCGCAGCTGGGCCGCCGGCAGGCCCTGCTCCGCGGCACTGCGGATCCACACCGCCGCCTCGACGGGATCGCCCGCGAGCAGCTCCTGCAGCTCCCGGTAGCTCAGGCGCTGCAGGTGCGCCATCCGTCGCCGGCTGTCCTCCGCCGCCGCTGCCTGTGCCAGCTGTTCGCGCGTCAGGGCCATGGGCCGTCTAAAGGTCGGCCCAGCGCCGGATCAGGTTGTGATAGCAGCCCGTCAGTCGCAGCAGACAATCCGGGTCGGCGCCGCGAGCCGTGAGCTCGCGGATCGACACGTCCAGGTCATAGAGCAGGGCACGCGCGCCCTCATCGCGCACCATGCTCTGGATCCAGAAGAATGCCGCATCGCGCGCCCCGCGCGTCACCGGTTGTACGCGGTGCAGGCTGCCCGACGGGTATACCACCATGTCACCGGCCGGGAGTTTCACGCGGTGCTCGCCATAGACGTCCTCGATCACGAGCTCGCCGCCTTCGTACTCCTCAGGCGCCGACAGGAACAGTGTCGCCGAAACATCCGTGCGCAACCGATGCGCCGTGCCGGGGATCTGCCGAACGGCATTGTCGATGTGTGAGCCGAATCCCATTCCGGTTTGGTAGCGGTTGAACAGCGGCGGGTAGACGTGCTGCGGCAGCGCCGCACTGACGAACGTGGCGTTGCGTTCCAATGCCCGCAGCACCTGCTCCGCGGCCTGCGCCGCCGCCGGGTCGGACTGCGGGACCTGCAGGTTGTTCTTCACCTCGGCGGAGCGATAGCCCGCGGTCTGGCGCCCGTCGGCCCAGACCGCCGTGGCGAGCCGTGCGCGCAGGGTCCGCACTTCCTCGGCCGTCAGCACCGCACTGATGGCGACGAGCATCCGGGGTTACAGAGCCACGTTGATGGACAGGGTGCCACTGCGTCCGGCGCCGGGAATCACGTGGTTCTCGGCGGCGCTCGTGTAGTAGGGCGCGGTGTAGTAGTAGCGATTGAACAGGTTCAGCCCATTCAGCTGCAGGCTCACATTGTGCGAGACCTTGTACGAGATCATGGCGTTCCAGACGACGTAGCCCGGGATGTGGGCCGTCTCGCCGCTGTCGGCAAATCGCGGCCCGAGCCAGTTGGCGCCGCCACCGACCTCGATGCCGAATGGCAGGTAATACTCCGTCCACAGGTTCAGCGAGTTGTGCGCGACGTTGGGCAGTTCCTTGCCCACGTAGGCCGCGGTGCCCGAAGAGAGGGTCTCGCCATTCAGCAGGCTGTAGCCTGCGAACAGTTCCCAGTTCCTCGAAAGATGCCCGGTCGCCTGCAATTCCAGCCCGTCCACGCGCTGGTCGCCATCGAGGATGGTCAGCGTCGGATTGTCCGGATCGTTGGTCTGCGCATTGTCGACCTCGGTACGGAAAACGGCCGCGGACAGCTGCAGTCCACCGCCCAGCAGCGCTTCCTTGGCTCCGGCCTCATAGCTCTTCGCCTTCACCGGCCCGAGGTTGGCCGTCTTGGTGGTCAGGGTCAGCGCCTCGGCGGACGGGTCGAACGAGGTGCCGTAGGCGATGTAGTACGTCTGGTCCGGTGTCGGCTTGTATTCAAATGCGGCGCGCGGGCTGCCAACGTTATCGACGTGACTCAGATCGAGCACCGCGCCACTGGCTACCGTCAGCTGGTGGTAGTCGGCCGAGAACCGGTCATAGCGCGCGCTGGCGAGCAGGTCGAAGTACTGGTTGAAGCCGATGGTGTCCGTCACATAGAGCGAATCCGAGCGCGCCGTCGTGTCCTGGCGCGACGCCACCGGCAGGACCTGCGGCAGGGGTGCAACGGGGTTCGGATCCAGCAACGAGGTCTCCGGGACCCAGCCGTTGTTGGCATTGAAGGGGTTGAGGTAACGGTCGAGATCGGATGTCTGGCGGGCGATCTCGATGCCGGTGACGAGGGAGTGCCTCAGGGGACCGGTGTTGAAATGGGCCGTCAGGTCCAGCTGCTCGGTGAGATTGGTCTGCACGCCCGAGCTGCCCGGCTCATCGCGACCGACCAGAATGGAGGTGAGCGGGGTCGTCGCCGTGGGAACGGCTGCGCCGAAATTCGGCATGGCGCTCTGGTAGTCGAACTCGTAGTGCGCATAGCGCAGCGTATCGGCGATCGACAGGAGCGAACTGAAATCATGCCTGTAGCGCACCGTGGCGATGTCATCGAGTGTGGTGTTGACGTCGCTGACGAGGCCGTAATCGCTGCTGCGCGGCACCGGTGCCGGCGCGCCGTCGACGAAGGGGAGACCGCCGTCCGGCACATTGTTCTCGTGCTGGTGGAGGTAGGTGAAAATGACCGAATCCTGTTCGCCGAGGCCGAACCCGATTGCCGGCGCTATGCCCCAGCGGCGGTTCTTGGCGAATGCGCGCCCGGCAGCTTCCGAAGACTCGCCCATGACGTTCAGTCGAAACGCGGCCGCGGTCCCGAACGGGAAGTTGAAATCGCCGGTGGTGCGGACGAGATCGTTGGTGCCGATCATCGAGTTGAGATTGTCCAGTGGCGTGAGCAGCGGCGCCTTCGTGACCTGGTTGATGGCGCCGCCCGTGGAGCCCCGGCCGAACAGCACGGCCGACGGACCCTCCAGTACCTCCACGGAGTCCGCATCGAAGATGTCGCGGGTATAGACGGCCGCATCGCGGATGCCATCGATGAAGAAGTCGTTGAAGGCGGAGAAGCCCCGGATGTTGACCGTGTCGCCACGCGCGGCGCCTTCGCCGGCATTGAGGGTGATGCCGGGGACGTTCCTGAGCGCATCCTCCAGGCGGGTCGCGCCCTGGGCGCTGATGAGCTCGCTGCCGACCACCGTGACGCTCTGCGGGGTATTCAGGGCCGTGTCGCCGAGTTTGTCGCGCAGCAGGGACCGCACGCCCGTCACCGTCACGTTCTGCAGGTTCTCATCGCCGTCGTTGTCCGTCGCGGCATCATTGGCCGCGTCGGCCGCGTGCACGGTGCCGCCGAGAACGGTCGTGGCGCACAAACCGGCGCCGAAGCAGGGACCCAGGACAATGCGCATGCGGCTTCCTCTGTATCGTGTAAGGCAAATGATAATGATTCGCATGTAGACGTCAACGGGAATTTGACGATGAACCCCGCGTCACCCGGATTGAGGCAAACTTGCGAACCGCTTTCCCACGCCCGGGTGACCCTGCGCATGAAGATCTATTCCTGGAACGTCAATGGCATCCGGGCCGTGCTCAAGAAGGGCACGTTCCAGAAGTTCCTGGGCGACCACAAGCCCGATGTGCTGTGCCTGCAGGAGACCAAGGCGGAACGCGACCAGGTCGAGATCGAAGTTCCCGGATACCACGAGTTCTGGAACTCCGCGATCAAGAAGGGATACTCGGGCACGGCGATCTTCTCGCGCGAGGAACCGCTGTCGGTGGTCAATGGCTTTCCGCACGAGCTCGCCAGCCGCTATGCCTTCGCGGACGAACTGGAGCGCGACAGCTCCCAGGAAGGACGGGTGATCGCGGCCGAGTTCGCGCAGTTCTACGTCGTGACGGTCTACACACCCAACGCCAAGGATGACCTGAGCCGCATTCCGCTGCGCCACAAGGCCTGGGATCCGGCCTTCCTCGCCTATTGCGTGGAACTGGAACGGCGCAAACCGGTGATCTTCTGCGGTGATCTGAACGTCGCCCACACCGAGATGGACCTGGCCAATCCCGGACCGAATCGCGGCAAGAAGGGTTTCACCGACGAGGAGCGCGAGGGATTCCAGAACTTCCTGAATGCGGGCTTCGTCGACACCTTCCGCAAGTTCCGCCAGGGCAACGGCTATTACACCTGGTGGAGCCACTTCGCGAATTCGCGGGCCCGCAACGTCGGATGGAGAATCGACTACGTGCTCGCCTCGAAGTCACTCGACAAGCGGGTGGCGGAGGCGCAGATCCACCCGGATGTGATGGGCAGCGACCACTGTCCCGTCAGTATCCGGCTGGCGCCGGCCTGAAGGGCGGATCGCTGCCCGCGGTCCTCAGCCGACCGGCTTGCCGGCGGCAATGTCCTGAACGATCGTCAGGGTCTTTGCGACGTTATCGGCCGGGCTCACGCCACCGACCGTCGCCGCGATCTTGCCGTCCTTGGTGATGATGAAGGTGGTGCGCTCGGCGAACTTGTGATCCAGGTCGATGCCCCGCGAGTCCTTCATGCCCGGGCGGCCGTCCATGACCTTGAGGTCATAGTTCTTGGCGATGCTGCCATCCGCGTCCGAGGCGACCGGCAGCTTGCTCGCGCAATATTGCGGATCGGCCGAAAAGGCATTCAGCGTCTCGATCTTGTCGAGCGACACGCCGATGACGGTGGCGCCGGCGCTCTTGAACTGGTCCATGTCCTGCGCAAAGGTATGCGCCTGGATATTGCAGCCGGCCGTGAAGGCGCCGGGATAGAAGTACACCACCACCGGACCCTTCTTCAGGGCCTTGCTCAGGTCGTAGGTGAATTCCTTGCCGGCAAGGGAGGCCTGGGTTTTGAAAGTGGGAGCCGTGGTGCCCGCCGGCAGCGCGGCCAGAGCCTGGATGCTGATCCCGCAGGACAGAAGACCAGCCAGCATTAACCGATTCATGGTATCTCCCCTCAAATCAAACCGTGGTGGATGGCGCGCCGTCCGGCGTGCCTGGACCGAGTTTAGCACCGGTGGACCGCTGGGCCTTGCGTAACCAGCGCAGCAGTCCCGTGCAATACACGATGTAGTAGCTGGCGGTGAGGAACAGGATGCCCAGGGTAAGGGGATTGCTGTCCGTCGGGCGCGGGGCGCCGAGGGTATTCACGGTGCCATAGAGCAGCACCATGCGATACAGCAGCCGGCCGATGAACAGCGCAGTCACGGCTATGCCAATGTAAAGATGTGGCGTGTAGAAGTAGCCCTGTGGCGTCGCCTCGAAGCCGGTGTGCCGCAATGCAAACCAGCCGATGATGGCGCCGACGATGACCCCGCTGGCGATATAGGCGATCCCGGGGGCGTGCAGCGGCTGTGTGAATGCCACCAGCAGGCAGATCACGGTGAATATCGCCATGCGCGCGTACTGCCGCCCGGCGGTCAGGGTCTGACGCCCGATGTTGCGGCGCACGCGCCTATAGACTCCGAACGCCACGATGGCGGTGATGGCGGCGATCTTGGGCAGATTGCTGGGATCGATCATGCAGGCTCCCTGGGGTCGGGGGCGGCCATTATGCGCAAAAGGCGCACCCTGCGCAGGCATTGCGGCGGTGCGGTCCGGCCGCTAGCCTTGCCGGCCGAACCGTCGTTGCCGGGCCCCTGAAGTCCTCATGCTGAATTTCACCGATGTCACCCTCCGGCGCGGGCCCCGGGTGCTGTTTGCAGATGCCACCTTCGCCCTGTTTCGGGGCGAGAAGGTCGGCGTCACCGGCGGGAACGGCTGCGGCAAGTCGAGTCTGCTGAGCCTGGTCCGTGGGGATCTGCACCCGGACGCCGGCACGGTCGAAATGTCTCCCGGTCTTGCCCTGGCGCATGTTTCGCAGGAACTGCAGGCAACGGATCAGCCCGCGATCGAGTTCCTCCTGGACGGCGATGCGGAGTTGCGGGCGCTGGAGCGGGAGATCGCGGCGGCGGAAGCCGCAGGCCACGGCGTGCGCCTGGGTGAACTGCACGCCCGCTACGGGGCACTCGGCGGGTATGACGCCCGCAGCCGGGCCGGCCGGCTCATGCACGGCCTTGGCTTCGTGCCCGCGGACGAGTCCCGCCCGGTGCGGGCCTTCTCGGGCGGCTGGCGGGTGCGGCTGAATGTCGCCCAGGCGCTGATGTGCCGTTCCGACCTGCTGCTGCTGGATGAGCCCACCAATCACCTGGACCTGGATGCCATTCTGTGGCTGGAGCGCTGGCTCATCGACTATCCGGGGACGCTGCTGCTCATTGCGCACGATCGCGAGTTCCTCGACCGGGTGGTGGACCGCGTGGTCAATATCGAGCACGGCCGGGCCCGCGCCTATCGCGGCAACTATTCCGCCTTCGAGGACCAGCGTGCCGCGGAACTGGCCGAGCAGTCGGCCCTGTTCACCCGCCAGCAGCAGCAGATCCGTCACATGGAGGCCTTCGTCGAGCGCTTCCGCGCCCAGGCCACCAAGGCCCGCCAGGCCCAGAGCCGCCTGAAGGCGCTGGAGCGGATGCAGCGCATCGCCCCCGCGCATGTGGATTCGCCCTTCGAGTTCGAATTCAGGCAGCCCGAGAAGCTGCCCCGGCCGCTGCTCGCGCTGGAGAACCAGTCCGCAGGCTACGGCGATCGGGTCCTGCTGGAGCGCGTGACCCTGACCGTGTCACCCGGCGACCGCATCGCCCTGCTGGGACGCAATGGCGCGGGCAAATCCACGCTCATGAAGCTGCTGGCGGGTGAACTGCCGGGGCTGTCCGGGACCCGCACCGAGGCGCGTGAGCTGGCGCTGGGCTACTTCGCGCAGCATCAGCTCGAGCAACTGACGGCGGATGATTGCGCACTCGGCAACCTCAAGCGCCTGGGCGGACCCCTGGCGCCGCGCGCGCCGGAGCAGGAACTGCGGGACTTCCTCGCCGGCTTCGGCTTCACCGGCGACCGGGTGTTCGAACCGGTGGCGCCGTTCTCGGGTGGCGAGAAGGCCCGCCTGATGCTGGGCATCGTCACCTTCCGCAAGCCGAACCTGCTGCTGCTGGATGAGCCGACCAACCATCTGGACCTGGAGATGCGCCAGGCCCTGGCCGTGGCGCTGCAGGACTATGCCGGTGCCGTCGTCATGGTCTCCCATGACCGTCACCTGCTGCGTACCGTGGCGGACCGGTTCCAGGTGGTGCATGCCGGGCGGGTCCAGCCTTTCGATGGAGACCTCGAGGACTATGCGCACTGGCTGGCGCAGTCCGCGCAGCCTGCCGCCGTGGCGGTGACGGCTGCCGACGGTGATGCGCAAAGCGCTCAGGCCCGGCGCCAGCGCCGGCGCGAGGAGGCGGAGCGGCGCGCGGCATTGAGTCCGCTCAAGGCGCGGCTGGCAAAACTGGAATCGCAGCTGGACAGCCTGGCGCGCGAGACCGGCCAGCTGCAGACGGCACTGGCGGCGGCGGACACCTATACCGATGCCGCGAAGCCCCGGCTGCGCGAGCTTCTGGACCGGCAGACCCTGCTGGCGCGCGATACCGAACAGGTCGAGGGTGCCTGGCTTGCGGCCAGCGAGGAACTCGAGGCACTGCAGAAGACGCTGGCCGAGCCTGCAGACTAGGGCAGCAGTCCCTTGTAGCCCATGAGGGTCGCGATCCCGAGCACGGTATAGATGGCCGCGGCCGCGATCCGCACCAGCTGCAGCGGAATCCAGCGCATCGCGCGATCCGCAAACAGTACCGTCGGCACGTTCACCAGCATCATCCCCAGGGTCGTGCCGGCCACCACCGGCACCAGTTGGTGGTACCGGGCCGCGAGGGCGACGGCCACCACCTGCGTCTTGTCGCCCATTTCGGCGAGAAAGAACGTGACGATGGTGAAGATGAACACTCCGTGGGCGCCGCGTCGCTCGACATCGCCTTCCATCCCGTCGGGGATCAGCGCCCAGACGGCAACCGCGATGAAGGAGACGCCGAGCACCCAGCGCAGGATGGCGGGTGTGATCAGGTTACCGACCCACTCGCCGAACCCGCAGGCCAGCAGGTGATTGCCGAGGGTCGCGATGAACACGCCGGCGATGATCGGCACGGGCCGGCGCAGGCGCGACGCCAGGATCAGGCTCAGCAGCTGCGTCTTGTCTCCCAACTCGCCCACGGCGACCGAGGCGGTCGATATCAGGAAGGCTTCCACGGGGGGTACCGTGCCGCGGGGGCTCAGCGGCGCGTGCGATGCGGGTGGGAGCCGTGGATGTGGCGTGCCGCGCGCCGTGGCGGCGGCTCATCGGCGCCGCGCGCCAGTTCCTTCAGGATGCCGCAGCCCTGCGGCTCGGCGCTGGCGCAGGCCTGCCGCAGATCCTGGAGCTGCTGCTGCAGCGTGCGCAGCTCCCCGATACGGTCCGCCACGTGGCGGATGTGGTCGTCGAGGACTGAGTTGACCTCCAGGCAGTTCTCCGCCGGCCTGTCACGTAACTGCAACAACAGACGGATTTCATCTAGCGTCATGTCCAGCGAGCGGCAGCGGCGGATGAAGGCCAGCCGCTCCAGGTGGGTCGGTCCATACAGGCGGTAGTTGCCGCCGGAGCGGTCCGGCGGCGGCAGCAGTCCTTCCTTTTCATAGAAACGGATGGTCTCGGCCGGGCATTGCATGCGCTGCGCCAGGGCGCCGATGGTGAGTGGGGTCATGTCCGGATCCCGAAAGGTCTTGACCTTAAAGTAACTGCAAGGTGCTCACTGTGCAACAAGGGCGCCGCGCAGACGCGCCCGACGCGTCGTGTGACTGAATCTCGAGGAGCTCAGCCGTGGATCTTCATGACCATACGCCGACGGCCCGCGGCCGGGCGTTCATGTGGGGCGGAATCCTGCTCGGCGTACTGGTCGTCCTGATCGCCTATACCAACGGTTTCGGGTTGCTGGGACGGGGCGGCCATGCCGAGGAAGCCACGGGCGCACCGGTGCGCAAGGGCGATGCCATATTCATCCCGGAGGGGTCCGCGCTGCGCGCGCGCCTGGCGGTGCAGCCGGCCGCGGCGCGCCCGGTCAGCCGCGAGCTTCTGGCCCCGGGCATCGTCGAGTCCGATCCGGCGGTCACCGCGGCGGTACTCGCGCCCCTGGCCGGACGGGTCGAGCAACTGCCCGTCGAACTCGGCATGCGCGTGACGCGGGGCCAGGTGGTCGCGGTGCTTGACTCACCGGACCTCGGTCAGGCGTACGAGGACAATGCGAAGGCCCTCGACACGCTCGCACTGGCGAGCCGGAACCTGGAACGGCAGGAGCAGCAGTCCAGGATCGGCGTGATTTCCGATCGCGATCTCGACCAGGCACGCAGCGACCACGCGCAGGCGCAGGCCGAAGCCACGCGCACCCAGGCGCGCCTGGTGGCGCTGGGCGTGGGGGCGGGCGATGGCGGCCATCCCGGCCGACTGCTGGTGCGCGCCCCGGTGACCGGCAGCATCACCAGCCTCAACGTGGCCCGCGGCAACATGCTCAACGATCCCACCCAGCCGCTGATGACCATCGCGGACCTGAGCACCGTATGGGTCACGGCGCTGGTGGCGGAAAAGGATCTCGGATCGGTGAAGGTCGGCCAGGAGGCGCAGGTCACCCTGAGTGCCTATCCGGAGCGCGTCCTGCACGGCCGTGTCTCATCGGTATCGGATGTGCTGGAGGCGGATTCGCGGCGCGACAAGGTGCGCATCGCGCTGCCCAACCCCGACTACGCCCTGCGTCCCAACATGTTCGCGGCGGTGACGCTGCTGGGCCCCGCCCACTCGCAGGTCATCGTGCCCACCTCCGCGCTGCTCATGAACAATGACCGCACTTCGGTGTTCGTGGCCACGGCGCCGTGGACGTTCAGGCGCCGGGTCGTGGACATACGACTGGGCGAGGGCGCCACCGCCGTCGTGCTCGCCGGCGTCGCGGCCGGCGAACCGGTCGTCGTGAAGGGCGGGATACTGCTCAATGATTGACCAGTTCGTCGCCTTCTGCCTGCACCGGCGCGTGGCAGTGATCCTGCTTGCGCTGTTGCTGAGCGCCTTCGGCGTGTATGCCTGGGAGACGCTCTCCGTCGAGGCCTACCCGGAGCTGGGCGACGTCGCGGCGCAGGTCACAACGCAGGTCCAGGGCCTTGCGGCGGAGGAGGTGGAGCAGCTGATCACCGTGCCGCTGGAACGCCAGATCAACGGCACGCCGGGACTGCTGCTGATGCGCTCCTCGAGCACCTTCGGACTGTCGCTGATCACCGTGCTGTTCCGCGACGGCTACGAGGATTACTGGGCCCGCCAGCGGCTGCTCGAGCGCATCAACCAGGCGGTGCTGCCCCCCGGAGCGTCGCCGTCGCTGGACCCGGTGGCGGGTCCCGGCGGGGAGATCTACCGCTACACCCTGGAATCGGACTCCAGGAACCTGCAGGAACTGTCCGAACTGCAGCGCTGGGTGGTCATTCCCGCGCTGAAGTCGGTGCCGGGGGTGGTCGATGACACCAACTTCGGCGGCTTCACCACCGAATACCAGCTCAACCTCAATCCGCAGCAGCTGCAGCACTACGGCATCGGCATCACCGAAGTCATCAATGCCATCGACGCCAACAACGCCAATGCCGGCGGCGGCCGGGTCTCGCGCGGCGAGCAGAGTTTCGTGGTGCGCGGCGTCGGCCTGCTGCACGACCTCGCCGGCATCAGCTCGATCGTCGTGACCCAGGCCAACGGCGTGCCGGTGCGGGTCGGGGACCTGGGACAGATGGTGCTCAGTCACCAGGAGCGCGAGGGCATCCTCGGCAAGGACAGCAATCCGGACACGATCGAGGGCATCGTCCTGATGCTCAAGTACCAGAACCCCTCCCAGACCTTGAAGGGGGTGCACGCCAAGGTGGCCGAGCTCAATGCCCGCCTGGCCCATGAGGGCGTGCGCATCGTGCCGTACATCGATCGCGACGACCTGGTGCACGAGACCATCAGCAAGGTGGGACACACCATCGCCGAAGGCATCGCACTGGTGTTCCTCATCCTGATCGTGTTCCTCGGCAACCCGCGCAGTGCCCTGGTGGTCGCCGTGACGATTCCGCTGGCGCTGGTGGCGGTGTTCTCGCTGCTCAATCTCACCCATGTGTCCGCCAACCTTTTGTCCCTGGGCGCCATCGATTTCGGCATCCTGGTGGATGGCGCCATCGTGGTGACCGAAGCGGTCCTGCGGCGCCGCGAGGCTATGCCCGACGAGGAGCTGAGCGAGAGCGAGGTGCGGGCGGCCACCCTGCAGGTGACGCGGCCGATCTTCTTCGCAAGCCTCATCATCATCACCGCATACCTGCCGCTGTTTTCGTTCGAGAGGGCCGAGGCGAAGCTGTTCACGCCGATGGCGTACACCATGGGTTACGCGCTCTTCGGGGCGCTGCTGACGACGCTGGCGCTGGTGCCGGGCCTGGCCTACTTCGCCTTCCGCGCCCCGGGCCGCGTCTACCACAACCGCTGGCTGGAGAAGCTCACGCAGTTCTACGACGACATCCTGGCCAACTGCCTGGCGCAGCCGCGCATCGTCTACGGCCTGGTGGCCTTCGCGCTGCTGGCGGTGATCGCCCTGGGCGGCACCATCGGCCGGGAGTTCCTGCCGGATCTGGATGAGGGAGCGCTGTGGCTGCAGGTGCAGCTGCCGACCGGCATTTCGCTGGACAAGGCCAGCGACATGGCGAGCGATCTGCGCCGGGCGATTCTCAGGCACCCGGAAGTGTCCTATGCCGTGACCCAGACCGGCCGCAATGATGATGGCACGGATCCCTGGACCATGTCGCACATCGAGGCGCCGGTGGGGCTGAAGCCCTACAACACCTGGCCCGATCATGAGAGCAAGAAGGCGTTCCTGGACAAGTTCGCCGCCGATCTCGCGCGCGAGCTGCCGGAATTCTCCGTCGGCATCAGCCAGCCCATCATCGATGGCGTCAACGACCTGATCGGCGGCGCGCACAGCCCGCTGGTGGTCAAGGTCTATGGCGATGACCTGAACGAGCTGCGCCGGGTCGGTCAGCAGATCGTCGCGGTGCTGAACACCGTGCGCGGCACCTCGTCGGCCTCGATCTTCCAGGAGCCGCCGATCCCGCAGATCAACGTCGCGCTGGATCATGACAAGGCGGCGCGCTACGGCATCGACATGACGGACCTGCAGAACGTCATCCAGACGGGCGTCGGCCAGGCGCCGGTCTCGACGGTCTATGTCGGCGAACGCACCTATCCGCTGACGGTCCGCTTCGATGAGGGGACCCGCAACAGCGCCGCGGCCATCGGCGATCTGCCGGTGACGACCGCCTCGGGCACGCAGGTGCCGCTGTCGCAGGTGGCGGACGTGCGCGAGCGCATGGGCGAGAGCACCGTCACCCGCGAGAACGGCCAGCGCAACCTGACGATCGGCATCGACAACCGCGACCGCGATCTCACCAGCTACCTGCAGGAGGCCCAGGCGAAGATCGCCGCGCAGGTGCACTTCGATCCCCAGCGCGTGCACCTGGAATGGGGTGGCCAGTTCGAGAATCAACGCCGCGCCGAGTCGCGGCTGCTGGTCATCCTGGGGCTGGTGATGGGACTGATGCTGATCTTCCTCACCATCGGCACTCACTCCTTCCGCCAGGCGCTGCTCATCCTGAGCGTCGTGCCGCTGGCGACCCTGGGCGGCCTGATCTCGCTGCACCTCACCGGCCAGCATATCAACGTCGCGACCGGCGTCGGCTTCATTGCCCTGTTCGGTGTCGCCGTGCAGAACGGCATCATCATGGTCTCGAACCTGAACCGGATGCGTAAGTCGGGCCTGGAACTGCACGAAGCGATCATGAAGGGCGCCACCGAGCGGCTGCGCCCGGTGCTCATGACCGCCATGGTGGCAAGTCTCGGCATGCTGCCGGCAGCCATTCACACCGGCGTGGGAAGCGATGTCCAGCGCGGCATCGCCACCGTCGTCGTCGGCGGCCTGCTGGTGTCCACCTTGCTCACACTGATCGTGCTGCCGGCGATGTACCACGTGGTCGAACACTGGGCCGAAGCGCGCGGCGGGAAGGCAGCATGGCAAAGTCATTGAGAATGCGCTGCGCGGCCTGTTCCGGCGCCTGGCTCGCGGCGCTGCTGGCATCCTGCGCGGTGGGACCCGACTTCCGTGCGCCGGCGCCGCCCCAGGATGCCGGTTATGGGAAGGCGCAGCCGGCCATGACGGCGACCATCGGCACGGCCCCTGACGCGCAGCAGCTGGTCACGGGGCAGGCGATTCCGGATCAATGGTGGACACTGTTCCAGTCGCCCAAGCTCAACGAGCTGGTGGCCGAGGCGCTGCGGGCAAATCCCGACGTGGCATCCGCAAAGGCGGCGCTGCGCCAGGCACACGAGCTGTATCTCGCCCAGCGGACCAGCCTGCTGCCGACGGTGAACGGGGGCTTCAGCGGGACGCGCGCCAAATACCCGGTCGGCTCGGACACGGCGCCGACCGTGGCGGCGGATCCGACCTACAACCTGTACACCGCGCAGCTGACCGTGAGCTACCTGCCGGATGTCTTCGGCGCGGTCCGCCGCGCCAATGAGGCGGCCAGGGCGGCCGAGGAGGCGAACCGCTTCCAGCTCGAGGCGACCTATCTGACCCTCAGCAGCAACGTGGTGGTCACCGCCATCCAGGAGGCCTCCCTGCGCGGCCAGCTCGAGGCCACGGACCGTCTCGTGCATCTGCAGCAGCAGTTGCTCGATGCCGTCCAGAGGCAGCGCACGGCGGGGACTGCCAGTGAGCTGGACGTGCTGGGCCAGCAGTCCGCGCTCGCGCAGACGCTGGCGACCCTGCCCCCGCTGCGCAAGCAGCTCGGCCAGACGCGCGATCAGCTCACGGCGCTGCTCGGGCGGCTGCCGGCCGGCGAACCGGCGCAGCAGTTCACGCTCTCGGACCTGACGCTGCCGCGTGCAGTGCCGCTGAGCCTGCCGGGGGCGCTCGTGGCCCAGCGGCCCGACGTGCGCCTGGCGCAGGAGAACCTGCATCAGGCCTCGGCCCAGGTCGGCGTGGCGCTGGCCAACATGCTGCCGCAGTTCAGTATCGATGGCTCGCTGGGGTCCAGCGCGCTGTCGATCGGCGATCTCTTCAGTCCGTACACGGGGTTCTGGTCGCTCGGCGGATCCCTCACGCAGACCCTGTTCGATGCGGGAGCGCTCCTGCATCGCAAGCGGGCGGCGGATGCCGCCCTGGACCAGGCCGCCGCGCAGTACCGCGCGGCCGTGATCCTGGCCTGCCAGAATGTGGCGGATGCCCTGCAGGCGCTGCAGGAGGACGCGGCGGCGCTCAGCGCCAGCACCACGGCGACGGTGTCGGCGCAGCGCACCCTGGAGCTGAGCGCCCGTCAGCACGGATTGGGGACGGTCAGCGCGATCGCCGTGCTGGCCGCCGAGCAGAGTTACCAGCAGGCACTCCTGACGCAGGTCCAGGCGCAGGCGAGCCGCTATGCGGATACCGCCGCGCTGATCCAGGCGCTGGGGGGCGGATGGTGGAATCGGGCAGGAGCGCAGAGTCCATGAGCGAACTGGTGTTGCGGCAGGATGCGGGAGGCGTCGCCACGCTGACCCTCAACCGGCCGGAAAAGATGAACGCGCTGACGAAGGAAGTCTTCGAGGCCCTCGAGGACCACCTGAACGTGCTCGCCCGCGAGCAACGCAAGGTGGGACTGGTGATCCTGCGCGGTGCGGGCGGCAACTTCTCGGCCGGTTACGACATGGAAGAGGTGCGCGATCACGTCCGGGCACATGGCAAACCGCACTACGAGTCGGAAATCATCGAGAAGCTCGCCTCGCTCCCGCAGCCGGTGATCTCCGCGGTGCAGGGCCAGTGCTGTACCGGGTCGCTGGAACTGGCGCTGGCGGCGGATCTGATCGTCGCGTCCGCCTCGGCCCGGTTCTCCGACGCCTATGCACGGTGGGGGTTGACGCCCATCTGGGGCCTGAGCCTGCGGCTGCCGCACCGCGTCGGCACCTTCAAGGCGGCCGAAATGATGCTGACCTGCCGCACCTACAGTGGCGAACAGGCACATGCCATGCACCTGGCGAACTTCTGTTATCCCGATGACCGGTTCGAGTTGGAGCTTGCCGCGCTGGCGGCGGACATCGTCGCCAACTCCTGGTATGCGAATCAGCTCAACAAACGCGCGCTGCTCGCCAGCGACGGGCTGCCGCTGGCGGATGCCCATGCGCTGGAGCTGTTCAAGAACGAAGGACTGGCGCCCGATGCGCTGCGACGCATCGAAGCCTTCTTCGCCCGGCGCGGACGCTGAGGGGCCGCCGGGGTCAGGACTGGTAGTTGGTGCCGGCTGACCTTTCGATGGAGTTGGTCAGGACGGTCCCGAAGACCCGGTCCCAGAACAGGGTGGTGACCCCGAAATTCCCGGGCTGGGTCGCATAGTGATGCTGCGAGTGCCGCCGCGAGGCGACGATCAGCCGCCGGGCAATCATCCGCGGCCGGCGGTGATGGATGGCGTGGTGCACGACGCCGTACCAGAAAAAGCCTGCCATGACGCCCACCGCCAGCCCACAGGCCGTATTCAGCGATCCCAGGGTCCAGGCCGGCAGGAACACGGCGCCGAAGATGACACCCAGACTCAGCCAGGTCGGGGTACCGATCAGGGCCAGCGGCGCCTGGTGATGCGCATCGTGCATGGGTGAGAACACCGGCATCTGGTGGAACACGAACCGGTGGATGATGTATTCGATCAGGGTCCAGGCGATGACGCCGCTGGCCACTGCCGCCAGCCACACGGAGATCTCATGGGCGCTGCCGCGCCAGGCGGTCATGATGGCGGCAACCGTAATGCCTGCCGCATAAATCGCGAAGTCGGCGTAGTAGCCAGTCTTGCTCAAGCGCATCCGCTGCCTCTCTTTAGCAATGGCGTCAAAATCGGACACGAACTACTCGGCGCCAAGATACCGCAGGATCGGTCCGAAGTGTGTGGGATTACCCGCTGATTTTTCACACGAGCAACTGCATCGGCCGCATGCCGGTCCGGACGGGCGGCTGTAGGTCGATGATGACACGACGCTGCCGCGCGCCTTGCCCATCCCGGGGCGGTACGCCATGGCCAGCGTGCGGACAGTCATGGGTGCGCGGGCCTGACAGCGCTGGGGAAGATGTTTTCAAGTTGTTGCAGACCTGCGGAACTAAGTCCGCGCCGATCAAACAAAACATCATACGAGGGCGATCGAAAGCTGTCCGCCGAAACTGTCCGCCCGAGTGTCCGCGGACATCGGCATCGGCTTAGACCTTCTTGAAATATATGTAAAAACAGGAAGTTGCATCGGATCGCAACGCTGGCATGAGGGTTGCTCTGCAGTCGCAACCGACTGTTTCAGTCGCTGATGACAAGGGCGAAGGGCGGGCATGCGACGAGGATGGGGACGCTGGTTGCCGGCGGTGCTGGTCATGTCGTGCGTGGCGCATGCGGCTGCGGCGAATGACCTGTTACGGCTGTACCGCCTTGCCGAGAATCACGATGCGACCCTGCAGGCGGCCCTGGCGCAGCGTGATGCCGCCATCGAGGCCAAGCCGCAGGCGCTGGCGCTGTGGCTGCCACAGGTCAGTGCCAATGCTTCCGCGGAGCGGGAACGGCTCGGCGAACAGCTGATTGCGCCGCAGACGGTCGCGAGCACGACCATCACGGGCTGCCAGATCGCCGCCGGCGCAGCGACGCAGGTCTGTTTCGGCAATGGCCACGGCTACGGGCTGAACCTGTCGCAGACCCTGTGGAGTTTTCAGTCCTTCAGCCAGTTGCGCGAAGCGAGCGCACAGGCGGCCGCCGCCGAAGCCAATCTGCTGGCAGCGCAGCAATCCCTGATACTGCGCGTGGCGCAGGCTTACTTCGGCGTGCTGTCAGCCCACGATGCCCTGATCACCTTCCAGGGCGCGCGGCAGTCCTATGGTGTATTGCTCAACCAGGCCCGCGGTCGTCAGCAGACCGGCGTCGGACCGCGTGCCGACTCGGATCAGGCGCAGGCGTACTATGACGCCACCGCCCAGAGTGTCATCGATTCGCAGAATGCGCTGGATGACGCCGAACTGTTGCTGAGCGAGGTGACCGGGGCGCCCGCGACGATGGTCGCGGCGCTGCGCGATACCATTCCCCTGGAGTCCCCAGACCCGGCATCGGTGGATGACTGGGTCAGTGCCGCCCTCAAGGACAATCCGCTGGTCCGGTCCGCGCAACTGCAGGTGGATGCGGCCTATCACGACATCGGTGTGCAGCGGGGCAAAGGACTGCCCTCGATCGCAATCGCCGCCGGCCGCAGCCGCGACTGGGGAGACCTCACCATCGGCGGCAACTCGGCGGACGATCAGATCGGGGTCGCGGTGACCTGGCCGCTGTTCCAGGGCGGCGCCGTGGCCTCCCAGGTGCGCCAGTCGCGCGCCCTGTGGAAGCAGGCCATGGCGTCGTATGCGGGAGCGCAGCGCGACGCCGAGCGACTGACGCGTTCCTCCTACCGCGGTGTCGTAACGGGCATCGCCCGCATCGCCGCGGCCCGGCGCAGCTTCGATTCGGCCGGCGTCTCCCTGGAGGCGAGCAAGCGCAGCCTGGAGTTCTCCCTCGGCATTACCGGCGCCGAGTTCAACCTGCTCTCGACCCAGAACCAGTACTTCAACGCACAGCTGCTCTACAGCCAGACGCGCTACGACTACCTGACCGCGCTCCTGACGCTCAAGCAGCAGGCGGGCCGGCTGGCCGAGGCCGACCTGGCCGCCATCGACGGCCTGCTGGTCGAGAAACCCCCGTAACGTCATCGCTGCACATTCCCATGTCCAAATTCAAAGACTATGAATCCGAAGCCGAGGGTGCCGAGGCCATCCGGATGCGCGACACCGCCGGTCAGGACCGGGCGCTGGAGCAGCCTTCGGCCCTGCGGCGCCACCGCCGGCTGATCATCATCGGGGCCTGCGCCGCGGTCGCCGTCGTGGCACTCGTGACCTGGTTGCTGCGCTTCAGCGGCATCACCAGTTCGGTGGATCGCTCGCGGCTGAGCATCGCGACGGTGGAGCGCGGGATGTTCGTACGGGACGTGGCTGCCGACGGCCAGGTGGTCGCGGCCTCCAGCCCCACGCTGTATGCCATCGAGACCGGGATCATCACCTTGAAGGTCCATGCCGGCGATGCCGTGAAGAAAGGACAGGTCCTGGCGGTCATCGACAGCCCCGATCTGACCGCGAAACTGTCGCAGGAACGGGCGTCGCTGGAGAGCATGCGGGTCGACTGGCAGCGCGCCCAGCTGGATGCCGCGAGCCAGCTGCGCAAGCTCGCGGATGCGTTCGAACAGGCCAAGGTCGACCGGACCACGGCGCAACGCGAAGCCGATCGCAGCGCCAAGGCTTTCGAGCTCGGTGCCTATACCGAACTGCAGTCGCTGAAGGCGAAGGACGACCTCGAGAAGGCGGATTTCGCGTACCGCCAGGCGCAGGCCGACTACGCCGCGGCGCCGAAGCAGACCCAGTTCGACGTGACCAGCAAGAAGGCACTGTTCGACCGCCAGCAGCTGGTGGTCGCCGACCTGCAGCGGCAGGTCAACGCCCTGAGCGTCCAGTCCCCCGTCGACGGGCGCGTGGGACAGGTCCAGGTCGCCGAGCGCGCGAGCGTCGCCAAGGACGCGCCATTGCTCACCGTCATCGACCTCTCGCAGCTGGAAGTGGAGATCAAGGTGCCGGAGAGCCTGGCGCGCGACCTGCAGCCGGGAATGTCGGCCACCCTGGAGGGTGACGGCCGGCAGTGGGAGGCCACCCTGAGTGGCGTCTCGCCCGAGGTGGTTTCCGGCGAGGTCACCGCGCGGCTGCGGTTCACCGGCGCCCAACCGGTGGGCCTGCGGCAGAGCCAGCGCCTGGCGGTGCGCATCCTGATCGACAAGCGGCCCAATGTGCTCACCGTCGAGCGCGGCAGTTTCGTCGACCAGGACGCAGGCTTCGCGTACGTCCTGCACGATGACGTGGCCGAACGCCGCCCGGTGCGTCTCGGAGCGCAGAGCGTGCAGAAGGTGGAAATCCTCGACGGCCTGCATGTCGGTGACCAGGTCGTGATATCCGGTTCCGACGCATTCAATGGCGCCGACCGCGTCATTGTGACTCATTAGCAACACGGAGCAAACGCATGTTGAAGATGACACATCTTTCCAAGGTCTATCGCACCGAAGTGGTGGAGACCTATGCACTGCGTGATTTTTCGATCCACGTGAAGGAGGGCGAGTTCGTCGCCGTGACCGGCCCTTCGGGTTCCGGCAAGACCACCTTCCTGACCATCGCCGGCCTGCTGGAGGAGTTCACGGGCGGCCAATACCAGCTCGATGGCGCGGACGTTCACGGCCTCAACGACAATCAGCGCTCGCGGCTGCGCAACCAGAAGATCGGGTTCATCTTCCAGTCCTTCAATCTGATTCCCGACCTCAACGTATTCGACAACGTGGACGTGCCGCTGCGCTATCGCCGCCTGCCGGGCGCCGAGCGCCGCAGGCGCATCAACGAGGCGCTGGAGCGGGTCGGCCTGTCGGCGCGCTCGAAACACTATCCGGCCGAACTATCGGGCGGTCAGCAGCAGCGCGTCGCCATCGCGCGGGCACTGGCCGGTGGCCCAAGACTGCTGCTCGCCGACGAGCCGACGGGCAATCTCGATACCCAGATGGCCCGCGGCGTCATGCAGCTGCTCGAGGAACTGCATCGGGACGGCGCCACCATCGTGATGGTGACCCATGATCCGGAGCTTGCGGCCCGGGCCCAGCGCGAGGTGCGGATCGTGGACGGGCAGGTCATCGATCTCGCAGTCCCGACACGGCTGGTCGAGAACGCGGCCCCGCGACCGGCGGTGTAGGGCTCTTGCTGAAGTACAACATCGGCCTGGCGTTGCGTGCCCTGCGGCGCAATGCCGTGGTGACGGCGCTCATGGTCATCGCCGTCAGCGTCGGTATCGGGGCCTCGATGACCGTATTGACGGCGCTGCGCGCCATGTCGGCCGATCCGATACCCGCCAAGTCCGACCGGCTGTTTTCGGTGCGCATCGACAATTGGGGGCCTGATGTGCCCAACAATGCGCTGCTCAGTGATCTGCTGAGTTATCCGGACGCCATGGCACTGATGCGTGCGCACAAGGGTTTGAGGCAGTCGGTCATGTATGCCCCCGTATTCAGCGTGACGCCCCAGACCGCAAATGCGATTCCCTTTACCGCCACGGCACGTGCCGCGTATAGCGACTTCTTCGCGATGTTCGACGTGCCGTTTGCCGCAGGAGGCCCCTGGACGCAGGCAGACGATGATGCGCGTGCGAAGGTCGTGGTGCTCGGCGCAAGGATGGCGCAGCGGCTGTTTCCGGCCGGCGACGCGCTCGGCAGGAGTGTCATGTTGGGTGATGGGAGCTACCGCATCGTGGGTGTGCTGGCGCAATGGAAGTTCCAGCCGCGCGTGTATGACCTTAGCAGCCGCCTGTATCAGCAGACGGAGGACGTATTCCTGCCGCTCACCACCGCCGCTGACCGCAAGCTGCTCAGCATGGGTGGGAGTTACTGCAGCACGGCGGCAGCCCACGATTTTGCATCGATGAGCCGCTCGGAATGCCGCTGGGTCGAGTTCTGGGTGGAGCTGTCTTCGGCGGCTCAGAAGCCCGCTTATCTTGAATTCCTGAATGATTATTCCGCACAGCAGCGGCGGATCGGGCGTTTCCATTGGCCTGCGAACGTGGCGCTGCTCGATGTGAACCAGACTCTGCGGGCCGAGCACATCGTGCCGGGGGAAATGAAGATCGCAACCCTTGCGGCCTTCGGGTTCCTGCTGGTGTGCCTGGTCAATGCCACGGGCCTGATGCTCGCCAGGCTCAGCAGCCGCGCCACCGAATTCAGCGTCCGCCGCGCGCTGGGTGCCAGCAAAGCCCAGATCTTCGTCCAGTGCCTGGCGGAGGCGACCGTCGTGGGTATGAGCGGCGGACTGTTGGGGTTGGGGCTGACCGTGCTGGGGCTGGCCTTCGAGCGCGCGATCCTGCGCGAGGATTACTCGCGCCTGATCAGCCTCAATCTCGATACCGTTGTCACGACCCTGGGGCTGGCGCTGCTGGCGGTGCTCATCGCGGCGCTCTATCCGGCGTGGCGGACCAGCCGCCTGGCGCCCGCCTGGAACCTGAAGGCGGAGTAGGCCGTGGACATCATTCCCATCCTCCGGGCACTCGGGCGTCGCAAGGTTGGCGCGCTGCTGATTGCACTGCAGGTGGCGCTGACGATCGCGTTGCTGGCGAACTCGCTGTCCGTGGTGCAGCAGCGGATAGCGCACATGCAGCGGCCCAGCGGCCTGGATGAAGCCGACCTTTTCACCCTGAGCAATCAGTTTGCCGGCTCGATGGTGGATCTGTCCGCTCGCATCCGCTCGGACCTGGCCCAGCTGCGCGCGATTCCAGGTGTCGTGGACGCCGTCGCCGTCAACAGCTTCCCGTTGCGCGGCTATGGCGGTTCGACGGGTGTGACCCGCACGCCCGACCCCAAAGCGGGGAGCCTGAATGCCGCGGAGTACGCGGCGACCGATCGCACGCTTGCGACCTGGGGTTTGCGGCTGATCGCCGGCCGCAATTTCAGGGCTGCGGAAGTCAGTGAATTCCACGCGGGAGAGAGCTACGCGCCGCCTGCCGTGGCCATCGTGAGCCAGGCGCTGGCCAAAGCGCTGTTCCCGCACGGGGACGCGCTGGGACAAAACATCTTTCTGACCACCACGGCGCCTACGCGCATCATTGGCATCGTGGCGCGCGCGCAGACGCCCTGGGCGGCGAATGAGTCCGCGATGTTCGGGGCCGAATATTCCCTGCTCGAACCCATGCAATTGGTGAGCCCCGGTATCGCCTACGTGGTACGAACGCAGCCGGGCCGCAGCACTGCCCTGTTGCCGGTAGCCCAGCAGCAGCTGTACGCGCTGGACCGGGTGCGGATCCTCAGCGACGCCCAGACCTTCCCGCAGACCCGCGCGGAACAGTACCGCTCGGATCGCTCGCTGGCGCTGATACTGGTCGTCGTCTGCCTGCTGATGCTGGTAGTGACGGCCTGCGGCATCGTGGCCCTGACGACCTACTGGGTCGTGCAGCGGCGCCGCTACATCGGCATGCGCCGGGCGCTGGGCGCGCGGCGAGCCGACATCCTGCAATACTTTCATGTCGAAAACCTGTTGATCGGTGGCGCCGGCGGCGCGCTGGGCATCGCCCTGGCGCTGGGCGCAAACGCGTGGCTTGCCGTCAATCTGGAGACAACCCGGATGAATGCCACGTATGTCCTCGTCGGTACCTTGGTGGTCATGGCCCTGAGCCAGGCGGCGGTGCTGTGGCCTGCACTGCGTGCGGCGGCGCTGGCGCCGGCCGCCGCCATCCGTGGGCACCAGGTGGAGATCAGCTGATGTTCGGCTACTACCTGCACCTGGCCCTGAGGACCCTGCGACGCAACGTCATTCTGACTTCGCTGATCATCGCCGCGGTGGGCGTCGGTATCGGTGCCTACATGACGGTGACGACGGTCCTGATCGAGATGTCGGGCAATCCGATACCCGATAAATCGGGCAGGCTGTTCGTGCCGCAGATCGATCTGTGGGGCCCGAACACCCGGCCCAAGGGCGGGACGGCGCAGGTACGATTGCCGAACCAGTTCACCTATCGGGATGTCACGGCCTTCATGCAGGCCCACATGGCGCTGCGCCAGGCGGCCATGTATCCGATTGCGCGGGACGTCACGCCCACGTCAGGAAATCCATACTCACAGGAGGGACGCGCGACCTACCGCGATTTCTTTGAAATGTTCGAGGTGCCCTTCAAGGCCGGTGCGGCGTGGTCCGTGCAGGACGAGACCGATCGTGCCGATGTGGTCGTGCTCGGCAAGACCCTGGCGGCGCGCCTGTTTCCAAACGGCCCGGCGGTCGGACAGACGGTGAATCTCGAGGGCCGGGAGTACCGCGTGACCGGCGTATTGAACGATTGGCGGCCCTCGCCGCGATTCTATGACGTCGTCAACGGCAATGCGTTCGCGACGCCGGAGGATTTCTACATCCCCTTCACGACGGCGATCTCCCATCAGATACAGACCGATGGCAACTACAACTGCACGGCGCTGCCCGCCAGCGGCTGGGCGGGAAGACTCTCGGGCGAGTGCATCTGGTTCGGATTCTGGGTGGAACTGCCCGATGCGGCGGCGGTGCGGAACTATCGGCAGTATCTGCTCAACTACGCCGCGGAGCAGCGGCGACTCGGACGTTTTCATTGGCCGCCCCTGGTGCAGCTGAGCGACGTGACGCAGTGGCTGGACCTGCAGCATGTGATCCCCGATGAGGTCCGGGTGAACTCGCTGCTGGCGTTCGGTTTCCTGGCGGTGTGCCTGGTCAACGCAGTGGGCTTGATGCTGGCACGGTTCTCCGCGCGCGCCAATGACTTCGGCATCCGACGCGCCCTCGGCGCGTCGCGGTCCGACATCTTCCTGCAATGCCTGACGGAGACGGCAGTGGTGGGCGTGCTCGGCGGGCTTCTCGGCCTTGCGCTCACCGAACTGGGACTGGCAGCCAACCGCGCAAGCCTTGGCTACCTTGCGGCGGCGGTCAGCCAGCTCACCCACACCGATCCGGCGGTGATGGCGCTGACGGTGGCGCTGGCCGTGGGCGCCACGCTGTGCTCGGGGCTGTACCCGACCTGGCGGGCGACCCGGGTACAGCCGGCCTGGCAACTCAAGGCGCAGTGAGGCAAGCATGGAGATCGTTCCGATCCTTTCGGCATTGAAGCGCAACAAGGTCGGCGCCCTCCTGGTGATGCTGCAGATCGCCCTGACGCTGGCCGTAATCGCCAACGGCATGTCGATCATCCAGGGACATCTCTCGGCCATGCACCGTCCGAGCGGCATCGACGAGGCCGACATCTTCACGCTGCAGAACCACTGGGTGGGGGACCCCGGGAATCTGCGCGCCAGCATCGAGGCGGACCTCGCGGCGTTGCGCGCCATGCCGGGCGTCATCGACGCCGAAGCCACCAACAGTTATCCGCTGCGTGGCGGCGGCTGGAGCTGGGGCATCAGATTGAAGCCGGACCAGAACAACGGTGGGGCGGCCGGCACCACGCTGTACTTCAACGATGCGCACGGTCTCAACGCCATGGGACTGAAGCTGATCGGTGGGAGGTGGTTCACGCCTGCGGAGATCGGGGAAATGCATATCGATGACGAGAAGGGTGTGCCCAGCGCGGTGCTGACCCAGGCACTGGCCAAGAAGCTGTTCCCCAAGTCCGATGCGGTCGGCCAGGTGATCTACATGATCACGGACGAACCGGTGCACGTCATCGGGGTGGTGGACCGGGCCCAGACGCCCTGGCCCGCCCAGAACTGGGCCGACAATTTTGCGGAATACTCGACGTTCCTGCCGCTGCAGTTCGTGGCCAATGGTCTGAACTACATGGTCCGGACCCGCCCGGGACAGTTGGCCGCGGTCATGCGCGCCACCCCGGACCGGCTCTACGCCGTCACCCGCCAGCGGGTCATCGACCAGCTGATGCCGTTCTCGGAAACCCGGACCCGGGCCTACCAGATCCAGCAGTCCGAAAGCTGGCTGCTGGGATCGGTCTGCGGGCTGCTGCTGGCCATCACCGGGTTCGGCACGGTGGGACTGACCATGTACTGGGTGAGTCAGCGGCGGCGGCAGATCGGGCTGCGGCGCGCCCTGGGTGCGCGACGTAGCGACATCCTGCGCTACTTCCATACGGAGAACCTGCTGATCGCCGGCACCGGCGCGCTGCTCGGGGTCGGCGGCGGCCTGGGCGCGAACCTGTGGATGGCGACGCACCTGGGGACGCAGCGCATGAGCTGGGTGTACATCGGCATCGGTGCGGTCATCGTCCTGGTGTTGTGCCAGCTGGCGGTGCTGTGGCCGGCCTACCGGGCCGCCTCCATAGCGCCTTCGCTGGCAACCCGCGGGCTCTGAGAAGGGGAAGGAACATGCTGCAATACTATTTCGAGCTCGCGCTCCACAGCCTGCGGCGCAACGTCGTGCTCACGGCGCTCATGATCGGCGCGGTGGGGGTGGGCATCGGCGCATCCATGACGGCGCTCACGGCATTGCGCTCGATGTCGGCGGACCCGATTCCGGACAAGTCATCGCGCCTGTTCACGCCGCAGCTGGATGCCTGGGGGCCGCAGTCGACTCGTCCGAATCAGGGCGCCAGCGGGGACCGGCTGCCGGTCGGCCTCACGTACCGTGACGCGCAGGCGCTGATGCAGGCGCACCCGGCGCCGCGGCAGGCGGCCATGTACTCGATCGGAATGGACGTGCGGCCCGCCCAGGGCAGGCCTTTTCAGGCTTCAGGCCGGGCGACTTCCGCGGACTTCTTTCCCATGTTCGAAGTGCCCTTCGCCAGCGGTGCACCGTGGGGTCAGAAGGAGGACGACGGGCGCGAGAGCGTGGTGGTATTGGGCGCGAAGCTGGCGGCGCGGGCGTTCCCGCAGGGCAACGCGGTCGGCAGGACCTTGAACCTCGGCGGCCGCGATTATCGGGTGCTGGGGGTGCTCAAGCCGTGGGCGCCATTGCCGCGCTTCTACGATCCAACCTATGGTGCCTACAGCGAGGGCGAGGATTTCCTCATTCCGTATTCCACGGCCATCGCCCGGCAGATTACCGCGTCCGGCTACGAGAACTGCAGGGATGTTCCCACGGGAGGGTGGGAGGCCCACCTCAATTCCAGCTGCGTCTGGATCCTGTTCTGGGCCGAGTTGCCAACCGCAGGCCAGGTACGCAACTTCAGGGCCTGGCTGCTGAACTATGCCGCCGAGCAGCGGCAGTTGGGCCGCTTTCATTGGCCACCCCGCGTCGACCTGCATGACGTGGTGGACTGGCTCGTCTACAACCAGGTGGTCCCGGGGGCCGTGCGCGCCATCTCCCTGGTGGCGGACAGCTTTCTGGTCGTGTGCCTGCTCAATGCGGTGGGCGTGATGCTCGCCCGCTTTGCCAGCCGGGGCAAGGAGTTCGGCCTGCGGCGGGCGCTGGGCGCCTCGCGGCGCAACGTGTTCCTGCAATGCATTACCGAGTCGGCGGCCATCGGGGTGCTCGGTGGCATGCTGGGGCTCGCGCTCACGGCGATCGGGCTGATGGGTCTGCGCGCGTTGCTGGGCGTGACGGATCCCACCAGCGCCGTACACCGGCTGGTTTCGCTCGACTCCGGCATGGTGGTCATCACGCTGGCCGTCGCCGTGGCGGCGACGGTCTGCGCCGCCTTGTATCCCATATTACGAGCCAGCCGCGTCCAGCCGGCATGGCAACTCAAGGTGCAGTAGGAGAGGAAGATGCAGATCCTGCCCATTGTGCGCGCCCTGATGCGCAACAAGACCGGCGCACTGCTCATCGGCCTGCAGATCGCGCTGACCATCGCAATGCTCTGCAACAGCCTGTCGATCATCCAGCAGCTCGGGGAGCGGATGCGCCAGCCGTCGGGAATCGACGAGGCCAACATCTTCGTGCTCTCGACGGCGTTCATGGACGATCCACCGGACGTCAAGGCGCGCCTGCAGGGCGACCTGGCGGCGCTGCGTTCGCTGCCGGGCGTGATCGATGCCGATACGGCGATCACCTTGCCGCTGGGCGGAACCTCTTATGGCGAAGGCATCAGCCTCAAGCCCGACCAGAGATTTCCGACCGCGGTCGGAAATCTCTATTTCGACACCGATCACGGACTTGACACCTACGGGCTGAAGCTCATCGCGGGGCGCTGGTTCCACCCTGACGAGGTCATCGACCTGCGGTTCTACGAAAACCGCTATCCGGCGAGCATCGTGGTCACGCAGGAACTGGCGAAGGCGCTGTTCCCCGCCGGTAATGCGCTGGGCCAGCAGGTGTGGCTGGCGCCGTCGCAGTCCAGCCGGATCATCGGTGTGGTGGCGACGGTCGCGGCACCGGGCGGTGGCAGCAGTCGGTCGATGTACCTGCCCGAAATTCCCATCAACAAGGGTGCGACCTACGTCGTGCGCACGCAGCCCGGCATGCAGGCGGCTGCGATGCGCGCCGCGCAGGACCGGCTGTTTGCGCTCGCGAACCAGCGCGTGATCCAGAACGTGCAGCCGTTCTCCGAATTGCGCCGCCGGGCATTCCAGCTGGACCGCGCGGTCAGCGTCGTGCTGACGGCCGTGTGCGCGCTGCTGCTGGCAGTGACGGCATGCGGGATCGTCGGTCTGACCATGTACTGGGTGACGCAGAGGCGATCGCAGATCGGGGTACGGCGGGCCCTGGGTGCGCGCCGCAGGGATGTACTGACCTATTTTCACACCGAGAACCTGCTGATCGCGGGCGCAGGCGCCGTGCTGGGCGTCGGCCTGGGCCTCGCCGTCAACTATCGGCTGGTTGCGAACCTGGAGCTGACACGAGTGAGCGCGGCATACGTCGCTGCGGGTGCGCTGCTGGTCCTAGTCCTGTGCCAGGCGGCGGTGCTGTGGCCGGCGCTGCGGGCGGCCTCGATACCGCCGGCGATCGCGACGCGTGCACAGTAAATTCTGCGGCCAGCGATGATGGGCTACTATCTTGATCTGGCCATCCGCAGCCTGCGACGCAATGTCGTGCTCACCGCACTGATGATTGTCGCGATCGGCATTGGCATTGGTGCGTCGATGACTTCGCTCACGGTGCTACGCGCCATGGCCGTCGACCCGATCCCCGAGAAGTCCTCCCAGCTGTTCACGCCCCAGATCGACGTGTGGGGACCGGTGACGCGCGGCGGTGATTCCACACACGATGACGAATTGCTGCCTTGGCTGACCTACCGCGATGCCATGGCATTCATGCAAGCGCATCGCGCGGCCCGACAGGCCGCGATGTACGCAGTGCACCTGGACATAAGCCCGCAGGGGTCGAGACCGTTCGCGATGCACGGACGCGCGGTTTACGAGGATTTCTTCAGCATGTTCCAAGTGCCGTTTCAGGCCGGAAGTCCCTGGAGTGCAGGCGATGAAGCGATCCGGGCAAGGGTCGCGGTGCTCGGCGCCAGGCTCGCGCAGCGACTCTATCCGCAGGGGAACGCGGTGGGCAGCGAGTTGACGCTGAACGAACGCAACTACCGCATCGTGGGTGTGCTTCAAGCCTGGAACCCCACGCCGCAGTTCTACGATATGACCCGCGGTGCTTACGGAGAGCCGGAGCAGCTGTTCATTCCGTTCACGACCGCAATTGACCGGCAACTCTCACCGGAAGGGGGCATTCGGTGTGAGTCCCCGCCGCCATCGGACTGGATCGCGCAGCTGAACTCGCAGTGTGTGTTCATCGAGTTCTGGGTCGAACTGCCGACCGCCGCGGCGGTGCGCGACTATCGGCGCTTCCTCTACAGCTACGCCGATCAGCAGCGGCAGATGGGACGCTTCCACTGGCCGGCTTTGGTGCAACTGCCCAATGTGACCAAGTGGCTGGTGTGGCAGCATGCGGTTTCCGACGAAGCGCGGGTCAACGCGCTGGTCGCCTGCGGGTTCCTGCTGGTGTGTCTCATCAACGTCGTCGCCCTGATTCTCGCGAAATTCACGCGTCGGCGATCAGAATTCGGAGTGCGGCGCGCAATGGGTGCGACAAAATCGGACATCTTCCTGCAGTGCCTTGTGGAAACAGGTGTGGTGGGTGCGGCGGGGGGGCTACTGGGACTGATTCTGACCGCCCTGGGATTGGCGGCGGACCGCGCGTTCGTGGCGGGCGATCTGGGCCGCCTCGCGCACCTGGATGAAGGCGTGGTGACCCTTGCACTGCTGGTGGCCGTTCTTGCCACGGTGTGTTCAGGTCTGTATCCGACCTGGCGTGCCAGCCAAGTGCAGCCAGGGCTGCAACTCAAAGCACCGTAGCGCGCCGGTCATGGAAATCGCGTCAATCGTATCCGCATTGCGGCACCACAAAGCGGGCGCGGTGCTGCTGGCACTGCAGATTGGACTCACTGTGGCGATCGTCTGCAACACGCTGACCATCATTAAACAGTACATGGACCAGACCCAGCGCCCGAGCGGAATCGATGAGCCCAATATCTTTACGATGTACAACCAGTGGGTCGGCGACCCGCCGGACCTCGAATCACGGGTCCTGGGCGACCTGGCTGCCCTGCGCTCGTTGCCGGATGTCGTTGGCGCTGAGGCGGCCGGCGGGTATCCCCTCAACGGTAGTGGCGCGGCTGTCGGTATCAGCCGGCACCCGGATCAACATTACGATGACGCCTGGACCACCGCGGTGTATTACGTCGATGAGCAGGGCCAGGCCGCCTATGGTGTAAAGCTCGTTGCCGGTCGCTGGTTCCGTCGGGATGAGATTAGTATTCAGCATTCAGCCGACGCAAGCAATCCTGCTGTCATCATCCTCACTGAGTGGGCGGCGAAATTCTTTTTTCCGGACGGTAATGCGGTAGGACGGTTGGTATATCTCGCCAGTCCTTCGCCCTCCCGAGTCATCGGAGTCGTCGAACGTATGGAGACGCCCTGGGCGGGCCTACCTCATATGGATTCCTTCGTCGAGCGGTCGGTATTCCTGCCGTACCGGTATGTGAGCAATGGGCTCTGGTACGTGGTGCACAGCCGGCAAGGCGAGCAGGCTGAAGTGATGAAGGCGGCGCAGGAGAAGCTCTATGCCATGACGCCGGCGCGGGTCATCGACGACGTGGTGCCGTTCTCCGAGACCAGGCAAAGAATCTATGCGCACGGACGCTCTTCGAGCCTGATGCTGGGTGCGTTGTCGGTACTGCTGCTCACGGTCACGGCATTCGGTGTCGTCGGCCTGACCAGCTATTGGGTGGCGCAGCGGCGGCGACAGATCGGCATGCGACGTGCCTTGGGTGCCCGCCGGATGGACATTCTGCGTTACTTCCACACGGAGAACGTCCTGGTCGCTGGATCGGGTGCGGTGCTCGGCATCGGGCTGTGTTTGGCCGGCAACCTGTGGCTGGCACACAAGCTGGCGCTGACACGGGTCAGTCCGGAACACATCTGTGTGGCGGCCCTCATCGTCATGGGGTTGAGCCAGATGGCGGTCCTCTGGCCCGCACTGCGTGCCGCGGCTATTCCGGCTGCGGCGGCCATCCGCGACCTATGAATCAACCGGGACCAATCGATGTCGAGGTACAAGTGCCGATCACGCGCGTGACGCTCATCCTCACGCTCGGATTGCTGGCAGCATTGCTGGTCGCGTGCGGTTCCCCCACCGGTTCGCACATCGCCGGGTCCGGCGCAGCGGTGGTGAACGTCTACAACTGGTACGACTACATACAGCCCGGGATCCTGAAGCAGTTCCAGGCGCAGACCGGCATCAAGGTCCACTACAGCGTCTTCGACTCGAATGAGACCCTCGCCGCGAAGCTGCTGGCCGGACACTCCGGGTATGACGTGGTGTTTCCTTCGGCCTCCTATCTGCAGATGCTGCAACGGGCCGGCGCCATTGCGGTGCTGGACAAGTCGCGGCTGCCGAATCTCGCCAACATGGACCCGACGATCATGGCCGAACTCGCCCGGCATGATCCGGGAAACGCGCACGCGGTCGCCTATGCCTGGGGGATCACGGGCTTCGCATATGACGAGGCGCAGATCCGCGCCCGGCTGCCGCAGGCGCCGGTGGACAGCTGGGCGATGCTGTTCGATCCGAAGGTTGCCTCGCATTTCGCGGACTGCGGCATCGGCCTATACGAATCCCCGGCGGTGATCGTCTCCAGCGTCCTGGCGTGGCTCGGCGAGCCACCCGACAGCGAGGAGCCCCGGGCGCTGCAGCGGGCCGGCGCCGCCCTGATGGCGGTGCGGCCCTACATCCGCAGGATCGGCAGCGATTCGCTCGTCGCGGAGCTCGCCGAAGGGGATCTGTGCCTGATCATCGCCAGCAGCGGCGACGCCCTGCAGGCGCGGGAACGGCTGCGGATCGCGGGGTCGGGCCGGACGGTCGGCTTCAGCATCCCGCGGGAAGGGGCCGTGATGTGGATCGACGCCGCGGCAATCGTCGCCGATGCCCCCCATCGGGACGATGCGCTGCGATTCATCGAGTTCCTCATGGATGCAAAGGTTGCGGCGCAGAACGCCAATGCCATCCAGTTCCCGAACGGCAACGCCGCCTCGCAGAGATGGGTGCAGCCGCAGCTCGCCAATGCGACGATCTATCCGCGCGGGGTCCAGGCACGGCGTCTGTTCCCGGAACGGCTGGGAAGCGATGCCTTCGTACGGGCGCGCACCCGCATGTGGACGCGCTTTCGGACCGGCAGCTAGCTACCATGTCGTCCATGCGTACGGTCCTGGTGATCGATGACAACCCGGGGGTGGGCACGGCCCTGACCCTGCTGTTCGGGTTGCATGACATCACCACCCTGACGGCGGCCTCACCGCAGGCGGGCCTGGCGACCCTGGCGCGCGCCAGTGTCGATCTGGTCATCGCCGACATGAACTTCAGCGCCGATACCACTTCCGGTCAGGAGGGCGTTGCACTGTTCCGCGACATCCGCGCCCGGCATCCGGATCTGCCCGTGATCCTGCTCACGGCCTGGACGCATCTGGAGTCCGCGGTGCAGCTGGTCAAGGCGGGGGCGGCCGACTATATCGCCAAGCCCTGGGACAACGACCGGTTGCTGGCGGCGGTGGAGAACCTGCTGGAACTCTCACAGAGCATTCGCGAGACCGCGCGCCTGCACCGCGAGCGCGAGCAGCAGCGTGCGCAGCTGGCCAAGACCTACGACCTGCGCGGCGTGGTGTACGAATCCCGCGCCATGGAGGCCGCCGTCGAGCTGGCCTGCCGGGTGGCCCGCGCGGAAGTGCCCGTGCTCATCACCGGTCCCAACGGCTCCGGCAAGGAACGCATCGCGGCCATCGTGCATGCCAACTCGGCGGTGCGTGCGGGCCCCTTCGTCGCCGTCAACTGCGGGGCATTGCCGGCGGAGCTGATCGAGGCGGAGTTGTTCGGCGCGGAGGCGGGCGCCTTCACGGGCGCGAACCGCGCGCGCATCGGGCGTTTCGAGTCCGCGGACGGCGGCACGCTGTTCCTCGACGAGATCGGCAACCTCCCGTTGTCGGGCCAGGTCAAACTGCTGCGGGTGCTGGAGACCGGCCACTTCGAACCGCTGGGATCGAGCCGTTCGCGCTCGACGCGGGTGCGGGTGATCAGTGCCACCAATGCGGAACTGCCGCAGATGATCCGCCAGGGGATCTTCCGCGAGGATCTGTATTACCGGCTGAACACCATCGAGATCCCGCTGCCGGCGCTGGCGGCGAGGCCTGCCGATATCCTGCCGCTGGCCGAACACTTCCTGGGGCCGGACCTGAGGCTCGGCGAGGACGCGCGCCAGGCGCTGCTGCAGCATGGCTGGCCCGGCAACGTCCGTGAATTGCGCAACGTGCTCGAGCGGGCCCGGCTGCTCGCCAGCGGCGGCGAGGTGCAGGTTGCGGATCTGAACCTGCCCCCGCCCAGGAGCACGGGCCTGATCGAAGAGGAGGGTCTGAACCGCAGCGCCATTGAAGCCACCCTGCGCGCCGCGGGCGGCAACGTCTCGCGCGCCGCCGCTTCCCTGGGACTGTCGCGGCAGGCCCTGTACCGGCGCATGGAACGACTGGGCCTGCGTTCTTGAAAGTCAGCCTCGACCTGAAACTGACGCTGCTGATGTGGACCCTGATGCTGGCCACGGCCGGGGCGGCCGTGGCGCTCATGGTCTGGTTCAGGGCCCCGGGCCGCGCGCTGCTCATCGCCGGTGTCCTGGCGGCGGTGCCCGCGCTGCTGGCGGCGCGCCGCGCGGTGCGCCCCGTACACCGCGTCCTGCGTGCCCTGCAGACCAGCGTCACGTCCTACGGTGACGGTGATTTCAGCGTATCGCTGGTCGTGGACCGGCGCGACGAACTCGGCGAACTTCTGCGGACCAACAACGAGCTGGGCACGGCCCTGCGCAGGCAGCGTTCCAATCTCGTGCAGCGCGAACTGCTGCTCGACACCGTGACGCAGAATTCGCCGGTCGCGCTGGTGCTCGTGGATCTGCACCAGCGCGTCGTCTACGGGAACATCGCCGCGCGGCATCTGCTCAACGAGGGGCGTTCGCTGCTGGGCGCGGATTTCGCGCAGGTGCTGCACGCCGCGCCGCAGGCCCTGCAGGACATGGTGGGATCGGGAGGCGATGGACTCTTCACGGCGCGCATCGCGGAGACCGAAGAAACCTTCAGTCTCTCGCAACGGACTTTCATGCTGCAGGGGCAGGGGCACCGGCTGTATCTGCTGAAGACCCTGACGCGGGAGCTGTCGCGCCAGGAAGTGGCGACCTGGAAAAAACTGATCCGCGTCGTCAGCCACGAACTGAACAATTCGCTCGGCCCGATCGTTTCGATGGCCGATACCGGTCAGGAAGTGCTGCGGCGTGGTGATTCAGGCTCCCTGGCCAACGTGTTCGGGGCCATCCGCGAGCGCGCGGCGCATCTGCACCAGTTCGTGTCCGGCTACGCCGCCATCGCCCGGCTGCCGGCGCCGCGCCCGGACCGCGTCGAGTGGACGGGGCTGGTGGCCGATCTGAAGCGCCAGCAGGCATTCTCGCTCGCAGGACCGCTGCCCGGGGAGCCCGGCTGGTTCGACCGCCTGCAGCTGGAGCAGGCCTTGATCAATGTCCTGAAGAATGCGCACGAATCCGGTGGCGATCCGGCGCAGGTGGGCCTGCTGATACAGCAGACGGCGCAGGAGCAGCGCATCGAGATCCTCGACCGCGGTCCGGGAATGACCGAACTGGTGCTGGCGCAGGCGCTGCTGCCGTTCTATTCCACCAAGCGCGACGGCACCGGTCTCGGGCTGGCCCTGTGCCGGGAGATCGCCGAGGCCCATGGTGGCAGTGTCCGCCTCGGCAATCGCGAGGGTGGGGGGCTGTGCGTCACCGTGCTGCTGCCGAGGCCTTCGATGCCCCTGGCGCCGAGAACCGCGGCGCTCCCGGGGTATCATGCCTAGACCATGGATGACGACATCGTTGAACGTCTGGAACTGAAGCTGGCCTTCCTCGAACGCGCCAACGCTGAACTCAGTGACGTGGTCTACGGCCAGCACAAGGAGATCGAGGCGCTGCGGCAGGGCCTGCGGGCCCTCGCCGAGAAGCTGGAGTCGCGGCAGGGCCCCGAGCCGGCGCGCCGGCCCGAGGATGAACGGCCGCCGCACTATTGAAGCTCAGGTCCGCCGGTCGTTGAGGAATTCCGGGCCTACCGGCTTGTTCGCAAGGATCTCCTCGCGGGTCAGTCCCTGCAGCTCGTGTGGGAACACCAGCCATGCTTCGACTTCGCGGACGCAATAGTCGGGCACGAGTCCGCTGCGGTTGCGGGAGGGCTTGTAATAGACCGTCGCCGTGCGGATGTCCTGGGGCAGGTTGCGCCGGCAGCGGCGCCGCAGTTCGGCAATGACGGCCTCCAGGCTGCGGCCGGAGTCGAAGACATCGTCGACCAGCAGCAGCCGGTCCTCGGCGTCCAGCCGCGACACCAGGTAGTCGATGGCATGGACCCGCACCGTCTTCTCAGGCTGATCCACCCCGTAGTAGGCCGAAGTGCGGATGGCGATGTGATCGGTCGGGATCTCGTGGTAATCGAGCACTTCCTGCACCGCGATGCCGATCGGGGCGCCCCCCCGCCACATGCCGACCAGGAAGGTCGGCCGGTAGCCGCTGCGAACGATCATCCGGCCGAGTTCCAGGGAGTCCCGCAGCAGCGACTGTGCCGATATGAACGTCTTTTCCATCGTTAGCCCCGAGCGGACGGCCGAACCGCCAAATGCACATTGTTGCACACGCAACTTCAACGGGGACGGGGCGCAGGAGCTTGGGCGCTGGCGCCCGCGTTCGACTAGAATCCCGATCTGGTTTTCCGGGGATGGAAGGAGGGCGGCGCAAGATCACCTCGATGCCCCATAGACAGAGGTCGTCTTGAGCAGAATCCCGATCATCACCTGCATGCTGGTCCTGGCGTACAGCGCAAGCTTTGCGGTCAGCCCGGTGGCCCACGGCGGGGATGCAGTCGAGGCCCCGGATTTCTCGAGCGCCGGGGCGGCGCCGATCATCGAATCGCTCGCGGCCATCGTCGATGCACCCAGCACCCCGACGGCGCCCCCGGCGCCTGCCGCCCCCACGCCCAACGGCGGCTGGCTGGATGTGTCCACCTGGCCGCTGATACCGGTTCCCGAAATCGCCGTGGATCCCGACAGCGGGACCACGCTGGGCATCCTGCCCACCTGGCTGCACACCAATGATCAGCGCGAAATCACCCGCATCATCGCGCCGGATCTGACCCACAACCCCTATTTCGGGCTGGGGGCGCACTTCCGGATTTTCGAATACCCCTCCACGGACGAACAGTGGAACATCGTGGCCGGCGTCCAGCAGCGGGTGCAGCGCTCGTTCGATTACGAGTTCCAGAAGGGGCGGCTGCGCGATTCCAACTGGTCGATCAATACCAGCCTGATCTTCGACCGCAGCGGTACGCCGCGCTTCTACGGCATCGGCAACGGCTCCCTGCTGAGCGATGAGACCAACTATACGGCTTCGCAGATGCTGGCCCAGGCCCAGTTCGGCTATAACCTCAATCACACCTGGCAGCTGCAGTACACCACCCGTGCGCGCCGCATGGAGATCACCGAGGGGACGCTGGCCAAGATTCCGACCATCCAGACCCGTTATCCGCAGGTCCACGGCCTCGGTACCACCGATGAGGTGCTGAACCAGGTGGCCCTGGTCTATGACACCCGCGACGACACCACCATTCCCACGCGCGGCACGCAGTGGGTGGCCTATGCGGGCGTGAACGGTCACAACGCCACCATCAGCGATTCCATCTACAGCATGGCCGGAATCGATGCGCGGACCTTCATTCCGCTGTCCTTCCTGCCCGATACCACGCTGGCCGCGCATGCGGCCATCCGTTACCTGCCCAGCGGCCACGAGATTCCTTTCTATGACCTGAGCAGCATCGGGGGTGGCGAGAGCGACATCGCCGGCCAGCAGATGCTGCGCGGCTTCGGCCAGGGGCGCTTCGTGGACCGTAATTCCTATTCCGCGACCTTCGAGTTCCGGCACCGCGCCTTTTCCTTCGATGCGGCCGCGAGCCACGTGGACATCGAGGTGGCGCCCTTCGTGGACCTGGGAAGGGTGGCGTCCAATATCGGCGTGGATCCCTTTTCCGCCCTGCACAAAGTCATCGGCGTCGGGGTCCGTGGCATCGCCCGGCCGTCGGTGGTGGGTTATGTGGATATCGGGTACGGGACCGAGGGAACGGCTGTTTTCACGGGCATAAATTATCCCTTCTAGCTGTGGCCTAGCTGCGGCGGGCGATTCTGGCTAAGCTGGACAGCGTAAGCCCATGGAAATCATATCCAAGTCATCCCTGCCGGCCGTCGGCGCCCCGCCCCGACCGTGGGACGCCCGGCTCGGGCGCCGGCTGGTCACGCCGCTGAAGGACACCTGGGTCACGCCCAACCACCTGACCACCGTGCGCCTGGTCGTCGGGCTGGCAGGCGCGCTGGCCTTCACCCCGGGGACCTGGGGCTGGACCAACGTTGCGGCGCTGCTGGTGATCCTGTCGAATTTCCTGGATCACACCGACGGGGAACTGGCGCGCATCAGCGGCAAGACCAGCCGCATCGGTCATCTCTACGACCTGGCCAGCGACGCCGTGGTCACGATCCTGCTGTTCTGCTGCATCGGCATCGGCGTGGCCGCCAGCGGCGCGCGCAGTATCCCCTTCGGGTTACCCGCCGGGCTCATGGGCGCCGTGGCGGGCGCCGCCGTGGCGCTCATCTTCTATCTGCGCATGCGTATCGAGGAGCTGCTGGGCAAGGCAGGCACCCGCCAGGGATCCATTGCCGGCTTCGAAACCGAGGATGTCCTGTACCTGCTGCCCCTGGTCACCCTGTTCGGCGTGCTGCCGCCATTCCTCATGGCGGCCGTGGTGGGCGCACCGCTGTTCGCGCTGCTGGTGATCGCGGATTTCGTGCGGGTACGGCGCCGGCCGGTCGCGACGCTGCCGGCGACGCGGGCAGTGGCCGAGAAGAACGCCGATCCGCAACTCGAGGCCGCGCTGCAGCCGAATCTGTCCGGCCTGGACGAGGATGCCCTGCGCCGCCAGTACCGCGAACAGGGCAGCTTCCTGTACGTGCCCGGCTTCCTGCCCGCGCAGTTCACCGCGCGGCTGGTGGCAGCCGTCGATGACGTGGCGGCGGTCGTGAACCGCAACTACCTGCCCGGTCACAAGCAGGGCGGCAGCGTCAGCCGCCACCGCATCGATGAGCTCGCCCCCTTCATCGCACAGCTCTATCGTTCACCGGCGCTGCTGAGCTGGCTGAGCGCGCTGACCGGCGATCGCCTGCAGCTGTCGCCGGCCGATGACCCGCATGCCTATGCGCTGTACTTCTATTCCCGGCCCGGGGACCACATCGGCTGGCACTACGATACCTCCTATTATTCCGGGCGACGCTACACGCTGCTGTTCGGCATCGTCGACCGGTCGACCTGCCGCCTGGACTACGAGCTTCACACGCGCGAGCCGGACCGCGTGCCGCAGTCCGGCTCGCTGCAGATTCCGCCGGGCGGCCTGGTGTTCTTCGATGGTGACAAGCTGCGTCACCGCATCACGCCGATCGGCGCCGGCGAGTTCCGCGTCTCGCTGACCTTCGAGTACCTCACGAGCCAGCACATGAGCCCGTGGTGGCGCTTCGTGTCGAACATGAAGGACGCCATCGCCTACTTCGGATTCCGCCAGGTGTTCAGCCGCATGTTCAGGGGACGCGCGCCGACTCCATGAGGCGTCTGGGATCGTGGCTACTCACCGGCGGCTTGCTGTTGTTCGTGGCCCTGCTGGTGACGCAGGGCCTGCCGGCGGTTCTCGCGACCCTCGCGGCAGCCGGCTGGGGGTTGCTGGCCGTCTCTGCGTTCCATCTGCTGCCGCTGATCATCGACGCGGGGGCGATCCGTGCGCTGTACCTGCGGGGCCAGACCCAGCACGGCCTGCGGGACGCGGTGCTGACGCGCTGGATCGGTGAGTCGGCGAACAGTCTGATGCCGGCGGGCCAGCTCGGCGGGCCGGTGTTCATGGCGCGGCATCTTTCACAGCGCGGCATGGCCATGCCGCAGGCGGCCGCGGTGATCACGGTCAGCACCACGCTGCAGACCTTCGGCCAGATCCTGTTCGCGCTGCTGGGTGTGCTGCTGCTGGGCGCCCGTGCCGGCGGCCTCTCGGAGCAGGCGCTGCGCAACATGGCCCTCGGAGCGAGCGGCTTCCTGGCACTGCAGATCGTGGGCTTCTACTACCTGCAGCGCCGCGGTTTCTTCAGCAAGCTGCTGCGCCTGGTCACGCGTCTGGCGGGCTCGCAGAAATGGTCCGGGCTGATGACGCAGGCGCAGGCCATCGATGCGGCCGTGGAGGCGACCTACTCCCGCAGTGGCCCGGTGGCCCTGAGTTTCCTCGCAAGCCTGATCGGCTGGCTGGCGGGGGCCGGTGAGGTCTACCTGATCCTGCGGTTCGTGGGCCATCCGGTCAGCTGGGTGACCGCACTGCTGCTGGAGAGTCTCGGACAGGCCGTGCGCGGCGCCGCATTCGCGGTGCCCGGCGCCCTGGGCGTGCAGGAAACCGGCTACGTACTGCTGGCGCCCTTCGCCGGACTCACGCCGGATGTCGCGCTGGCACTGTCCCTGGCCAAGCGGGTGCGCGAATTGCTGCTGGGATTGCCGGGCCTGATCTATCTGCGGCTTGCGGGCCGCTCCGGCGGCGCGGCAACCGGCGCCGTCCCGCCTTGAACCGGTAGTGGTGTGATAATGTTTCGGCAATCATGAGAGCCATTCTGCTTGCTGCCGGGCGCGGCTCCCGGTTGTCCGCCGGGGGACCCCATCTTCCCAAGTGCCTGCTGAGGTTCGGCGGCGAGACCCTGCTGGAGCGGCACCTGCGGCTGCTGCAGGCGGCCGGGGTGCGGGAGGTCGTCCTCGGCCTGGGTTTCGAGCGCGAGGTCGTCGAGGCGGAGCTGGCGCGCCTCGCGGCGCTCGGATTGCCGCGCGCCGAGGTGGTCATCAACGAGCGTTTCACCCTGGGCAGCGTCCTCACCGTGCATGTCGCGGCCGAGGCGCTCTGCCGCGGCGGCGACGTGCTGCTGATGGATGCCGACGTGCTCTACGATGAGCGCATCATGAGGCCGCTGACCGAAGGTGCCGCCTGCGAGAACCGCATACTCATCGACCGCGAATTCGAGCCGGGGGATGAGCCGGTCAAGGTGTGCGTCCGGGAAGGCGTGCCGGTGGAGCTGCGCAAGCAGGTGGCCGCGGGCCTGCGCTATGACACCATCGGCGAGTCGGTGGGCTTCTTCCGGTTCGAGGAGCGCGCCGCGCGACGTCTCGCGCAGCTCGTCGCCGGCTACGAGGCGGGCGGCCGCAGCCATCTGCCCCACGAGGAAACCCTGCGGGACCTGATCCTGGAGGGCAGCCAGGTTTTCAGGATCGTCGATGTGACCGGGGCGCCCTGGATCGAGATCGACTTTCCGGCGGATGTGGAGCGGGCGCGGACCGAAATCCTGCCGCAGCTGTCCTCCTCGGGAGTGACCGCGTGAGCGCAACTCTGCCCACCCCGCCGCCGCCGCAGCCGGTGCGCCTGTCGCGCAGTGCCCAGCTGCGACGGATGCTGCTCAGCCCGGAACTCGAGTTCCTGATGGAAGCGCACAATGGCCTCTCGGCGCGCATCGTCCGGGAAGCCGGGTTCCGCGGCATCTGGGCTTCCGGATTGTCCATCTCGGCGCAGTTCGGCGTGCGGGACAACAACGAGGCGAGCTGGACCCAGGTCGTGGACATGCTGGAGTTCATGGCCGATGCCAGCGACCTGCCGATCCTGCTCGACGGGGATACCGGCTACGGGAATTTCAACAACCTGCGCCGGCTGGTACGCAAGCTGGAGCAGCGGGGCATCGGCGGCGTCTGCATCGAAGACAAGATCTTCCCCAAGACCAACAGCTTCCTGAATGGCGAGCGTCAGCCGCTGGCGGACGTCGACGAGTTCGCGGGCAAGATTGCCGCGGGCAAGGACACGCAGACCGATCCGGACTTCTGCATCGTGGCGCGGGTCGAGGCGCTGATCGCGGGCTGGGGCATGGAGGAGGCGCTGCGGCGCGCCGAGGCCTACCGGCGGGCGGGTGCGGATGCCATCCTCATCCACAGCAAGCTGTCGCGGCCGGACGAGATCCTCGCCTTCGCGCGCGAGTGGGGCAATCGGGCGCCGCTGGTCATCGTCCCGACCAAGTACTACAGCACGCCGAGCGAGGTGTTCCGCAAGGCGGGCATCAGCACCGTGATCTGGGCCAATCACCTGGTGCGCTCCTCGGCGGCCGCGATGCAGGCCGTGGCGCGCGACATCCACGACAACCAGACGGTGGTGAACGTCGAGGACCGCATCGTGTCGGTGGAGGAGATCTTCAGACTCCAGGATGCCGACGAGTACTCGGCAGCCGAGCGGCTGTACCTGTCCTCCGCATCCGTGTCGCGGGCGGCCATCGTGCTGGCCGCGGGCCGGGGCCGTGGCCTGGAGACGCAGACGGCGGACCGGCCGAAGATCATGCTGAACATCGCCGGCAAGCCGCTGCTGCGCTGGCTGATCGACGGCTTCAAGAAGCAGCAGGTCAATCAGATCACGGTGGTGGGCGGCTATCGCGCCGATGCCATCGACACCGCCGGCATTCAGCTGCTGCTCAACGAGCGCCACGCGCACACCGGCGAACTCGCCTCCCTGGTCTGCGCGACCGGCGCGCTCGAGGTCGATACCGTCATTGCCTATGGCGACCTGCTGTTCCGCAGCTACGTGCTGCGTGCGCTGGTGGAGAGCAAGGGCGAGTTCTCGGTGGTCGTGGACTCCTCGGGCTCCGGCGCCGACAACCGTACGGTGCGCGACTTCGCCTTCTGCAGCCGCGCCGATGATCGGGGCCTGTTCGGCACGCCGGTCAGGCTCGAACGGATGGTGGCGGGCAAGGAGGCCGCGGCTGCCGCCGTGGCCGAGGCTGCGCACGGCCGCTGGATCGGGCTGCTGAACGTCAGTCGCGCCGGTGTGCCGCGACTGAAGCGCGTGCTGGCACAGCTGCAGGCCCGCGCGGATTTCGACTCCCTCGACATGCCGGCGCTGCTCAACGCCCTGGTGGCCGATGGCGCCGCCATCGATGTGCAGTACGTGCATGGTCACTGGCGCGGTGTCAACGACCTGGAGGACCTGCACTCCGCGGTGGATTTCGCGCATTCGCAGGCGCCGCTTGCTCCAGGCACGTGAGTTCGTCGAGGCCGCGCGCGCGCGCGGCTTCCAGTGGTATGCGGGCGTTCCCTGTTCGTACCTGACGCCGTTCATCAACCACGTGTTGCAGGACCCGCAGCTGCACTACGTTTCAATGGCGAACGAAGGAGACGCCGTGGCCCTGGCCGCGGGCGTCGCGCTGGCGGGCGACGGTCGTGGCGGCCCGGGACGCGGCATCGCCATGATGCAGAATTCCGGACTGGGCAATGCCGTGAGTCCCCTGACCTCCCTCACCTGGACCTTCGGCCTCCCGCAGCTGCTGATCGTCACCTGGCGCGGCCAGCCGGGCGTGCCGGATGAACCGCAGCATGCCCTGATGGGGCCGATCACGCCCCGGATGCTCGAAACCATGCAGATCGGCTGGGAACTGTTTCCGACCGAGGCCGCACAGCTGGAGGCAGCGCTCGATCGCGCGCTCGCGCACATGAACACGACCGGACGCTGCTACGCGCTGCTGATGCAGAAGGGCAGCGTCGCCCCGACCGAGCTGCACGCCGAGCCGCCGACGGTGGTTGCGGCCGCGCCCGCCGCGCGCGTGCTCGTGCGGCGCAGCGCCACGACGCCGCAGCTGCGGCCCTCGCGCGCGCAGGCGCTTCGGGAAATCGTCGCGCATTCGGACCAAAGCGCGACGGTGCTGCTGGCCACCACGGGTTTCTGCGGGCGGGAGCTGTATGCGGTGGCCGATCGCGCCAGCCATCTGTACATGGTCGGGTCCATGGGCTGCGTGACCCCGCTGGCGCTCGGTCTGGCACTGGCGCGCCCGGACCTGAAAGTCATCGCACTGGATGGCGACGGCGCGGCACTGATGCGGCTGGGGGCATTCGCGACCATCGGTGCGAGCGCGCCGCGCAATCTGTGGCACCTGCTGCTGGACAACAGCGTCCATGAGTCCACCGGCGCCCAGGCCACGGTGTCCGCGACGGTGGCCTTTGCCGATGTGGCCTCCGCCTGCGGCTACCGGTCCTGCCTGGATACCGATTCGGTGGCGGAGCTCCCTGGCTGGCTGCGGCCCGGTGACGGGCCGCATTTCGCAAGGCTCCTGACCCGCACCGGCACGCCGCCGGACCTGCCGCGGCCGAAGATCAGCCCCGCGCAGGTGCGCGAGCGCTTCATGCAGCACATCAGTTCCGGAGGCCGTTCGTGATCCTGCTGAATCCTGGCCCCGTGACCCTGAGCGAACGCGTGCGCCGCAGCCTGCTCAATCCGGACCTCTGTCACCGCGAACCGGAATTCTTCGACCTTCAGGACGAGATCCGCAGCGGGCTGCTTGCGGTGTACGACCTGGATCCGGCGCAGTGGTCCGCGGTGCTGATGACCGGTTCCGGCACTGCCGCCGTCGACAGCATGATGGCGAGCCTGCCGCATCGGCAGGCCCGGGTGCTGGTGCTGGACAACGGCGTCTACGGCGAGCGCATGACACAGATGTGCGCCCAGTACGGTATCGCGCATGAAGCGCTGCGCGGGCAGTGGCTGCGGGCACCGGATGTCGAGCAGGTGGCCGCGCGCCTGGGCAGCGGCCGGTTCACGCACCTGGCGGCGGTCCATCATGAGACCACCACCGGACGGCTGACGGACCTTGATTCCCTGGCAGGCCTGTGCGGCCTGCATGGCGTGCAGCTGCTGGTCGACGGCGTCAGCAGTTTCGGCGCGGAAGGGATCGATTTCACGGCTCCGGCCCTGGCCGCCGTCGCCGCGACGGCCAACAAATGCCTGCACGGCGTGCCGGGCATCTCCTTCGTGATCGCGCGCCGCGCAGCCCTGGACCGTGCCGAGAGCCGGACGTTCTATCTGGACCTGGCCCGCCTGGCCCGCCTGCAGGAGCAGCGCAACACCCCGTTCACGCCGGCCGTGCATGCCTGCTATGGACTGCGCGAGGCGCTGCGCGAATACCGCGAACAGGGAGGCCGCAGCGCGCGCCATCAGCGTTATGCGGCCCTTGCCGGACAGGTGCGGTCGGGGCTGGCGCAGCTCGGTATCGAGGGGCTGCTGCGCCCGCAGGAGTCCTCGGTGGTGCTGCGGGCGTATCATCTGCCGCGCGGTGTCGCCTATCCACAGCTGCACGATGCGCTCAAGGCGGACGGCTTCGTGATCTACGCCGGTCAGGGCGACCTGTCGCGCACCCTGTTCCGTATTTCCACCATGGGGGAGATCGCCCCGGATGACATCGCCCGCCTGATCGCCAGCTGCCGGCGTGTCTGCGGCGCCTGATGTACGAGGGATAAGCCCGATGACGCAACGTCCGCTCAAACTGCTGTCTTCCATGGCCGCCCGCGAAGTGCTGGCCGAACTGATCCGGGGCTTCACGGCCGAAACCGGACGGCCGGTGGCCGCCGAGGCCGCCGGCGGAGTGGAGGTGGCCAGGCGCGTCCAGGCCGGCGAGGCGGTTGACGTGGTGGTGCTCTCGGACAGCGCCATCGACAAGCTGATCGGTGCCGCCGCGCTGCGGCCGGGCCGGGTGGACCTGGTCAAGTCCGGAGTCGCGATCGCCGTGCGCAGCGGCGCCCGGCGTCCCGACATCAGCACCGAGGCGGCCGTGAAGGCCGCCGTGTCGGCCGCGGCCTCGCTGAGCTACTCGACCGGTCCCAGCGGTGTGTACCTGGAAAAGCTGTTCGAACGATGGGGTCTTCTCGAGGCCATCCGGACGCGCATCGTCGTGCCGCCGCCCGGAATTCCGGTCGGATCCCTGGTGGCTTCCGGCACCGCGGCCCTGGGCTTCCAACAGCTCAGCGAACTCATGAACGTGGCGGGCATCGAGGTGCTCGGGCCATTGCCGGCTTCGATCCAGACCATCACCACCTTCTCCGCGGGCATCGGCGTCGGCTGCGACCAGCCGCAGCTGGCCGCGCAGTTGCTGGACTTCATGCGCCGTCCCGCCGCCGCGGAAGTCAAGCAGCGCTTCGGGATGGAGGCCGCCTAGGAACTGGCGAGCTTGTGGGCTGCCACGCCGCAGACCCAATCGACGATGGCAGACGTCTCCGGATCCGCGCTGGCCGGCTTCCAGCGATCGGCCGCCAGGTCGGATCGGCTGGCAGCGCCTGCGGGACCCCGCGCTTCGGGCGCGGCGTACTCGGTGCGGCTCAGGACCTGGAAGCGGCTCGCCTTGCAATCGAAGGCGCCGTCCTCCACGACGGAACGCGGTCCGGGCGCGGATCCGTAGTATTCGAAAAGCAGCCGCGCTGCCACGTAGCCGGTCTGCTGGCTGATGCTGTCCACATCCACCTGGATCGAGTGATTGCCATGGCCCGTCTGCATCGCGTACGCCCATTGTTCGGCGTGGGCCACGGGTAACAGCACGCCGCCGGCAAGCATTGCCGCGGCGGCCAGCGGGAGCATTCGTGGCATCATGCGGCCGATCATGGCACAGCGCGCTCAGCGCAGCTGACTGTCCTTGCTGCCGCGGCGGTTGTAGCCACTGAAGCTCTGATGGCGCTCGTCCGCGGCCTGCTGGCAGGGCAGGCACAGCCGCACGCCGGGCATCGCGCGCCGGCGCGCCTCGCCGATCGGTTCCCCGCATTCGGCGCAGTGGCTGAGGCCCGGACCCTGGGGCATACGGCTGCGTGCCCGCTCGACGGCATCCTTCACCGTCGCCTCGATCTGTTCGTTGACCGCGCCTTCGCCTGCCCAACCCGTCGCCATGCTGCCTTCGCATCCGCTGTGTGGAGGTCGATTCTAGCAGAGGCAGCCGCGGTGCTGCCGTGGCCAACCTGGGTCATTGACGCGGCAGGGGCGAAGTCTCTAAGGTCACTTTTCATGATGCCGAAGAACCTTCCGCGAGCCCTCTGGGCTGCACTGCTGCTGACACTGTCCCACGCCGCCGCGGCGATGCAGGTCGAGTCATCGGGTCCCGCCTTCACCTCGAAGCAGGCCAACGCCGGGCGGGCGGTGTATGCGCGCGCCTGCGCCATCTGCCATGGCGCGACATTGCAGGGCGGGGCGGCGGTGGCGCTTACCGGCAGCACATTCGCCAGGAGCTGGGGCGACGGCCGCCATCAGGGCCTGGATTTCTTCAACGCCATTGCCCGGCAGATGCCCAAGAATGCGCCGGGCAGTCTGCCGCTGGCCGACAACCTCGCGCTGACGGCTTACATCCTCGACCGGAACGGATACGTGCCCGGCACGCAGCCCCTGGCCGTGGCGGCTCTGGCGGGCATCTTGCCCGCCTCGCCCCAGGCCCCGGCGGTGGCAGCGGCGCTGCCCGCCGGGAACATTGTCTTCCCGCAACCCCCGCCGAGCGTGCTGCCCGCCAGCGGCGATGCGCCGCAGGATGCGCAGCTGCTGCAGGTTCCGGATGAGGACTGGCTGACGTACAACCGCGACCTCGCCGGTGACCGGTACTCGCCGCTGTCGCAGATCAACGCCGGCAATGCGCAGCACCTGCAGGTGAAATGCATCGCGCAGCTGGGCGAGATGGGCAGTTTCGAGACCAGCCCCATCGTGTTCGAGGGGCGCATGTTCGTGACCACCGCCCACAAGGTGCTGGCGCTGGATGCCGCGAGCTGCGCCGTGAAGTGGTCCTATAACTATGTGCCGGTGGATCCGGAGCATCTGCCCGGCAATCGCGGCGTGGCGCTGTATGCGGGGCGTGTGTTCCGGGGCACGACCGACGGCCATCTGATCGCGCTGGATGCGGCCACGGGCAAGCTGCTGTGGGATGCCCGGGTCGCCGATGGCGGGCTCGGTTATGAGATCACCGGCGCGCCGGTGGCCTTCGACGGCAAGGTGTTCACCGGCGATGCCGGCGCCGATACCGGCATCCGCGGCCGCATCTACGCATTCGACGTGAACACCGGCAGGCTGGTGTGGGCCTTCGACATCGTGCCCCGATCCCGCGACGCGGCGGCGGCAACCTGGAGCGGCAGTACCGACAAGGGCGGTGGCGCCACCTGGTCGAGCATGGCCATCGATCCGCAGCGCCACCTGCTGTTCGTCCCCACGGGCAATCCGGCTCCGGATTTCAATGACGCCAGCCGCGGTGGCGACAATCTGTACACCGACTCCGTGGTCGCGCTCGACATGGCCACGGGCAAACTGTCCTGGTACGAGCAGCAGGTGCCCCACGACATGCACGACTGGGATACCGCGGCGGCGCCCGCGCTGTTCTCCCGGGAAGGGCGCAACGTGATGGCGGTCGCCAGCAAGAACGGCCTGCTGTACCAGTACGACCGCGATACCCACCAGACCCTCTCCCAGGTGCCTTTCACCACGCGCACCAATGTCGATGCGCTGCCCAGTGCGGCCGGAGTGCACGTGTGCCCGGGGGCCCTGGGACAGTACAACGGGCCGGCGTTCTCGCCGGATGAAGGGCGGGTCTTCGTCGCCGCGGCCGACCGCTGCAACCTCCTGACGCGGGCCGAGCCGCACTACGTCCCCGGCGGCGTCTACTTCGGAGGCATGTTCCGCATGGATCCACCGCAGTTGCAGAGCGGCTGGATCAAGGCCTTCGATGCCATCAGCGGCCATGAGATCTGGAGCGTGCATCGCAAGGATCCCGTGCTGGCCGCGGTGACCCCCACGGCCGGTGATCTGCTGCTCACCGGAGACATGGGGGGCAGCTTCCTGGCGCTCGACGCCCGGGATGGACGGGTGCTGTACGAGTTCGCGACGGGAGGCCCGGTCGCGGCCGGGATATCCGTGTATGCGGTGGGCGGACGGGAGTACATTGCGGTGCCGTCGGGCAGTTCGTCGCGTGATGCGGCCTCTGCCACGGCGGCGGCGACACTGATCGTTTTTTCGTTGCAGTGACTGCAGCGATCTGATTTGGAGGGGGCAGATGGCGGATTATTCTGAAAGCTTGGCCGGACGCGGATTCAATTCGCCACTGCGGTTCAACGTCTCGATCGAGGACTGCGAGGTGGTCGGCAAGATTCCGGCGGACCTCGACGGGGCCTTCTATCGCAACGGCTACGAGTGGTACTACCCGCCGAAGTTCCCGGACGACGCCATCCTCAACGCCGACGGCTACGTGAGCAGCTTCAGGTTCAAGAACGGCAAGGTGAACTACACCGGCCGGTTCGTCGATACCTACCGCATGAAGAAGCTGCGCGAGGCACAGCACCAGCTGTACGGCTACTACCGCAACCCCTATACCGATGATGCGGCAGTGAAGGATCCGCAGCATCCGAACCTGCGGACCGTCGCCAATACGGCCCCGGTGGTCCACGGCGGCAAGCTGTTCACGACCAAGGAAGATGGCCTGCCCCACCAGATCGATCCGAACACGCTCGAGACAATCGGTCCCTGGGATTTCAACGGCGGCTGGAAGAGCCAGACCTTCACCGCGCACCCGAAGCTCGATCCGCTCACCGGCGAGATGGTGGCTTTCGGCTACGAGGCGACCGGCCTCGCCTCGGATGACCTCTTCATCTGCACCGTCGACAAGTCGGGGCATGTGCGCCACGAAGTGCGGGTGAAGGTGCCCTACGTGAGCATCATCCACGACATGGCACTGACCCACCGGCATGTGGTGATCCCGTTCTCCGGCTACGTGACCAGCCTCGAGCGGCTGCAGGCCGGCAAGATCCACTGGGGCTGGGATTCCACCAAGCCCGGTATCATCGGCGTGATGCCGCGCGAGGGCCGGCCGCAGGACATGCGCTGGTTCAAGGGGCCGAACCGCTGTCACATGCATACCTTCAATGCCTACAGTGACGGCAACAAGGTGATCCTTTACGCGCCGTTCTGGGATGGGAACTTCTTCCCGTTCTTCCCCAACGTGGATGGCACGCCGTTCGATCCGTCCAAGGCGCGGGCCTTCATCCGCAAGTTCACGCTCGATCTGGATTCGAAGTCGGACACCTGGCAGGAGGAGGTGCTGTGGGACATGCCGGTAAACGACCTGGGCAAGGTCGACCCGCGCACGAGTACCCTGCAGTCGCGCTACCTGTACACCAGCTTCACGGATCCGCAGCGGCCCTTTGACCGTGCGCGTTCCGGACCGCATGCCCCGGCGTCGGTCGCCAATTCCTACGGGCGGTTCGACGTGCAGACGCGTCGCATCGACCGGTACTTCGCCGGCAGCACCCACGCCTTGCAGGAGTGCTCGTTCGTGCCGCGCGGCACCGGCGAGGGGCAGGGGTATCTGGTCGGGGTGGCCTCGAACTACGCCGAAATGCGCTCGGAACTCATCATCGCCGATGCCGAGCATCTCGCCGACGGTGACGTCGCCCGGGTGATCCTGCCGTTCCGCCTCAGTTCCCAGGTGCATGGCGTCTGGGCGGGGAAGGATCAGCTGCCGCTGGTGTGAGCGCAATTTCAAGACGAGGGGAACAACACATGCGTACCAAGACCCGGATGCCCTGGCGCAAAGGCTTGGCAGCACTGCTGCTGATGGTGTCACCCGTGGCGGGGACTTCCGCCGCGACGGCGGCGGCCTGTGACGATGCCTGTCTGACCCGGATCGCGGATCAGTACCGGGCGGCCTATGTGCACCATGATCCGAAGCAGGCGCCGTTCGCCGCGAAGGTGCGGTTCATGGAAGACAACGTCGTGATGCCGTTCCCGGAGGGCAGCTGGGACGTGGTCACCTCCGAGGTCGGTCCCGCATTCACCTTCACCGATCCGAGCACCGGCGGAGTGGGGGTCTATACGGCGATCATGATGGGCAAGACCCCGGCGTTCCTCGCCATCCGGCTGCGGGTGGCCGACGGCAGGATCGTGGAGGCGGAGCATCTGCTGTCCACCAAGCGTCTGGTCAGTGGGCCGCCCACGCCGTTCGGCGATGTCACCAAGCTCACGCACGATCCGCTGCTTTCGCAGCTGCTGACCCCGGCGCAGCGCCGGCCGCGTGCCGAGCTGATCCGCATCGCCGATGGCTACTACGCCACGCTCGCGCACAACGACGGCACGCTGCACACCAAGTTCGCCGCGAGCTGCCATCGCATCGAGAACGGTCTGGAGACCGCACCCCACGGTTGCGAGGGACCCTTCAAGCTCGGCACGTACCTGTTCAACAAGCGCGTGCGGCGCGAGCCGATACTGGTGGATGAGGCCCGTGGCCTGGTCATGTTCCGCGGCTTCATCGATCACAAGGGCAACGTCATCGACTTCAAGCTCACCGATGGCACCCCCCGGACCTCCCCGTTCCAGGAGCCCCAGACCTGGAGCTTCATCGAGACCTTCAAGGTCATCGATGGCGCCGTGGGGCCCGTCGAGGCGGACTTCATCGGCTCGCCGTACTACTCCCAGTCCCCCTGGTCCCGGCATTCGCACGACTGAGGCCGGGGAGGGCGACCGCGCCCCTTTGCATTTAAGCTACCTTGTGATAAAAAGGTAGCGTATTGCGGCAAGGGGCCTCATGGCTGCCAATGAAAAGTTCGGGCCGATGCGCAAGGGTCTGCTCGAGTTCCTCATCCTCAAGGTCATCCACGCGGATCGGGTCTACGTGGCCGATATCCTGCGCAAGCTCGCCGATACCGAGTTCGCGACGCAGGAGGGCACCCTCTATCCCCTGCTCAGCCGCATGCGGCGTGACGGTCTCGTCGACTACGACTGGAAGGAGTCCGAGTCCGGGCCACCGCGCAAGTACTACGCCCTGACCGCCCGTGGCCAGGCGCAGCTCGCCGAACTGGTCGCCTACTGGCGGCTCATCAACAAAACGATCGAAGACCTGGGAGCTTGACCATGCGCACGGTCAATACCATCAGCCTGAACGGCAATGCCTGGCAGATCGAGTCCACCGGCTGCGAGGCGCTTTCCGCCTATCTCAAGAGTGCCGAAGCCCGGCTGGCGTCCGATCCGGATCGCGAGGAAATCCTGGCGGACCTCGAACAGGCCATTGCCGACAAGCTGGCGCGCTACGTCAGCGCCCACAAGAACGTCGTCAGCGCCGACGAGGTCGCACTGGCCCTGCAGGAAATGGGTCCGGTGGAAACCGGTGCCGCCGGCAGCGGGCCCGACCCTGGCCCCGGTGCGGCGCAGGCCGCGCAGGCACAGGACAATCCGCCGCCGCCACTGCACTCCGGCGTGCGGCATCTGTTCCAGATACGCGAGGGCGCGATGCTCAGCGGCGTCTGCAACGGGCTCGCGGCCTATTTCGGGGTCGATGTGACGCTGGTGCGCGTGCTCTTCGTGGTGTTCACGGTACTGACCGGCGGTGTCGGGGGCGCCGTGTACCTGGTCATGATGATCGTGGTGCCCGTGGCCGTCACTGCCGAGCAGCTCGCCGCGGCACACGGCAAACCGTTCAGCGCCGAGGAACTCATCGGTCGTCCCCGGGCCGATTATCCGGCCGGGCGCCACTGGCGCCAGCAGTGGCGCGACCAGCGGCGCATGTGGCGCGAGCAGCGGCGCGAGTGGCGCCGGCAGCGCCGCGCCTGGACGGGGTCCGGCGCGCCGGGTGTGCCACCGCCGCCGCCCTATGACTGGCAGTCGGCCCCCTATGCCGGCCCCTACGCCGGGTCCGGCCCGGTGAGCGCCATCGTGCAGGTCCTGCTGCTGATCGCCTTCCTGGTCGGCCTCGCCAATGCCGTGGCGGGGCGGCCGCTGTTGGGCTGGGACTGGACCGACGACGTGCCGCGTTGGGTGGGCATCGTGGCGGTGTGCGTGATCTACGGCACGCTCGCCCAGCAGCTACGCCTGGCCCGCTTCTACGGACACGTCGGCGTCTATCATCCCTGGCACGCGCTGATGGCGCTCGTCGGTACGGTCGTATGGCTGCTGGTGCTGGCCTGCGTCGGCTGGTACCTCGTGCATCACTGGCCGGAAGTCCAGGATTTGCTGCAGCGCGCGGTGCAAGCGCTGCAGGCGGCATTCGATGGCGGCCCGGGTTCGCTCAATACCTGAGGGGCGGCTCAGCGGGCCTGTTCACCGCCGAGGGTCTGCCCGTCCGGCAGGACGATGGAGACATATTGGCCTCCCGGAGTCCCGTCGCGCATGGGACGGATGGTGACCGTCACCTTGTCACCGGCCTTGATCGTGGTGCGCTTCCAGCCCTCGCGCACCAGGTTGTTCGGGCTGTTCATCTCGATGGCCCAGTTCTGGGAGATGCCATCGGCGCCGACCACGACGACCTTGAAGTTCGCGTGCGGATTGCTCCAGTTGAACTCGGCGATGGTGCCGCTGATCTTCAGTTCCCTGGTCAGATCGAACATCGCCCCGGAGTGATGCACGTAGGCCGGCGTCGAGAACAGCACGGCGACGATGGCAGCGGCGGCGCTCCTGATGACTCTCATGGGTTCCGGGACCTAGCGCACGGAGGGCACATTGATGGGCTCGCTGCCGTGGCGCGTGGGATCTCCCAGTATCGCCCCGCCGGGGAGCGTGACGCTGATGAACAGGCCGCCATGGGTGCCATCGCGCAGCGGATTGAGGGTCACCACGACCTTATCTCCAGGCTTGAGGCTGTCGGATCTCCAGCCCTGGCGCTTGAGATTGTTGGGGCTGTTCAGTTCCACGTGCCACAGCTCGATGGTCCCATCCACCTGGGGAACGTCGAGTTCGATGAACGAATGAGGATTGGTCCACTGGAACTCCTTGACCGTTCCCGGCAGCGATAGCTGCCGCGCCTGGTCGAACATCGCGAACGAATGATGGGCGCAGGCCATCCTGGCCCACAACAGCGCGGCGACCGTGCAGGCCCACGCCCACGGCCGTGCAGAGTTGCCTATCACGGTCACATCGTCCCCAGTGTGCTGCGGAGCTCCCGCTCCGATCCGCACCGAGGCTATCGTTCAAGCATCACCGGCGCCACGAACAATCGGCGCTCTCATGACTGTATTTAGCCCTGCGCGCGACCAGGCCGCCCAGGGCCAGCAGCATCCACAGCTGCATGGCGCCGCCCCCGCCGTGACTGCCCGTGCTGGCAGCCATGCTGCCGGAATTGCCGGCGCTGTTGCTGGCCGCCGGCGCCGGGTCCGTGGCATCCACGGTCAGATGCGTCTGGCCGGCGCGATTGGCACCATCGAGCACCGAGATCGTCACGATCGCCGTACCGGCCTGGCCCGCGACCGGTGTCACCAGCAGCGTGCAGTTCAGGGTCGTCGTGCCACAACCCGACGAGAGGGTCACGCCCGCAGTGCCGGCACCGACGATGGCGTTGGGCACCAGTGCCGGATTCGAACTGCTGACGCTGAAAGTCAGCGTACCGGTGCCGCTGATCGTGAAGGACTGGGAGGCGGTGCTCTTGCTGCCCACGCTGCTTTCATCCACCAGCGCGCTCGCGGTGGGAATCGGGATGGTATTGAGCGCCCCGAGGGCATCCACCCGGCCGTAGCCTGAAGTGTCGTTGGGAACCGGCTGGGCAAGGACCGTGGCCCCGGTCTCCAGTGCCGTGGTGACCTGTGCGACGTTCAGCGACGGGAACGCACTGCGCAGCAGGGCGGCGACCGCGCCGGCATTGGCGACCGAGGCGGAGGTGCCGTAGAAATTCCCGTCCGGGAACAGATCTGCGGCGAAGTAGGTACCCGAGGCGTCCACCGAGATGCCATCGGGAGCCATCAGGGTCGGCGCCTGCAATTGTGCGAACGCCGGAAACTGCACCGTCAGGGGCCCACTGCTGGAGAACGGCTCCACGGTATTGCCGATGCCATCGGACCCGTTGACCGCACCGATGGTCAGCAGCGTCGGAACCATCGCCTGCGGGGAGACCAGTCCGCCGGAGGTCGAGACGGACAGCGCCGTCAGACCATCGCCCCCGGCCCAGAGCTTGAGGAATTCGCCGCTCGCAGACGCATCCGGCGTGGCGACCACGAGGGTGTAGGTCCCGCCGGCCAGCGACACATAATCCATGGCCTGGTCCGGCGTCGTGCTGCCCGCGGTCGTGAAGCAGCCGGCGGGCGTCGTGCTGCCGGCCGCGAACCAGTACACGTCGAAGCGGCTCGTGATCTGGCTCGGTGGGTCGGACCAGGCCAGCAGCAGGGGGAAGCTGGCGCCGGTGCCGCTGACGGTCAGCGTCTGGCTCGTGACGCCGCTGCCGAAGGTCGCGACGTAGTTATCGGACGGTCCGGACTGACAGGACAGCGCACCGAACGAGGTACTGCTCACCGGGGCGTAATCGCCCTCCCAGTAGGTGCCGTCATTGTTGCCCGCGGAGCTGAACATCAGGACATTGGGATTCTGCGAAAGGAGCGTCGAGATGGCAGTGCTCTGGTCATTGTTCTGCGACATCAGGCCGTCGCTGGGGAACGCGGTGTCATCCAGGAGAATCGTGGCTCCCGCAGCCATCAACTGCGACATGCAGGAAGTGAAATCAACGAAGGTATTGGGTCCGCAGTAGACCAGGCTCGCGCCCGGCGCCACCGCATGGATCTCCTCGAGGAGAATCGTGCCTTCGTCGGCCGCGGCGGGACAGGTGTTGGGGGTGGTCCCGGAAGGATAGAGGACCTGAACCGAAGCGGGTAGTTCGCCCAGCTTCTGAATCGCGGCCAGACTGCAGATCCCGCTCGATTGCACTCCCACCGTCACCCCGGTGCCCGTCACCCGGGTCTGGGTGATGAACGCGCCCGCGTGCATGATGGATATGCCGTTCTGATCGATCGGTGTCGTCGAACCCTGGCGCGCGACCTGCGCGCGTTCCAGCGTTCGTGACGCAGGCCCGAGCGGATGGGGCGGCGTCGGCAGCAGATACGAAGGCGCCGTGATGTCGAGGACTCCGTCCACGCCAGCCACCGGTGCCAGGTCGGCGCTCGGCACCCAGCCCTCGACCACGCACAGTGTCCCGGCCTTGACCGAACTGGTCACGGCCAGGCCTGCGGCCGTCAGCGCGGTGACCGGGGGGGCCAGGGCGCAGTCGAAGTGGACATCGACCTGGAGGCGACCGCTGGCGTCGACATGCGCTCCGGCGGCCTGGAGGGCGGCTGCGGTGGTGGCAGCGGTGGCGGTGCCTGGGAGTGCCGTGGTGAGCGTGAACGCTGCCGTCAGCGCCGGAAGAGCCTGTCGCAGGATGCTCATGGAGCCCAAGGCCGTCGCCTTCTTGAATGAATGATGGATCGTTCCCCCTTGTAACGGATTGTGCCTGCAACCGGACAAAACCGACAGACGGCCAGCCTGCCGATCAAGGCGTGCGAGTGTCCTACAGCCACGCTTACTTCGGCCGCCACATCTGGAATTTCGAACCCGGCTCGAGGCGGAAATAGTCCGCGGGCCCGCCGCCACGCAGTATGGGTTCGGCGGCTGCGGTATCGTACAGTCCATCGCGCAGCAGCGCATGACTGATGTGCACGGCCACCACTTCGCCGAGCACCAGCCAGGTGTCCGTGTCGACCCCCTGGCTGTCGGTGAGCCGCAGGAGCTTGGAAAGACGACACTCGAAGGACACCGGACTTTCGGCAACCCGCGGCGCCTGCACCAGTCTCGAGGCCGTCGCGGTGAGCTTCGCGAGTTCGAATTCATCCTGCGCCGCCGGAACGGTGGCGGAAGTTGCATTCATGGCTTCGGCCAGCAAATGTGTCACCAGGTTCCAGACGAACTCGCCGGTCGCCTGCACGTTCTGCACCGAGTCCTTCCAGCCGACGCTGGCAAACCCGATGATGGGAGGCTTGTAGTTGAAGAGATTGAAGAAGCTGTAGGGCGCCAGGTTGTGGATGCCGTCCCTGCTGCGCGTGGAGATCCAGCCGATGGGGCGCGGAGCGACGATGGAATTGAGAGGATCGTGGGCCAGCCCGTGGCCGTCCCGGGGTTCGTACACGTGATAGGTGCTCATGCACCCCTAGGCTAGCAGGTGCCCGTATCACGCGCATGGGGTCGCCGGCACCGATGCCGGCGGCCCGGTCGGTGGCCTCAGCCCGCCTCGGCGGCCTCGGCGCTGTGGCGCGGCTTGTACGAGAACTTCTGGCCGGCGACGGTGGCCTGATACATGGCGCCGCCCTTGACGATGGTGAAAACGGCGACTCCCTTGTAGTAGCCGCCGGCGGTCAGGGCGTCCTTCTTGCCGCCACTGGCGCCACCGGTGGCCCCTTCGGTGCCCACCGACCCGGACGCCGCCGCGGTGATGGCCACGGCACTCACACCGGCATCGAAGGCGAACTCCCCGCTGGTGAATTCATCCAGCGCCCGCTTGTCCTGGAAGAAGATGATCTGGCTGTAGGCCTGGGCGCCGGCCTGGAAGCCGACACTGACCTGCGTCATCTCCGTCCTGCCGATATACCGGCCTCCGACATAGACGCGACCGTCTCCGTGCGCGCCACCGACGACGAAGCCTCCCTTGCCGATCGTCGGGAAGACCGCGTACCCGTAGCTGTCATGGAAGTACGCGGCGCTCTGGCCGGCATTCTCGAAGAGGCGCACGGTATCGGTGTATTCATTCGCGAGCGCCGCCGTGGCCGGCAACAGCAGTCCCGCCAGCAGCGCTACCAGAAACTTCAGTGGTCCTTTCATGATGACTCTCCCGCATCGATGCGTATGGGCTATGCTCGCACGCCAGGGCGAAGCTACCAGCATCCAGGGGGACAGAGCATGCCAAGCCGTCGCAATCGCCGCCGTCAGATGCTGCCGATGCTATGCGTAGTCGCAGCGGCAGCCACTGCGGTTCTGACCGCGCATCCCGCCGTCGCGCAGGCGTTCGCCGCGGCGAAGCATTCGGCGGCAGGCTATCTCAAGGCCCGGCTGGTGCCGCACGAGGGCTGTCAGGCCCTGAGCCAGTACAAGGCCAAGGACCTGGTGAGCATCAATGCGACCGCGGAGCCGGCCGCGCCGGGCGTGCCGGCGCATTGCCGCGTCACGGGAACCCTGGCGCCTGAAATCGCCTTCGAAGTGAGCCTGCCGCAGCACTGGAACGGGCGCTTCTACATGATCGGCAATGGCGGCCACGCGGGTGAATCGCTGGAGGATGCCAATCGGGTTTCACAGCGCAATGCTGCGCTGCAGGCCGGATTTGCATTTGCCCAGACCAATACCGGGCACGACGCGCGCAGGGAACCGGGTGCCTCGTTCGTCATGAGCAATCCCGAAAAGGCGATCGACTACGCGTACCGCGCGGTCAATCTGACGGCGGTGACGGCCAAGGACATCACGCAGGCGTACTACGGCCGAACCATCGCCTACTCCTACTGGAATTCCTGTTCCAACGGCGGCCGTCAGGGAATGGTCGAAGCCGAGCGCTATCCGCAGGACTTCGATGGCGTGCTGGCCATGTCGCCCTGGGTCGACCAGACCGGCTTCACCCTCGGGGCGATGTGGAACCAGCGCGCGCTCGATGCCGCGCCGCTCACACCGGGCAAACTCACGCTGGTGGCGAAGGCCGTCATGGACAAGTGCGACGCCCTCGACGGACTCAAGGACGGACAGATCGACGATCCGCGCCGCTGTGCCATCGACCTCAAGCGCGATGTGCCGGCCTGCGCCGCCGGCATCGACGACGACAGCTGCCTCACGGCTGCACAGGCGCAGACCTTCGAGAAGATCTACGGCGGTCCGGTCGGCAACGGCCGGCAGCTGTTCCCCGGATTCATGCCGGGCAGTGAACTGTGGTGGGGAAATTTCATCGTTCCGGCGCAGCCGGGGCGCAGGCCGGCGGACTTCGGTCTCGCCCAGGACACCATGCGCTACCTCGTCCACACGCCGCCCCAGCCCGGCTATGACTACCGCACTTTCAATTTCGATCGCGATCCGCCGATGCTCGATGCCTGGGGCAAACTGGTGAACGCGACCGATACCGACCTGTCCCGGTTTCGCCGCAAGGGCGGCAAGATGATCATGACCTACGGCTGGGCGGATCCGGTCCTGCAACCCCTGCAGGGCGTCGACTATTACGAGCAGGCGCTGGTCCGCAACGGGCCCGATACCCCCCAGTTCCTGCGCCTGTTCATGGTGCCGGGCATGACCCATTGCTCGGGCGGCGCCGCAACCGACCGCTTCGATGCCGTCACCGCCCTCGTCGACTGGGTGGAGAAGGGCAGGGCGCCCGACTCGCTGCGCGCGGCGCGCGTCGTCGACAATCGCGAAGTGCGCTCGCGACCGCTGTGCCCGTATCCGCAGGTGGCCCGTTACCGGGGCCGCGGCAGCATCGATGATGCGGCCAATTTCCGTTGCGCGAACGCCGGCCCCTGACGCTGCCGCGGCAGCCGGCGCAGGCTCCGCGCCATCAGCAGCCAGAGGCCGATTTGCATTTCTGTGCCGATGTAAACGTTGACATCGACGGCCCTGAAAAATACGATCTCGGCCATCGGGAGGGGGGCAAACGATGAAACAGTGGCATGCGTGCGGGCTGCTCGCGGCCGTCGCGGCCGGGATGACGCTCGCGGCCACCGCGGCCGCGCTTCCCGCCATTGCGGGTCTGCCGCAGCCGCACTGCCGGCCCCCGGCGGGCCCGCGTCCCTGGCTGGTCGCGAAGCAAACCGCCGAGTGCCGGGCGCTCGAGGCACTCGGCGCGCTCACCCATGATGAAATAGTGAACATCGATGGCGGCGGTTTCGGCGTCTTCGGCGCGACCCCGAATGGCGTCGGCGCCCCCGGTCCGGCGCCCGCCATGACACCGGCGCGCCAGGCCGCCGCCAGCGCCGCAGCCAAGCTCGGCTTGCCGCCGCTCGGGGGCGCGAGCGATGGACCGAACGGCATTGCGGATCTGAGTTCACTGTTCGGTGCCCCGACGCCGGCGCGCTCGCGCAACGTGACCGCGTTCCCGACCGTGATCACGCTGGGTGCGACCTGGGACCGGGAACTGGCGCGGCGCTTCGGGACCGCGCTGTCGCAGGAGTTCCGGGGCAAGGGGCTGTCGGCGGACCTGGGCCCGACGCTGAACCTGATCCGCACCTGGCACGGCGGCCGTTCGGCGGAGACCTACGGCGAGGATCCCTTTCTCATCGGTGAACTCGCGGTGCCGGAAATCGCGGCCCTGCAGGCCGGCGGCGTACTCGCCACGATGAAGCACTTCGCCGCCAACAACCAGGAATTCGGGCGAGTCGGCAGCTTCCCGGACAACGCCGGCATCGACGCCCGCATTAGTCCCAAGGCCCTCGAAGAGGTCTACCTGCCGCATTTCAAGGCGGTGGTGCAGCGTGCCCATGTCGGCGCGGTCATGTGCGCCTACAACCAGGTGAACAGCGAGTTCAGCTGCGACAATCCACAGCTGCTGGGACATCTGCGCGACTGGGGTTTCGATGGCTTCATCGTCCCGGACGCGAGCTTCGCGCAGCGGGATGCCGTGGCGGCCGCGCGCGCCGGCATGGATGCCGCGGAACCGGTCGCCGACGTCGAAGCCGCCATCGCGCGTGGCGAGGTGGATGCGCAGTTCTTCGAGCGCAAGGCCTATCGGCTGCTGCTGACCCGGTTCCGTCTCGGACTCTACGATCGCGGCCCGCCGGGCCGGGCGGATGCCGACGTGGCCACTGCCGAACATGCCGCACTGGCGCGCGAAATCGCCTCCGCGGGGGCCGTCCTGCTGAAGAACGACGGTGTACTGCCCCTGACCCAGGTCAAGTCCCTCGCAGTGATCGGCGCCGACGCGGGCGCCGATGCGGTCGTGATGGAAAGTGGCAGCCCCAACGTCCACGTGGATACGCTGAGCGTTCCCGTGGACGCCATCCGCGCCCGGGCCGGCGATACGGTGCAGGTCACCTATGAGCGCGGCAGCATCGGTGTGCGGGCGCTGCCGCTGGTGCCGGCGCGGGTGCTGCAACCGCCCTCCCACCAGGGCCAGGGCCTGGAGGGCACCTATTTCGGCACGCCGTATTTCTGGACACAGGTCGCCAGGCGCCTCGATCCGGACATCGACATCGGCGCCGACCCGAAAGTCCCGGAGGCCGCCGCCGGCACTGCGGGCCGCCGCGAATTCGCCCGCGGGCGGACGCCCTGGTCGGTGCGCTGGGAGGGCTGGATCGTGCCACCGGTGACGGGCCGCTACGGTTTCTCGCTCACCGGCGCCGGCACCGCGCAGCTGTACATCGACGGCACACTGGTTACGGCGATCGAACGGGCGGACTTTCCCATGACTTCGGTCGCGACCGTGACCCTGCAGGGCGGCCGCCCCACCGCGATCTTCGTCAAGTACGATACCGCCGCCGCGGTGCTGGGTGCCGGGATCCGACTGGGCTGGCAGCCACCCGATCAGCGTCTGGCGCAGGCGGTCGAAGCGGCGCGCGGCGCCGCTGCGGCCGTGGTGTTCGTCGGTGAGCAGCTGGGTGAGGGAGGCGACAAGCAGTCCCTGGGGTTGCCGGCGGACCAGGACGCGCTCATCGAGGCCGTCGCGGCCGTCAATCCGCACACCATCGTGGTCCTGCACACCTCGACTGCGGTGGCCATGCCCTGGGTGGATCGCGTGGCCGGCATCGTCGAGGCCTGGTACCCCGGACAGGAGGCGGGCAGTTCCATCGCCGCCGTCCTGTTCGGCGATGTGAATCCCTCCGGCCACCTGCCGGTGACCTTTCCGCGCGATGCGGCCCAGGGGCCCGCGACCCACTGGTGGGAATACCCGGGCGACGGCCGCACGGTCGCCTACACGGAAGGCGTATTCGTCGGCTACCGCTGGTACGACGCCCATGCGCAGCAGCCGCTGTTCGCCTTCGGCCATGGCCTGTCGTACACGACCTTCGGCTTTTCGCAGCTGGCGGTGGCCGGCGCGGGCCGTGCGCGCAAGGTCAGCGTGGTCGTGAAGAATACCGGGTCACGGGCCGGTGCCGAGGTGGTGCAGCTGTACGTCGGCATGCCCGAGGCCGCCGCGGAGCCGCCGCAGCTGCTGAAGGGATTCGAGAAGGTGTTCCTGCAGCCCGGCGAATCGCGGCGGGTCGTCATGGACCTGCCGGATGACAGCCTCGATGTCTTCGACCCCTCCACCGGCGCCTGGAGCCTGGTCCCCGGCACCTACCACGTGATGGTGGGGGCCTCATCGCGCGATATCAGACAGGAAGGAACATTCAATCCATGAACATCTTTGCCAGGAAGCTCGGGCGCATTCTGCCGGCGGCGTTCCTCTGCGGCATTGCCGGAACCGCGCTGGCCCGTTCTCCGGTGGTGCGCACCGACAGCGGCCCGGTGCGCGGGCAGACGGATGCGCACGTCGCATCATTCAAGGGGATTCCGTTCGCCAGGCCGCCCGTCGGTGAATTGCGCTGGCGGCCGCCCGCGGCGCCTGCTCCCTGGCGCAGGGTACGCGATGCAACGGCCTACGGGCCGGACTGCATGCAGGTTCCATTTCCCGGCGATGCCGCCCCCCTGGGCGTGACGCCGGCGGAGGATTGCCTGTACCTGAATGTCTGGACCCAGACGCGGTTCAAGGGCCGCAAGCTCCCGGTGATGGTGTGGATCTACGGTGGCGGATTCGTGAACGGCGGCAGTTCGCCGCCGGAATACGATGGCAGCGCCTTCGCCCGCGATGGCGTCGTGCTCGTGAGCTTCAACTACCGCCTCGGCAACTTCGGCTTCTTTGCGCACCCGGCCCTGAGCGCCGAGCAGGCCGGCGGGCCGCTCGGCAACTACGGCTACATGGACCAGATCGCGGCGCTGAAGTGGGTGCAGCGTAACGTCGCGGCATTCGGCGGCGACCCGCACAATGTCACGGTCTTCGGCGAGTCGGCGGGCGGCATTTCGGTCAACGCGCTGCTGACCTCGCCGCTGGCCGCCGGATTGTTCCAGAAGGCGATCATCGAATCGGGAGCCGGCCGCGCCGGCTTGCCCGCCCGCACGCTGCGCGGCGGGACGAATTCGGCCGAGGCCACCGGCGTGGCGCTCGCCCGCAGCTTCGGTATCGAGGGCACCGATGCGGACTCGCTGGCGAAGCTGCGGGCCATTCCCGCCGCGAAGCTGCTCGGTAATCTGAACATGGCGACCATGGGCGCGAATCCGAACTACGTCGGTGGACCGATCGAGGACGGTGAGCTGAACCTCGGCACTCCGGTGGCGCTCTATGCTGCCGGCAAGGCCCAGCGGGTACCGCTGATCGTGGGCGCCAACAGCATGGACATCGGCTTCATGCAGGCCAAGTCGGTGGACGCGCTGGTGGAGCAGTTCGGTCCCGATGCCGAGGCGGCGCGCGCCGCCTATGCGCCGGCCGCGGACACCAATGTGGGGCTGGCCGCGTTCAAGGCCGGCGGGGATCAGATGATGATCGAGCCGGCACGCGAAATCGCGCGCCTGCTCTCGGCACACCAGCCGACCTACGAATTCCGGTTCAGCTACGTGGCCGCATCGCTGCGCGCGACGACGCCGGGCGCCCCGCACGCCACTGAAATCCCGTATGTCTTCGACACCGTTGCCGCCCGCTACGGCAAGGACCTGACACCGCAGGATGCGGCGGCCGCAAAGGCCGTGCATGCCTACTGGGTCGGGTTCGCCAGCACGGGTGTGCCGCAGGCGCCGGGGGAGCCGGCGTGGCCGGCCTATCAACCCGGCAGCGATGAGATCATGGACTTCACGCTCCAGGGACCCGTGGCCGGCCCTGATCCCTGGAAGGCGCGGATGGATCTGGCGCAGCGCTTCAGCGAGCGGCACGCGGCGAACTAGCCGCGGCCGATCGGGCCTGCCGGCAATGCCTGGCGCATTTCGGTGACCAGGATGCCGACCAGTTCCGCGGCCGGCAGGCCCGGCCGCGACAGGGGTGCGCCCTGGCCGGCCCACTGGGCGCCGTAGCCGAATTCTCCCGCGGCCCTGGCGGCGGCATGCAACGCCTTGCCGGCATCGTAGGCGATGGGGTAGGCGGGAATCCGGCGAACGTCGATCCCCGCGCCGAGTTCGGTAAAGGCATTCGCGAGACAGCGGGCCGGGCGCCCCGAGATCGCACGGGTCATCACGGTGTGATGGGCGCCGCTGCCGGCCAGGGCGCGCCGGTAGCCGGCATCGGCGTCGGACTCGGGGCAGGCAATGAAGGCGGTACCGAGTTGGGCCGCCCCGGCGCCGAGGGTGAGTACCGCCGCAATCCCGGCGCCGTCCATGAGGCCGCCGGCCGCGATCACCGGAATGTCCAGCGCGCGCACGAGCAGGCGCGTCAGCGCCAGCGTACCCAGCCGATCATCCGCCGCCTCGGGATCGAACGCGCCGCGGTGGCCGCCGGCCTCGTACCCTTGCGCGATCACCGCCTGGATCCCGGCTGCCTGGAGCGCCAGCGCCTCCCTGAGGTTGGTGGCGCTGGCCAGCAGCACGATGCCGGCATCACGCAGCGCGCGCAGGGCGCCGGCGGCGGGCAGACCGAAATGGAAGCTCACGACCTGCGGGCGCTCGGCGAGCAGCACCGCAAGCATCGTCTCGTCGACCGTGAAACTGCGGTAGATCTCGCGCAACGCCGCCGGCGGCTGGGCGCCGAAGCGGGCGAACAGCGGCCGCAGATGGTCCAGCCATGCCGCCTCGATAGCGCGGTCGGGCGTCGCGGGCCGATGGCAGAAGACGTTGACGTTCAATGAGCGGCGCGAGCGCTCACGCACGGCGGCGATCATGCGTCGCGCACCGGCGGCATCCGTCGCGCCCACGCCGATGGAGCCGAGTGCGCCGGCATCGGCAACGGCCGCGGCCATGGCCGGCGTGGACACTCCGGCCATCGGGGCCTGGATGATCGGCAGCTCGATGCGCAGTAGTTCGAGCAGGGGGCCGATGGCGTCCATCAAGGAACGAGGATCAGGAACAGGAACGCGCAGAAGACCGCGAAGTGCACCAGGCCCAGCATCAAATGCGTGCGGCCGGCGACCAGGGTGATGGAGGTGACGAAGAAGGCCAGTACCACGAGCACCAGTTCCTTCGGCGGCAGTCCCAGGATCAGGGTCGTGCCCACGAGCCTCGAGACGAGCGCCATGGCCGGAATGGTCAATCCGATGCTGGCCAGGGCCGAGCCGAGCGCCAGGTTGAAGCTGGTCTGGATCCGGTTCGCGAGCGCGGCCCGCATCGCCGCCCAGGCCTCGGGCAGCAGGGTCAGCATGGCGATGGTCACGCTGATGACCGACTTCGGCAGATTGGCCTCGTCGACCACCGTTTCAATGCTCGGTGAGACCTGGTGAGCCAGCCCGATCACGGCCACGAGCGCGGCCAGCAGTGCGCCGAAACTCGCCAGGGCCTGCGCCAGGGGTGGCCGTGGCGCATGGACATTCGGATTGGCGCGGTCCTTGACCGGAACGAAGTAGTCGCGGTGGCGGACGGTCTGCACGAAAACGAACCCGCCCCACAGCGCCAGTGAGGCAATCGACGCAAAAGCCAGTTGCGGCAGGGTGTAGGTGGGACCGGCGCTGCTCGTGGTGAAGGTCGGGAGGATCAGGGCGAGGGTCGTCATGGCCGCGAGGGTCGCAAGGCTCGCATTGGAGCCGAGGACGTTGAACGTCTGCTCGCGATGGCGTCCGGCGCCGATGATGAGGCTCAGGCCCACCACCCCGCCGCAGGTGATCATGATCACGGAAAATATCGTGTCCCGCGGCAGGCTGGCGGATCCGGGCATGCCCGACAGCATGACCGTGGACAACAGGGTCACTTCGATGACGGTGACGCACAGGCTCAGCACCACCGTCCCCAGCGGCTCGCCGAGCCGATGCGCGACGACCTCGGCGTGATGGACGCTGGCGATGACGGCGCCGATCAATGCCAGCGCGCATCCGCCGAGGATCCACGGCGTCAGGGGAACGGCCGAACTGGCCACCACGGCCAGGATCGCCAGGATCGGTACCCACCATGGCCACAGCGACACGGGTTCTCCAGCAAAACATTAAGTGCGTCAGAAGCTTAAACGATCCGCCGCGTCCGCTGGAAGCGTGGCAAGATGGCGACATCGCCATGCAGAATGTACCCGCAAGCTTCGATTCCTGGGCGGTCGCCCATGCGGCCGCCATGGCGATCGGCAGCTTCGATGCCGCACGTCCCGCCCGCTTCGCGCTCGACATGGTCGGGCGGCTGCTGCGGCTTACCGAACATGAGTCCGGCGCGGTGCTGCAATGGGACCCCGCGGCCGGCTGGCAGTCGGCGCTGCCGCAGGATGATCCGCGCGGCGACCTGCTGGACCTGTACCTGCCGATCAGCAGCGCGACGGCGGACCGGCCCATCACCATCGGGCACCTGGGCCAGAGCCTGGATGGTTTCATCGCGACGCACTCCGGGGATGCGATCTCGGTGACGGGCCCGGAGAACATCCTGCATCTGCACCGGCTGCGCGCGCTGTGCGATGCGGTGATCGTGGGTGCCGGCACGGTGGCGGCCGACAATCCGCGGCTGACGACGCGGCTGGTCGCCGGCACCAATCCCGTGCGCGTCATCCTCGATCCCGGCTACCGCCTGCCCGCGCAGCACACCGTCTTCAACGATCGCGCGGCACCCACTCTCAGAGTCTGTGCCGCGGACAGCACGGCCGCGGCACAGGCCCGGACGCGCGGCGAGGACATCCTGGAGGTGGCGACCTGCGGGGGTGCCCTGGACCTCGCGGATCTGCTGCGCCAGCTGCGCGCGCGCGGCTTCAGCCGGGTGTTCGTCGAAGGCGGGGGCGTCACGGTCTCTTCATTTCTGAACGCCGACCTGCTCGATCGCCTGCACATCGCGGTGGCGCCGCTGCTGATCGGTGAAGGGCGCCCCGCGATCCGCATGCCCCCCCGCCTGCGGCTGCGGGACTGCCTGCGGCTGCAGCACCGGGTCTACCGGGCGGGATCCGACATCCTCTTCGACTGCGACCTGCGCGCCCACGCCAACGAGGCGGCGAACGGCCATGCCGCGCCAACGTGCGCACCGCTGCAGCGGGTGCTTTAGGCAGGGTGCTGATCCAGCGCCGCCAGCGTCCGGGACATGCGTCCGCAGGCCTGCGGCCAGTCGGGCAGGGTGCCGCGCACCGCGGCGGCCCCGGCGGCGAGTCCATCGAGCACGGCGGGGTCCGTCATGGCGCCCGACAGGGCCCGCAGCAGACCTGCCGCGTCACCGGGTTCGACCAGCCGTCCTGCCTGGCATCCGACCAGGTCCGCAATCGCACCGACCCGCGTGCCGATCACCGGCACACCATGGGCCAGCGCTTCGGCGACGGCCATGCCATAGCCCTCGAAGCGTGTCGGCAGGACGAAGAGATCAGCCCCGCAGTAGGCCTGGCGCAGCTGCGCGGCGTCCACTTCGCCGGTGAAGGTCACCCGCTCCTGCAGACCGGACCGCTCCACCTGGGCGCACAGCCTTGCCGCCGTGGCCGGATCGCGGGTCAGGCTGCCGATACACGTCAGGTGCCAGTCGCGCGATTCCAGAGCCGCCAGGGCCGTGAACAGCAGCTCATGGCCCTTGCGCGGGATGAGGGCCGCGACGCACAGCAGCTGCAGGACGGGCCCCCGCGCCCGCCGCGCCATGGGCGCAGGATCGGTACCCGGTTCCACGACGGAGATGCGCGGCGGTTCGACCCCGAACGCGTGCAGGGCCAGCTTCGTTGCGCCGCTGGTCACGACCACGTGCCGGACCGCTTCGAGCGCCCGGCTTTCGGAGCGCGCCAGCTCGCGGGCCAGCGCGGCGTCGAGGCCGTTTTCGGCCGCGAGCGGATGATGGACCAGCGCCACGAGCCGCAGCCGCGCGGCGTGCGCATGCGCGATCCCGGGCAGCGCCCCCAGGGCGAGACCATCGACGAGCACCAGGGCGCCGTCGGGCAGTTGCGCGAAGGTGCGGTGCGCGGCATCGAGCGCAGCCGCGGTCGGGTGCGGAAAGCCTTCCTTGAGCGCGTGCACTTCGATCCGCCAGCCAAGATCCCGCAACCCGGCGATGATCCGGCGGTCATATCCATAGCCGCCCGTCGGCGTTTGCAGGTCTCCCGGAATCAGGAAATGCAGCGCGTTCGCGCCGCTCACGCAAGCTCGCTCTCGTAGGCCGCCCAGGCCACGTGCGATTCGTGCAAGGTCACGCGCATCGAGCCGACCGCGGTGGCTGAGGCACCGAGCGCGCCCGCACGGATCGCCTGCTGCAGCCGCCCGAACACCAGCCGGGCCAGGAATTCCGTCGTGGTATTGCGGCCGCTGAATTCGGCCTCCGCATCCAGGTTGCGGTAGTTCAGGGCCGCGAGCGTGTCGCGCAGCGCCGCAGCGGCAAGTCCGATGTCCACCACGATGCCGTCGGCATCCAGTTCGGCGCGCCTGAATTCGACATCCACGACGTAGGTCGCGCCATGCAGCCGCTGCGCGGGCCCGAACACTTCGCCGGTGAAGCTGTGGGCGATCATCATGTGATCGCGGACACACACCGTGTACATGAGTCAGCTCCCGGTTCCATAGGTTACCCGGTGCATGATGACATCGCCGGGCGCCTGCGACAGTGCCTTCAGCGTTTGCGGCAGTTCCTCGAATGCGCCCTCACTGTTGATGAGCACGTCGAGCGCCGGCGCGGCGAGCAGCGACAGCGCCAGCTGCATCCTGCGTCGCAGACTCCACCGGGCCCGCCGGGCCGCACCGATGGCTCCCACCTGCGAGGCTTTCAGCGTCAGCCGCCGGGCGTGAAAGGCACCGCCGAGTTGCAGGCCGACGGGGCGATCGCCATACCAGCTCAGTTCGACGATGGTCGCCTCGAATCCCGCGATGCGCAGGGCCAGCGCCAGGCCATCGGCGGAGCCGCTCGCATGCAGCACGATGTCCGCTTCGGTCGCGGCCGCGTCGGGCTTCGCGAAGCCGATGCTCAGCGCCTGCGCGATGCGGCTGCGATGCGGATTCACGTCGATGAGCTCGACCTCGCATCCGGGAATCCGGGATGCGAGCCAGGCCGTCAGGCAGCCGACGCTGCCTCCGCCGATCACGGCGATGCGGTCGCCGGGGCCCGCGCCGCTGTCCCACAGTCCGTTGAGCGCGGTCTCCAGGTTCGCCGCGAGTATGGCCCGGGCGGCCGGCACCGTCGCGGGCACCGCGTACAGTGCGTCGCAGGGGACTACGAACCGTTGCTGGTGCGGGTGCAGACAGAACACGATCCTGCCGAGCAGTTCCGGGGGGCCCTGCTGCACTTCCCCGACGTTGATGTAGCCGTATTTGACAGGTCCTGGAAAGTCGCCGGCCTGGAAGGGCGCACGCATGCGCTCGTGTTCGCCAACCGGTACACGGCCATTGAAGACGATCGACTCGGTGCCCCGGCTGACACCACTGAAAAGTGTCCGTACACTCGCCTCCAGGGCCTGTGGCGCCGGAAGGCTTTCGCGGCGCAGCTCGCCGCGGCCCGGCGCTTCGATCCAGAACGCGAGCGTATCGTCCCGACTCATGAGGACCTCCGTGCACCACGGTCTTCTGCGCAATTCGCTTGCCTGCATCTTACCGGCTGGCCTGACCGTGGGGGTGATCGCCCAGCTGTGCACGCTGCGCCTGGGTCTCGAACCGGCGTACGCGGCCAAGGCCGTGGTGGTGTTCGCGGCCGGGGCTGCGATGGTGCTCATCGGTCTGCCGCGACATCATCCTTTCGGCGCCTTCGGACCTGCCAACCAGGTGACCGTCGGCCGCGGGATGCTGGTGGCGCTGCTGGCCGGCCTGATCGGTGAACGGACCGACACCGGAGCGCCGGCGCTCGCGGTCATCCTGGCGACGAGCGTCGCGGTGCTCGACGGGACGGATGGGTGGCTTGCGCGCCGTACCGGGATGAGCAGCGCGTTCGGCGCCCGCTTCGACATGGAAACGGACGCCGCGCTGATCATGGTGCTGGCGCTGCTCACGTGGCTGTCCGGCAAGGCTGGACCGTGGGTGCTGGCGAGCGGCCTGCTGCGCTATCTGTTCGTCGTCTGCGGGGCGCTGCTGCCGTGGTTGCGCCGGCCGCTGCCCCCGAGCGAGCGACGCAAGACGGTGGCCGTCGTGCAGATGGTGACGCTGATCGTGGCGCTGGCACCGGTGATTCCCGTGCCCGTGTCTGGCGCCGTGGCGCTGCTGGGACTTGCGGCACTGACACTGTCGTTCCTGCTGGACATCGTGTGGCTGGTCCAGAACGCCTCGCAGGTACACCCGTCCGTGTCGCCGCAGTGACGATGGGAGCTGAGCTGGCGCGCTACCGCCTGGGACAGGCCGCGCGCGTGCTGCTGGCGCTGGTGCTGCTCAACGGCGCCGTGACCTTCCACAATGTCTGGCCGACGCTGGGCGTGCACTGGCCCGGAGAGCTGTCGGTCGAACTTGCCGCGCTGCTGGTGCTGCTGGCGATCGCCAATGCCTGGGCCGGTCCGACCCGCCGCGGCCTGCTCGCGCTGCTGTCGGCGCTGGTGGTCCTGTTCGCGCTCGGCCGATACGCCGATGTCACCGTCTCCGCGCTGTACGGCCGGGACATCAACCTGTACTGGGACGCTCCGCAGTTCGCTGCCGTGGCCGCCATGCTGGCGCGCGTGGCCTCCCTCTGGGCCATCGCCGCGGTGTGCGCGGGCGCTGTCGCGACACTCGTGGTTCTGTATCTGATGGCGCGCTGGTCGCTGCTGCAGGTCGACGATGCCCTGCGCATGTACGTCCCGATGCGCTGGGGGCTCGGCGCGCTGGGGCTGGCGCTGTGCGGCTGCTTCATTGCGCAGCAGCTGTCCGATCCGGTGCTGCGCATTCCGCGCTTCTCGATTCCCGTCAGCCGTGCCTACGCGGCGCAGCTCATGCGCGTGATGGATGCGGTATCGGGCCGCGCCGCCCGCAGCCTGCCGGTGTCGCCGCCGATGCAATTGAGTCCCGCGGCGCTCAACGGCAGCGATGTGCTGCTGGTCTTCATGGAGTCCTACGGCAGCGCCACCTACGATCGTCCGGAGTTCGAAAATGCGCTCGCGCCGGCGCGCGAGCGTCTGCAGGCCGCGCTCCACGACACCGGGCGCGGGGTGGTGTCGGCCTTCGTCAGTTCGCCCACTTTCGGCGGCGGCTCGGTGCTTGCGCACCTGAGTCTGCTGACCGGTATCGAAGTGCGCGACCAGGACCACTATGCGTTGCTCATGACCCAGAAGCGGCCCACGCTGGTGTCCGTCTTCAAGGCGGCCGGCTACCGCACGGTCGCGGTCATGCCCGGACTGCGGGAGGCGTGGCCCGAGGGCGCGTTCTACGGATTCGACCGGATCTATGGCGCGGATGAACTCGGCTATCGCGGTCCGGCGTTCGGCTGGTGGCGGATTCCGGATCAGTACTCGCTCGCGGCGCTCGATGCGCGCGAGCTGCAGCAACAGCCGCGCAAGCCCGTGTTCGCGTTCTTTCCAACGGTATCGACCCATATGCCGTTCGAACCGACGCCGCCGCTGCAATCCGACTGGCAACGCATGCTCTCCAGCCGGCCCTTCGATGACGCCCCACTGCAGCGCTCCCTGACGCAGACTCCGGAATGGACCGACATGGGCAAGTCCTACGTGAGTTCGGTGACGTACTTTCTGGATACCCTGAGCAGCTACCTGCGCACGCGGCGGCAGTCGAAGCTGGTGCTCATCATCCTCGGGGACCACCAGCCGGCTGCGAGTGTCAGCGGCGAGGGCGCCTCCTGGGATGTGCCCGTGCATGTGATTGCCAGCGACCCGGCCGTCCTGCAGGCCCTGCAGGCAGACGGCTTCCGGCCCGGACTCGTGCCGATGCGGCCGACGGCCGGGAAAATGAGCGAACTGGGGCCCTGGACGCTGACCGCATTCGATGAGGCCGCGCACAGCCGGCGGCAGCGGACCGCCGCGATCGCCCGCCTGCCATGAGCGGCTTTCCGGCCGACTGGCTGGCGCTGCGGGAACCCGCGGATACCCGCGCGCGCTCCAAGCGCTTAGCCGAATCGTTGCTCGGCACCGTGGCGCGGGGACGAGCCGCCGGTGCGCCGCTCAAGGTCATCGATCTCGGCGCCGGAACCGGGGCGAACCTGCGGTACATGGCGCCCCTCATCGGCACGCAGACACCGCAGGAGTGGCTGCTGGTGGAGAATGATCCGCTGCTGCTGGCGGCCGCCGCCGCTCACCTCAGGTCCTGGCTTGCGAACTTTGACTGTCGCGTGGGGATGGTGGAGCTGGATCTTGCGACTCAGCTGGCGCAATTGCCCCTCGCCTCCGGCACCTTGGTGACCGCCGCCGCGTTGCTCGATCTGGTCTCGGAGTCCTGGCTGCAGGCACTGCTCGCGCTCATCGGTGCGGCCGGTGCGCCGGTCTGGTTTGCGCTCAGCTACGACGGCCGCATGGAATGCCATCCGCCGGAGCCCGAGGATGCGGAAGTGCGCGAGCTGGTCAATCTGCATCAGACATCGGACAAGGGTTTCGGCGCAGCGCTGGGTCCCGCCGCCGCCCGGCGCGCCGGGCAGCTGCTCATGGCGCAGGGCTATGAGATCGATTCGGCGCCGAGTGACTGGTACCTCGCCCCTGGGGATCTGGCGTTGCAGCAGGCCCTCATCGAAGGCTGGTGCGTTGCCGCCACGCAGGCCGCGCCGCAGCGCGCGGCGGCATTGCAGGACTGGCTGCAACGGCGCCGCGCGCACCTCGAGGCGGCGCGCTCCGAGCTGCACGTCGGACACCAGGACATCGTTGGCCTGCCCTGCGAAACGCTGCGTATCTGAAAGGTGGCATAATCGCCACGCCAAGTTTCAAGGAGGTCGTCATGCGTAAAGGATTGTGGATCGTAGCCGCAGTGGCGCTGCTGGGCGGAGGCGTAGCGATGGCCCAGGACCAGCCCCGGTCCGAGGACCATGGACGACCCGGCGCCGGTCCTGGACAGAGCCGGGAAGAGCAGCGGCCGAGTTCCGGTCGCCAGGAGGAGCGGGGCAATGAGGGTGCGCCCAAGCGGGCCGCGCCGCACGCGCAAAGCCGCCGTCAGGCCGGACCCCGGCCGGGAGGGGGGCCGCGGCCGCCGCACCGGTTCCTGAGCGGGGGTGGCTGGCATCGCAGCATCCATGGTCCGAAGTTCGTCTATCCCGCGGGCTTCCGCTACCAGGTGTGGACGACGGGTGCGACGTTGCCCCCGGTGTTCCTGTCCGGTTCGTACTTCTACGATGACTACGCGGCGCTGGGTCTCGCCCCGCCCCCGGGTGGCTATCGCTGGGTCCGATATGGGCCGGACCTGCTGCTGGTGAACCTACGCACCGGCCGCATCGCCGATGTGGTCGATGGAGTGTTCTACTGAAGGCATGCCCGGAAGCCGCCGCCCGCGGGCGGCGGCTTCAGCCTTCCATTCTCGGCAGGGCCTTCTCCAGAGCGTCCTTCAGCCAGGCGAGCAACGCCGAAATCCGCGCAAGCTTCGCGCGATGCTGGGTCACGTGGGCGCGAAACCAGGCTCGCGGCAGGGCGAACTCCGGCAATAGCGCCACCAGCCTCCCGCGTTCGAGGGCGTCACCGGCCACATAGCGCGGCAGCATGGCGATGCCATTGCCGGCGAGCGCCGCGGCGCGCAGCGTGACGTTGTCATTGGCGATCAGCCGGGGGTGCACATCGACGCTCAGCTGCCCCTGATCACTCTCCAACCGCCAGGCGGTTCCCAGGGGTTTGAAGAACAGGCCGTCGTGGTCTTCGAGATCGTGGGGATGGGCGGGTGTACCCCGCCGCCGCAGGTAGTCGGGCGAGGCGCACAGGACCTGCTCGAAGGGATGCAGGGGCACATCGATGACCCCTTCGTAGCTGCTGGCGGCATGGCCGCTGATGGCGAGATCGAAACCTTCCTCGGCCGGGTTCACGGAGCGGTCCACGAGGGCCAGCTCCAGGGTGATGTGGGAGTGCTCGAGGAGAAAGTCGCTCAGGGCATCCGAGAGCACCAGCATGTGCAGCGTCGTCGGGACCATCATCAGGATACGCCCTTCCAGCCGATCGCCCGAGCGCCGCAACCCGCTCAGGGCCTCGTCGAGGTCCGCGATCAGGTTCCGGGCCCGTACCTGGAACAGCTCCCCGGCCTCGGTCAGTTCCACCCTGCGCGTGGAACGCTCGAACAGACGGCTGCCCACCGCGTGCTCGAGCTGGCTGACCCGCTTGGCGGCGACCGAGGGCACCAGGTTCAGTTGACGGGCCGCCTGGGAAAACCCCCCATAACGGGCCACGGCGAGAAAGGCCCTCAGGTTGGCTACCATGTCCATGATTTATCGTAAATCGCGAAAACTGAGGTCGTAATATGTACCTGGCTATCGCGGATTGCAATGAATAAGATGTTCTCCAGACCCACTGCCAGCGGACGCAGACCATGCTCGACACCACTTTCCAGGACATCCCCGGTACCTTCGTCTTCACGGGCGAGCGTGCCATCGAGGGCCGGCATCTGAACCGGTTCTGCATGTCACTGATGAGCGCCGCCAATCGCACCCGCTTCAAGGCCGATGAGCGCGCCTACCTCGATGAGTGGCAGATGACCGAGTCGCAGAAGCAGGCCGTGCTCAGGCGCGATTTCCGGGCGCTGCTGGAGCAGGGCGGCAACATTTTTTTCGTGCTCAAGATCGCCGCGGTGGATGGCCGTCCGACGCAGTCGGTGGCCGCTTCCTTTGCCGGCCAAACGACCGAAGAGTACGCTGCCATGATGCGCAGCGGCGGCCGCAACCCTGAAGGTCTCAGGTCCATCTCGGGACGTTTCTGATGGCGCGGATCACCGCGGGCATAGGCTCAAGCCATGTGCCCGCGATCGGCGCGGCGCTCGATGCCGGGCGCACGGCGCATCCGGACTGGGCGCCGATCTTCGCCGGTTATGAATGGTCCCGCCGCTTCGTGGCGGAACAGAAACCGGACGTCGTGATCCTGGTCTACAACGACCACGCGTCGGCGTTCTCCCTGGATGTCGTGCCCACCTTTGCGATCGGCTGTGCCGATTCGTTCGCGCCGGCCGATGAAGGCTGGGGCCCGCGGCGCGTGCCGGTGGTGCACGGGCACTCGAAACTGGCGTGGCACATCGCAACCAGCGTGGTACTCGATGAGTTCGATCTCACCATCATGAACGAGATGAAGGTGGATCACGGCCTCACGGTGCCGATGTCGCTGATGCTCGGCCAGCCCGAGGCATGGCCGGTCAAGGTCATCCCGCTCGCGGTCAACGTCATCCAATACCCCACGCCCACCGCCAACCGCTGCTTCCGGCTCGGTGAGGCGATCGCACGCGCCGTGAAATCCTATCCCGAGGACCTGAGCGTGCAGGTGTGGGGTACCGGCGGCATGAGCCATCAGCTGGCGGGCGAGCGCGCGGGTCTCATCAACCGCGAGTGGGACACGAAGTTCCTGGATCAGCTCACGGCGGATCCGGATGCGCTACGGACGATGTCGCACGAGGAGTACGTGCGGGAGGCCGGATCGGAGGGCATGGAGCTGATCATGTGGCTGACGATGCGCGGCGCGCTGGGCCCCGGGATCCGCGAGCTGCACCGCTTCTATCACGTGCCGGCGTCGAATACGGCGGTGGGCAACATCGTCTTTGCACCGCAGAGCTGAGCGCCGATCACCCGCCTTCCGCAAGGCGGTGCCGTTGCGGCATCATGGCGGCATGAACAAGGCAGTGCCAATGGGCCAGCAGGCCCCGGCCGCCAGCCCGACTTCGCTGACCCTCGGGTGGCTGCTCAAGGAGCTGGTCACGACCCGGCTCATCAGTCCGGCGACCGCGCGGCAGTTCGTCGAACCCCGGCCCGCGAAGGGCGGGGCGGCGCAACACCCGCTGGTGATCCTCGGCAATCAGGAGTGGCCGGATCCGCGCACGCCGGGCCGCACCCTCAACCTCGAGACCCTGACGCTGTGGCTTGCGCAGCGCGCGGCACTGCCGTATCTGCGCATCGATCCGCTCAAGCTCGACATGGCGAGCATCACCGAGGCCGTCTCGTACGCCTACGCGTCCCGGTGCGGAATCCTGCCGGTGCAGAACACCCCCACCGGAGTGGTATTCGCGGTCAAGGACCCCTTCGACGTGCACTGGCTGCGCGATCTGGAATTGGGCATCAAGCTGCCGATCAAGCGGGTGTTCGCGAATCCGCTCGACATCGACCGGTACCTCGTCGAGTTCTACGCCATCGCTCGCTCGGTCAAGCTCACCGGACAGGAACGCGCGGGCGGTCCCGCGGAGCTGCGCAATCTGGAGCAGCTCACCGAGCTCAGCCGCGCCGGCAAGCTGACCGCGGAGGATCAGCACGTCGTCGCCATCGTCGACTGGCTGCTGCAGTACGCATTCGATTCGCGGGCCAGCGACATTCACCTGGAACCGCGCCGCGAAACCGGCAACGTGCGCTTCCGCATCGACGGGGTGCTGCATGACGTCTACCAGTTTCCCGCGCCGCTGATGCCGGCGGTCACCAGCCGCATCAAGATCCTCGCGCGCCTCGACATCGCCGAACGCCGGCGACCCCAGGATGGCCGCATCCGCACCCGCTCGCCCGACGGCAAGGAAATCGAGCTGCGCGTGTCGGCGCTGCCGACCGCCTTCGGCGAGAAGCTGGTGATGCGCATCTTCAATCCCAACGTCCTGGCGCACGACTTCGGCAGGCTCGGATTCAGCGCCGACGAATCGGCGATCTGGCGGCGCATGATCAGTCAGCCGCATGGCATCGTGCTCGTCACCGGACCCACCGGATCGGGCAAGACCACGACGCTCTACACCTCGCTCAAGGAGCTCGCCACCACCGAGGTCAACGTCTGCACCATCGAGGATCCGATCGAACTGATCGACGGCAGCTTCAACCAGATGCAGGTCCAGTCCAACATCGACCTGAATTTTGCCGACGGCGTACGCGCGTTGCTGCGGCAGGACCCGGACATCATCATGATCGGCGAGATCCGCGACAAGGAGACGGCCGACGTGGCCGTGCAGGCGGCCCTCACCGGTCACCTGGTGCTGTCGACCCTGCACACCAACGATTCGCCATCGGCCATCACCCGGCTGCTGGAGCTGGGCGTACCGGCGTACCTCATCCGCGCGACGCTGATCGGCGTGCTTGCCCAAAGGCTGGTGCGCACCCTGTGCCCGGAGTGCAAGGCCCCCGTGGAAATCAATCCCGCATCCTGGAAGGCCCTCGGCGTGGGCGAGGTGATCCCGATGCCGAAGACGGTCTACGCCGCCGGCGGCTGCCTCGAATGCCGCCAGACGGGCTATCGCGGGCGCAGCGGCGTCTACGAACTGATGCTGCTCAACGCGGCGCTGCAGACGGCGATCGGTGAGAACCCCGACGTGAGCAACCTGCGCCAGCTCGCCGCCGCCGCCGGCATGCGGCCGCTGCGCCAGGCGGGCGCCGCCAAGGTCATCGCGGGGCTGACGACGGTGGAGGAGATCCTGGCGCTGACGCCGGATCCCGCGGAGCGCTGAAGGTTCACCGTCACCGCAGTGCACCAAGCCTGCGTCGGCGGCGATGTCAGCTGCGGTTGCTACAATGCCCGACAGGAAGGATCAGCCCGGAGTCATCACATGGCTGCTACGCGTCGAGGATCGTTCATGCTTCGCGGGGCGTCGCTGGCACTGGCGGCCGTGCTCCTCGCGGCCGCACTGAGTCCGATGGCTGCCGACGCCGCCGCGCCGGAGCGCATCGGCATCATCGGCACCGGCAAAATCGGCTCAGCCCTTGCGGAACTGTGGGTGCGCTCGGGTCACGATGTGATGATCTCGTCGCGACATCCCGAAGAACTCGCATCCCTGGCGGCGAAGCTGGGTCCCAAGGCGCACGTCGGCACGCCGGCCCAGGCCGCAGCCTTCGGGCCGGTGGTGCTGCTCGCCGTCCCCTACGGGGCGACGCCGCAGGTGGGGCACGACTATGCCAGGGAACTCGCCGGCAAGATCGTGCTCGATGCGGGCAATCCATACCCCGACCGCGATGGGCCGATGGCGAATGCCGCACGCGTCAAGGGCGCGGGTCCTTCCGACAAGGAATTCCTGCCCGGCGTGCGCCTGGTCCGCGCCTTCAATGCCATCATCGCCGGCAACCTGCTCACGCAGACGCATCATGCCGGAGGCCTGATCGCCATTCCCTTGGCCTCGGATGACCCCGCCGCGATGAAAACCGCCGCCGGATTGGTCAGGGACGCCGGGTTCGAACCGGTGATCGTGGGTGATCTGTCCCAGGCGCACCTCTTCGACGTGGGCTCACCGGTCTACGTGAAACTGATGACGGCCCCGGAACTGCGCGCGGCCCTGAAGTTGACCCAGTAGCTCAGACGAAGTTCGAGTGCCGCACGGTCAGGCGCCACTGCCCGCCGTCGTGCCGCCACACGTCGGTGTAGCGCCGCTGGCGCGCCGGTTCGTCCGCGTCGGCAACGATCTCGCGGCCGATGATGACGGCAGTATCGTTCCACAGCCGCAGCTGCTCGATGACCCGCTCGAACCGCGAATGGCGCAGCCGCCCGCTGCGGACCATCTCCAGGACCTGTTCGCGGCCGACCACCCGGTTGAATGGATTGGTGCCGACGAAGTCGTCGGCCATGAGCCGGTGCAGGACGTCCGCATCGCCGTCGATCATGGCGGCACGGATCTGGTCATCCAGTTGTCGCAGGGTCTCTTCGTTCATGGTCTCCTCCAGGTCTGCAGCCCTGCCAGCGCTGGCTCAGGGCCGCGCGCTCCTCGGGCGTCATGGCCTGCCATTTCTCCCACTGCGCGCGATGGTGCCCGAACCGTCGGCCGCCAAATCCGCCAAATAGGATGCGGCACAGGACCAGTAGCCCGAGTGCGTGCAGGTAATCGAGCGGATGCGCGCCGGCGATCGCGGTGATGGCAACGGAGTTCCACAGCAGCATCACCCCTGCCGCCGCCACGGCCACGACCACGAGCACCAGGACCATCCTGCCCAGGAACCAGACTCTGCGCCTCATGTTCAACTCCTTCAATTCCCGAGTTCGTCGTATGCGGCCCGCAGGCGCGATCGCAGATGGATCACCGCGTAGCGCTTGCGGGCGAGTAATGTGTTGACGCTGGTATTCGCCTCGATACTCAGGTCCCGGAAACTCCGGCCCTCGATTTCATGGGCGATGAATACCGCGCGCTGTGCTTCGGGCAGTTCCGCGAGTGCCTGCTGCAACGCCTGCATCAGCGCCTGGCGTGCGTATTGGGCATCGGGCCCGCCGTCGGCGGACGGTAGCGTCAGGTCCAGGCGGGTATCGGCCCCGTCATAGTTGCCGTCGGCATCGCCCAGACGTTCCTCCCGGCGCTTGCGGAAGCGGTCGATGATGCGGTTGCGGGCGACCTGATAGAGCCAGGCGCTCGCGTGTTCGACCGGGTTCGGTAGCCGGAATGCCTCGATGAAGGAGTACAGGACATCCTGCAGGATGTCCTCCGCATCCATGCGGTCCGGAACCCGCCGCCGGATGAAATTCAGCAGTCGCGAGCGCTCGCGCTGGATGGTGAGGGTCAGGTCGGGGTTCCGCTCGGCCATCTTCAGGTTGGGGTTCCACGACTCCATGCGGTTGGAGACGGTTCAGGGCGCCCATTATTGTATTTCCGGGACAGTGGCGGGACCGCGGGCGGCGTTTTGATAGCATCGGTAGCGGCGTCCCAACGCCTGCCGCTGTCGGTCGCAAATGATTCTCTGCCATCGCACTGGAATGCTACGGGTGAGCGGCTGCGTACTGTCGCTCCTGCTGCTGGTACCGCAGGTACGGGCCGGCCGCGAGTTCCGCGAGTATCCGGGACTGGAGGCCGATGCGGCTGCGCCGCTGCCGGACGATTACCGGGTGCCGGGCGAATTCGTGGTCGGCCGGCTGATGTTCCCCAGCGGATCCTTCGGCTGGTTCGGTCGCGGGGACTGGACTCAGGGTGGAACGGCCTGGTCGGTGGACTATCCCAAGGGTGACCGCTTCCTGGCCCGCATCCTGCGGCGCCTGACCCGGGTCAACACCCGCTCCGTGGAGCAGCCCGTCAATCTGGACGACGGCGATGACGTCTACGACTGGCCGTTTCTCGTCGCCGGGCTGCCGGGCATGTGGGACCTGACGGATGCGCAGGTCGCGAAACTGCGCGACTATCTGCTGCGCGGCGGATTCCTGCTCTGCGACAGTTTCTTCGGGACGCGCGAATGGGCCGGCTTCGTGGCGGGCATGAAGCGCATCTTCCCGGACCGCGAGATCATCGACCTGCCGGATGACCATCCGCTGCTGCACACCGTCTACGATCTGGGTACGCACGAAATGGTGCCGAACATGAATGCACTGGAGCGTGGCGTCCCGTACCGCGCCGATGGTGACGTGCCACTCTGGCGCGCCATTCTCGATGACCACGGACGCGCGATGGTCGTGATCTCCTTCAATAACGACCTCGGTGACTCCTGGCAGTGGGCGGACGATCCGAACTATCCCGGAAAGTCGGCGAGCCTGGGCATCAAGATGAGCGTCAACTTCGTGGTTTACGCATTGACGCATTAGCCCGGCTAATTGCCACGTCGGGGATGCAGGTATCTTATTGATTCTTCTCGGGAATGAAACGAGGCGAACCGCGACAGCAACCGAAGTCAGGCAGTCCGGTTGCCGAAGGAATTTCAGTTCAACGTCTTCCGAGGTATTTATCCGCAGACAGGGCAACGAGGTGGTTCTTTCCGCGCGCCCCAGGGACTGGTCCGCCTATCTCACCTCGGGAACGGTCGCCTCGAAGGAATTCATGGAAGGGATTGAAGATCTGCCAGTTCAGGAGCGCGAACCTTAGATGGCGGAGTACATGCTCGACACGGATATCTCGTCCTACGTCATGAAACGCTCTGATGCGAAAGTCCTTGCCAGGTTGCAGCACATTCCAATCGCTGCAGTATGCATCTCAGTCATCACCAAGGCTGAGTTGCTGTTTGGAGTGGAGCTATCACCCCGGCGGCAGCAGGATCATGCCGCACTCGATGAGTACCTGAGGCACGTCGAAGTTTTGGATTTTCCAGAGGAATCGGCCCTGCACTACGCGCAAATCCGCGCCGCACTCAAAGGACGCGGCACGATGATTGGCGCGAACGATCTCCTGATAGCGGCGCATGCCCGTTCGCTCAAGTTCACACTCGTCACCAATGATGTCCAGGAGTTCGGTCGCGTCCCGGAGCTCCGCGTTGAAAACTGAACTGAGTATTCCAACACAATCCCGTGAGCAGACCGGTGGAATCAATGGTCGGGATGACAGGATTTGAACCTGCGACACCTACGTCCCGAACAAGTTGAATTTCCCCGTCGCTTCATTTTATCGTAGGACCTGAGCCATGTTAACGGGAGCTTCGCTGATAAATCAGCGAAACCCGCTCTCCGTTAGTGGATGTGTGCCATTCACAGAAGCCGTAGCGCACGACTTTTCGCCACCTTTGCGGCGATCCAGGTCTCGACTTCCCCTTCAATCCATCCAACGGCGTGCGCGGTGATTTTGATTCGCATCGGGAACAGGCCGTCCTTTTGTAGTTCGTAGAGCTTGGTCTTCTTGATTCCAGTCCGATCGATGACTTGTGGAAGCCGAAGTAGACGAGTCGATTGCATGTAAATGTCCTTGGGAAAAATCATGAGTCTCAGTTCAGATTTGGAGAATCCGATCGAGCTTGGCGAAGGAGCGTTAAGGTTCACGCGATTCAGCGCCCGCAACAGCACCTGAGTCGCTACTTCGAAAGGGGGCACGGCATATGACCGCGCTCGCAGGTCCAATGGCGGCAAATCGGCGCGAAGTTTTAACAGTAAAATCAATTAGATAAGACAATAGCAGGGTGATGCTGCATGCCACCGTCGCCCGGGCATTCTTCCAGATTTAAAAACCCAAGCCGATGGGTTATAGTTGGCCATGAGCCGAGTGTTCGTTTCCGAAGGCACGGGTGCAGCGGTATATGTGTTCTCGAACGATCACTGTCCGCCGCACGTGAGCGCGCGGCATCGAGGCGAGGAATGGATCGCGAGAGTTCGGTTTTCTTACCTCAACGACAAGGTAGAGCTGTGGAGCATCGAACCAATTAGGAACGCGCCTGCGCAACGCGTGATTAATCGGCTGTTGGATGACGTACGTGCTCAATTGAGCTCATGCCGGCGCAGCTGGTGGGACACCCAGCGCACTGCGTGTCTCGAGAATCAGTGGGTGCTGTTGTCGGACGACAGATTGGTCACGCAGCTCGCAGCGCGGGTGCCCGAGGCGAAACAGATCATTGAGGCGATCTACGACACTACCACGGAACGACTTCGGCTGAACTTTTCGGACGGTACCGCTTTAGAGGTGAGGGTAGCGACATGACTGAGCATCAAATCAGCGACGCCGATTATGCGGAGTCGCTCGCGAGAGGCCGCACCGACGCGGTAACGGAGCTGCGCGCGCGCGCAGTGCGTTATCTTGTCGATCGTGATGTGCTGGAGATCGAGACCAGCCGTGACGGGGGCTTTCTGATTCCTCGTATGTGGATTGGCGCTCTGCAGGATGTTCCGGCAGACGAGCTCACTGGGCTGGAGGTTTGGCCAGATGGCTCCGCTATCGAGCTCGAGTTGCGCGACATTCACATCAGCGTCGATGGCCTGCTGACTGACGTCCTACCGTCGTTGCTGCCGAGTTCAGTCTTGGCTGCTCTGTTTGCACGCCGAGGTGGTAGGGTGACGTCTGAGGCGAAGCGCATAAGCGCGCAGGCCAATGGTCGTAAAGGTGGCCGCCCTCGGAAAACGGCGCCTGCAAGGATTGGAGTAGCACGTGAGACGGAGACAAACTCAATGGTCACTCGACACTATCCGCGGGGCCTCGACAGCAGACAGCGCGACCGCGATGGCGAAATTCGACACAAGCGCAGCGACACGCTCGTCGGAACGCTACGCAAGACGTATGGCGACCAATTCGCTGCTGGCTATCGTTCTGATGCCAAGCTGGGTACGGTGCTTAAGAAAGAAGGTGCTGACACTTTGGATCAACTTCTCAAGCGAAGGTGAAACGCTCGTTTGGGCCACTTCCTAAGTTACAAGTGGACCGAAGAAGGCCACCAGGTCAGTGGCAGCGGATGCTTATCTATCGATCAAAGCATTACTGGCCCGAGAAGTACTTGCGCTTCATCTCCGCTCCTGAGCCACGCTTTAAGTAACCCTTGAGCCAGGATGGGCTGTCGATTAAGAACTGGGGCTTCCAGTCCTCTGCCTCCCCGCCGGCTTCCACGCGATTAAAGACAGCCTCGCGGAAAGCATAGTGGGCGAATGAGCGCATGAACTCTCCGAGGTAGATATCTGCCACCCGATTGTCGCCGCGTATTACGAGCATATTCTCTTCATTCGTCGTGGTGCTCGCGTCACTGAAATGTAAGCGACTGGTCAGCACCGTATAGCCCCGCGGCAAGGTTCGGGCGAAGGTACGTGCCTTCATAGACGGACACGTAGCTACGTGTCCACGTAAGGCTTAGATGGACACCTCGAACAAGGCTACTCGGACGGATTCACTGGGCCGGCGGACCGCGCCCAGACGCAAGTATAGCTACGCGGAGAAGCGCGAGATCGTGGAGGAGTCCATGCGACCTGGCGCCTCGGTCGCGGTCGTGGCCCAGAGCCGCGGCATCAACGCCAACCAGGCGTTTTTCAGGCCTTTATCTTTGATGGCGCAAGCACGACGCAGACGAATCTCGTTCGTACCCACAAAGGCTGCTACAAGTGGTTCCAAGTTGCTAAAGAGCGCCTGAAACGAGTTATCCACCTGAAGTTTTCCGAAGTCATCCACATGAGCCTGCTTGTAGGCCAATATCGATTCAAAGCGCTGTTT
>DATJTJ010000037.1:0-42108 GCA_035503515.1 Steroidobacteraceae bacterium
GACGATGCGCGCATCGCCACCCGCCTCGCGCACCAGCCGGCGCGCGAGCTTGATGTCGGAGGCATCGCGGGCGAAGGACACCGCGACGTAGTCGATCCGCTCCTCGGCCGCAAAGCGGATGTCGTCGCGGTCCTTGTCGGAGAGCGCCGGCGCGGAAATGCCGCCGCCCTGGCGATTGAGCCCCTTGCGATCCGAGAGCGGGCCACCGACCTTCACGCGGGTGTGGATGCGGGTACCCTCGACCGCCACCACGTCGAGCACGATCTGGCCGTCGGACAGCAGCAGCACGTCGCCGCTCACCACATCGTGCGGCAGGTTCTTATAGGCCGTGCCCACCACGTTGATGTCGCCGCCCTTGGGATCCAGCGCGGTATCGAGCGCAAACGCGGCGCCCTCCTCCAGCTGGATCGGCCCGTTGGCAAAACCCTCGATGCGGATCTTGGGGCCGGACAGGTCCAGCAGCAGGCCGACGATCTGCTGCGCCTGGGCGGCCGCCTCGCGCACCAGGTCGATGCGGCGCTTCAGGTCCGCCCGCGTGCCGTGCGAGGCATTGAGCCGCACCACGCTCAGACCCGATTTCATCATCTCGATGAGTACTTTCGGATCGTCGGTCGCCGGACCCGCCGTGGCGACGATCTTGGTGCGCTTGAGATTGCGCAAGGTCTGCAAGGGTGCCTGCGTGCTGCTGTTGGTGGTTTTCACGCGCGTTCTTCCAGGATGGCCACTGCCGGCAGGGTCTTGCCCTCGACGAACTCGAGGAAGGCGCCACCGCCCGTCGAAATATAGGAAATGCCCTTTTCCACGCCGTACTTCTCGATCGCCGCGAGGGTATCGCCGCCGCCGGCCAGTGAATAGGCCTTGCTGTCGGCGATGGCCCGGGCCAGGGTCCGGGTGCCCTCGCCGAACTGGTCGAACTCGAAGACCCCGACCGGACCGTTCCAGAGGATGGTCCCCGCATCACGCAGCTGTGCGGCCAGATGCGCCGCGGTCTGCGGACCGATGTCGAGGATGAGTTCGTCGGCGCGAACCTCGGCGGCGGGGCGCACCTGCGCCTTCGCGGTGGCCGCGAACTGCGTGCCGACGACGACATCGGTGGGCAGCGGGATCGCCGCGCCCCGCGACCGGGCCTGCCCGAGGAGCTTGCGGGCCGTGTCGAGCATGTCGGCCTCGTATAGCGACTTGCCGACGGCGACGCCCGTGGCCGCCAGGAAGGTGTTGGCGATGCCGCCGCCGACGATGAGCTGGTCGACCTTCGCCAGCAGCGACTCGAGGACGGTCAGCTTGGTCGATACCTTGGAGCCGGCCACGATGGCGATCAGCGGCCGGGCCGGATTTGCCAGGGCGCGTTCCAGGGCCTCGAGTTCACCGACCAGCAGCGGGCCGGCGCAGGCCACCGGCGCGAAGCGGGCGACGCCATGGGTGCTGGCCTCCGCGCGGTGCGCGGTTCCGAACGCATCCATGACGAACACGTCGCACAGCGCGGCCATCCTGCGCGCGAGCTCTTCGCTGTCCTTCTTCTCGCCTTTGTTGAAGCGCACGTTCTCGCACAGGACCAGCTGCCCGGGCCCGCAATCCACGCCCGCAAGCCAGTCCCTGGCGAGCGGCACCGCCGTGCCGAGCAGCTCGCCCAGCCGCTGCGCCACCGGGGCAAGCGAGAACTGTTCCTCGCAAACGCCCTCCTGCGGACGACCCAGGTGCGACATCACGAACACCTTCGCGCCCGCCGCCAGCGCCTGCCGCAGGGTCGGCAGCGCGGCCCGGATGCGCACATCGCTGGTCACGACGCCATTGGCCACCGGCACGTTCAGATCCTCGCGGATCAGCACGCGCCTGCCGCCCAGGGCCACGTCGGTCATGCGCCGTACTTTCATCCGGCGACCTTGGACCAGGCGACCGTGGTGTCGAGCATGCGGTTGGAGAAGCCCCACTCGTTGTCGTACCAGGCGCACACCTTCACCAGCGTGCCGCCGACGACCTTGCTGAGGGTCGCATCGAAGGTCGAGGAATGCGGGTCGTGGTTGAAGTCGATCGACACCAGGGGGCCATCGCTGTAGGCGAGTACGCCCTTGAACTCATGATGAGCGGCAGCCGCCTTCATCAGGCCATTGATCTCATCGACGCTGGTCGCGCGGCCGGCGATGAAGCTCAGGTCGACCATCGACACGTTGATGGTCGGCACGCGCACGGCAAAGCCGTCGAGCTTGCCGTTCAGTTCCGGAAGGACCAGGCCCACGGCCGCGGCGGCGCCGGTCTTGGTCGGAATCTGCGACATCGTCGCGGAGCGCGCCCGGCGCAGGTCCTTGTGGTACACGTCGGTCAGGACCTGATCATTGGTGTACGAGTGCACGGTGGTCATGACGCCCGCGACGATGCCGACATGGCTGTGCAGCACCTTCGCGACCGGCGCCAGGCAGTTGGTGGTGCAGGACGCGTTTGAAATCACGGTGTGGTCGGACCGCAGGACCTTGTGGTTCACGCCGTAGACGACGGTGGCGTCGACGTCCTTTTCACCCGGCGCCGAAATCACCACGCGGCGGGCGCCGCCGTGGATGTGCTGGCCGGCCTTGGCCTTGCTGGTGAACAGGCCCGTGCATTCCAGCACGGTGTCCACGCCCAGCTGCCCCCAGGGCAGCTTGCTCGGGTCGCGCTCCGCCAGCACGCGGATGCGATCGCCGTTGACGACCATCGAGTCGCCGTCGACGGCGACCGTGCCGGGAAATTTACCGTGGGCGGTGTCGTAGCGGGTCAGATGGGCATTGGTATTCGCATCCCCCAGATCGTTGATGGCCACGATCTGGATTTCATTGGTGCGTCCGGATTCGTACAGGGCGCGCAGTACGTTACGTCCAATGCGGCCATATCCGTTGATGCCCACCTTGATCGCCATGTCGAATTGTCCTCTTTACTTTGCTTATCAGAGAGTTAGCAGGTATGTGGCCCGCGGCCTCGCATGCCGGAAGTCGCGCGGGCGGGGACTGCATTCTCCCCCAGATGCGGCAGGGGCGGCAATCGAACATATCGCCGGGCGGCCGGCGCCGACGGCTCTGCTAGGATCCTCAAACATGACGCCCCTTCGCCTACTGCACGTCACCGACCTGCACCTGTCCGCGGACGAGCAGGCCACGCTGCGCGGTGTGCAGCCCCTGCCGGCATTGCGTTGCACGCTGGCCCAGGCCCGCAGTCTGTCCCGGTCGGCCGGCTGGGCGCCCGATGTCATCCTCGTGACGGGGGACATCGTGCACGACGACCCGGGCGGATACGACGCGTTCAGCCGCGAGTTCGCCGGGCTCGGGGTTCCGGTGTGCTGCATCCCCGGCAATCACGACGATGCCGCCGTGCTCTCGCAGCGGCTTGCCGATGCGCCCTTCGTGACATCCGGGTGCCTCGATCTCAAGGGCTGGCGACTGGTGCTGCTCGACACCAGCGTGCCGGGCCAGGACGGCGGTCATCTGGCGCCGGCGCAGCTGCAGTGGCTGGAGGAGTCGCTCGCGGCCGCGACGACGCCGGTGCTCGTTTGCCTGCATCATCACCCGGTGCCGATGGGGAGCGACTGGCTGGACCGGATCGGACTCGACAACGCCGGGGAATTCTTCCGCCTCATCGATGCCAGCCGCTCGGTGCGCGGGATCCTGTGGGGTCATGTCCATCAGCAGTTCGACGGGTTGCGCCGCGGAGTGCGGCTGCTGGCGACGCCCTCCACCTGCACGCAGTTCCTGCCGCATGCGGTCGATTTCGCCGTCGACTCGCGGCCGCCCGCCTTCCGCACCCTGGATCTGGCCGTCGACGGCAGCCTCCTCACGGATCTGCACTGGGTGGACCCATGCGGTACTGGCTCCTCGCGCTCTGCTTCCTCGGCAGCCTGAGCGCGCGGGCCCAGAGCCCGGTGTGGGCGCTGCATGGCGCGCACGGCACGGTCTATCTGGCCGAGTCCGTGCATCTGCTGAAACCCGGTCAGAGCCGGCTGCCCGACCCGCTGTCACGCGCCTATGCGGATTCGAGCGAACTGGTCATGGAGCTGGATCTGGCCAAGCTCGATCCCGGCAGCGTCTCCGCCTGGATGCTCGCCCATGGCCGCTACCCGGACGGAGAGTCGCTGCAGTCGGCACTGGGAGCCGAGCGCTACGCGAAGGTCGAGGCGCAGGCCGCTGCGCTGGGGCTGCCGCTGCAGCAGCTGGCGATGCTGCGTCCCTGGGTCGCGGCGCTGACGCTGACCGACCTCATGTACCTGAAACTCGGCTACCAGCCCGATGCCGGCGTCGAGGAGCAGCTGATCGCCCGCGCCCGGCAGGACAATCGCCCGACCGCGGGGCTCGAAACCCTGGACGAGGAGCTCGGACAGCTCGAGCATCTGTCGCCGGAAGACCAGGCACGCTTCCTGGAACTGACGCTCGCGGACCTGAAGGATACGGACGACGAGACCGATCAGCTGCTCGCGGCCTGGCGTGCGGGCAACACTGCGGCACTCGCCGCGGAACTCTCGGACGCCTACAACCAGTTCCCCGAGCTCTACCGGCTGCTCGTCAGCGAGCGCAACAGGCACTGGCTGCCGCGGATCAGGGCCTATCTCAACGGCGATCGCAACGTCCTGATCGTCGTGGGCGCCCTGCACGTGGTCGGCAAGGGCGGCCTGCTGGATCTGTTGAAGGAAGCCGGCATCGCCGCCACGCCGGTGCTCACCGATACGGCCCCCCTTCAGGGCGCGAACAGCTCGCGCCACTGAGCCGCGACCGTGGCCAGCGCAAAGCGTGGATCCGGACCGGCCACCGGACGAGCTCCCGAGCGCCAGTCGCGGATGCGTTCCACGTAGGCATCAAACAGCCCCAGTCCCGCGGCCAGCCGTGCCGGAAACCGTCGCCAGCGCGGCCGCAGCGTCCCGACCAGGCCTTCATAGCATCGGTACGACCGTTTCACGGGCAGCAGTTGCCGCGGGTCGGCGACCACTTCGGCGGCCGCCCCGAAATCGTGAGTGAGCACCGGTGTGCCGAGCGCATGCGACTCGGCATACACCAGCCCGAAGGTTTCGGGGATGCGGAAATTGGGCTGGAACGCGCACAGCGACTGGCGCACGTGGGCATGTATCACCGCCTGCGGCTGCGGTCCGAGGAACTTCACGCCCGGGAGTGCCGCGAGGTGATCGGCCTTGTAGCCGGGATTGCCGACGATCAAGCGCAGCTCCGGCATGGCCCGGCGCAGCGCCCCGAAGGCGTCGAGCGTGAAGGCAAGTCCCTTGTTGGGCGAGGAGAAGAACACCAGCTGACGCTCGTCGAACGGCGTGCCATCCGGCTGCAGTGACGGATCGAGCGGGTTGTAGCGCGTGCACACCGGGAGCTCGCCGATGCCTGCCCAGCCCAGCGTTTTGAGCACATCCCGCCGGTGCGTGTCCGACACGCACACGATGCCGACCCGTTCCTGCCGCAGCAGCGGCGCCACGGCCCGCAATCGCCGCCCGCGCTTGGTGCCCGGGCGCATCTTGTCGTGCAGCCACAGGTGCAGCCGCGCCGCCGGAAACAGCTCCCGCGCCCGCGCCAGGGCCCGGGCTTCGCGGATCACGACCACGTGCTCGACGGCCCCCAGCGGCTGCATGCGCAGATACCGGTCGCGGTCTTCGGTGCGGTTGTGCTGCATCACCCAGGCCCCGATGGCATCGGCGATGCGCATGACGCTGGCCTCCGTGCCCTGCACCGCGCGCTCGCCGAACGTATGCGAGTCGTAGGGCAGCGGGCTCACGGTGTCCAGGAAGACGACACGGCTCATGGTCGCGGACCGTCCGCGACGAGATCCGCCATCCAGTCCAGTATCCGCGGCATTGCATCCTGCACCCCGGCGGCGCGGCTGCGTTCGCTAAGTGCGAGCCGCCCGCGCTCATCCCCCTGCAGGGTCGCCACGGCCTCGACGATGGCCGCCGCATCCAGCGGCGCATCCCGGATCAGTCCGAGATCGCGGCAGCGCGCGATGCGGGCCGCCTGGTCATGGGCGATGGGCACCGCGACACAGGCGCAGCCGCAGGCGAGCGCCTGCAGCAGGGTGTCCCCGCCGTTGCTGATCACGATGCGGGCACGACGCAGCAGCTGCAGCAGCTGCGCCTGCGGCAGCCGCGGCAGTCGCTGCAGGAGCGCGGTGTCCTCGTTCGCGGCCGTGGGTGCCACGGCACTCACCAGCACCGTGCGGATACCGCGCGCCGCCAGACCCACGGCCGCATCGCCGATGATCCGCGGCGCATCGGGGGCGCCCGGGTGGGACGTGCCGCCACCCGGCACCACCAGCACGAATTCGCCCTCCACGGCAACGGCCTCCCCGTCGGTCGCGGCGGCGAGTACCGTGTCCACGAACCGCACCCGCGGCCGGCCCAGCATGCGCAGTTTCAGCCGCTCCCACCATCGCAGTTCGCCCGCGATGAAACCCGGATAGGCGATCCAGTGCTCGCTGAGCAGCCGCATCCAGCGCAGCCTGAATGCCTTGCGGCGCTGGCGGCGGCGCGAACTGATGTAGACGAGGCGGGCACCGCCGGCCCGCGCCGCGCGCATCTGCGCCGTCCGGCCGGCATTGTCGAAGATCACCAGCTGCGGTCTGAACGCTTGCAGCAGCCCCAGCACCTGCGGTGTATGCAGCGTCGCCGAACCGGGCAGCAAAGTGGCCGGAAACGGGCACTGCGCGGCATACGGCGCCTGCGCGCTCAACACGAAGTGCAGCTGGGCGCCCGGCCATCGGCGCTGCGTGGCGCGGGCGATCTCCAGCGCGCGCGCGTACTCGCCGAAGCCCCGGGCCGCGGAGACCGGTACGAAAAGCACTTTCATCTATCGCCTGGCCTGCACTGCGGGGCGCCTCAAACCTGTGACGCGAGGATACCAGCCGCGCGGTTCACATACCGGTCGCGAGTGCTGCGTTGCTCGGGCTTCAGGACGCCCAGCCGCTGCAGGCGCGATTCCACGCCGGCCAGGCTGCGGTGGTGGTCTGCGGCGATCTGCCGCAGGGGTTCGCCGTTGCGGTAGGCGGCGATCGCCCGGGCATCATCCGCCGGCTGCCACGGCCGGCCGGTGTTGCGCGGCAGCCGCGCCCGCCGCCGGGTCCTGAGGGCATCCGCCTCCAGCACCGCAAGCGCGCACAGCAGGGCGCGGATCACCACGGCGTGATGCAGCACCATCGATTTCGGGATCGGGTAGCCGGTCACCGGATCGACACCTTCGACCAGGGATTTCAGGGTGGCTTGCGCCGCGGCGGGATCCATCGGACCCTCTGCAAGACTTCGGGAGCGGGATTGTCACTGACAATTGCCGCGGCAGGGCAGCCGCAAATCTGGTGCAATGGGCCGGCATTGACCCTTGGCGATCGGCTGATCCTTACGCATGCGCTCATTTGCCTGGTTCGTCGGACTGCTGCTGCTGGCGCTTAGCGTCATGGCCGGCCTCACCTACCCCGTGTGGCAGCTGCTGCATCCCGTCTTCGGCTTTCCGTTTCACAGGGTCGCCGACCGCCTCGGCATGGTCACGCTCGCCGTCGGCTTCTTCCTGGTGGCCCGGCGGCTGCGCCTTGCCGATCGCGGCAGCCTCGGATACGGCCTGCCGCCGCGCCGGTTCCTGCGCGAGGCCGGCCTCGGCTTCGTGATCGGCGTCGCGCTCATGGGGCTCATCGTTGCAATCATGCTGACATTGCAGCTGCGGCTGCTGCGCCCGGGCGTGGCGCTGACGGCGGCGGTCTGGGGCAAACTCGCCGTGCAGGGGCTGCTGCGCGGGATCGCCGTCGCCCTGATCGAGGAAACCTTCCTGCGGGGGGCCATGTGGACCGGTATTGCCCGCGAGTCCGGTGTCACCATGGCAACGATACTGACGTCCCTCATCTATGCGCTCACGCACTTCGTCAGTTCGTACCACATCCCCGAGGATCGGCTCGGCTGGCACAGCGGCCTGGACATGCTCGCCGGCTCGTTCGGCGCGTTCGCGCACCCGCTCGGGGTGGCCGATGCCTATATCTGCCTGTTTGCCGTCGGGGTGGTGCTCGCCACGGTGCGCATGCACACCGGCAACATCGCCGCGAGCCTGGGCCTGCACGCAGGCTGGGTATGGGTGATCACGTTCGTGCGCGAGACTTCGTTGCCGGATCCCGCCAATCCGCTGCATGCCCTGCTCAGCCGCTTCGACGGCGTGGTCGGCTGGCTGGTGTGCGGCTGGACGGTGCTGGTGGGCGTGGCGCTGCACCGCTTCTACGGCGCGCGCGCGGTCAGGACGTAGACAGCCGTCGCGCGAGCCACTGCAGGCGCTGCAGCGGATCGTGCGCTTCAAGGCTGTGCTGGCGCTGGGCGGCGGTCAGTGGCAGCAGCTCGAGCAGCCTGAAACCGACCCATTCGGTATCGTCGAAGTGCTGCGGGATCTGCGCGTACGCCGCCGGTAACCGCGGCTGGACCTCCCGCAGCAGCGCGACCAGCGGGGCATATTGCGGGTCGACGGGCACGACGGCGTACGGCGGCTGCCAGCTCACCTCTCCCAGGAGCAGTCCGTCCGGCTGCGCACGTCGCGACTGCAGGCGGAATACGCGCTCGCCGCGGCACGACAGTCCCAGTAGCCCGTTGGGCAAGGTCTGGAAATCGACGATGCGGGCAGCGGTCCCCACGGCGGCGAGTTCGCTGACCGCGCCGACCTCAGCCCCGGACAGGATCAGCACCACCCCGAAGCAACTGCCGGCGCGCATGCACGCGCCGACCATGTCGACGTAGCGCGGCTCGAATATCTGCAGCTGCAGCGGCCCCCCGGGCAGCAGCACGGTGTGCAGCGGAAACAGCGGCAGCGCGGCCGCCGCGGGATCAGGTGGCGTCTGCGTCATGGCCGAAACGCCGGCGCAGCGCCGTCAGCAGCTTCTCGTGCAGGCCGCCGAAGCCGCCGTTGCTCATGACCAGCACACTGTCGCCCTGCGCCGCCTGCTGCGCGACGGCCGCGGCCATCTCATCGACGGCCCCGATGGCATGGCCGCGCGACCCGAGCTGTTGCATCAGAGGGCCCGCGTCCCATCCCAGGTCCGGGGGCGTGAACATGAAGACCTCGTCGGCCGCGGCCAGGGACGGGGCGATGTGGTCGTTGTGCACGCCCATGCGCATGGTGTTGGAGCGTAGCTCGAGCACCGCGAGGATCCGTCCGCCGCCGACGCGCCGCCGTAGGCCGTCCACGGTCGTCGCGATGGCGGTGGGGTGGTGTGCGAAATCATCATAGACCCGGACGCCGTGCACTTCGCCGCGCAGCTGCATGCGGCGGGCGATGCCCTTGAAGTTGCGCAGCGCCTCGATCGCCGTGGCCACGGGCACGCCCGCGTGCTGGGCGGCCGCGATCGCCGCCAGGGCGTTCTCCATGTTGTGCGCGCCGATGAGATCCCACTCGACCACGCCGCGCGCAGTCCCGGACTCCAGGACCTCGAATTGCGAATAATCGGCAGCGCCGCGGTTGAGCGCGTGCCAGCGCGCCTGCGGGCCCGGGGACGACGCAAAGCCCTGCAGCGGCGTCCAGCAGCCCATCTGCAGCGTCTGCGCCAGACGCTCGTCCCCGGCGTTCCAGATGATGCTGCCGGACCCGGGTACCGTGCGGACCAGGTGATGGAATTGCCGCTGGATGGCGGCCACGTCCGGGTAGATGTCCGCATGGTCGAACTCGAGGTTGTTGAGGACCACGGTGCGCGGATGGTAGTGCACGAACTTCGCGCGCTTGTCGAAGAACGCGGTGTCGTATTCATCCGCCTCGATGACGAAGAACGGCGCCAGTCCCAGGCGGGCGCTGGTGTTGAAGTTCGCCGGAACACCGCCGATCAGGAAGCCCGGCGAGAGCCCCGCGTATTCCAGTATCCAGGTCACGAGCGAAGTCGTGGTCGTCTTGCCGTGGGTGCCTGCGACGGCGATCACCCAGCGGTCCTTGAGCACCTCGCGCGCCAGCCACTCCGGCCCCGAGGCATACGGCAGACCGCGGTCGAGCAGCGCCTCGACGACCGGCACGCCGCGGGTCATGACGTTGCCGACCACCACCACATCGGGTGCCAGATCGAGCTGCGCGGCCTCGAACCCTTCGACCAGCTCGATGCCGAGCCCCCGCAACTGCGTGCTCATCGGCGGATACACGTTGCGGTCCGAGCCTGTGACCTTGTGGCCCGCGGCCTTGGCAATGGCGGCGATGCCGCCCATGAACGTGCCGCAGATTCCCAGGATATGAACGTGCATCGGTAGCCACCTTCGCGCGGCATGGCAATCGGTGGGTACCGCCGCGCATAATGCGCACATTAACAGCAGAAGACTCCGGATAGATGATGATTACTGACCGGGACGCCCTTGAAGCGCTTGCCGATCGTCTGCAACACGCCCCGGCCATCGCCCTGGACACGGAGTTCATGCGGGAGCGCACCTACCGGGCGGAGCTGTGCCTGTTGCAGGTCGCCGACGCGCAAGAAGCCGTGTGCGTGGACCCGCTGGCGATTGCGGATCTGGCCGTGCTGCGTGCGCCGCTGGGCAATCCGCTCTCGGAGAAGGTGATGCACGCCTGCCGCCAGGACATCGAGGTGCTGTTGCCGGCGGTAGGCCTCGTGATGCCGGTGTTCGACACCCAGATCGCGGCGGGGCTGGCAGGCATGCCGGCACAGATCGGCTATGCCGATCTGGTGCGGCGTGTGACCGGCCACGAGTTGAGCAAGGCGCATACGCGAACGGACTGGTCGCGGCGGCCGCTCTCGGCCGAACAGCTCGACTACGCGCTGGATGACGTGCGGTACCTGCTGCCGCTGCGCGAGCATCTGATCGCCGAACTGTCCCGGCTGGGGCGCATGTCCTGGCTGCAGCAGGAGCTGGCGGCACTGCAGGATGCGCGCGACTACAGTGTCGACCCGGACCAGGCCTGGCTGCGGATCCGCGCGCTCAAGGGGCTCGATCCGGACCGCGCGCGGCTGGCGCGGTCACTCGCCGCCTGGCGCGAGCGCCGCGCCGACGAGCGAAATCGCCCGCGCGGCTGGATCCTGGATGACGCCGTGCTGCGGGAGATCGTGTTTCGAGTGCCGCGCTCGATGGAGGAACTGGCAGGTCTTCCGGACATGCAGCCCGGCTTCGTCAAGCACAGCGGCGGCGAAATCCTCGAGCTGATCGCGGGGGCCGCGATGCCGGCGGTGCTGCCGCGCGTCAACCCGCGCGGCGCGCCCGACCCGCAGAAGACCGCGCTCGTGAAGAAGCTCGCGACGCTGCATCAGTCCGTGGCAAGCGAGCTCAACCTCTCTCCCGAGGTCCTGGCCACGCGCCGCGATCTCGAGCAGCTTGCCGAAGGCCGCCAGGATGGCGCCGTACTTTGCGGTTGGCGCCGCGAAGTCATCGGTGAGCGCCTGCTGGCGGCGTTATGATGGCGGCGATGGACGGCAACCGCGCTGATGAACCCGAGGATCTGCGTCTGCGACTTGCGGACGAGCGGGCACTGCGCGCCGAGGCCGAGCGCGTCAGCAGGCTCAAGGACGATTTTCTGTCCACCCTCGGACACGAGCTGCGCGCGCCGCTGAACGCGATCCTGGGGTGGTCCCGGCTGCTGGAGTCCGGTCGTCTCGCGCCCGAAGACGTGCAGCGCGGCGGCCAGACCATCGATCGCAACGTGCGCATGCTCGCGCAGCTGGTGGATGACCTGATCGACATGAGCGGCCTGCTCAGCGGCAGGCTGCGCATGGATCCGGAGGAAACCGATCTGGCCCAGATCGTGGAGGCCGCGCTGGACATCATGCGGCCGACCGCCGATGCCAAGGGCGTCAGGATGGAGAAGAACCTTCCGGCGCAGGCCTGTCTGGTGTTCGGGGACCGCCAGCGCCTGCAGCAGGTGATCTGGAACCTGCTCAACAATGCCGTCAAGTTCACGCAGCGGGGCGGGCTGATCACCACGACGCTGGCGCGCGTGCAGGGCAACTGGGAAGTCAAGGTGACCGACAGCGGCATCGGGCTCAGCACCAGCGCCCTGGAACTGATCTTCGACCGGTTCGGTCGCCACGAAGGGCCGCGCCGCGGACCGCCGGGACTGGGGCTGGGGCTGGTCATCGTCAAGCAGGTCATCGAGCTGCATGGCGGCAGGGTCTGGGCCACCAGTGCCGGTGAAGGCCACGGCGCCACCTTCTATGCGCTGTTGCCGCGGCTTGCGCCCCACGAGCCGGTGACGGACGTGGTGGCGATGGAAAGCGCCGATCTGCACGGGCTGCGGGTACTGCTGGTCGATGACGATCCGGAAACCCTCGAGCGCTCCCGGCAGAACCTGAGCAGCGCCCGCGCACTCGTGGCGACGGCGAGCAGCGCGGACTCGGCCCTGGACGCGCTGCGCACCTTCCATGCGGACGTGCTGGTCGCTGACCTGAGCATGCCCGGCCGCAACGGCTACGACCTGATCCGTTCGGTGCGCGCCAAACTGAGCGTTCAGGAACTTCCGGCCATTGCGCTCGTGGACTTCGCCCGGCCCGAGGATGCGGTGAGCGCGCACGATGCCGGCTACCAGATGCACCTGACCCGGCCGGCCGACGCCGACGAACTGGTCAGCGCGGTCGCGCAGCTCACGCGCCGCAGCTGAAGGACTGGCTAGCGGCGGCGCGCCTTCTTCCGGGCCGCCGCAGGCCGTCGCGCCGGCGCCTTGCGCGCGACCTTGGCCTTCGCACCGGCCGTCCGCCGGCGCACCGCGGCGGCCTTGCGCACGGATCGCTTCGCTGCCGGCCGGGATGCCGGGCGCCTGCGCGTCTTCCTTGCGGCTTTCTTTGCGGCTTTCTTGGCCGCCGTCCTGGCCGCGGTTCCGGTCTGCCGCACCAGCTTCCGGGCCGACTTGAGCGCCGAGGACAGCGCCGACTTCAGCGTCGATGGCAGGCTCGACTTCTTCGCAGCCTTGCGGCGTGGCTTGCGCGGCGCAGCCCTGGCCGCCGTGCGCCTCACGACCCGCTTCGCCGGTTCGGCGGTGGCGGCCTTGACCGTCACGGGCCGGTCCGTCAGCGTCGCCAGCACGGCCTCCAGGCGTTCGGTGACCTCTTCCAGCGATCCTTCCGCATCGATCCGCCGCAACAGCCCGCGCTGCTCGTAGAACTGCGCCAGCGGCCGGGTCTTCTCGTCATAGACCTTGAGGCGCTCGGCGACGGTGGCCTCATTGTCGTCGGGGCGCTGGAACAGGTCGTGCTCACCGCCGGTTTGCGGGCAGGTCTCCTGCGGCGCCGGCGGCGAGGTGAAGACGTTGAAAACGTGGCCACAGTTGCGGCAGGTCCGCCGTCCACCGATGCGCCGCACCAGTTCCTCGTTGTCCACCTGCATCAGCACCACGACATCGAGCGGCTGGCCAAGCTGTCGCAACAGGTCCTCGAGCGCCGCGGCCTGCGACAGGTTGCGGGGGAACCCATCCAGGATGAATCCATTGGCCACATCCGCCAGCGCCAGCCGCTCCTGGATCATGCCCAGAACGATCTGGTCGTCCACCAGCTTGCCGGCATCCATCGCCGACTTGGCGGCGATGCCGAGCCGGGTCTGCGCCGCCACCGCCGCACGCAGCAGGTCGCCGGTGGAGATCTGCGGAATCCCGTGGCTGCGGATCAGGCGCTGCGACTGCGTGCCCTTGCCCGAACCCGGAGGTCCCAATAATACGATTCGCATATGAACTCACGCCCTTGGTCGGCCTGCGGGCCGATCTTTGTGGACTGCGGTGGCTGGCAACGTTACCGGCCATGCGCGGCCGGGTCAATCAAGCCCCGAAAAACGTAACCGGCCATGGTTTTTTGGCTATTCTCGACAGCCTTCTTTGCGACGCACGGCGACCGAAATGACCCGCAAGACCAGGACCCCAGCCGCACAACGCAATGCCTTCTACGCCCAGTCGGGCGGCGTGACGGCAGTCATCAATGCCTCCGCGTGTGGAGTGATCGAAACGGCACGCAAGTACCCGCGCCGGATCGGCAAGGTCTACGCCGGACGCCACGGGATCATCGGTGCGCTCACGGAGGACCTGATCGACACCAGCCGCGAAAGCCGCGAGACCATCAGCGGTCTCAAATACACTCCTTCGGGTGCGTTCGGCTCGGCGCGCTTCAAACTCAAGAGCCTGGAGCAGAACCGCGCCGAATACGAGCGCCTGATCGAGGTGTTCCGGGCCCACGACATCGGCTACTTCTTCTACAACGGCGGCAATGACTCGATGGACACGGCGCTCAAGGTGTCGCAACTGTCGGAGTCGCTGGGATATCCGATCACCTGCGTCGGAGTTCCCAAGACGGTCGACAACGACCTGCCGCATACCGACTGCTGCCCCGGCTTCGGCTCGGTGGCGAAGTACATCGCGGTTTCCACCCGCGAGGCCGCGCTGGACGTGGCTTCGATGGCGCGGACCTCCACCAAGGTGTTCGTCCTCGAGGTGATGGGCCGCCATGCCGGCTGGATCGCCGCCGCCGCCGGACTTGCCGGGCGCAAGCCCGGGGATCCGCCCCACATCATCCTGTTCCCGGAAGTCCCCTTCGACCAGGCCGCGTTCCTCGCCAAGGTCAGATTCAGCGTCGACCATTACGGATACTGCGTCGTCGTGGTCTCCGAAGGGGCCGCCTACCCCGATGGCCGGTTCCTGGCCGAGGCCGGAACCACGGACGCCTTCGGTCATTCGCAGCTCGGGGGCGTGGGACCGGTGGTGGCCAACATGGTGCGCGAAGCCCACGGCTACAAGTACCACTGGGCGGTGGCCGACTACCTGCAGCGCGCAGCGCGACATATTGCATCGCGGACCGATGTCGAGCAGGCCTACGCCTGCGGCAAGGCGGCGGTGGAGCTCGCCGTCAAGGGCGTCAATGCGGTGATGCCGACCATCGTGCGCAAGTCATCGCGGCCCTATCGATGGGTCATCGGCCATGTGCCCCTGGCCGAGGTCGCCAACCGGGAGAAGAAGATCCCCCGCGAATACCTGAGCGCGGACGGCTTCGGCATCAGTCCCGCCTGCCGCCGGTACCTCGAGCCGCTCATCGCCGGCGAGGCCTACCCCCCCTTTCGGGACGGCCTGCCGGACTATGTCAGGATCAAAGGCGCCGCCGTGCGCCGCCGGCTGAAGACCGGATTCAAGATCTGACGCGGGGCCGGCAGGGCAAGCCCGCCTGCATCCGCTGTGATATAAGTTTTCGGCTGACCGGGCTTCCGGCCCGGCTCTAACAAAAGTCTGAATCTGGATCTGTGGGGGATTTGCTGATGGATGCCGCGAGTTGGTTGTGGGTGGCGATTGCTGCCGGTGTACTGGCCGTCCTGTACGGCGTGGTTTCGGTGATGTCGATCCTGAGGCTGCCGGCCGGCAACGCCCGGATGCAGGAAATCGCCGCGGCCGTGCAGATCGGCGCCCGCGCCTATCTCAACCGCCAGTATTCGATGATCCTGATCGTCGGAATCGTCCTGTTCGCGGTTCTCTGGTTCGCCCTTGACAGGTGGACGGCCATCGGCTTCGCCATCGGCGCCGTGCTGTCCGGTGCGACCGGCTTCATCGGCATGAACATCTCCGTGCGCGCCAACGTGCGCACGGCGGAGGCCGCCACCCACGGCCTCAACGCGGCGCTGTCCGTCGCGTTCCGCGGCGGCGCCATCACCGGCATGCTGGTGGTCGGCCTCGCGCTGCTGGGCGTGGCCGGGTACTACACGGCGCTGCTGCCGCACCTCGGGCAGGACGGAGCATTGCACGCACTGGTCGGGCTCGCCTTCGGCGGCTCGCTGATTTCCATCTTCGCCCGCCTCGGTGGCGGCATTTTCACCAAGGGCGCCGACGTGGGCGCGGACCTGGTGGGCAAGGTCGAAGCCGGTATTCCGGAGGATGATCCGCGCAATCCCGCGGTCATCGCCGACAACGTCGGCGACAATGTCGGCGACTGCGCCGGCATGGCCGCGGACCTGTTCGAGACCTATGCGGTCACGATCGTCGCGACCATGCTGCTCGGCGGCCTCACCCAGCAGGATGCGGGCGCGAGCGCGCCGATCTATCCGCTGGCGCTGGGCGCGGCTTCCATCGTCGCCTCCATCATCGGCACCTTCTTCGTGCGCGCCAGCGGCGGCAAGATCATGAACGCCCTGTACAAGGGGGTGGTCGTCTCCGCGGTACTCTCCGGCATTGCGTTCTACTTCATCACGCAGCGGCTGATGCCGGCGCAGGCGAGCTCGCTGTTCGCCTGTACCATCGTCGGGCTCGCGCTGACGGCGGCGCTCATCGTCATTACCGAGTACTACACCGCGACCGAATACAGCCCGGTACGCAAGGTGGCGGCCGCCTCGCAGACGGGTCATGCCACCAACATCATCGCGGGCCTGGGCGTGTCCATGAAGTCCACGGCGCTGCCGGTGCTGGCGGTGTGCGTGGCGATCTGGGTGGCGTTTTCCTTCGCCGGCCTGTACGGCATCGCGATCGCCGCGACCGCCATGCTGTCCATGACCGGCATGATCGTGGCGCTGGATGCCTATGGTCCGATCACCGACAACGCCGGCGGTATCGCCGAAATGGCCGGCCTGCCGGCGCAGGTCCGTGACATCACCGATCCGCTGGATGCCGTCGGCAACACCACCAAGGCGGTCACCAAGGGCTATGCCATCGGCTCGGCGGCGCTCGCGGCGCTGGTGCTGTTCGCCGACTACACCCACAACCTCGAGGCCGCGCACAAACTGGTGACCTTCACGCTGTCGGATCCGGCGGTGATCATCGGCCTGTTCATCGGTGGCATGGTGCCGTTCCTGTTCGGCGCCATGGCGATGGAGGCGGTGGGTCGCGCCGCAGGCTCGGTGGTCGAGGAAGTGCGCCGCCAGTTCCGCAGCATCAGCGGCATCATGGAAGGCACGGCGAAGCCGGACTACTCCCGGGCAGTTGACCTGCTGACCCGCGCGGCAATCAAGGAAATGATCATTCCGTCGCTGCTGCCGATCCTGGTGCCGGTCATCCTCGTGGTCCTCATGAATCTTGCGCTCGGACACGGCGCGGGCATCCGCGCGCTGGGCGGACTGCTGATCGGCACGATCGTGACCGGCCTGTTCGTCGCCATCTCGATGTGCACCGGTGGCGGTGCCTGGGACAACGCGAAGAAGTACATCGAGGAAGGCAATTTCGGCGGCAAGGGCTCCGATGCCCACAAGGCGGCCGTCACCGGCGACACTGTCGGCGATCCGTACAAGGATACGGCGGGGCCGGCCATCAATCCGCTGATCAAGATCATCAACATCGTTGCATTGCTGCTGGTGCCACTGCTCTGAGGGCGCGCCAAATGCAGGAGATACAGGGTTCACTCGTGGGCGGCTGCCTGTGCGGCGAGGTCCGCTACAGCCTTCGTGGCCCGGCGCTGTTCGTCAGCCAGTGCTGCTGCCGGGACTGCCAGAAGGCGACCGGGACCGGGCACACCACGATCGTGGGCGTGCACCGCGATCAGCTGCAGGTCACGCAGGGCACCCCGAAGACCTATCGGTCCAGGGGTGACTCCGGCGGCGATGTGGTGCGGCACTTCTGCGCAACCTGCGGCGGGCGGCTGTACACCTCGGGCACGCTGCCGGGAGAAGTCGTGATGGTGCAGGCGGGATCACTCGATGATCCGAACCGCATCAGCCCGGAGAGCGTGATCTACGTCAAGCAGGCGCTCGCCTGGGATCGTTTCGACGATACCCTGCCGCGGTTCCAGGAACTGCCGGACCGGCGCCCGGGATCGTGATGATCAGGAATGGCCGATCTTGTCGCGGGTCAGCACGGCACTGACCAGTTCGTTGAGCCGCGCACAGTACTGAGCCACCGGCGGCTCGGCCCGCAGCTGCCGGCGCGTGAGATCGGCGCGTACCTCCACCAGGCGACGCTCGATGCGCTCATCGACGGTCAGCGTGTGGCTCAGCAGCGCGCTCACGCAGGAGGTGATTTCCGCATCGAGCGCGCGCGCTTCGGTGCCCGCAATCTGCACACCCACCAGTTCGGACGGACAGCCGGCATCCTTGTGCTGACGCCAAAGTCGGGCGAGCTGCATAGGCGTTTCGACCTCGTTCGCTGGCGGATGATGATTTTCGGCGCGAAGTGGCGGTTTTTTATACTCCCACCCAACGGGGCCCGCAACGGGGCGCCGCGCCCCGCCGCCGTGGGTTTAACAGTACAAACAATTTGTAACGCGCTGCGAAGCGCCGCAGCAAAACTGCGACGTCACGCGGCGATGGGCAACGGTTTGGGCTTGCCGATGGCGTATCCCTGAAGGTAGTCCACCCCGATGCGCCGCACCACGTCGGCCGAGGAGGGTTCTTCGACCTGTTCCGCGATGACTTTGAACTTCAGAGAGCGCGCCAGTTTGATCATGGCGGTCACCATCGCCTGGTTGACGCTGTCCTTGGCCAGGTTCTGCGTCAGGGATCCATCGATCTTCAGATAGTCGAGCGGCAGGTTGCGCAGGTTGGAGAAGGACGCGACGCCGGACCCGAAATCATCGATCGCGAACTGGCAGCCCATGCCATGCAGCACACCGACGAACCGGCGGGCGTGCTCGGGATTGGCGATGACCGCCGCCTCGCTGATCTCGAAGCAGATCTGCGTCGGCAGCGCGCCGGTGCGGTCGAAGCACTCGACGACGAATTCGAGGAACTGCGCATCGCCCAGGGTCTGCGCGGAAACGTTGATGGCGATGGTATGCCGGTCGGTGAGCTGTATGACCCCGCGTCCCACGGCGGTGAACGTGGTCTGTACCACCCACCGGTCCACCAGCCGCATCAGCTTGTGCCGCTCCGCCGCACGCATGAATTCGCCGGGCAGCACCTCGTTTCCGAATTCATCCGTCAGGCGCACCAGCACCTCGAAACGCGGCCCGGTGCCGTCATCGTCGTAGGCGGGAACGATGGTCTGCTGATAGAGCTGGAAGCGGTTCTCCTTCAACGCGGTCTGCAACCGGTGCAGCCACTGGATCTCCCCCGTCTGGCGCGCGCGCGCCTCGTCGCGCGCCGAGTACACCGCCACGCGCCCGGTGCCCTCCTTCTTGGCGACGTAGCAGGCGGCATCGGCCGCCGACAGCAGGTCCTCCATGGTGCCGCTCTCGCGGGAGATCTCCACCAGGCCGATCGAAACGCCGATGTTGAACAGCTTGTCCTTCCAGATGAAGCGGTAGTCGGCGACGCTGCGGCAGACGTCATCGGCGATCTGCCGCGCCTTCTCCAGCGGGCACCCCACCAGCAGCATGCCGAACTCATCACCGCCCAGCCGGCCCACCGTGTCGCTGTCCCGGATCGCATCGCGCAGCAGCTTCGCCACTTCGCGCAGCATGCTGTCGCCGGCCAGATGTCCGCTGGTGTCGTTCACCAGCTTGAAACGGTCAAGGTCGAGGTACAGGAGCACGTGGTGACCGTCGCCGCGATGGCCGCTGTCGATGGCCTCCGTGACGCGCCGCTCGAACTCACCGCGATTGATCAGACCGGTCAGCGCATCGTGCGTCGCCTGATAGGACATCTGGCGGGTGATCCCCCGCTGCTCCGTCACGTCGCGCAGCAGCAGCACGGTGCCCGTGATGTCCAGATCCTGGGACCGGATGGGCGCACTAGAAACTTCGACGGCGCTTTCCGCGCCGCTGCGATGCGACAGCAGCAGCGCCCGGCGGCTGCTGTTGAGCGCAGGGTGCTCGTCGGTGGTCAGCGTCTTGTGAGTGCCGGTGGCGCGCGTCGCGATCACGTCCTCGTCCTCGACCAGTTCCACGATCTCGGTGAGGGACTTGCCGACCGCGAAATCCGCGTTGGTGCCGGTGAGGGTGGCGGCGGCGGAGTTCATGAAGTCGATGACGCCGGACTCGTCGGTGGTCACCACTGCGTCACTCAGGGACTCGAGCGCGCGCGCCCGGCGTGCGTCGCGGCGGGAGCGTTCCTCGTCCTCGGCCGTCATGCCGCGCAGGGTCTGCACGGTCTGCGTGGGGATGATCTCGACTCCCGTGACCAGCAGTGCCGGACCACCGTCGTAGTCGATGACGGTGGAATTGATCTCCAGTCGCGTGATCTGACCGGTGAGTCCGGCCATCTCGATCTCATAGCGTTCCGCGGCGGGCTCGCCGGCCAGGCGGTGGGCGATGTTCTCGTTGACCAGTTCGGTATACGCCGGCGGCACCAGGTCACCGAGCCTGCGACCGATGAGCGCGGAGCGCTCCACGCCCATGAGACTTGCGAACTGGCGATTGGCGTGCAGGATGGTGTCGCGATGCACGAGCACGGCCTCGTGGATGCGGTCACCGAGTTCGGCAAACAGTCGCGGCGTGCCGCGATCCCGGTCGGCGCCGTTGGCGACGCGTGTCAGCAGATGATTGATGGCCGTCGCCAGCAGCGATACTTCGGCACCATCGGAGGGCACCTCGACACGGCCGCTGATGCGACCCCCGATCGCGATCCGCTGCACCTGCTGTGAGACGTCATCGACGGCCTGCAATGCCCGCCGCTGCAGCAGGTACAGCACTGCCAGGAGGCCTGCGACCAGGCCAAGTAATACGCACGCAAGACCGACGATGGTCATGATTCCCCTAGTCTTTTGGAGCGTGGCACCGTGAGTTGATGTTCTCGCGCCAGCGGTCCTATGTTCGGTGGGGTCAGCATAGCGCAGGATTATCGCTGCGCCTGAGGCATTCACCATATGCATCCGCTTTGCCGCACGCTTGGCAGACGGATTGAAAAGCCGTAACTTGCAGCGCCACGGTCCGGGCCTGATGACATAATGGTCCGCCTACCCAAGGTGAGTGACAAATGCAGATCGAGCTGGCCCGGGAACAGATGATTGAACAGCAGGTGCGTGCGCTGGACGTGCTGGACGAGCGCGTCCTGACGACGTTGCGCAAGGTACCCCGGGAGCTGTTCGTTCCCGAGGGCGTCCGGTACCTCGCCTTCGCCGATGCCGAAATCCCGCTGCCGCATGCCCAGCACATGCTGCGCCCCGGCCTCGTGGGCAAGATCCTCCAGGCCCTGGACCTGCAGGGCACCGAGCGGGTTCTCGAGGTCGGCACCGGCACCGGCTTTCTCACCGCCTGTCTGGCGGTCAATGCGGCCAGCGTCCGCAGCGTCGAGCTGTATCCGGACCTCGCCGATGCGGCGCAGGCCAATCTGCGCGCCGCCGGCATCCGCAATGCCGAAGTGATCACCGCCGATGCCGCCTCCGACGACGTCGCATCGCCGGCCGCCCGTGCCGCCGGCAGTCCTTTCGGGGGCCTGTACGAGGTCGTGGTCCTGACCTGCGCCATGCCGCTGCCTGATGAACGCTTCCGCACCCTGCTGACCCAGGGCGGCCGCATGTTCGTGGTCGTGGGGGAGCCGCCGGTGCAGGAGGCCCGCCTGCTGCGCCGCATGGGTGATAATGAGTGGGAGCGGACGGTGCTGTTCGAGACCTGCATCGATCCGCTGATCAATGCCCGCCGCGCCGAACGGTTCAAGTTCTGAGGTCGCAAGGATCATGGCAAGCCCGCAAGATATCCCGCAGATCGAACCCGAGGCGCTCAAGGCCCTCCTGGATTCACCCGCGCCACCGCTGGTCCTGGATGTGCGGGAGGACTGGGAGCGCGAGGCGGCGCGCCTGCAGGGCACGCTCGACATCCCGATGGCACAGGTCCCGCAGCGGCTGGCGGATCTGCCCCGCGACCGGGACATCGTGGTGATGTGCCATGGCGGCGGCCGCAGTCGCAAGGTGACCCAATACCTGCTGCAGAACGGGTATACCCGGGTGAAGAACCTGGACGGCGGCATCCAGGCCTGGGCCGATGACGTGGACCCGAGCGTCGGTACTTACTGAACCTTAGCGTTCCCCGCCACTCTAGACAGGCTGTATGGCCCGCGGCCACGGCCGCCTGTTCAAGGGGCGCCGCACCTGATATAGTGAAGTACAACACCAAAGACATTCGGCGTAACACGCTGACTTAAAAGGGAAAAGGGATGTCTATGAAGCATGCACTCGTCGCTGCGTGGGTCTCTCTGACCCTCGTGGGAGGCGCGCGGGCGAGCGACCTCGTCCAGGTCTACGACGATGCCGTGCGCTTCGACCCCCAGATCGCAGCGGCGCAGGCCACCCGGATGGCGGCCCGCGAAAACTCCCCGCAGGCGCTCGCGGCACTGCTGCCCCAGGTGTCCGGCAACTGGGCAATCTCGCGCACCAAGCAGGTCTCGAACTCGGTGGAACCCTTTCCCTCGGCGCTGAACCCTTCGCAACTGGAGGCACTGCCGTTCGATGCCTCCAGCTACGCGGATGAGCGCCAGTACAACCTGCAATTGCAACAGAGCGTATTTTCCTGGGCCAACTGGAAATCCCTGAGCCGCGCCCACAAGCAGGTCGCCCAGGCCGAAGCCGACTACAAGGCCGCGCAGGAGGATCTCATCCAGCGCGTGGCCACCGCGTACTTCAGCGTCCTCGCGGCGCAGGACATCGTCGATGCCGACCAGGCCGCCCTCAACGCCGACACCCTGCAGCTCGAGCAGGACAACAAGCGCTATGACGTGGGCCTGATTCCCATCACCAACGTGAAGGAGACCCAGGCTGCCCATGATGCGGCGGCGGCCGCCGTCATCGAGGCCAAGCGCCAGCTCGCGAGCATGCAGCTGGGGCTGCGCGAGATCACCGACCAGGATTATCCGACGCTCGCCAAGCCGGGCGATGCGATGGCGCTGAACCCGCCGCAGCCGGCCGATCCTCAGCACTGGGTCGATGTGAGCATGGACCAGAACCTGTCCCTGATCTCCAGCCGTCTGGCGGCGGATGTGGCGCGCGACTCGGTCGAAATCAGCCGCTCCGGCCATCTGCCGACGGTATCGATCTCCGCGGCCCGCGGGGTGCAGAACGAGACCCTCAACGAAAATCTGGCGTTCGGCGGTCCGCCGGCGAACATCCGCTATCCCCAGTCGGGCAGCGACAACCAGATCCAGCTGCAGGTCACGGTGCCGATCTTCAGCGGCGGCCTGGTTCAGTCGCAGGTCCGCCAGGCGCAGTACCAGTGGATCGCGGCCAAGGATCGCGTGCAGCAGACCTCGCGCCAGACCGAGCGCAACGCCCGCGACGCCTATAACGGACTGGTCAGCAAGATCGCCCAGGTCAACGCCCTGCGGCAGGGCCTGGACTCCGCCCAGGTGGCCCTGCAGGCGACCGAGGCGGGCTATCAGGTGGGCACCCGCACGACGGTCGATGTGCTGCAGGAACGCCAGGCCCTGGTACAGGCCCAGACCAGCTTTGCGCAGGCGCGCTACGACTACATGAACGACGTGATCGCCCTGCAGCTGGCGGCCGGGACGCTGACCCGTGACACGCTGGTGGAAATCGACAAATCGCTGACCGCCGTCATGGGTGGTCCGGCGCAGCCGTCGCCGTAGGATCGGCAGGCAGCAGGGCGAGCACCCGCGCGCAGGCGCCCCGCCCGGCGCTGACCACCTGCAAGCCCCGCGCGGCCATGCGCTCGCGTGCGGCGGCATCCTGCAGCAGCGCGGTAACGGCCTGCCCCAGTTCGGCGCCGTCGCGCACCACGCGCAGCGCCTGCGCCTCGAGCAGTGCGTGCAGGATCTCGGGTGCATTGGCGTGATGGGGGCCGGTCAGGATGGCGCGACCCAGGGCGGCCGGTTCGAGCAGGTTGTGACCCCCGACGCCGACCAGGCTGCCGCCGACGAAGGTCACATCGGCCGCCGCATAGCACTCCAGCAACAGGCCCATCGCATCGACCAGCAGTACCTGTGACGCTGCGGTCACGGCGTCCCCGCGCGACTGGCGGGCGAAGGTCACCTGCTCGCCCGCCAGCCAGTCGGCGACGGCATCGAAACGGCGGGGATGGCGCGGCACCAGTATCAGCAGCGCCGCAGGCTGCGCCCGGCACACGGCGCGATGGGCCTGCAGCACCTGCCGCTCTTCATGTTCATGGGTGCTCCCGGCGACCCACACGGGGCGCGCCGATCCGAGCGCGGCCCGCAGCCGCGCCCCACTGCCGACGGCGCCCGCGGGCACGCTGAAATCGGCCTTGAGATTGCCCGTCACCCGGATCCGGTCGGCGGGAACTCCCAGCTGCGCAAACCGCTGCGCATCCTGCGCGGTCTGGGCGGCCACCTGCGCCACCGTCGCCAGCAGCGGCCGCAGGCTCGTCCCCAGGCGCCGGTAGCGGCGCGCGGAACGGGCGGACAAGCGCGCGCTCACGAACATCACGGGGATCCCGGCCGCGTCACAGGCACGGATCAGGTTGGGCCAGATCTCCGTTTCCAGCACCAGCAGCCGCCGCGGGCGCACCCGCTGCAGGAACCGCCGCACCGCCCCGGGCAGGTCGAGCGGCAGGTACCGTACCTCGACCGACTGCAATTCGAACAACGTCCGCGCCCGCAGCCGCCCCGCGGCAGTCGTCGCGGTCACCAGCAGCGGCAGTTGCGGATACCGCTGGCGCAGGGCGGCCACCAGTACCGCCGCCGCCTGGACCTCTCCCGCCGATGCCGCATGCAGCCATAGGGGCGCCGGCAGCGCCGCACCGAGACCGAACCGCTGGCCGAGGCCGCTCCAGGCGCCGCGCTGACCACGACCGCGCCACAGCAGCGCCGCAAGGTAGAAGGGGGCCAGCAGGTACGCGGTGAGTCTGAACAGCATGCCGGGGCGATGTCAGACGGAGGACTGCACGGTCGCGCCGGCCACCGGCTGGGACAGCTGCTGGTAACCGTCGAGCAGGCCATGCCAGTCATCCTCGGTGAAGCGCTCGCGGGGCAGGCCCCAGGTGATCTTTTCCAGCGACCGCCGCAGCCGCACCAGGTTGTCGTCCTTCCAGAAGCCCGGCTTGCGCAGCGTGCCGCGGTCGAAATCGATCAGGAATACCCGTTCGTCCTGCGCGCCGGTGCCGATCAGAATGTTGTGCGCATTCAGATCGGCATGACAGACGCCGGCTTCGTGGAAGCGGTGCAGGCAGCGGCCGATGGCGATCCAGCCCAGCAGTGACAGCGGCGCCGCCTGCAGTGCCTGCGCGAGCGACCACACCTGCGGCAGCCGCTCGGTGATGATGTCGCCGCGATAGCTGATACCGAGCCGGCGATAGCGCGCGGCGATGGGTGCGGGCACCGGCAGCCCCGCGCGGTGCAGATGATAGGTGAGCTGCCACTCGGCGAAGGGGCGCGTGTTTTCCTCTCCTTCCCACAGGTATCGATCGCGCAGACCGCTCATCAGGCCACCGCGGCGGTAGTGACGCAGCACCCACTCGCGGTTCTGCACGGACAGGAACCAGGCCGTGCCCCGGCCGCGGGCCTCGCCGACGATCTGGCCACGACTGGCGAGCAGCACCGGATCGAAGGCCTCGGGCGACAAATTGCCGGCACGGGAGGCGTCATATAGCATGGTCCCGCCGGCCACCACCTTGCGCCGGACCTCCGATCCTAGCGGCCATTTTCCAGTCACACGCGCTCCATGCCGAGTCCCATCTCGACGCCGCAGGACATCTGCATATTAAGGCTGTCGGCCATCGGTGATACCTGCCATGTCGTGCCCGTGCTGCGTACCCTGCAGCAGGCCTGGCCCGCAAGCCGCTTCACCTGGGTGATCGGAGCACTGGAGGCACGACTGATGGGGGCCGTGCCCGGCGTGGAGTTTATCACCGTCGACAAGAACGCCGGCCGCGGCGCCCGCCGGGCCCTCGCGCAGCGGCTGCGGCAACGGCAGTTCGATGTGCTGCTGCACATGCAGCTGGCGCTGCGGGCAAGTCTGATCGCCCGGCAGATCAGGGCCACGGTGAAACTCGGATTCGACCGGCCGCGGGCGCGCGAACTGCAATGGCTGTTCACCAACCGGCGCATCGCCGCCCGGCGGCACGAACACGTGATGGACAGCTTCTTCGGATTCGCCGTGGCGCTGGGCGTCCATGAACGCGTGCTGCGCTGGGACGTGCCGGTTCCCGAGGCGGCGGCGGCCCGGGCGCTCGCCGTCATTCCGGACGGAACGCGGACGCTGATCATCAGTCCGTGTTCCAGCCATGCCCTGCGCAACTGGAGCGCGCAACGCTACGCCGCCGTCGCCGACTACGCGGTGCAGGCACTGGGCCTGCAGGTGCTGCTGTGTGGCGGACCCGGCGCGGCGGACCGGCAGATGGGCGCGGCGATCATGCGCCATGTCCGCGCGCCGGTCGGCAACCGCGTCGGCATGGATGATCTGCCGCAGCTGCTGGCACTGCTGGCGCGGGCCACGGTGCTGGTGAGCCCGGATTCCGGGCCGGTGCACATGGCAACCATGGTCGGTACGCCGGTGATCGGCCTGTACGCGGCGACCAACCCGGCCCGCACGGGACCCTACCTGTCGCGCGCCTGGTGCGTGGATGCCTACGCCCAGGCCGCGATGCGTTTCCGCGGAAGCCCCGCCGAACGGCTTGCCTGGACCACCAAGATCGAGGTGCCGGGGGTCATGGATCTGATCGAGGTGCCCCAGGTCACCGCCAGACTCGACGCCTTGGTAGGATCGCCGCCATGACGGATCTGCAAGTACCGGTCTCTCCCGGGGAGCTGCTCGACAAGATCACCATCCTCAGGATCAAGAGCGAGCGCATCCACGATGCCGCCAAACTCGCCAATGTCAACCTGGAGCTCGCCCTGCTCGAGCGCACCTGGGCCGCACTGGGGTCCGCGGCGACCGCGGCGGTCGCCGCGGACGAACGGGCGCTGCAGGCCGTGAACGCGCAGCTGTGGGAGGTCGAGGACCGGATCCGCGACAAGGAGGCGAACCGCAGCTTCGATGCCGAGTTCATCGAGCTGGCCCGTGCGGTCTATCACCGCAACGACGAACGCGCGGCCATCAAGAAGCGCATCAATACCGCGCTGGGTTCGCGGATCGTCGAGGAAAAATCCTACCAGCCGTACCGCTGAGGCGGTCAGCCTCTGAGCGTGTACTCCGCCCCGCAGTAGGGGCACTTGGCCCAGCCGGTCGCTTCGATGGGCAGGTACACCCGCGGATGCGAATTCCACAGGTACATTTCCGGCATCGGACAGGCGAGCGGCAGATCGGCGGGCGAAACCTGGTATTGGTTCTGCGCGTTCGGCTGGATGAGCGGCTTGGTGGTGGCGGGCATGGCCGCGGATTATACGCGAACCTCCGCCCGGTTCACTCCACCATGGCGGCCTGCCAGATGGCCGACACCGCGCTGCGCTCGGCGGCGAACTGATCCGCCGCCACCACGTTCGCACCCCCCTCGAGGGAGATCCGGTGGGTGCGTGCCCGGTATGCGCGGTAGGCTGCCGTCAGCGTGTCCACCGTGCGCTGGGGCACCAGATCGGCCGACGCCACCGACTCCAGCTGCCGGATGGTGTCCGAAAAAGTGATCACGGGCGGATGGGCCTGCGCCCATGTCAGTGCCCAGTACTGGGCCAGGAACTCGATGTCCGCGACACCGCCGGCGTCCTGCTTGATGTCGAATTCATCCGCACCGCTTCGCGACAGCTCACGGCGCATGCGCTCGCGCATCCGGCGCACCTGCGCACGCAGCTGCCCGCGGTCGACGTGCTGGCGCAGGATCCGGACCCGCACCGCTTCGAAGTGCGCGCGCAGCCCCGGGTCGCCGGCCACTGCGCGGGCATGCAGCAACGCCTGGTGTTCCCAGGTCCAGGCCTCGCGCTCCTGGTACTCGGCGAACGCGCCGATGCTGGTGACCAGCAGGCCGCCCTTGCCGCTGGGCCGCAGCCGCACGTCCACTTCGTAGAGCCGGCCCGCGGCCGAGTGCATGGTCAGCAGGTGCATGATGCGTTGGGCGAGGCGCACGAAGAACAGCTGGTTGTCGATGCTGCGGTCGCCCTCGGTCTCCTGCCGCTCGCCTGCGGAATCGTGCAGGAACACCACGTCCAGGTCCGAGCCGTAGCCCAGTTCCCGCCCGCCGAGCTTGCCGTAGCCGACCACGCAGATCCTGACCGGGCGCCGCTGCGGACCCTCGCCGCACTTCGGCACGCCCCACTGCGCGCAGATCTGCCGCAGGGACAGCTCGAGCACGCGTTCGACGATGAGTTCTGCGATGTCGGTGAGCCAATCGCTGACCCGCATCAGCGGCAGGCGTCCGGACAGGTCGGCCACCGCCACGCGGAACACCGCCGCCTGCTGAAAGTGGCGCAGCGCCTCGACCTGCCGCTCGGGGTCCTCCTCCTGCAGCGGATCGACTTCCAGGTCCAGTTCCTGGGCGAGTTCGCGCCGGTCGGGCAGCGCCTCGAACAGGCGTTGATCGATGAGTTCATCCAGCAGCAGTGGGCTGGTCGCGATCTGTCGCGCCAGGAAGTCCCCGTAGCCGCAGATCTCCACCAGCCGCACCCGGGCATCCGCGCGTTCGTTCAGCAGCGCGTAGTACGCAGAACGCTTGCCGATGGCCTCGATGATCTTCAGGACCCGCTCGAGGGTCGCAAGCGGCGCGCTGACCCGGGCGATCAGGGTCAGCAGCTGCGGCAGCAATGCCTGCAGCCGGCTGCGGCCCGCGGCATCCAGGCGACGCACGAATCCGTCTTCGCGCATCCGCAGCAGCCGCTGCGCCCCGGCGACGGGATCCGAAGTCCAGCCGAGTCCGCCCAGGGACGCCGCCAGCGCCTGCTCGTCCCCCGCTGCCGCGGAGTCCAGGTCCAGCGCCAGGTCCCCGGCCGGATCGGCGGCACCGGCAGCCCCGAACACCACCGCATGGAAGAGACGGCTGACGCGCTCGCGATGCCCATCCAGCTCGGTCTGCAGCGTGCGCCAGTGCGGCAGCCCCAGGGCGCGCGCGAGCTGCTCCCGGGCCGCCTCCGCGGTGGGCAGGACGTGGGTCTGCTCATCGGCCCGTTCCTGCAGCCGGTTCTCGACGCGGCGCAGGAAGCCGTAGGCCGCCCGCAGTTCATCGGCGGCACCCGGCGGCAGCAGCCGGCTGCGATCCAGCAGCGGCAGCACCTTGAGCAGCGACGGTGTGCGCAGCCAGGGTTCGCGTCCGCCGCGCAGCAGCTGCAGCGACTGTGCCAGGAATTCGATTTCGCGGATCCCGCCGGGCCCGAGCTTGACGTTCTGGGCCATCTCGCGCCGCTCGACCTCGCGCTCGATCAGCGCCTTCATGGCGCGCAGGCTTTCGAACACGCCGTAGTCGAGGTAGCGCCGGTACACGAAGGGGCGCACGGCGCTTTCGTAGATGCGGGCGTAGGCCGCCTCGCCGGTCATCGGCCGCGCCTTCACCCAGGCATAGCGCTCCCAGTCGCGGCCCTGCCCCTGCAGGTAGTCCTCGAAGGCCGCGAAGCTCGCCACCAGCGCACCGCTGTCGCCGAACGGGCGCAGCCGCATGTCCACCCGGAACACGAACCCCTCGGCCGTGCGCGTCTCGAGCAGCCGGATCAGCAGCTGCCCCAGGCGCGTGAAGAAATCCTCGTTCGCGAGGCTCCGCGGGCCATCCGTCTCACCCGGTTCGGGGAACAGGAACACCAGGTCGATGTCCGATGAAAAATTGAGCTCGCCGCCGCCGAGCTTGCCCATGCCGACCACGATCAGATCCTGGGCCGCACCGGCAGCGGATCGCGGGATGCCGTGGCGCCGTGTGAGCATGCGGCCGGCGTGCAGCTGCGCCTGGCGGATGGCGCTTTGGGCAAATGCCGACTGCTCGCGCAAGGTCTCCTCGATGGTTGCGAATCCCGCCAGGTCGCGCCAGGCGAGGCGCACCATTTCCCGGGTGCGCCAGCGGCGCAGCGCCGCCATCACCGTGGCTTCATCGGGTTCCTCGCCGGCGGCGAACGCCGGCGCGCGGCTTTCGAAGAAGCCCAGCGCCTCCTCCGGCACCGCCGTCGTCAGGTCGGCACTTTCGAGCAGTGCAGGCAGCAGGGACGGATCGCGCCCGCAGGCCTCGGCCACGAACTGACTGGCCGCCGCCACCGCCGGCGCGGACTCCCGCACGCGCAATGGTGCGGTTCCGGGCACGCGGATCAGCGGCGCCGAGGGGTTCGCAGGAGTGGTCATGCGGCGCGCATGATAGTCAAATTAAAAAAACCCCGCCGAAGCGGGGTTTGAATATTGCGCGGAAATGGGGGGGTCTTATTCCGCGTCTTTTACGGATGGGCCGCGACTTGCGTCGCGGCCCGTCCATTCGGTGAGCATACGCTCCGTATGTTACGGATTCCGGATGCCCCGTCGCATTAAGCTTCTTACATGTCCATGCCGCCCATGCCGCCGCCCGGAGGCATGGCATGGCCGTGGTCATCGTCCTTCGGAGCCTCGGCGATCATCACCTCGGTGGTCAGCAGCAGGCCCGACACGGAGGCCGAGTTCTGCAGCGCCAGACGGGTCACCTTGGTCGGATCCAGGATGCCGGCTTCAATCATGTCGCCGAACTCACCGGACGCCGCGTTGTAACCGAAGCTGCCCTTGCCTTCGCGGACCCGATTGAGGACCACGGCGGCGTCTTCGCCGGCGTTCTCCACGATCTGGCGCAGGGGCTCCTCGATGGCGCGGGCCAGGATCTTGATCCCGATGGTCTGATCCTCGTTGGCACCCGAAAGGTTCAGCAGCGCCTTCTGGGCACGCACCAGGGCGACACCGCCGCCCGGCACCACGCCTTCCTCGACCGCCGCACGGGTGGCGTGCAGGGCGTCTTCGACGCGGGCCTTCTTCTCCTTCATCTCGATTTCGGTGGCAGCGCCGACCTTGATGACGGCGACGCCGCCGGAGAGCTTGGCAACGCGCTCCTGCAGCTTCTCCTTGTCATAGTCGGAGGTGGCTTCCTCGATCTGCTGGCGGATCGATTCCACGCGCCCCTTGATCTCGGCGGCCTTGCCGGCGCCGTCGATGATGGTGGTGTTCTCCTTCTCCACCACGATGCGCTTGGCTTCGCCGAGGTCATTGAGGGTGGCCTTCTCGAGCGCCAGACCCACTTCGTCGGAAATCACGGTGCCGCCGGTGAGGATCGCGATGTCCTGCAGCATGGCCTTGCGGCGGTCGCCGAAGCCGGGGGCCTTGACGGCCGCGACCTTGAGGATGCCGCGGATGTTGTTCACGACCAGGGTCGCCAGGGCTTCGCCCTCGACGTCCTCGGCGACAACCAGCAGCGGACGGCCGGCCTTGGCGACGCCTTCGAGCAGCGGCAGCATCTCGCGGATGTTCGAGATCTTCTTGTCGACCAGCAGGATGTACGGCTTGTCGAGTTCGGCCGTCTGGTTGGCCTGGGTGTTGATGAAATACGGCGAGAGGTAGCCGCGATCGAACTGCATGCCTTCGACGACATCCAGCTCGTTGTCCAGGCCCGAGCCTTCCTCGACGGTGATGACGCCTTCCTTGCCGACCTTTTCCATGGCGTCGGCAATGGTCTTGCCGATCGACTCGTCGGAATTGGCCGAGATCGTGCCGACCTGGGCGATCGCCTTGGAATCCTTGCAGGGCTTGGAGAGCTTCTTCAGCTCCTCGGTCGCGACCGTGACGGCCTTGTCGATGCCGCGCTTCACGTCCATCGGGTTGCGGCCCGAGGAGACGGCCTTCAGGCCTTCGCGGATGATGGCCTGGGCCAGCACGGTCGCGGTGGTGGTGCCGTCGCCGGCTTCATCGGAGGTGTTGGAAGCGACCTCCTTCACCATCTGCGCGCCCATGTTCTCGAACTTGTCCTTCAGTTCGATTTCCTTGGCGACCGACACGCCGTCCTTGGTGACGGTGGGTGCGCCAAAGCTCTTCTCGAGCACTGCGTTGCGGCCCTTCGGGCCGAGGGTCGCCTTGACGGCGTTGGCAAGGATGTTGACACCCTTGAACATGCGCTGACGGGAGTCATCGCTGAAGCGAACTTCTTTAGCTGCCATGATGTTGTGTCCTACTTGGCTTCAAACACGGCCATGACGTCTTCTTCACGCATGACCACAAGTTCATCGCCGTCGATCTTGACCTCAGTTCCGCTGTACTTGCCGAACAGGATCTTGTCGCCGACCTTTACGTCGAGCGGACGGACGGTGCCGTCTTCCAGGATTTTGCCTTTGCCGACCGCTACGATCTTTCCCTGGACCGGCTTTTCGGCTGCCGAATCGGGGATCACGATGCCGCCTGGAGAAGTACGTTCTTCTTCCAGACGTTTCACGATGACGCGGTCATGAAGAGGACGGATCTTCATGGATATCGCTCCTTGAGAAGCTATTTGACTTAAGTGATTGGATTTAGGCAGGGTTAGTGTTAGCACTCTACCCCGACGGCTGCTAATGATAGGCGCGGTTGGCGAGAATACAAGTCGCACGCACAGGTTTTTTGGCTGCAAATGGCCCCCGACGGTATCCTTATGGACTCACCCGGCTTCGCCGAACCCCCCGGCATCGTGGTGTTGTGTACCTGCCCCGACCCAGCGGTTGCCCTGGAACTGGCCCGGACACTGGTCCGGGAAGGCCTGGTTGCCTGCGTGAACTGCGTCCCCGGGGTCCAGTCCATCTATCGCTGGGAAGGACGGATCTGCGAGGACCGGGAGCAGTTATTGGTCATGAAGACCACGCCGGGACGGTACGAGGCCTTGGAAATGCGGCTCAAGACACTACATCCATATGAAATTCCTGAGATTATCGCCCTGCCGGTGGTCGCGGGATCGCGCCAGTACCTGGACTGGCTCGGGAATGCCACGACCGCAGGGCGTGCACCGTCCACTGAATGAGCACCCATCCACCATGAGCCTCAATGCCTGCCTGCCGCGCCGGACCTCGAGCCTCACCGCCCTGGCCGTGCTCACGTTGTGTGCGCTGTTAGCCCCCCTGGGTCACACCCAGAACTCGGCCGCTGCGGCCGTGACGCATTCCTCCGGCGCCGCAGCCTCCCTGACCCCCGCCCGGATGAGCGCCGTCCTCAACGCCGCCACCGACAGCAGTGGCCAGACCAACTTCCTCACCGCGGACCAGGCCTTCCAGGTGGCCGCATCCGCCGCCGGACCGGACGGGGTCCGACTCCACTGGCAGATCGCGGACGGCTACTACCTGTACCGCAGCCGTATCCACGTGAAGACCGCAAGTCCCGTCCAGCTGGGCGAACTGCAGCTGCCCCAGGGCAAGAGCCAGACGGATGAATACTTCGGCACCCAGCAGATCTACGAGCGCGCGTTGAGCGCGACCCTGCCCGTGGCCCGATCGGCCGGCTCCGGGGCGGTGAACCTGGCGATCGACGTGACCTACCAGGGATGCGCCCATGCCGGGCTGTGCTATCCGCCCATCACCAAGACCCTGGATGTCTCGTTGCCGCCGGCCGGGACGGCGAATTCCGGTCCGATCGCGGCGACTCCCGCGGCAGCCGGCGCCGCTGCCTACGTTTCCCAGCAGGACTACCTCGCGGGACTGATCCGCGGCGGCAACGTTTTCGTGATGCTGGGGCTGTTCTTCGCTGCCGGCCTGCTGCTGAGCTTCACGCCCTGCGTGCTTCCCATGGTGCCGATCCTGTCCGGGCTCATCGCCGGGCACGGCGCCAACATCACGACGACCAAGGCATTCCTGCTGTCGCTGACCTACGTTCTGGGCATGGCGTTCACCTACACCCTCGCCGGGGTGGCCGCGGCCGCCGCCGGCAGTCAGGTGCAGGCGGCATTCCAGCAGACCTGGATCATCGTGCTTTTCGCGGGCCTGTTCGTGGCACTGGCAGCCTCGATGCTCGGTGCCTTCACGCTGCAGATGCCGACGGCCATCCAGAGCCGCCTCAGCATGGTCAGCAACCGGCAGGCCGCGGGCAGCTTTGGCGGAGTCGCCATCATGGGTGTGCTGTCGGCGCTGATCGTCACCACCTGCGTGGGACCGGCACTGGTCGCGGTACTGCTGGCCATCGGCCAGGGCGGCAACATGGCCCGCGGTGCCGCCGCCCTGTTCGTGATGAGCCTGGGCATGGGCACCCCGCTGCTGGTGGTGGGCGCCTCGGCGGGCAAGCTGCTGCCCAAGGCGGGCCCCTGGATGGATACGATCAAGCAGCTGTTCGGCGCGATGATGCTGGCCGTCGCCGCGTGGATGCTGTCGCGGATCCTGCCCGGGCGCGCGGCCGTGGCGGTTTGGGCCATTCCCGTGGGCCTTGCCGCCTGGGTACTCTGGCGCGGAGCGCGGGGCATCCGGCATGTGCCGCTGCTGGCCCGCGGGGTCGCGGTCCTGGCCGCGGTGTATGCCCTGGTGCTGCTGGTCGGTGCCGGCCTGGGTGGCACCGATCCGCTTGCGCCGATCCCGGGCTGGGGAGGCCAGCGGCAGGAGCTGAGTTTTCAGACCATCAAGTCGGTCGGTGACCTGGACCGCGAAATCTCGCTGGCACAAGCCAGCGGCCGGCCGCTGATGCTCGATTTCTATGCCGACTGGTGCGTCTCCTGCAAGGAAATGGAGAAGTACACCTTCACCGATCCGACGGTGCAGGCGGCCTTGCGGAATGCGGTGCTGCTGCGTGCCAACGTCACGGCCAACGACGCGCAGGACCAGGCCCTGATGAAGCGCTTCGACATCATCGGTCCGCCCACCATTGCCTTCTATGGCGCCGATGGTCACGAACGTGCACCGTATCGGGTGGTCGGATTCATGAAGGCGCCCGAGTTCGCAGTGCTGAGCCGTAAAGCCATGGGCCGCGGCCCCGCGAGCGCTTCATGACGCCAGTATCGCGCGCGCTGCTCGCCATCGTGCTGGTTGCCGGCGCCGGCCCCGCCGGCTTCCTCCTCTACCATACGGTCTTCGGGCAGCACCCCGTGCACCCGCGGCTCACCGCTCCGGAAGGCATGAGTCCGGCTGCGGGCGCATCTGCGCCCGCCTCGGTGCCCGGTTCGGCACCGCAACTGCCGCAGACGACCGGCCACCCCGCGGCGCCGGTCGATCCGACGACTCCGCCGACCCAGACCACCGGCACGCAGGCGACTCCGTCGGTGCTGCCCCAGGCGCTCGCGCTGCCGGATGCCACAGGCGTCGTGCACCGGCTGGGGGACTATCGCGGCAAACCGCTGGTCCTGAACTTCTGGGCAACCTGGTGCGAGCCTTGCCGGCGCGAGATCCCGCTGCTGGAATCGCTGTACCGGGAGGGCAATGGCCATGTGCAGATCGTGGGCATCGCCGTCGACTTCCGGGCCGACGTGCTCAAATACGCGCAGGCGCGGGGCATCACCTACCCGCTGCTCATGGGTGAAAAGGACGGGCTGGCCGCGGTCGACGCCCTCGGGATGCAGACCGCCTTCCCCTTCAGCGTGTTCGCCGACAGTGAGGGTAATATCATCGCCGTCAAGCGCGGCGAGCTGCATGCCGACGAGGCCCGGCTGATCCTGGGGGAGGCCGACGCGGTCGATGCCGGCAAGGCTTCGCTCGCGCAGGCCCGCAGTGCCGTCTCGGCGGGCTTGCGAACCCTCGCCATCGCCCGCGCCCAACAGTCCGCTTCAGCCTCCGCTCCGGCCAGCTGAAAGTCGTGATCTCACGCAAATTTACCGCGAAAGATACCCAAACGCCTGCGACTTAGGGTAAATTCGCCGCGTTTTGCTGCGAAGGACGAAGGTCCGATTGCCCCATGGCGCGACTCCTCCTCGTCAACGGCCCGAACCTCAACCTCCTGGGCAGCCGGGAACCCGAGATCTATGGGGCCGACACCCTGGGGGACATCGAAGCGCGCGCCGCGGCCGTGGCCCGTGAATGCGGTCATGAGCTGACCGTCTTCCAGAGCAATGCCGAACATGAGCTGATCGACCGGATCCATCAGGCGGGCCGTGAGTCGACGGACTTCCTGATACTCAATCCCGGCGCCTTCACGCATACCAGCGTGGCGTTGCGTGACGCCATTGCGGCGGTGCGGCTGCCGTTTCTGGAAGTTCATCTGAGCAACGTCCACGCCCGCGAAGCCTTTCGCCGGCAGTCCTACTTTGCGGATATCGCGGTGGGATCGATCGTGGGACTCGGTGCCTATGGCTACGAGCTCGCGGTGCGCGCGGCCGCCCGGCTGCTCGCCCGCACGCCGGCCGGCCAGCCGTAGAACCCGGACCACCAGAACTCAAAACCTTTTCAGGGGAGCACTCTTGGCATGGATATACGCAAGGTCAAAAAGCTGATCGAGCTTCTGGAGGAATCCGGAATCGCCGAAATAGAGATCAAGGAAGGCGAGGAAGCCGTCCGCATCAGCCGTATGCCCACGGGCGCCTACGCGGCTCCGGCGACCGCACCGATCGTGATGGCACCCCCGCTCGCGTCGGCGCCGGCCGCCGCGCCGGCGCCGGTGGAAGCGGCGGCGGCCAAGCCGCGCGCCAACGAACACGTGGTCACGTCGCCCATGGTGGGCACGTTCTACGCGGCGCCGACACCGGGCGCCAAGGCCTTCGTGGACATCGGCGACGAGGTCAAGGTGGGCCAGGTGCTGTGCATCATCGAGGCCATGAAGATGATGAACCAGATCGAGGCGGACAAGAACGGCAAGGTCACCTCGATCATGGCGCAGAACGGCGACCCCGTCGAATTCGGCCAGCCCCTGTTCGTCATCGAATAGTTTCCATGGCAATGCTCGAAAAAATCGTGATCGCCAACCGCGGCGAAATTGCACTGCGCATCCTGCGCGCCTGCAAGGAACTGGGCATCAAGACCGTGGCCGTGCACTCCACCGCGGACTACAGCCTCAAGCACGTGCTGCTGGCAGACGAGAGCGTGTGCATCGGTCCGCCGCCCTCGCAACAGAGTTACCTGAACATGCCGGCGATCATCAGCGCGGCGGAGGTGACCGACTCCGGAGGCATCCATCCCGGGTACGGCTTTCTTTCCGAGAACGCGGATTTCGCCGAGCGCGTCGAGAAAAGCGGCTTCATCTTCGTCGGCCCCAAGGCCGAGACCATCCGCACCATGGGCGACAAGGTCTCCGCCATCCGGGTCATGAAGGGCTACGGCGTACCCTGCGTGCCGGGCTCGGATGGCCCGCTGGGCCAGGAACCGGAAGAAAATCTGCGGATTGCCCGCGACATCGGCTATCCGGTCATCATCAAGGCCTCCGGCGGTGGCGGCGGCCGCGGCATGCGCGTGGTCCATACCGAGGCCTCGCTGCTCAATGCGATCAACATCACCAAGGCCGAGGCGCTCGCCGCATTCAACAATGACCAGGTCTACATGGAGAAATTCCTGGAGCGGCCCCGGCACATCGAGTTCCAGGTCCTGGCCGATGGCCAGGGCAACGTCATTCACCTGGGCGAACGCGACTGCTCCATGCAACGGCGCCACCAGAAGGTCATCGAGGAGGCCCCGGCTCCCGGCATCAATGCCCGCCAGCGCAAGATCATGGGCGAACGCTGCTGCGACGCCGTGCGCGCGGTCGGCTATCGCAGCGCCGGCACCCTCGAGTTCCTCTACCAGGACGGCGAGTTCTACTTCATCGAAATGAACACGCGCATCCAGGTCGAGCACCCGGTGACCGAGCTGATCACGGGCATCGATCTGGTGAAGGCGCAGCTGCTGATCGCGGCCGGAGAGAAGCTGCCGTATACCCAGGCGGATGTGCAGATCCGCGGGCATGCCATCGAGTGCCGCATCAACGCGGAGGACGCCAAGACCTTCATGCCCTCCCCGGGCCCGATCCGGCTGTGGCATCCGCCTGGCGGTCCGGGCGTGCGCATCGACAGCCATGTGTACTCCGGCTACAACGTGCCGCCCAACTACGATTCGCTCATCGGCAAGGTGATCACCCACGCCGAAAGCCGCGAGGCGGCCATTGCGCGCATGAAGAACGCCCTGGGCGAGATGGTGATCGAGGGCATCAAGACCAACATTGCCCTGCACCAGGAGATCTTCAGCCACCAGGCCTTCGGCGCCGGCGGCCAGGACATCCACTACCTGGAACGGCGCCTCGGGGTGCGCTGAGGCGGCCCGGCTGCCGCGGCAATGCCGTTTCTGGAGTTGACCCTGGAGCTCCAGGGACTGTCCCCCGAACTCGCCGAGGCGGCGGCTTTCGGCGGCGGCGCCCTGTCGGTCACCCTGACCGACAGCCGCGACGATGCGGTGCTGGAGCCGAAACCGGGTGAAGTGCGGCTGTGGCCTGCGACCCGCCTGCAGGCCCTGTTTGCGGTTGGCGGCGACAGTGCCGCGCTGCGGGCCGATCTCGCGCGGCAGCTGGGGCTCGACGCCTCGCGCATCGGATCGCGCATCGTCGAAGACCGGCCGTGGGAGCGCGAATGGCTCAAGGACTTTCACGCCATGCGCTGCGGCGCGCGACTGTGGATATGCCCCCACCACGAATCCGTCACCGATCCGGATGCGGTCATCGTGCGGCTGGATCCCGGGCTCGCCTTCGGCACCGGCACCCATGCGACGACGGCGATGTGTCTCGGGTGGCTCGATGGGCACGTGACGCCCGGTGCGCGCATCATCGATTTCGGATGCGGCTCGGGCATCCTCGCCATCGCGGCACTGAAGCTCGGCGCCGGCCGTGCCTGGTGTCACGACATCGATCCGCAGGCGCTGCTCGCCACGCGCGAGAATGCCGAAGCCAATGGTGTTGCACAGGCAACGGTCATCTGCCCGGCGCCCGCGGAACTGCCCGCCGCCGTGGACGTGCTGCTGGCCAACATCCTCTCGGGGCCCCTGTGCGAGCTGGCGGCGCTGTTCGCCACGCGGGTGCGGCCCGGCGGCCAGGTCATTCTCTCGGGCCTGATGCAGCACCAGGAAGCCGAAGTGACAGCGGCCTACGACGCATGGTTTGATACCCGTGCGTTCGCGGCACGCGACGGTTGGGTTGCCTTGCATGCCGTGCGCCGCGCGTAGGACTCACCGGCATGTTCACCGTCTGCTCGAAATGCAACCTGCGACTCACGGTCACGGCCCAGGACCTGCGCGCCGCGCAGGGTTACGTGCGCTGCGGGCGCTGCCACAACGTGTTCAATGCGCTCGCGGCGCTCGCCGACGACCCGGCCCGACAGGCCGTCCCGGCCAGCACCGCCGATACCCAGCAGCGACCGGTCCTGACGCAGCCTGAACCCCCGCATCCGGAACCGGACAAGGCCGACCTGCCGCAGCCGCACACTGCCGCGACCGACTCCGACCTGGAATTCAATCCGGCCTCGACCAACATCAACGAGGTGTTCATCGAGGCCTCGCCGGCGGAGCGCACCGGCACGTTCGAGTCCATCGTGCTGATCGGTGATCCTGCGGCCGACGCGGACGAGCCGGTGCCCGAACCCGACGCGCCACCCGCGGAACCCGACGCGGCCGCGCTCGAGGAACCGGTCGTGGCAGCGCTGGACCAGGGACCGTCGCTGGTCGACTGGTCCGTGGGTTCCGAAATCGCCAGTGCCCTCGAGGAACCACCGGAAGTGGCGCTGCTGAATCCGCCCCCGGCGCGCGGGCGGCTGCCGAACTGGGTGCTCGGCACCGTCACCGGCCTGCTGCTGCTCGGCCTGCTGGCGCAGCTGACGCACCACTATCGATCCCAGCTTGCCACCACCGCCGTGCTGCAGCGCCCATTGACCGCGCTGTATCAGGCGCTGGGGCTGCCGCTCGCACCGCGTTGGAACATCGCCGACTATGGGATCCGGCAGCTCGGGGCCAGCAACGAGGGGGCCGCCGCGGGCGATCTGGTGGTGCGCGCCAGCATCAGCAATAACGCAGCGCACGATCAGCCACTGCCGCTGTTGCGGGTGGTGATGCAGGACCGCTTCGGCAACCGCGTCGCCGGGCGCGACCTGCAGCCCGCGGAATACCTCGGACCCGGCGCACCGCGTGTGTCGATGATGCGGCCGGGGCAGCGGGTTGACGTTCAGGTCGCGTTTCGTGATCCGGGACAGGCCGCGACGGGGTTCGAGGTCGATGCCTGCATGCGAGAAAGCGACCACACAGTGACCTGCGCCAACGATCCGGGGGGCCATTGATGCCCGCGCCGATGAAGATCGGACCCTGGCCGCTGCCGTCACGCGCGGTGCTCGCACCGATGGCCGGCGTGACCGACCGCCCCTTCCGCATCCTGGCGCGCAGACTCGGCGCCGGCCTGGCGGCCTCGGAAATGCTCACCAGCGACACGAGCCTGTGGCACACGGCGAAGTCGCGGTATCGACTGGATCACACCGGGGAGCCGGAGCCGCGGGTGGTGCAGCTCGCAGGCGCCGAACCCGCCGTGATCGCCGAGGCTGCTCGGCTGAACGTGGATCGGGGCGCCCAGATCATCGACATCAACATGGGTTGCCCTGCAAAAAAAGTCTGCGGCCGCTGCTGCGGCTCCGCATTGCTACGGGATGAACCGCTCGTGGCCGCCATCCTGGATGCGGTGGTGCGCGCGGTCGGCGTGCCCGTGACGCTCAAGATTCGCACGGGCTGGGACCGGCAGAGCATCAATGGCGTGCGAATTGCACGGCTGGCGGAAAGTCACGGCATTCAGTCGCTTGCCGTGCACGGCCGCACGCGCGCCGATCGTTACGAAGGCTCGGCCGAGTACGAGACCATTCGCAACATCAAATCCGCGGTGCGGATCCCCGTGTTCGCCAATGGTGACATTGATTCACCGCAGAAGGCTCAATCAGTACTTGCGCATACCGGCGCTGACGGAGTAATGATCGGTCGCGCGAGCCACGGTGCACCGTGGATTTTCCGCGATGTCAACGCCCTGCTCGCCGGCGAGAAGCTGCCCGATCCACTGGCGCCGTACCAGCTGCGTGATATTATTCTTGAGCATCTGGAATCCCTGTACGAGTTCTACGGTGAAACTTCGGGAGTACGGATCGCGCGCAAACATATAAGCTGGTACTGCGACCGACTCTCCGTCCCGGAGAGTGTCCGGAAGGCATTGCTGGCTGCAGGGAACACGGTCGAACAGTTCGGGCTGGCTGAGAATCACTTTGCTGGGTGGGCCCGGATGAACCGGGTCGCCCACAGCTGTGGGACGCGGTCGGGGAGCGCACATGGTAGTCAGGAAGAATGGTCGGACGCGCAGCCAGATCGCGGCGAAGTCCAACGGCAAGGAACTCCCCCTGCGCACCCACACGGAACGGGCCCTGATCGATTATTTCGCGAGCCTCAACGGCCATCGTCCGGCACATCTGTATGACCTGGTGCTGCGCGAAGTCGAGGAGCCGTTGCTGAAAGCGGTGCTCGACTACACCGAAGGCAACCAGGTGCGGGCCGCCGACATTCTCGGGATAAACCGCGGCACTTTGCGCAAGAAACTGCGGTTGCACGGCATCGCGGGCTGAGGAGCCCCGGCCGCGAGTTCCCCATGCTGCAACCTGTACGACGGGCGCTGATTTCCGTCTCCGACAAGAACGGCGTCGTCGAGCTGGCGCGCGCCCTCGCGGTGCGCAAGATCCAGATCCTCTCCACCGGCGGCACCGCACGGCTGCTGCGCGACGCCGGCGTCGCGGTGCGCGACGTCGCCGATTACACCGGCTTTCCGGAGATGATGGACGGTCGCCTGAAGACCCTGCATCCGAAGATTCACGGCGGCCTGCTCGGGCGACGCGGTATCGACGCCGCCGCCATGGCCGAACACGGCATCGAGCCCATCGACCTGCTGGTCGTCAACCTCTATCCGTTCGCCAGCACCGTCGCCCTCCCCGGCTGTCGCTACCAGGACGGCATCGAGAACATCGACATCGGCGGGCCGGCGATGTTGCGCGGCGCGGCCAAGAACCACGAATTCGTGACCGTCGTGGTGGATCCGGCAGACTACCCGCGATTGCTCGGTGAACTCGCCGCCAACGACGGCGCGACCCGCTTCGAGCTGCGCGCGCAGCTCGCCGCCCGCGCCTACGCGCACACGGCGCAGTACGACACCATGGTGTCGCACTGGCTGATGCAGCAGACCGGCATCACCCCCGATCGTTTTCCGACCACGCTGCCGCTGGTGTTCACGAAGCTTCAGGATCTGCGCTACGGCGAGAACCCGCATCAGCAGGCCGCCTTCTACCGTCCGGCCGCCGCAGCGGCCGGCGGCATCGCCGGCGCGCGTGCCGTGCAGGGCAAGGAGCTGTCGTTCAACAACATCGCGGATGCCGACACCGCGATCGAATGCGTCCGGCAGTTCGCCGCACCGGCCTGCGTCATCGTCAAGCACGCCAATCCCTGCGGCGTTGCGCAGGCGGCGGATCTGGCCGCCGCATACGAGGCGGCGTACCGTACCGATACGGTGTCCGCATTCGGCGGCATCATCGCCTTCAATCGCGAGCTGGATGCCGCGACGGCCCGCAGCATCGTCGGCCGGCAGTTCGCCGAGGTCATCGCGGCGCCCGCCGTCGCCGCCGACGCCCGGGCGGTGCTCGCCGACAAACCCAATATCCGGGTGCTGGCAGTGGCGCGCGCGGCCCACGGCGGTG
>DATJTJ010000038.1:0-28226 GCA_035503515.1 Steroidobacteraceae bacterium
TAGTACACGATGCCGGGAGCGAGCCCCGCCTCGGCGATGCCCAGCAGGAACCGCAGCGCGAACAGGCCGGCGCGGTCATGCACCAGGGACATCACGGCCGCAATGGCGCCCCAGGACACGCCGACGATCAGGATCCACAACCTCGTGCCGAGGCGCCGCTGAAGCCACATGCTGGGGAACTGGAACAGCAGGTAGGCGAAGAAAAAGATGCCGACCGCGAGCCCGTACTGTTCCGCGGTCAGTCCCAGCGCCGGATTCAGCTGCGGGGCCGCGAAGCTGATGTTGACCCGGTCGAGGGAACTGAGCACGGTGAGGAGCAGCATCGGCACCAGCACTCGCGCCCGCACTTTCATCCAGGCGGAGCGGCCCTCCGCCTCGGGACGCGGCTGCACGGACGCGGCACCCATGACACTCACCATGACCCACCCACCTCCCGGGATCTTCGCTGGCACTGTGATCGGTTCCGGAGCCGATGAAAAGCTCGATATGGAGGCATCTGATATGCTGATTCCGCATATCCGACACGGCGGCTCGAACCATGGACATGAAACAGCTGCAGGCGTTCGTACGGGTGGCGGAACTGTCGAGCTTCTCCAAGGCGGCAACCGCCCTGGACAGTTCCCAGTCCGCGCTCAGCCGGCAGGTCCGCCAGCTCGAAATCGAACTCGGCCGGCACCTGCTGCACCGGAACGGCCGCGGGGTGACGGTCACGGCCGAGGGGGAGCGCTTCCTCGCGCGCAGCGCGGGCATCCTGCGGCAACTGGAGGCGGCGCGCGAGGAACTGCACGCCGCTGACGCCTCGCCGGTGGGGCAGGTCGTGGTGGGTCTGCCGCTGCGGATCGCGAGCCAACTGGCCGCGGGACTCGTGCTGGCCTTCCGCGAGCGCTATCCCAAGGCCGTGATCCGGATCGTCGAAGGGCCCACGGCGGCGATCACCGACTGGATCCTCCTCGGGCGCGTCGACCTGGGGCTGCTCAACAATCCGAACGCCACGCCGCAGCTGCACTCCCAGCCCGTGTACGCCGAGGACTTTCACCTCATCGGCAGTCGTCCGCGGCCGCCCGCGGCGGCCACTGTCAGGGTCCGTGACCTGCACCGCTACCCGCTGATCCTGCCCGCACGGCCGCATCCCGTGCGCCAGCTGATCGAAGAAGTGTGCGACCGGCGCAAGGTCACCCTGGACATTGCCCAGGAAATCGACACCATCGAAGCCATCCTGCAGCTCATCCAGCGTGGTCTGGGCTACGGCATCCTGGCGCGGAACAACATCCCGGAATCCCGTGAATTCACGACGGCGCGCATCACCGCGCCTTCCATCACCAACCGCCTCGTCGTGGGCACGGCAGCGCAGCGGCCATTGTCCGTGGTGGTGCGCAGGACCGCCGAACTCCTCCTGGAACAGGCGCGGGCGGCCGCACCGGCCGATGCGCGCGAACCTGCCTAAGGCTTGGCGTCCTGCGGCAGTTTGACGGTGACCCGCCCGTTGATCACCGGATTGCGGTCGTCGGGTCCGCCACACAGTTCCGGATCGTCCGGCCAGTCATTCGCGGTGCGCACATAGCGGCGCGTGAATTCCCAGTCGTGGGTCAGCCTGACCGGGTCGTGGATCACGACGTGGTTCTCGAGCGTGTTGGCGTCGACCTGGTGGATGCGCTCGGTCACCTGCGCCTGATGCGAGAACATGAGCGGAGTGGTGTCGGCCCACATGTCGTCGCGCATGTCGACGGTTTCGATGGTGAGTTCACCGTCGTGCCAGTGGCCGCGCGACCGACCCAGCATCAGCGGCCAGCGGGCATCGGCGGGCGGCCAATTCCGCCCGTCGGTGAAGATCTGGCGCACGACCTTGTCGAGGATGATCCAGGTCTTGCGCGGCGTGATCACGAACTCATAGGTGAAGGGCGTCGCGATCGCGCGCGGCATGCCCGGGAAGCAATGCAGAGTGTTGGTGTCGGTGAGCGGGTCCTTGGCGTTCGGATCCCCCTGCTGCTCGGCGCGCCGCCGGTCGGCCGTGTACTGCTGTTCGAACTGCGGGCGCAGCGGCGGCTGGTCGTGCTCTCCCGGCACGAAGGTACGGCCGGTCTCGGTGGAGATCAGTGCCATGGAACCCTGCACTTTCCAGACACCCGACCAGTCCGGCAGCGCCTGTGGGGGACCAGCGGACCAGGCGGCGGTCGCGAGGGTCAGTAGCGCCACGGCCGTTCCGGGCCCGGCCGCTCTCATGGCGCCCCCGCGGCGCTGGACCGGGCGGGCGTCGAGCCGCTGCCGCTCTGGCCGACGTGGCTGCCGTCTGCGAGGATCGCGGAGACCACGCTGCCACCCGGCCGCCCGTCGCGCAGCGGGTGGATCACGACCGTGACCTTGTCGCCCGGATGCACGGATTCCTGGCGCCAGCCATTGCGATACAGCATCCCCGGTGCCCCCATTTCCAGGCTCCATTCGACATTCTGCCCGGCGCCGTCGGCCACCTGCACCTGCAGCCACGTGTGCGGGCTTTCCCACTGAAAACTCTTGACGGTGCCCTTGAGGGTCACATCCTTCTGCATGTCGAACATCGCGAAGGAGTGATGGGCGGAGGCCGTCCACGGCAAGCCTCCGAGCAGCAGAACCAGCGCCAGCCGCCACTGCGTCGCGGGCGTTTCTTTTCTTTGATTGAACATGTCCCCCTCCAACACGTCGGCACTAACTTATACCGCCGCCACGATCCGGCACAAGCAGGGAAGGGTGTTGACTTGGCATCGCGACACACGCCACACTGCAGTCGTGAATTTCAACCGCGCCAACACGACCACCACTACCACCCGCATTCGCGGGCGTGTAGCCGTGGACGATTAGTTCGCGTTCTTCAGCTACCGACCCGCCCCTGAGGCGGTGTCGGCGCCGGTCGCTCCGCCCTGTGGGCTCAATCAAAGGAGACGACCGTGGACGAATCAGCGGATTCCGCATCGAGACCGGACCATCGTGAGCTGGGGAATGAACTCGATCTGTTTCATTTCCAGGACGAAGCGCCGGGAATGGTGTTCTGGCACCCGCGCGGCCTTACCCTCTACCAGACGCTGAGTGATGCCGCACGACGCCGGTTTCGTCGGGAGGGATACCTGGAGGTCAGAACACCGCAGGTGCTGCGGGAGTCCATCTGGCAGCGAAGCGGGCATTGGACTCACTATCACGCGGACATGTTCGGCTTCGACGATGGCAAAGAGGCCGTTGCACTGAAGCCTGTCAGCTGTCCGGGCCATCTCGAGATCATCCGCCGCAGGTCGCTGTCGCATCGGGATTTGCCGCTGCGTGTGGCGGAATTTGGGATAGTTCACAGGCGGGAGCCCAGCGGCGCGCTGCATGGACTGTTCCGCCTGCGCCAGTTCACACAGGACGACGGCCATATCTTCTGTACCCCTGAACAGCTGGATGTCGAGCTGGCGCGCTTCGCCACTGGCCTGGCCGAGTTCTATGGCGGCTTCGACCTCGACATCGCCGATGTGAGACTCTCGACGCGTCCGTGCAGTCGCGCCGGCGACGATGCGCTGTGGACCCGAGCCGAGTCGATGCTGGGTGCGGCTGCCTCGCGCGCGGGTCTCGAGTGGTCGGAGCAGCCAGGCGCCGGCGCGTTCTATGGGCCCAAACTCGAGTTCAACCTGCAGGATCGGTGGGGACGTTCCTGGCAATGCGGTACGATCCAACTCGATCTGGTGCTGCCGCGGCAGTTCGGCGTCCACTATGCCGCGAGCGATGGCAGTCGCCAGGTCCCGATGATGTTGCACCGTGCCCTGTACGGAAGCCTGGAACGGTTCATGGGCATTCTGCTGGAGCATTCGGGCGGAAGGCTCGCCCCGTGGCTGGCTCCGGAACAGGTCCGGGTGCTGCCTCTGGGTCCGGCGCAGCACTCGGCATCGCTGGAGCTGCTCGACGCGCTCGGGGCAGCCGGGCTGCGCGCGCATTCCGATGCTTCGTCCGAAACTCTCGCCAACCGGATCTTCCGAACACACGCTTCCGGGGTGCCGTTTGCCGCCCTCATCGGCCGCCGGGAAGTCGCGGCTGCAGCGGTGACGGTGCGCGAGCGCGGCGGCCGAAATCAAACCCTTCCGCGGGCCCAGGCCATCGATCTTTTGAAGGAACTGTGCCAAGGCCCGCAATAGCCGTAAGATAGGCACACCGCGCACGAGGAGAGGCACAGTGGATACACCGGCCTTGATGAAACGACGGCGGCCCGGCAAGACCTGGGGCGCCATCGAATTCTCCGTGACCGCGCCATTCCTGCTGCTGCTCGTCACGGTGGCCTGGTTCAACGATCCACGATCGTTGGGTCGGCTGGCGTTGATGCTGATCGGCTGGAGCATCGCGGCAGTCATAATCTGGCGCGCCATTCACGCACACCGGCGGCACCGGGCCGCGGTCACCCATGACGCCTGAGGGTTTCCGCGCGCTGGCCCTGACACTGCCGGAGTGCGCCGAGTGCCAGCACCACGACCATCCCGACTTCCGGATCGGGAAACGGGTGTTCGCGACCCTGGGCTATCCGGATGACAGCTGGGGCATGGTTAAACTGACGCCGCCGCAGCAAGCGCGGTTCATGACCCTGCACCCGAAGGTGTTCACGCCGGTCAAAGGTGCCTGGGGAGCGGGCGGATCCACCTGCGTCAAGTTGTCGACCGCGACCCAGGCAGCCGTGTGGCCGGCGCTGGTCGAAGCCTGGAACAACATTGTTCCAGCGACCCTGAAGGCACGGCACCCGGCTCCGCCCGGATGCAAATAGCACGGACCCGGCGGCTTGTCCTTCGGCAGTTGGTCCTTGCGGATGCACGGTTCCTGTGCAGGCTGCTCAACGAGCCCTCCTGGCTCGAGAACATCGGGGACCGGGGAGTGCGGACGATCGCGGACGCGGAGCGCTACATCCAGGACAAGCTCATCGGCACCTACGCATCCTTGGGGTTCGGAATGTACCTGACCCTGCTCGGGAACGATCAGACCGCCATCGGTCTTTGTGGTCTGGTCAAGCGAGCCTCCCTGCCGGAGCCGGATCTGGGCTTCGCCTTCCTGCCCGAGTACTGGGGCAATGGCTATGCGTTTGAAGCGGCTGTTGCGGTCATGCATTTCGCCCGGGTGACGCTGGGATTGTCCACGTTGCTGGCCATCGTGAAGCCCGACAATGCGCGTTCGGTGAGACTGCTCGAAAAACTCGACTTCACGCGCGAGGGCGAGTATCGGGTTCCCAGCAGCCAGGAACTGGTGAGTCTGTACGGGGCGACCCTCTGAAGGCCATGTCTCTGCAGGAGTACTACGCGGCCCGTGCTCCCGAGTACGACCGCGTCTATCACAAGCCGGAGCGACAGCACGACCTGCGCGCGATCGAACAGTGGGTGCGCGAGCAGTTCGCCGGCGCCCGCGTGCTGGAGATTGCCTGCGGAACGGGATACTGGACGCAGTTCATCGCGCAGACGGCCGCGCAGGTCGTCGCGCTGGATCTCACGCCGCAGACCCTCGGCATCGCCCGCAGCCGCGCCACACGCGACAATGTCATTTTCGAGATCGGCGATGCCTACGCTCCCGGTCGGAACGCCCGCGGCCATGACGCCGCGTTCGCGGGATTCTGGTTATCCCACGTTCCGGTTGCGCGTCGGGGCGATTTCCTTTCCGCCCTGCACGCGGCGCTCGAGCCTGGCGCGAAGGTGGTGATGCTGGACAACCTGTTCGTCGCCGGCAGCAGCTCGGCCATCAGCGAGCGCGACGCAGACGGCAACACGTACCAGATACGGCAACTGAGCGATGGCACGAAACACCGCGTGCTCAAGAACTTTCCGTCGCGGTCCGAACTGCTGTCGCTGGCGCAGCGCTCGGGCCATCGGGCGACGGTGATCCGGTGGCAATATTATTGGGCAATGCAATACTTTACCGACGCCGGCCGGGGCCGCTCGATTGGGGGATCGTCTAAGGGTAGGACATCGGATTTTGATTCCGGTAATCGTGGTTCGAATCCACGTCCCCCAACCACCCGCGGCCATCGGGTGCGGTAAATGAAGATCACGGTCGTCCCCCTGACGCTCGCCCGGTGGGGCGATCTGGAGACCGTCTTCAATGCAAGAGGCTGCTCCGTCGCGCGGGGTTGCTGGTGCATGTACTACCGCCGCCGCGGCGCGACGCAGCCGGTACCGGGAATGACCCGCGCCCAGGCGAACCGTGCCGAACTCAAGGCGACGGTGCGCAAGGGCGCCACGCCGGGCCTGATCGCATACCGCGGCAAGGAACCGGTCGGCTGGGTGTCGGTGGGTCCGCGCGCCGACTATGCCCGGCTCGAGCGCTCGCCGGTCATGAAGCCGGTCGATGCGCAGCCCGTATGGTCGATCATCTGTTTCGTCGTTCCGGCGCAGTACCGGGGGCAGGGCGTCGCGAAGGCGCTACTGCAGGGCGCCATCCGGTACGCCGGCAGGCAGGGAGCCCGGCTGGTGGAGGCCTATCCGGTGGACAAGGCCGCGCGCTCGGGCGATGACTCGATGTGGTTCGGCTCCAAGTCCATGTACGACGCCGCGGGCTTCCACGAAGTGGCCCGCCGCAAGCCGAACCGGCCAGTCGTGAGACTGGAGACGGAATGAAACTCCGCAACTCGAGGACATGGCAATGATCAGCACCCGCCTGAACAAGACCTTCAAGGCGCCCATCCGGAAAAGCCCCGCAGCGGGCGGCTGGACATACGTCGTGATGCCGGGTTCCGCCGAATACTTCGGAACCCGCGGCCTGGTCAAGGTGAAGGGCACCGTCGATGGCCACCCCTTCGCATCATCGTTCATGGCGCTCGGCGATGGCACGCACAAGCTGCCTCTCAAATCCGAACTGCGGGCACAGCTCGACAAGGAAGTCGGTGATACCGTCACGGTGCGTCTTACCGAACGCATCCAACGCTGACAAATCCCGCACTTCCCGCAGCGCTTGAATCCCGGGCCCTGCGGCTATAACGTGGATCTTTGGCAGTTACGGATCCGAGTGGAGATTTGGACTTGCAGAATCCCGGCAGCGATGACCCCCGGATGCAGAAACTGGCTGCGGTCGAACGCGAAGTAATGAACGAGAAAGCTTCCGCGCTCGGCATCACCGGCCGCAAGCTGCAGGCGAGCCTCGGCGAATACCAACGGCATCGCCGGGGTGAGCGCGACCCACAGCACTCCCGGGAGCTGCTGGCGCGGATTGCGCGCAACCTTCACGACCTGCTGATCCAGCGCGAAGCGATCGGGCTTCCGTACCAGAATCTGGAGTGGGTCCTGGGAAGCTACAGCGTGCCACGCGAGGTGCTCGCAAAGCTCGGGCTGCGCAATGACCCGCCATGATGCTGCAGCTGACATCGGAGCTGGACGCCGTCGACTGGGCCGGCCTCGCGGGAGTGTTCGAGCGCGCACCCCTGGGCATGCGTGACCCCGACGTTCTCGAATCGCAATTCCGCAACAGTCAGGCCCAGTGTTTTGCGTACGTGGATGCGCAGCTCATCGGCGCGGGCCGCGCGATTTCGGATCGGGTGAGCTGGACGGTCATCTTCGATGTGGTCGTCGAGCCCGACTACCAGGGGCGGGGCTGCGGCCGGGCCATCGTCGAATCCCTGGTGCAGCAGGCGGGCGCCAGCAACGTCCTGCTCTTTTCCGTCCCGGGCAAGGAAGAGTTCTACGGCGCGATGGGTTTTCGCAGGCTGCTGACCGCCATGGCGCGATTTCCCGACCACGAACGCGCCGCGGACCGGGGCTATCTGGAATGAGAGCAACCGCACCGAAGGCGTCGTAGGCCATGCAGGTCCGGCGCGCGCGCGAGTCGGACGCCGCTGGAATCGCGCGGGTCCAGGTGCGGACCTGGCAGGCTGCCTACCGCGGGATCGTTCCCGACGACTATCTGGACGGGCTGTCGGTGCCGGCGCGCATCCAGGCCTGGTCCGACGGCCTCGCACGCGGGAAGCCCAAGGAAGTGTGGGTTGCGACCATCGGTCCCGACGTTGCCGGCTGGATCGCATTCGGCCGGTCACGCGACCCCCACTGCCTCGTGACGACCGCCGAACTGGAAGCCGTGTACGTATCGGCGGAGCATTGGGGCACGGGTCTCGGGCGCGCGCTATGGTCGAAGGCCCGCGACCGGCTCGCGGAACTGGGATACAGCAGGGTGACCCTGTGGGTGCTGCTCGAGAACACCCGGGCGATCCGCTTTTACCGCGCCGCGGGGTTCACGCCCGACCCGCAGTCGGAAAAAACCATCGTCATCGGCGGCCGGCCGCTGATGGAAATCCGCTACCAGGCCAGTCTTGAGTGATGTCTGCGAACGCCATCCGCGTGGGCGTGATTTCCGATACGCACAACCTGCTGCGGCCGCAGGCCATCGAATTTCTCTCCGGCTGCCGGTCCATCATTCATTGCGGTGATATCTGCGACCCGGAAATCCTCACCCGGCTCGCCCTGATTGCCCCCGTCACGGCCGTGCGCGGCAACAATGACCGCGGTGCCTGGGCTGCACGGCTGCCCGAGCACCAGCGGCTGAGCATCGGCGCCGTCGATATCCATGTCATCCACGATCTCGCGCAGCTGGACATCGATCCCGGCAGCGGCGGCGTCGCGGTCGTGCTGTCGGGCCATTCGCACCAGCCGAAGATCGAGAACAGGGCGGGTGTCCTGTACGTGAACCCTGGCAGTGCCGGGCCGCGACGGTTTAAGCTGCCGGTCTCGGCCGCCGAACTGCTGATCGACGGCGCGGCCGTCACACCGAAGATCGTCGATCTCGAACAATACCGCGGACCCTGAAAATCACCGTGCGTGTACCGTTCTACCAGGTCGATGCCTTTGCCACGCATCGCTTCCACGGCAACCCGGCCGCCGTCATGGTGCTGGAACGCTATCCCGGGGATGCGCTGCTGCAGGCCATTGCCGCCGAGAACAACCTGGCGGAGACCGCCTTCCTGGTACGCCAGGATGAGAACTACCGGCTGCGCTGGTTCACGCCGGGCGTGGAGGTTCCACTTTGCGGTCATGCGACGCTTGCCAGTGCCGCAGTCGTCCTGGAGCGCCTGGAGCCTGCCCGCGCCGAGGTGACGTTCTTCTCCGCCAGCGGCCCCCTCGTGGTCCGGCGGGCCGCTGCAGGGTATGCCATGGACTTTCCCGCACGCCCCTGCGCGCCCCTTGCAGCGCCGCCGCAGCTGGCCGAAGCCTTGGGCGCGACTGCGCTCGAGGTCGTCGCCGACGAGTTCAACTACACGGTGCTGCTCGAGGACGAGCAGGCCGTGCGCGGACTCGATCCGGATATCGCCGCCATTGCCCGTCTGGACCGTGGCGGGGTGATCGTGACTGCGGCGGGTGCGGGTCGACATGACTTCGTCAGCCGCTACTTCGCGCCCGCCAAGGGGATTCCCGAGGATCCCGTGACCGGCAGTGCGCATTGCGCCCTCGTGCCCTATTGGGCAAAACGCCTGGGCAGGACATCGTTCCGTGCCTACCAGGCCTCGAAACGCGGGGGCGAAATAAAGTGCAGCCTCAAGGGTGATCGCGTGGAACTCGAGGGGGAGTGCGTGTTCTTCCTCGAGGGTCATGCGCAGATATGATGGAGGCTCCCGCACTCATCATCATCGACATGCAGCGCGGCATCACGAGCGCCGCGGCCGGCCCGCGTAACAATCCACAGGCGGAGCAGAACATTGCATCGCTGCTGGCCGCATGGCGCAGGCGGGATGCGCCCGTCGTGCACGTCCGGCACATGTCCCGGGCGCCGGGGTCACTGTTCTGGCCGGGACAGCCCGGCGCCGAGTTCCTCGAGGCGCTCGCGCCGCTGCCGCACGAACACGTGGTGGAAAAGAACGTGCCCGATGCCTTCATTCATTCAGCACTGGAACGCTGGCTGCGGGTGCGCAACGTCGAGGCGATCGTCATCGTCGGGGTGAGCACCAACAATTCCGTCGAGTCGACGGCCCGCACCGCCGGCAATCTCGGGTTCCGGACCCAGGTCGTCTCCGATGCGACCTACACCTTCGACAAGGTCGACCATGCCGGAACGCCACGCAGCGCGGCGGAAGTGCATGCCATGGCGCTGGCCAACCTGGACGGCGAATACGCGCAGATCGTCACGACCGAAGCGCTGCTCCAGGGCCACTGAACTCAGGTCCGCGGCGCATCTGTACCGCTTTGAAAAGGAACGATCTGCATCTGCCCAGCGGGCATCGCCGGGTCTAAGGTGTCGGCATGAGGATCGCGAAACCCCTCCTGATGGTGTCCACGCCGATCGGCGTGGGCCTCGGCCTGTTCGAGGGCTACCGTCTGGCAGGCGGGCTGGTGTTCCTGATGGCGGCCATGTTGGGCGTGGTGACCGCCGCCGCCGGCACGGTCGTGTCCACCGTCCGGCGTGAACAGCGGGCCGAGCAGGCCCGACGCAACGCTGCGGCGCCCACAACCACGGATGAGATCATCCGGGAGCGCAACTGATGCCTGAGGATTTCAAAGTGATCGTCGTCGTGCTGCTCGGCTGCATCATTGCGTCGCTGGGCAAGGCACTGTTCCACATGAGTTCGGGCCCCACCCAATCGGGCGCGATGGTGCAGGCGCTGTACTGGCGTATCGGCCTGTCCCTGCTGCTGTTCGTACTGCTGATGACCGGCGCCTATCTGCACCTGATTTCCCCGCACGGCGGTCCCTGAGCCCCTTATGATGCAGGCAGCTGAGGGGGCTGCCGGTGAGACTGTACGAACGGCTCGCGCGTGATCTGGAAACACTGATCCGGGAGGGGACGCTGCGTGCGGGCAGCCGCGCTCCATCCATCCGGCAACTGTGCCGGGAGCGGGCGACGAGTCCCGCAAGCGTGGTGCGGGCCTACGAGCTGCTGGAAGCGCGCGGACTGCTCGAGTCCCGCGCCCGGTCCGGCTTTTTCGTCACCGCCGCCGCGCCGCCGCCCCGCAGCGTCCCGAAGCCGCGCCGTCCGGAACACGTGGACGTGAGCGAACTGGTCTTCCAGATCCTCGAGGGCACCCGCGCCCACGCGAACGTGCCGCTGGGGTCGGCCTTTCCGAGCCCGGAGCTGTTTCCGCTGGAGCAGCTTGGACAGCATCTCGCCCACGTCAGTCGCCATCTCGATCCCTGGAGCACGGTCGAGCATCTCCCGCCGGGGAGCCTCGAGCTGCGCACCCGGATCGCGCAACGCTACCGGCTCATGGGCGCCGAGGTCTCTCCCGATGAAATAGTGGTGACGGCCGGCGCACTGGAAGCGCTGAATCTCGCGCTGCAGGTCGTGACCGCGCCCGATGATGTCGTGGCGATCGAGGCGCCGAGCTTCTATGGATGCCTCCAGGCCATCGAGGGCGCAGGTCGACGCGCCGTGGAAATACCCACCCATCCGCAGCATGGCCTCGACCTGCAGGCGCTCGAGCGGACGCTGCAGCGCGTCGCAGTGAAGGCCTGCTGGTTCATGACCACCTTTCACAATCCACTCGGCCTCACCCTGGCATCAGGCGCGAAGCAGGAGCTGGTGAGCATGCTGGCCGCGCGCGGCATTCCGCTGATCGAGGACGACGTTTACTCGGAACTGTATTTCGGTCGCGAGCGACCCCGGATCACCAAGGTCTGGGATCGCCAGGGCCTGGTCCTGGATTGCGGATCGTTCGCAAAGAGCCTCGCCCCCGGCTATCGCCTGGGGTGGGTCGCGGCCGGACGGTTCGCCACGGCCGTGAGGAACCGCAAGATCACGACCTCCCTGGCCACCAGCATCCCCATCCAGGCCGCGGTCTCGCGTTATCTGGCGACCGGCGTGTACGACCGGCACCTGGGCCGCCTGCGCCGCACCCTCGCAGGACAGCAGCAACGGCTGGTGGATGCCCTGGAGCGCCATTTTCCGCAGGAGTGCCGCTGGACATTGCCCGCCGGGGGCTACCAGTTGTGGGTGCAGCTGCCAGCGGGTGCGGACGCCCTGCAGCTGCAGGCCCGGGCATTGGATGAGGACATCAGCATCGCACCCGGTCCGATCTTTTCCGTCCGGCGCGAGTTCTCGCGCGCGGTCCGGCTCAACTATGGCCATCCGTGGACAGAACGCACCGAGGCGGCCGTGAGGCTGCTGGGAAAGATGATCAAGTCCCAGTGCGGCCGCGGCCGATGAGCCGGTATGTGCTCTGGGATTTCGACAACACGCTGGCAGTGCGGCCGGGACTGTGGGGGCGGCCGTCTCGTCGCATCCGCAGTGTAAGACCTCCTTTGCCGGCCTCATCGACGCCGCCGGATACCTTTGCCGGGATGGGTAGCGCCCCCGGCGCACGCCCGGGTTCGTATTACAATCAGGCGGCCGTCGTGCGGAGGCGCCCATGCATTTCCTGCTGTTCTACGATTTCGTTCCGGACTACCTGCAACGTCGGGCAGCCTACCGTGACGATCATCTGCGTCAGGCGTGGAGCGCCCAGGAGCGCGGCGAACTGATGCTGGGCGGAGCCCTCGCGGATCCGGCCGACGGGGCCGTGCTGCTGTTTGCGGGCGAGAGCGATCAGGCGGCGCGCGCCTTCGCGCAGTCCGACCCTTATGTGAAGGCGGGTCTTGTGACCCGGTGGCGGGTGCGGCCCTGGACGACGGTGGTCGGTGCGAGCGCCGCCACGCCGGTACGGGCCGGCGGAGACAAGTGAATGCCCATTGACGGCTGGAGCGTGGTGGCCACCTTCGGGGATCAGATCTCTGCCCAGGCGCTCTCGGGGCTGCTGAAATCCGAGTCGCTGTCCTGCCTGCTGATCTCGGATGCCGCGGTCCCCGGCCTCGGCACGGAGTTTTCCGTGCTCGTGCCTACCGAGCAGCTGCGCCGGGCCCAGCTCATCCGGGAACAGAACCGCGTCTCCGACGAGGAACTGGAGTTCCTGGCGACGGGCGGCCGGCCGGGTGATGGCGGCGGAGGCTCGGGCGATAAATGAGGGGCCATCCATGGCACTGATCCTGTGGCTGATCCTGCTGGTCCTGTGCTGGCCGCTGGCGCTGGTGGCGCTGGTCCTGTGGCCGCTGGTGTGGCTGCTGTCGTTGCCGTTCCGGCTGATCGGCATCACCTTCGAAGCCGTGTTCGCACTGCTGCGGGCCGTGCTGTTTCTGCCCGCGAGGGTCCTGGGCGGCAGCGGCAGATGATCAGGATCCGCGCCGCGGTGGCCGCCGATGCCGCGGAGGCCATCGAAGTGGTCCGCAGCTCCATCCGCGAGCTGTGCATCGCCGATCACGACAACGATCCCTACACCCTCGAACACTGGCTGGCGAACAAGACCTGGTCGAATTTCACGACCTGGATCCAGCACCCCGAGAACTTCTGCGTGGTCGGCGAGCTGCGCGAGCGCATCGCGGGCGTCGGCCTGCTGCATGTCAGCGGCGAGATCCGCCTGCTGTACGTCGCTCCGGGAGCGCAGCGCCTGGGGCTCGGCGGTGCCCTCTGCACCGCCCTCGAGGAGTGCGGGCGTTCCTGGAAGCTGCCCGCCGTGCACCTGTGCAGCACGGCTGCGGCGCAGGCCTTCTATGAAGCGCATGGCTTCAGGGCCGTCGGCGCCCAGCGGCACGTGCACGGCCGGTTGACCTGCGTCCCCTACCGCAAGCCCATCAACGGGTGACCATGATCCATATCAGCATTGCCACGGCCGCGGATGCCGCCGAGATCCTGGCGCTGCAGCATCTCGCGTACGAATCCGAAGCCCGGCTCTACAACGACTGGTCCATTGAGCCGATGGTCCAGACTCTGGAATCACTGATCGCCGAGATCCAGGTTGCGACCGTCCTCAAGGCAACCGACGGCGTTGCCATCGTGGGGTCGGTGCGCGCGACGCTCGCCGAAGAAATCTGTCTCATCGGGCGGCTCATGGTGGCGCCGGATCACCAGGGGCAGGGCATCGGCACGGCACTCCTGGGCGCCATCGAAGAGATGTTTCCGCAGGCGCGCGCCTTCGAACTCTTCACGGGGTCCCGCAGCGAGGGCAATATCCGGCTGTACGTGCGCTGCGGCTATGCCGTCATCGGCACCCGTCCGGCGAGCGATGCGATCACGCTGACCGTCCTGAGGAAGCCGCCCGCGCAAATGCAGCGCAGCATCGTCGCCGGATCGCCTTGATCGCCAGCTGCACCGCAGGGGGGCCGTGTCAGGCGCAACTTGCCCAGCACCCCGCAGGTCGGGGGTACACTGGGGCTGCGCCCCCTGATAGGCGACCGTTCCATGCCCGTTCCATGCACCTCCGTCGAACAACCGGGTTGGCTGACGCTGCGCCAGCAGCTGTGGCCGCACTGTTCCCTGACCCGACATCTGACCCAGATGGGTGAGTTCCTCGCCGCCCCCGGCCGGTTCACGCAGTTCATCGAATATGACAGCGCGGGCGCGCCGATCGGCTTCATCGAGGCCTCGCTGCGCACCGATTACGTCAACGGCACGACCTCCTCGCCGGTCGCCTTTTTGGAAGGCCTGTATGTGGTCCCGACTGCGCGGCGACGCGGCGTGGGCCGGATGCTGGTGGCGAGTGTCGAACGCTGGGCGGTGGATGCCGGCTGCACCGAATTCGCATCGGATACCACCCTGGACAACGTCCAGAGTCAGCGCATGCACCTGGCGCTGGGTTTCAAGGAAACGCAGCGCTACGTGTTCTTCAAGAAAGCGCTTCCCTGAAGCGTTGCCCCTGTTGCACACCGGCGGCACTCGCCTATCATGATCCGCCGCCTCGAGCGCGGCATCATGTGGGCAACAGGGGGTTCCATGGATGATCAGACTTTGAACCGGCGCCAGATGCTGGGCGGCGTGGCGGCGGCAAGCGCGACCGGACTGCTGGGTGCCCTGGCGACCCGTGAGGCCGCGGCAGCCGAATATCCGGACATGGGAACCGCCCAGGCGCCGCCGATCACCGACGTGAAGGGCAAGGTCGCCTACATCACCGGCGGCTCCAGCGGCATCGGCTTGGGGATCGCGCGCGTTTTCCACGAGGCCGGCATGAAAGTCGTGATCGGCTATCTCGACCAGCAGCACATCGGGGATGCGCTCAAGCATTTTCCCGCCGATGATCCGCGCATCCATTCCATCAAGCACGACGTGATGGAGCGCGATTCCTGGGATCGCGTCGCCGACGAGATCGACAAGAAGTTCGGCAACCTGCATGTGCTGGTCAACAACGCCGGCGTCGGACTGCAGGCACCGGCGAGCACCGGCACCTACAAGGACTGGGAGTGGGGACTGGGCGTCAACCTCTGGGGTCCCATCTACGGCACGCACACCTACGTGCCGCGGATGCTCGCCAGCAAGCAGGGCGCGCACATCATCACGACGACCTCCACCAGCGGCATCCTGCCGGGCAGCGGGGCGGGCATCTACACCGTCTCCAAGATCGCGGCGGTCGGCTTCATGGAGGAATTGCGCCTGGAGCTGCGCAACACCAACATCGGCACTTCGTGCTTCGTGCCGGGCCTCACTGCCACCAACATCGGGGTGAGCGAGAGCTACCGGCCCGCGGCACTGAAGAATGACGGACCGCCGGCCGTCGCTCCGGGCGCGCAGCCCCGGACCGCCGGCGGCCCCCGCCCGCCGCGACCACCGCGTCCCGAGCCGCCCGCGGGCGTGACGCCGGCCGGCATCCGGCCCATGGATCCGGTCGTCGCCGGCCGGTTCGTGCTCAACGGCATGCTCAACAACGACCTGTACATCGTCGCCGAGCCCGAATACCGCCCGGGCGTTCAGGCCCGCTGCGATGCGCTGCTGGAATCCATGAACTCGTTCGTGCCGCTGCCGGCCTCGCTCAACAACAACGGGGTCTACCGTTCGCCGATCTATGTCCAGGAGGTTGCCCACCGGCGCGCCACGCAGAAGCGGGACATTCCCGGAATCTGAAGGCGGCAGCGGCGGCGAAGGCGGGTGACAGCTGCGATGACGCTCGACACCCGCCAGCTTTTCAGTGCCCAGGCCGCGCAGTACGCGGCCTCGCGGCCGCAGTATCCACAGGAACTGTTCGAGTATCTGGTGCGGATGTGCGCCGGTCTCGATTGTGCCTGGGACTGCGGTACCGGCTCGGGGCAGGCCGCGGTGCAGCTCGCCGAATGGTTCGCCGTGGTCGAGGCCACCGATATCTCGGCGCAGCAGATTGCCAACGCCCGCCCCCACGGGCGGGTGCGCTATTCGGTGCAGGCGGCGGAGCAGACGAGCTTCGCGGACCGGCAGTTCAGCCTGGTCACCGTGGCGCAGGCGCTGCACTGGTTCGACTTCGGCCGGTTCTGGCCGGAGGTCCAGCGCGTGCTGCGGCCCGGCGGGGTGTTCGCCGCCTGGACCTATACGCTGCCCCACCTCACCGCGGAGCTCGACCGGATCATCGACGCGAAGCTGCTGAACCCCATCAAGACCTACTGGTCGCCCCAGAACCGGATCGCCTGGGATGCCTATGCCGGCATTGCCTTCCCGTTCCACGAAATCGAGGTGCCGCAGATCGACATGCGCCTGAGCTGGTCCCTGGACCAGTTCCTCGCGTATCTCAAGACCTGGTCGGCGACCCGGCTGTGCATGGAAGCCGTGGGGCCGGCCTTCTTCACCGATTTCGCAACCGAACTCGCGGCGGCGTGGGGCGAACCCAGCCGGGTCCGGGAAGTGAGCATGGACTTCTTCTGCCGCGCCGGCCGCCATGAACATTGAGCGCAGGGCTGCACGAGCGTGGACATAGCAATCACCAAACGCGGCCACCGCGCCCAGCTGCGCTGCCTGCGCGCCGACGGCACCCAGGAGCGGGCCGACCTCGGCCCCCAGGTCCCGCATCACGATCTTGCGCATTTCGTGGCCGAGCGGCGCTGGGCGCTGCGCGGCGGATTCTTCGGCAACATCGCCCGCGGTTGCAGCGTTGCGCAGCTGTCCGACCCGCAATTCATCGTCACGCGGGGGCCACAGGCCCTGCAGGCGGAGGTCCTCGCCCGCGGCCTGCAGTCCGTGGCGAGCGGTGCCTGCGCCCCGTCCGATTTCGGGGCGCTGGTCAATACCGAGCTTGCCCATTGGCGCACGCCGCTCATCGAGGCGCCGGTCGCGATGGTCGAGGAGGCGAGCGGTGAACTTGCGCAGCTCGCCGGCCGCTACCGGGCGCTCGGTGATGGCGAGAGCCTGATGCTGCAGTTCGCCCTCGAGGACTTATGATGGCAATCATGCGTAGGGATGACCGGCCGACCCACCAGGGGTCCTGTCACTGCGGTCGGCTGCAGTTCCGCCTGCGGGGCGCCATCACCCTGGCGCTGGACTGCAACTGCTCGTTCTGTCGCCGCGCCGGGGCGCTGTGGCTTCCCGTCCAGGATGCGGACCTGGAGGTCGTTGCCGGCGGGGAGGAGCTGGTCCTGTACCAGTTCGGGACGCGCACGGCCCAGCACTACTTCTGCCGGCATTGCGGAATCGCGCCTTTCTCGCGGCCGCGCCGCGACCCGAACCGGTGGGCGGTCAATGCGCGCTGCATCGGGGACCTGGACCTGTCGGGCCTGCGGATCGAACCCTTCGATGGCGCGAGCGCGTGAGTTCGCCCACCGTCACTCCCTCGGTCGTCTACGACGATGCGTTCGCCGGCATCGACTGGCTGACCCGCGTCCTGGGAATGACCCTGCTGTCGCGGTACCCGGCGCCGGATGGCTCGCTGGCCTTTGCCGAACTGGGATGGCGCACCGGCGTGGTGTTCGTCTCCAGCCGGCCGGCCGCGGATAACCCCTGGTCGCGCGTCGGCGTGGCCTCCATCGCGCTCGTGGCTCCGGATGCCGAGGCCGTGAGGCGCCAGTACCTCAAGGCCGTCGCCGCCGGCGCGGATGTCGTTCGCGACATGCATGTGGCCCGCACGCCCGCATTTCCGCAGGGCAGCGCGCAGTTCGACCTGCGCGATCCGGAGGGCAACCTCTGGACCATCGGGACGTACCAGCCCAAAGCCGGCCGCTGAACGTCAAGCTCAAGCTTGCGGTCGACCGGAGCTGTTTGCAATCCGGAATCATTCTCATTTATACTTGGCTTGCTGGTTCTTACCCTGGGCGGAGCGAACATGTACGTATGTGTCTGCAGCGCGATCACCGACCGCCAGATTCATGAGGCGGTGGATCACGGCGCCTCCTCGCTGGGCGACGTGCAGTCGCGCCTGCCGGTGGGCATGTGCTGCGGCCGCTGCCAGGAAACGGCGAAGGCCGTGGTCGATGAGTACGTGCTCTCCAGCCGCCGCAAGAACGCCGCCTAGTCCCGCACCATTCCCCACACACCGTCGGATGTCGAGCAGCCCGGGCGCGAGCCTGAGCCGATTGCGCCTGTCCGGACGCTGCCCCATGATCGCCGGTCAACGCCTTGGATGGAGTGCGGTCAATGAAAGGTGATCCGAAGATCCTCAGACACCTGAACCTGGTGCTGAAGAACGAGCTCACGGCCATCAACCAGTATTTCCTGCACTCGCGGATGTTCGGCAACTGGGGACTGCGGCGCCTGGAGGAGTACGAGAAGGACGAGTCCATCGATGAGATGAAGCACGCGGACCGGCTGATCAAGCGCGTGCTGTTCCTCGAGGGCCTGCCGAACCTGCAGGACCTGGGCAAGCTCCTGATCGGCGAGGACATCCAGGAATGCCTGGAGTGCGACCTGAAGCTCGAACAGATGGCCCACACGGACCTGAAGGCCGCCATCGCCGACTGCGAGAGCGTGCAGGACTACGTCTCCCGCGAACTGTTCGAGTCCATCCTGCAGTCCGAGGAAGAGCACATCGATTTCTTGGAAACCCAGCTCGACCTGATCCGGCGGGTCGGCGCGCAGAACTATGCGCAGTCGCAGATGGGCGAAGGCCCGGATGAGTAGCGGGTCGCGGGCGCGGAGCGGTCCCCGCGCCAGAGCACCGGGCCGGACCCGTCAGGACTTCGCAGCCGCCGCGGCCGCCTTGGCGGCCTGAACCTTCTCGGGCAGCGCCACCGACAGTTCCAGCACTTCGTGACCCTGCTCGCGCTCCAGGTTGATGACCACGGCTTCCGGGTCGACGTTCACGTACTTGCGGATGACCTCGAGCAGTTCCCGGCGCAGCAGCGGCAGGTAGTCCGGGCCGCCGCGGGCACCGCGCTCCTGCGCGACGATGATGCGCAGGCGCTCTTTGGCCACCTGGGCCGAGGGCGGCTGGCGGCGAAAAAAATCCAGTAGCCCCATGCTCAACCTCCAAACAGGCGAGCGAAGAAACCTCGCTTGGGTTCATCGATGAACCGCAGCGGCACCGTCTCGCCCAGCAGCCGCGACACGGCGTCCTGGTAGGCGCGCGACACGTCCGAGTTCTCGTTGAGGATCACCGGCGTCCCGGCGTTGGACGCCGACAGCACGTCGGTGGATTCGGGCACCACCCCCACCACGTCCAGTCCGAGGATCTCCTTCACGTCCTCGACCCCCATCATCTCGCCGCTGGCCACGCGCCGCGGGCTGTAGCGGGTGAGCAGCAGGTGTTCCTGCACGCGCCCGTTGCCGCCTTCGGCAAGCCGGGTCTTGCTGGCGAGCAGCCCCAGGATGCGGTCCGAATCGCGCACCGAGGAGACTTCCGGATTCACCACCACGATGGCGCGGTCCGCGAAGTACATGGCCAGGTGCGCGCCCTTCTCGATGCCGGCCGGCGAGTCGCACAGCACGTAGTCGAAGTTGTCGGCGCGCAATTCCCCGAGCACCCGCTCCACGCCCTCGGCGGTGAGCGCGTCCTTGTCGCGGGTCTGGGAGGCGGCGAGCACGTACAGGGTCTCCAGCCGCTTGTCCTTGATCAGCGCCTGCTTGAGCGTGCACTCGCCGTTGATGACGTTGACGAAGTCGTAGACGACCCGCCGCTCGCAGCCCATGATCAGGTCGAGGTTGCGCAGGCCGATGTCGAAGTCGATGACAGCGACCTTCTTGCCCCGGCTTGCCAGTCCACAGGCAATGCTCGCGGAAGTCGTGGTCTTCCCGACGCCCCCCTTGCCGGACGTCACGACGATGATTTCAGTCAATACCGGATCTCCATCTTGATTTTGGATCAATCGCCCAGCCGCGCGAAGCGCAGGGCATCCCCGTCCAGCCACGCCTGCACCGGCTTGCCGGCGAGCTCAGGCGGGATGGTCTCGAACACGCGGAACACACCGGCAATGGAGACCAGCTCCGCGTAGAACTCCTGGCAGAACACCCGGGCGCGCGTATCGCCGCGGGCGCCCGCCATGACACGGCCGCGCAGCGTGCTGTACACGTGCGCGCAGCCGTCGGCCATCAGCTCGGCACCGGCGCCGACCGGGGCCATCACGATCAGATCGCGACGCCTGGCGTACAGGCGCTGCCCCGAGCGCACGGCCTGGGTGTGGAGCAGCGGGCCCTCGGGTTCGGGCTCCGGCGGCGGCGCCGCGTGCACCACCGGTGGAGTCTTGCTGGTGGCGCGAAACTGCGCCAGCAGCGGCATTTCCACCTGGCGGGCGAGCGCGTCCGTCGTCGCCGTACCGTTGACCAGTCCCACCGGCAGCATGCCCGCGCGCCGCACCGCCTCGAGCACGCCGCGCAGCTCCGCGGCATCCGGCTCGCGACCCAGTTCGCTCAGGTCCAGGCATACCGCCGTGCGCTCGAAGAACTTCGGGGCGGTGGCGACCCGGCCGGTGAGCTCATCGACGATGGTTCCCGGGTCGGTGCTGCGGATCCGCACCTGCGCGATGTCAACCGGTCCGAAGCGGATCTCGAGGGCGGGTTCTGGGTTGGTCACTTCAGCAGGTCTGTTCATCACGTCAGAATGAAGCCTTCAGCGACAGCATAACGGGGCGCGGCGCACGAAAGCCGTGCAGTGTACAGTCACGGCGGCTCCTGTGCAGGGCCGTTGACCCAGCTGCGCCAGACGGTCACGAGCGCGGCCATCAGGGCCGGCCCGATGAACAGTCCCACCAGCCCGAACTGCTCCACGCCGCCCAGGATGCCGAGCAGCACCCACAGGAACGGAAGTTTGGCGCTGCCGCCGATGATGACCGGCCGCACGAAGTGGTCGGCCGCCAGCAGCATCACGAAGCCCGATACCAGCACCGCGACGGCACTGCCGATGTGGCCGCTCAGTCCCATGACCACGCCCACCACGCCAAAAATGACGGGCGCGGCGAACGGGATCATCGCGAAAACGCCGGTGACCGCGCCCAGCAGGATCGGATGCGAGACGCCCGCGGCGGCATAGACGCCCGCCATGATCGCCCCTTCGGCGATGGCCACCAGCACGATGCCATCGACCGTCGCCCCGATGGCCTGCACGACCCCCTGCAGGATCGGCAGCACGGTGGGTCCGAACAGCCGCTGCGCCGCATACGGCACATCGTGCCGCAACCGCTCGCGGTTCAGGCAGATGAAGAAGAACGTCAGCAGCGTGAAGCCCAGCGTCACCACCCGGTGCAGGATCTGCAGGCCTACGCGGCGCGTCCACTGGAACACCGAGGTGTGCGTGGTCACATCCGCGCCGGCGACGCGGTGGCTGGCCTCGCCGACCAGCTGCACCCACTGGCCCTCGATCCAGTCGCCCACGGTGGGCAGCTGACGGATCCAGGCCGGCAGCGGCGGCGGACCATCGTGCGCGGCATCGGCGAAGGCCCGGATCAGGGACGCCATCTCGCGTACGGCGACGTAGCCGAAATAGATCAGCGGCAGGACGACGATCGCGCCGACGATCACCGTGAAGGTCAGTGCCGCCCACAGCGAGGCCCGCGGACCCTTGAAGCGCCTGAGCCAGCGGTCATAGAGTGAGGCGGTAGCCACCGCCAGCACCGCCGCCCAGCACAGCGCCGGCAGGAACCGCTGCAGCATCCATCCGCCCAGGACGAGCAGCGCGCCGATCAGGGCGTAGCGCGCCGTCTTATGGACAGTGGAGTCGCTCGGCACTGGCAAAATCAAAGCTCCGGCAGGGAATATCGCTATCGTACAGACTCGCAGTGGGTCATATAAGGAGAGTCGCGTGAAAATGCCGATCGCCCTCGCTGTCCTGTGCGCGCTGCCCGTCAATGTGGCGCTCGCGCAAAAGGTCGTGTCGCCCACACCGTTGCCGGCGCCCACGCAGAAGGTCCCGCAGGAGGCCACGACCCCCGCCTCCCACGCCTGGGCGGCGAAGAACCTGCCCGGCTGGCCCGTGGACCGGCAGGTGCTGGCGGCGCACCTGGTCACCCTCTACGGCGATCCGCAGGAGATGACGCCCGAGTCGCTCACCTGGTATGACAACGGGCCGTGGAAGCGCACCGTGCTGCACAAGACCGGGGACACGCACCGCTTTCCGCTGCCCCACCTGGACGTGCTGTGGCAGACCATCAACTACAAGGTGCCGCTCGCCAAAGTGCAGGCGCTGCTGAGCTATGACGGCAGCATCCTCATCGATCGCACCCGCGGCGAACTCACGGTGCATTGTGACAGCGAGGCCGACAACATCCTCACGTTCAACATCGCCAACACCATCGTCACGGGCGAGAACACCGTGGAGCAGGCGATGGCCTATCATGCGCAGGTGATCGAGGGCATGCGCATCCACGAACCCGAGGAATACCCGCAGAAACTGCGTTTCAAGACGCCCAGGAGCAATGCCACCACCGCCGATCCGGGCGAGGAGGCCGAGCTGCTGCGTCATCTGATGGCGACTCCGCCCGCCCAGTGACCCCTCAACGCGTCGCAGGCGGAGCCGGCCGGTGCCGGAAGAAACTGCGGGCCGCCTCCCGTGCCGCAGGTCCCGCGACCGGCGCGTGCACCAGCACCAGGGACAGCGCCACCTGCCGGGTCGCGCCGCTCGTGAGCGGCAGGGCCCGCGCCGCACCCGCGGCGATCGCCGCTGAGACCAGATGGTCCGGCAGCCACGCGAATGCCAGGCCCGCCGTGACCATCGCGAGCGAAGCCTCCATGCTGCTCACGGTGAAGCGCCGCTCCGCGCCCAGCCAGCCCTCGTCACGCGGCGTCAGCCTGCCCGAGTCCTGCACCACGACCTGCGTGTGATGCGCCAGGTCGGCCGCCGTCAGCGGATGCTGCAACCGGAACAGGGCGTGGTCGGGATGGGCGATGGCGATGAAGGGCACCTCGAGCAGCAGGTCCCCGAGGTGCCCGGCGGGCACCCGGCTCGTGACCACGACATCCGCGCTGCGCGAGGTGATGGCTTCCTCGGCGCCCGACAGCACGGCATCGGACAGCTCGAGCTGGGTCTGCGGACAGGCGGCGCCCAGTTCGGACACGATCTGCAACAGGCGCTCGCGCGGGAACGCGACGTCCACCACCAGTTTCAGATGCGATTCCCACCCTCGCTGCAGGCTGTGCGCGAGATCTTCGAGGGTGTGCAGATCCTGGAGCAGCGGCCGGGCCCGCCGCAGCAGCGTTTCCCCGTGGGCGGTCAGCACGGCCTTGCGACCCTGAAGGCTCAGCAGCGGCACCCCCAGCGACTCCTGCAGGCGGGCCACCGCATAGCTCACGGCCGACTGGCTGCGGTGCAGCGAGCGGGCAGCCTGGGCGAAGCCACCGCGGTCCACGACCGCCGCCAGTACCGCCCATTGCTCCGCTGAAGTCCGGGGCAGTTTCATATGATCTAAAAACCAGATTGATTTGAACCGAATATTGCGCTTTTTGTTTCGAAAAATGAAGGATAGGGTAGCTGCACTGAACTGGAGGTGGGTATGCATCAGATTCGTCGCAGCGCCGAGCGGGGCCTGGCCGACCACGGCTGGTTGCGCAGCTTCCATACGTTCTCGTTCGCCGACTATCACGACCCGCGGTACATGGGCGTGGGACCGCTGCGGGTGATCAACGAGGATCGCGTCGCCCCCGGCGCCGGATTCGGCACCCATGGCCACCGCGACATGGAAATCATCAGCTACGTGCTCGACGGGGAACTCGCGCACCAGGACTCGATGGGCAACGGCTCGGTGATCCGGCCCGGGGACGTGCAGCGCATGAGCGCGGGCACCGGCGTGCGGCACAGCGAGTTCAACGGCTCGCAGGAGCGCCCGGTGCACTTCCTGCAGATCTGGATCGAACCGGCGGCGCGGGGCATCGCACCGGGCTACGAGGAAAAACGCTTCAGCGACGAGGACAGGCGCGGCCGCCTGCGGCTGATCGCATCCCCGGACGGTGCCGACGGCTCCGTGCTCATCCACCAGGAGGCGCGGGTCTACGCGGGTCTCTTCAGCGGCCACGAGTCCGCGCAGCTGGCACTGTCACCGCAACGTCAGGCCTACGTGCAGGTGGCCCGCGGCAGCCTCACCGTGAATGGCGAGGCGCTGGCCGCCGGGGATGCGCTGCGGCTGACCCCGGCGCAGCCGCTGGTGCTCGCGAAGGGCGAGGCCGCAGAGGTGCTGGTGTTCGATCTGCCGCGCTAATGCGCGTCGGCTGAGGGCGCGGCCGGCGCCACCACCTTGCGCATCAGGGGCACCATCGCCGTCGCGACCACGAACGCGACGGCGATGGCCAGGAACGAGTCCGCGTAGGCCTGGGTCTGGGCCTCCCGCAGCGTCAGCTGCCACAATTGCGCCAATGCCATCGTAGGGTTGGCGGCCGGCGCGGCGCGCAGCAGCGAGGCCAGTGCCGGATTGGCGCCGTTCAGGTGGCTGGCGAGGCGCTCGAAATGCAGATTGGTGCGATCGTTGAGCAGCGTCCCGCAGATGGCGATGCCGATGGCGCCCCCCAGGTTGCGCATCAGGTTGTACAGGCCGGAGGCGAACTTCAGGCGCGCCGGCGCGAGCGCCCCCAATGTCAGGGTGACCGCGGGGGCCACGGCGAACTGTTGCGCGAATCCCCGCAGGCCCTGCGGCAGCAGCAGCTCGCGCCAGCCCCAGTCGTGGGTGATGGGCGCGAAGTTCCACATGCTGACCCCGAAGCAGGCCAGTCCGAACATCATCAGCCAGCGCAGGTCCACGCGCCGCGCGAGCGCCGTGTAGACCGGAATCGAAAGCACCTGGAACAGCCCGGTCGTGAACACCGCATAGCCGATCTGCAGCGCGCTGAAGCCGCGCACCCGCGCCAGGAACAGCGGCGTCAGGTACACCGTGGAAAAGATCCCGATGCCGCACACGAATGAGAAGAAGCAGCCCAGCGAGTAGTTGAGGCTCTTCAGGGCCCGCAGGTCCACGACCGGCCGGGGGTGCAGGAGACTGCGGATGATGAACCCGATGCCGGCGATCGCCGCGATCCAGGTGGTCAGGGTGATGGTCGGATCATCCAGCCAGTCCCAGCGCGGCCCCTCCTCGAGGGTGTACTCGAGACAGCCGAGCGACACGGCCATGAGCAGCATGCCCAGGTAGTCCGCGCCGCGCAGCAGCTTCAGATCCGCGGTGTCGATCCGCACCAGCAACGGCACCGCCACCGCAACCACGGTTCCCGGCACCAGGTTCACGAAGAACAGCCAGTGCCAGGAGTAGTGATCGGTGATCCAGCCGCCCACCGTCGGTCCCAACGTCGGCGCGAGCGAGGAGAGGGCGCCGACGGTCGCCGCGGCGATCACCCGCTGGTGACCCTTGAAGTACATGAAGGCGGTGGTGAACACCGTGGGCACCATCGAACCGCCGAGGAAGCCCTGCAGCGCGCGGAACACGATTATGCTGTGGATGTCCCAGGCCCAGCCGCACAGCAGGCTGGTGATGGTGAACCCCGCCGCGGAGACACTGAACAGCCAGCGCGTGGACAGCACCCGCGACAACCAGCCGGACAGCGGGATCACGATGATTTCGGCGATCAGGTAGCTGGTCTGCACCCACGCCGTCTCATCCGCCCCCGCGGACAGTCCGCCACCGATGTCCCGCAACGAGGCGGACACGATCTGGATGTCCAGGGTCGCGATGAAGAAGCCCACGCCCATCATGGCGAAGGCCAGTACCCGCAGGCCGAGCGGCAGTTGGTCCGGCGCCAGCGCTGCGGAGGGGGCGGTCACGGCCGCTGGTCCACGTCCACCCGCACCGACAGCCCCGGGCGCAGCCGTCCCAGCTGCGACGCATCCCCCAGCAGCGCCACCCGCACCGGCACCCGCTGCACGATGCGGGTGAAATTGCCGGTGGCGTTCTCGGCGGGCAGCACGCTGAACTGCGCCCCGGTCGCGGGGCTGAGACTGAGGACCCGGCCCTCGAATTGCACATCCGGCAGCACGTCGGCGCGGATCCGCACCCGCTGCCCCGGCCGCATGTGGGCGAGCTGGCTTTCCTTGAAGTTCGCATCCACCCACAGTCCCTGGGCCGGCACCACGGACAGCAGCTGCGAGCCCACCGCCGCGTAGGCGCCCAGGCGCGCGCTGCGGTTGGCGATGACCCCGTCGACCGGCGCGCGCAACTGGGTATAGCCGAGGTTCAGCCGCGCGAGATCCGCTTCCGCGAGGGCCTGGGCCAGCTGCGCCTCGCTTTGCTGACGCTGGGTGCCGATGACCTCCGACTGGCGCTGCGCGGCATCGAGCGCCGCGCGGGCATGGGCCTGCTGGGCCTGCGCCTGCGCGAAATCGGAATCTGCCTTCTGCGAACTCTGCAGCGAGGCCGCCCCACGCTGCGCGAGCCTCGCGAAGCGCGCCTGGTCATCGCGCGTGCGCACCACCTCGGCATCGGCCGCGCCGATGGAGGCGCGGGCCTCCGCGATCACCGCCTGCTGCAGGTGCAAGGTGGCGGCGAGGTTCGCCAGCTGGGCGCGTTGCGCACCGACCGCCGCCTCGGCGCGCGCCAGCGCCGCCCGGAAGTCGCGGTCGTCCAGCCGGACCAGCAGGTCGCCCGCATGCACGGCCTGGTTGTCCGTCACGGGAACCTCGGCGATGAAGCCTGCGACCTTGGGCGCGAGGACCGTGATGTCGCCGCCGACGAAGGCATCGTCGGTGCTCTGGATGAACCGGCCGACGCGGTACCAGTGAAGGCCGAGCGCACCGCCCGCCACCAGCGCGAGCGTGCCGGTCGCCCCCAGCAGCAGCGTGCGCCAGGGCAGGGGCCGCCGGGCGCCCACGCCCAGGCGGCTGCGGCCATCCAGTACCTCATCGGCCACGGCGTTCATGACGCGCCTCCGGACTGATAGCGCGCGCGCGTGCGGGCCGTCGCGGCGGGCCCGGCGGCCGCGCGGAAATGGGGCGGCGTCAGCGGCCGGCCGCTGCGGCGGTCGACCAGCACCGGATCGGCCACTTCGCCGCTCGCCGCATCGATGATCTGCACGCTAGCGCCCTCGGGAGCGAAGTGGCGGTTGCCCCAGGACAGCAGCGCCCACAGCACCGGGCGGAAATCCCGCCCCCGCTCGGTGAGGACGTATTCGAAACGCGGCGGCCGGTCCTGGTAGCGACGCTTCTCCAGGAGGCCCGACTGCACCAGGCCCTTCAGCCGGCGCGCGAGCATGTTGGGCGCGATGCCGAGACTGTCCGCGAACTCATCGAAGCGCGTCAGCCCGAGGAACGCATCGCGCAGGATGAGGATGCTCCACCACTCCCCGACGCGCTCCAGGCTGCGCGCGATGGGACATTGCATCAGGCCGAGATTCTTGCGTTGCATGGGGACGCCCGGTCACTATCAAGATGCAAGTGTTATAGCGCAGTAACTTTCAATATGCAAGTTATTGAGGCAGACGGTCAATGCAGGGTGGACCGCCGGCGCGGCGGCAGTCCGAGCGCCCGCCGCAGTTCCGCCGCCGCGGCCGCCTCGTCCGCATCGAAGCGCGCCGAATTGAACAGCTGCTGCGCGAGCGCCGTGCCGGCGAGGTGCCCCGCGGCCACATCGCTCGGGTAGTGCACGCCACCGACCTCGCGGTTGTGCGCGTAGTCGTCGGCGCGGGCAAAGATCTCGCGGCGTCGCTCCGGGACCATGTCGGCGAGCACGATGGCGCTGGCGATGGCCCAGGTGCTGTGGCCGCTGGGGTAGGAGGCCGAGGCCGGCATCGGCACCACGGGCGTCAGCCGCGTCTCGGTCCGGAACGGCCGCGGACGGGCGAAGGCGTCCTTGGCGGTGCCCATGAACAGGCTCTCCGCCCTGATCACCCGGCGGAACAGTTCCGTCGTCAGGGGCAGCTGCCGCGGGGTGAAGGCCGGCGGATTGCCCAGCGCGTCGGCGAAGCGGTAAATGCTGAGGGTCGCATCCGCCTGCGCCGCGCGCACTTCGGCCGGGGTCCGGGTCTTCTGCAGGCGCAGCAGCTCGTCGAGTTCGGTGCGCTCCTGGGCCGAACCGGCTTCAGGCGGTGGCGGCAGCAGCCGATAGAGGTCGAGGGAGGCCGGATCGAGGTAATCGCCCTGGCTCAGGGAGGGCGCGGGCGCGGTGACGGAGGGGGCCGCCGATGCCGGGGTCCCCGGCGGGTGCGGCGGTTGCGCCACGGCCGCGCATCCGGCCAGCACCACAAGGGCATTA
>DATJTJ010000039.1:0-27847 GCA_035503515.1 Steroidobacteraceae bacterium
TGTACACCTCAACCCTAGGACTTCGGCCGCCACACTTACGACACCGGAGCCGGGCGCGGGCCTGCTCCAGTTCCCGGCCATACCCACCAGGGCGGTGGCTCTGAAATCCCATGGATCAGGCAAACCCGTGCCCTGGTCGAGCACTATGACGCGGGAGCCGGACGGTGCCTAGCCCGGTTTGTCAGGCAGCCTTAAATCCGGCCTGCGTTAGTTTGATCCAGTTGCTCGACACTTCAAACATGCCCCACTGGGCGCCGTGCTCGATGCCGGGCGCAAAGTCCTGAGTAGACATTCCATTTTTTTCGGCGGCCAGCCGCACCGCCATGAAGGGCGCCCCTTGACCGGCGGCAATCTGCATATTGTGAACCATCGTGCGAGCGATCAGCATTGCGGTGGCTGAGGGATCGGTTGTGGTCGCCATAGTTTGATTCTCCCTGTCGGGGCGGTCTATTTTCCACGGTAGTTCTTGGGTCGTTTCATCAGCACTCGGCCGCCCTTCTTTAGCGGGTCGATGCCGTCATACGCTAGCAATAGTGCGTCTGGCATTCGCCGCCACAGGGCCTCGACCAGCGCATTGACCTTGGCCACGTGTTCACTTCCAATCTCAATCGGGTTGCTTGGATTCGGGTATCGCAGGTGTTCGTACGTATCTAGCAGCGCCAAAGTTCGTGAGCCATCCTTGCTGAGCTTCTTTACCCCGGACTGCTTCACCAGCACGCGCCAAAGCTCTTGCAGATTGTGCGTGTTCTCGAAGTGCCCGAGCGCCTCAAGGTGCCACGCCTTCAATATCAGCTCGACGCCAATGTGCGCGAGATAGCCGGCCGAGTCGAAGTAAGTCGCGCTGCGCACCAAGAGATATCGAGCCGAGGAAATATGGTCGAACCCGTAATGCAGCAGCTCGCCTACGGTGTAACCCTCGGCGGCTGTGAATCTGTGCCTCGTGGGCATGGCTAGGACTGGCCTTGCGGGCGAGTCTGTCGTTCCGTTTTCGCTCGTTCGAGTTTCTCCGCGAGGGCGTCAACCTGAGGCGCAGGCATCTTAAAAGCCCCGTGCATGTCGCGCGCTGACTGAAATAGCCAAGTGAGCCCAACGTCGAGGCGACGAATCACGGCCGCGGGATCGTAGGCAGCGAAGAACGATACCAGCATGCCGCCCTCGGGCTTCTCGGTCAGATGCCGTTCAGCGAGGGCCGGGTAGTTGTTGTGCGCGTCGATGCAAAAAAGCGCGTACAGACCTTCGTATTCCTCCATGCGGCCAGCTCGCTTGCAACGCTGCCAAATCTTGAGCGGCCCCTTACCGCGACACTTCAGGTCCGCGAGCGCAGCACTGAGCTGGTCGTACTCGGCTTTGCGGCCGTCGTCCTTGAACACCTGCCGCAGGGGCGTGGACTCCATGACCTTGAGCGTTTGCTCATGGCCCGCTGCGTATATGTGCTCGATGTAGCCCGCCTCGTGCAGCAGGTTATCGAGGTCCACGTGGCTTTCGTACATCGACCGGAGGATTACCGGGATGGCGGTCGGCTCTCCCAGTTGGGCGAGCCCGACGCATGCCGAGAACAGCTCAACCACGGTCCCATAAATGGCGAGCGCGAGGATCTGCGCCTCGCTTTCGTTGTGTCCAAGCTTCGAGGCCGCATCGAGGACGGCACGGACGGCGTCAGAACAGTACTCGACGGTCGCCCGCAGGTTCGGGTCGAGGTTCGGATCGAACTGGGCGCTCATCAGAGACCTTTTCCGTATGGCTTCCGTACGGCGACTTACGCCGATTCATAAGTCTTTGATTTATTGGCGCTCCCTACGGGATTCGAACCCGTGTACTGGCCTTGAGAGGGCCATGTCCTAGGCCTCTAGACGAAGGGAGCGAGTTGCAAGCTCTGGTGCGAGAGCGCGGTATTATAGAGAGCTGTATCCATTGCTCAAGCCTTAGAAGCCATACTCCTTGAACTCACCTGTTGACCCCACGGCAACGGCCGTAAAGCCGCAGATCATCCCGCGGTCCGATCACACGGTTTCCCGCGCCCACATTTCGCCCAATGCCCTGCGTGTGCTCTATCGCCTGCGGGAGGGAGGTTTCCAGGCCTTCCTGGTGGGCGGCTGCGTGCGTGACCTGCTGCTCGGCATAACGCCGAAGGACTTCGACGTCGCGACGGACGCGCTGCCGGAAGAGGTGCGCAAGCTGTTCCGCAACTGCCGGCTCGTCGGCCGGCGTTTCCGTCTGGCGCACGTGTTCTTCGGCCGCGAAACGATCGAAGTGGCGACCTTCCGCGCCTCGAGCGCGCCCTCGCAGGCGGAGGAACCGATCGCCGACCTCGATGACGATGAGACCGTCGCGACCGAGGAGGGCATCGCCGAGGAACCCGTGGCCGAACCGGAACCGGAACCGGCCGGCCGTCGGCGCGACTCCTTCGAGCAGGGCGCCGATACGCACCGCGCATTCGATGAGTCCGGACGCATCCTGCGCGACAACGTGTACGGCAACATCGACGAGGATGTCTGGCGGCGCGATTTCACCGCCAATTCCCTCTACTACAACATTGCCGATTTCTCCCTCTGGGACTACGTGCATGGCGCCGCTGACATCGCCTCGCGCACGCTGCGGCTGATCGGTGATCCGGAAACGCGCTACCGCGAGGATCCCGTGCGCATGCTGCGCGCCGCGCGCTTCGAGGCGAAGCTGGAATTCTCGCTCGATGCGGCCACGGCCGCGCCGATCGCGCCGCTCGCGGAGCTGCTGGGCGGGGTGCCGCCGGCGCGCCTGTTCGATGAGACGCTGAAGCTGTTCCTGACCGGACACGGGGCCCGCAGCTACGAGGTCCTGCGCCGGCGCGGACTGCTCGCGGCCCTTTTGCCGACGGTGGACGGGTATGCGGCCGCGCATCCGGGCAGTCTCGTCGAAAAGCTGCTGATCCAGGGATTGCGCAATACCGACGAGCGGGTCCGGGCCGACAAGCCGGTCACGCCCACGTTCCTCTTTGCATTGCTGATCTACGGGCCGGTGGCCCGGATCATCGAAGCCATGCCGCCTGAGCGCTGGCACGAGACCGGCGCGATCCTGGACGCCTGCGACCAGGCGCTGCGGGAGGCGCAGACCCGCATCGCCATCCCGCGGCGGTTCTCACTCGGCGTGCGTGAGATGTTTGCCCTGCAGCCGCGATTGGAACATCCGCGCGGCCGGCGGGCGCTGCGCTCGCTCGAGCATCCCCGGTTCCGCGCCGCCTACGACCTGCTGCTGCTGCGGGCCGAGCTCGGACTCGCGTCGCAGGAGACCGCGCAGTGGTGGACCCGTCTGCAGACGGTATCCGGCCAGGAACAGGAACAGATGGCCGACGAACTCGGCGGCTCCGCGACACCGCGTCGCGAGGGCGCCCGACGGGGCCCCCGCCGCCGGCGGCGCAGGCCGGCCAGTTCTGCGTGACCGCTGCATGGCAGCCCGCTTACATCGGGCTGGGCAGCAATCTGGCCGGTCCCGAAACGCAGGTGCGCCAGGCCCTGCGGAGGCTCGCGACCCTGCCCGGAACGCGCCTGGTGTCGGTCTCCAGGCTGTTCGGTTCCCGGCCCCTGGGGCCGCCCGGCCAGCCTGAATTCGTCAACGCGGCGGCCGGGATCCTCACCCGGCTCACCGCTCTCGGACTGCTGCGGGAACTGCAGGCCCTGGAATTGCGCGCCGGACGCCCGACGGTCCACGAACACTGGGGCCCCAGGATCATCGACCTCGACCTGCTGGTGTTCGGCGTCGAGCAGTCCTCCCGCGCCGAACTGGTGCTGCCCCATCCGGGTGTAGTGGAGCGCAACTTCGTTCTGTATCCTCTTGCCGATATCGCGCCCGATCTGGAAGTGCCCGGAAGAGGCCGGGTCAGGCAGCTGCTGACCCGTGTTCCTGCTGATGGCGTCTGGCCTCTGGGCGACGCACGCCCGGAAAAAGGTTGACCTTCGCGCGCCATGACTGCCGCCGCCGCTAGATTCCGCTACATCGTCGTCGAAGGCCCCATCGGTGTGGGCAAGACCAGCCTTGCGCGGCGCCTTGCCGAAACGTATGACGCGACGCTGATCCTGGAACAGGCCGCCGAGAACCCGTTCCTCGAGCGTTTCTACCGCAATCCGCGCGCGGCGGCCTTCCCGGCCCAGCTGTACTTCCTGTTCCAGCGCACGCAGCAGCTGCAGGGACTGAACCAGTCGGACCTGTTCTCGCCGGTGCGGGTCGCGGATTACCTGCTGGCGAAGGATGAACTGTTTGCGCGCATCACGCTCGATGAGGCCGAGTTCCATCTCTACCAGCAGGTGCACGCCAAGCTCGGCGCCGTCGCCCCCAAACCCGACCTCGTGATCTACCTGCAGGCGCCGGTGGACGTGCTGCTGGCGCGCATCGCCCGCCGCGGCATCGCCTTCGAGCAGCAGATCGAACGCGCCTACCTGACGCGCCTGAATGAGGCGTACTCGCGCTTCTTCCATGAATACGACGAGGCGCCGCTGCTGATCGTCAATGCGGCCTCCATCGATCCGATCGGCAATCAGGCCGACTACGAGGACCTGCTCACTGCCATCGGTCGCGTCAAGCGCGGCCGCAACTACTACAACGCCATGCGCAACGGATCGATCTGATGGACACCGTCTCAACCATCGCAAGCGTGCGGGAGCACGTGCGCCGCTGGCATGGGCAGGGCCTGCGCGTGGCGTTCGTGCCGACCATGGGCAATCTGCATGCGGGGCACATGAGCCTCATCGAGGCGGCGCGCGCGCATGGCGACCGGTTCGTGGCCAGCATTTTCGTCAATCCCATGCAGTTCGGGCCGAACGAGGATTACGCGCACTATCCGCGCACTCCGCGCGATGACGAGCGGATGCTGGCGGCCGCGGGATGCGACCTGATGTTCATGCCGGACGTGGCGGAGATCTACCCGAATGGGCCGGAGAACGCGGCGCGGGTCGAGGTTCCGGTGCTGTCGCACATCCTCGATGGCGAATTCCGGCCCGGTCACTTCCAGGGCGTGGCCACGGTGGTCAGCAAGCTGCTGAACATCGTCGAGCCCGATGCCGCGGTGTTCGGTGAGAAGGACTTCCAGCAGCTGGCCGTGATCCGCCGCATGGTCGCCGATCTGTGCATGCCCGTGACCATCATCGGCGCGGCCACCCTGCGCGAGCCCGACGGCCTGGCGATGAGCTCGCGCAACCAGTACCTGACGCAGGCCGAACGGCGGATCGCGCCGCTCATCCACCAGCTGCTGCAGCGGGCGCGCACGCAGCTGCTGGCCGGCGCGGCCGAGGCGGTGGTGCAGGATGAGGGACTCGCCGCGCTGACGGCGGCCGGGTTTCGCCCGGACTATTTCGCGGTGCGCGATGCGCGGGATCTGCAGCCGGTGCAGCCCGCGACCCGGGAACGGGTGGTGCTGGTGGCCGCGCGCCTCGGCCGCGCGCGGCTGATCGACAATCTGCGCGTCGGGCCCTGATTCAGGCAGGGTGCCGTGCCAGCGCCCAGTCGATGTGTTCGCGCAGCAGTTCGGAGGCGTCCGCCCGTCGCTGCAGCAGGCTCGCGCGCACCTGTGCCGAGGACGGTGCGTTCCCCAAAGCGACGGCGATGTTGCGTGACCAGCGCTCGTAGCCGATGCGGTAGATGGCCGAGCCGCGCATGCGCTCCTCGAACTGCGCCTGCGTCCAGGCGAACAGTTCCGTCAGGCGCGGCCGGTCGAGCCCGTGCCGGACCCTGAAATCGGGATGCGCCGCGGCCTGCGCGTACTTGTTCCAGGGACAGACCAGCTGGCAGTCATCGCACCCATAGATGCGATTGCCCATGGCCTGCCGGAACTCAGGCGGAATCGCCCCATGGTGTTCGATGGTCAGATAGGACACGCAGCGCCGGGCATCCAGCTGCCGCGGTCCGAGGATGGCCTGCGTAGGACAGACGTCGATGCAGGCGGTACAGCTGCCGCAATGCGCACTCGTCGCCGAGTCGGCCGGTAGCGGCAGATCGGTGAGGATCTCTCCGAGGAAGAACCACGAGCCGGCATCCCGCGACAGCAGGTTGGTGTGCTTGCCGATCCAGCCCAGTCCGGCGTTGCGTGCCAGCGCCTTCTCCAGCACCGGCGCGCTGTCGACGCAGACGCGGTAGCCGAACGGGCCGATGCACTCCAGCACCCGCCGCGCGAGGGCCTTGAGCCGCCCGCGCATCACCTTGTGATAGTCACGCCCGAGGGCGTACCGGGACAGATAGGCGCGCTGCGGATCCGTGAGCACCGTCGCCGCATCGGCGGCGTCGGCCGGGAAGTAGTTCATGCGCACGCAGATGGCCCGGACACTGCCGGGTGCGAGGGTCGCGGGACGGCTGCGCATGAGGCCGTGACGGGCCATGTACTGCATGTCGCCGTGGCGGCCCTCATCCAGCCAGCGCAGCAGGTGCTGCTCGTCCTGCGCCAGGTCCAGTTCGGCCACTCCCAGTGCATCAAAACCCAGCTCCCGGGCCAGCTGCTGCAGCTGCGGGCGCAGCAGCGGCAGCTCGGGGGGTGCAAACTGGGTCAGGCCGGACATGTCGGCCCAGTATAATGAGCCAATGGCACTGCCAATCGCCGTTTATTCCGCCGAGCAGGTGCGCTCGCTCGACCAGCGTGCAATCCAGACGCTGGACGTTCCCGGATACACCCTGATGAAGCGCGCCGGGGAGGCGGCCCTCCGGTATCTGCGGGCCCGCTGGCCCATGGCGCTGCGGATCGTGATCGTCTGCGGGGGCGGCAACAACGGGGGGGATGGCTACGTGCTGGCCCGGTTTGCCCAGGCGGCCGGGCTCGAGGTCAGCGTCATCGCCGCGACTGCGGTTGCGCAGCTGCGCGGGGATGCGCGTCAGGCTCACGCGGACTTCGTGGCGAGCGGTGGCTCGGCCAAGGCGCTGAGCGCGGCCCTGCTGCGCGATGGCGAGGTCATCGTCGATGCCCTGCTGGGCACCGGGCTTTCCCAGCCCGTGCGGGAGGAAGCCGCGGAGGTCATCCGCGCCATCAACGGCGCCGGCCGCCCGGTGTTCGCCATCGACATTCCGTCGGGCCTCGACAGCGACAGCGGCATGCCGCTGGGCGAGGCCGTGCGGGCGGATTCGACGGTGACCTTCGTGGGCCTCAAGACCGGATTGTTCCTGGGCGAGGGGCCGGAACGGGCCGGCGGCATCTTCTTCGACGATCTGGAAGTCCCGGTTCCCGACATTCCGCAGTTCAGCCCGCGACTGCAGCGCATTACGGACACCTGCATCGTGCAGGCGCTGCCACGGCGCCCGCGCCAGGCGCACAAGGGCGATTTCGGGCGGGTGCTGATCATCGGCGGTGGCCTCGGCATGCCCGGGGCCGCGCGCCTGTGCGGCGAGGCCTGCCTGCGCGCCGGCGCGGGACTGGTGACCGTGGCCACCGCGCCGGAGAACATGCTGGCCATCGCCGCCGGCCGTCCGGAACTGATCTGCGTGCCCCTGCATGAGCCTGCGGATCTTTCCCCGGCGCTGGCGCGCGCCGACGTGGTGGCGATCGGACCGGGCCTGGGCCGCAGCGACTGGTCGCAGGAGCTGGTGCGGCTGACCCTCGGCAGTGACAAGCCCCTGGTGGTGGATGCCGATGCGCTGAACATCATTGCCGAAACGGGCAAGCGCCAGCGCCACAACTGGATCCTGACTCCCCATCCCGGCGAGGCCGCCAGACTGCTGGGGGTGGATACGGCCGAAGTGCAGGCCGACCGGCTCGCGGCACTGGCCGCCCTGGTGCGCGACTATGGCGGCACCATCGCCCTCAAGGGCGCCGGCACGCTGGTCGGGCGGCAGGGCAAGCCGCCCGGACTGTGCGAGCGGGGCAACCCCGGCATGGCGAGCGCCGGCATGGGCGATGTACTGACCGGCGCCATCGCCGGGGTGCTCGCGCAGTGCGAGGATCCGTGGCTCGCGACCCGTGCGGCCGTCATGGCCCACGCCATGGCGGGTGATGCGGCGGCGAGGCTCGGGGAACGCGGCCTGCTGGCAAGCGACGTCACGCGCGAACTCCAGGCCTGCGTCAATCCTTGAAGGAAGGCCTTTGCGGCTGAACGCCCCCACCGAGCAGGATACCGAAGCACTCGGCGGGCGGCTGGCACGCGCGCTGCCGCCGCAGGCGCCGCAGGTGCTGCAGGTGCAGCTGCATGGCGACCTGGGCGCCGGCAAGACCACACTGGCGCGCGGATTCCTGCGGGCACTGGGCTACACCGATGCCGTCCGCAGTCCCACCTACACTCTGGTGGAAACCTACGTGTTCGGCGCACTCACGGTGGTCCATGCCGATCTGTTCCGCCTGCAGGATCCGCGGGAACTCGAAGGGCTGGGCCTGCGTGACCTGTCCGTGCCCGGTCATGTCTGGCTCATCGAGTGGCCCGAGCGCGCAGGTTCATGGCTGCCGCCGGCGGATCTCGAGGTCACGCTGACCGCCGGGGCGGCCGCCCATGCGGTCAGGATCCAGGCCCCCACGGCGACCGGCAGGCAATGGCTCTCCCGCAGCATGAGTTGAATTGCATCGGCCGCCGTCGTAGATTACGTGGCAAATATGTCCGCGAAGTCCATGAAAAGGCATGTCTTTGTAACACTCATCCTGAGCTGGGCGGTGCTGATCGGCATGCCGGCACGCGCGGCCGCACCCGTGCAGCTACGCGCGCTGAGCATTGCTGCGGACGCCACGAGTGCCAGCGTGTCGCTGGATCTGGGCGCGAAGGCGTCCTATCAGCTGCACACGGCGAGTCATCCGGCGCGCATCGCGCTGCTGCTGCGCCATACCCGGGCGGCGCCGGGACTCGCGCTGCCGCCGCCGCAGGGGCTGGTGACGGGCGTGACTGCGCAGCCGCAGTCGAACGGCGACCTGCGGCTTACGGTCTTTCTCGCGCGCCCCGTCGCCGTCCATTTCAGCTGGGACATGCGCAGGCGGGCCGCGCCGACACTGCTGGTCCGCCTCAATCCCGCGCGCACCCCCGGCGCCGAGGCGGCGATCGCGGACGGCACGCCGCGCCCGGTGCTGGCGGCGCACGCACCCCACGAGTCCGGCCGCGACATCGTCATTGCCGTCGATGCCGGCCACGGGGGTGAGGATCCGGGCGCCACCGGACACGCCGGTGTGCACGAAAAGGACGTCGTGCTGGCCATCGCACGCGCGCTCGCGCGCCGAATCAACGGGGAACCGGGCATGCACGCGGTGCTCACCCGTGACCGGGACGAGTTCCTGACGCTGCGTGAGCGCATCCGGCGGGCGCGGGTGGCGAAGGCGGATCTGTTCGTCTCGATTCATGCGGATTCCATCGCCAACAGTGCGGTGTCGGGATCCTCCGTCTACGTGCTGTCCGAACACGGCGCCACCAATGAAGCGGCGCCCTGGCTCGCCGAGCGCGAAAACGCCGCGGACCTCAAGGGTGGCGTGTCACTGGGTGACAAGGACCGCACGCTGGCATCGGTGCTGCTGGATCTGACGCAGACGGAGAACATCAGTGCGAGCATGACGGCCGCGCAGAGCGTGCTTGGAGCGCTGGTCAATGTCGGACTGGTGCGTAAGCCGCAGGTCCAGCAGGCCGGTTTCGTCGTGCTCAAATCGCCCGACATCCCCTCCATGCTGGTGGAGACGGCCTACATTTCCAACCCGGCGGATGAGCGCCGGCTGCGTACCCCGGCGCAGCAGACGGCGCTGGCCGATGCGGTGTTCGACGGGCTGCGACGGTACTTTGCCGACAATCCGCCGGCGGGAACACGCCTGGCCGCGGTGCGCGAACCGGCGCCAGCCGCAGGGGGCTGAGCCGGGCCTCACCCCGATCAGGCATACTTTGGGGGGTATGCCGATCCGCATCCTTCCCGACGAACTCATCGATCAGATCGCCGCCGGCGAGGTGATCGAGCGGCCTGCCTCGGTGGTCAAGGAACTGGTCGAGAACAGTCTCGACGCCGGCGCGCGGCGCATCGAGATCGACATCGAGCGGGGCGGCATCGGCCTGATCCGGGTGCGCGACGACGGCCTCGGCATGGAGGCCGACGATGTCATGCTGGCCCTGCAGCGGCACGCGACCAGCAAGATCGGCTCCATGGAGGATCTGGAGTCGGTGACCACGCTGGGATTTCGCGGCGAGGCCATGCCCTCCATCGCTTCGGTGTCCCGCCTGCGGCTGCTGACGCGCACCCGCGATGCGGATCACGCCGTCGAAATCCACGCCGACGGGGGCACCCGCTCGGCGCTGCGTCCCGCGGCCCATGCGACCGGAACGAGCGTCGAGGTGCGCGACCTGTTCTTCAACGTGCCGGCGCGGCGCAAGTTCGTGCGCAGCGACGCGACCGAGACCGGACACATCGTGCGACTGCTGGAGCGCCTGGCGCTCTCCCGCCCCGAGATCGGGTTTGTGCTGCGGCAGGGTGATCGGGTGCTGCTCGAGGCGCCCGCGGCCGGACCGGCAGAAGAGCCGCTCGAGGCGCGGGTTCGGGCAATTCTCGGCCAGGAGTTCCTGGAGCAGGCGCTGCCGTTCGAACATGCCGCAGGGCCGGTCTGGGTCGGCGGCTGGCTGGGACTTCCCACCGCCTCGCGCGGCGCACCGGACCGGCAGTTCTGGTTCGTCAACGGCCGCAGCGTGCGCGACCGGCTGCTGATGAACGCCGTACGCCTCGGCTACCGCGACGTGCTCTTTCACGGCCGTTATCCGGCCTATGTGCTGTATCTGACGCTCGATCCGTCCATGGTCGACGTCAACGCGCATCCCACCAAGCTCGAGGTGCGGTTCCGCGATTCGCGCCAGGTCCATGATTTCGTGTTTCGGGCGATCGCCGAGGCGTTGTCGCATACCCGGCCGGGTGAAGTGCCGCCGGCACCGCCGCCTGGGCCGTCGGAGTCGCGACCCGCGGGCGCGGGTTCCGTATCCGGCGCCAGGCCCTACGCCGCGGAGCGGGATCCGTGGCAGCTGGTCGCGCAACTGCAGGAAACGGCCCCGCATTCCTATGCGCTCGATCTGCGCGCCGCCGTGGCGCCGAGCTTGCTCCCGCCCGATGCCGACCCGCGGCCCGCGATGGTCGCGGAGACGGCCGACAGGCCCCTCGGAACCCCACTGGTGCAGATCCGGGGCACGTACATCCTGTCGCAGACTGCACAGGGCGTGGTGCTGGTGGACATGCACGCGGGACACGAGCGGGTCCTGTACGAGCAGATGAAGGCGCAGTACGCCTCCGGGGTCCCCTCGCAGGCGCTGCTGGAGCCGCTGGTGGTGGAGCTGGCGGCCCACGAACTCGATGCACTGCTGGAGGATCGTCAGGCCTGGGAGCGTGCGGGATTCGAGCTGGACGCCCTCGGGCACAACCGCCTGGTGCTGCGCCGGGTGCCCGCGCTGCTGTCCGGGGCGAACCTCGCGCAGATCGTGCGCGAGGTGGCCCGCGACCTCGACAACCCGGGCGCCGCGCATCACATCGAAGATGCCTCGGACCGCTTCCTCGCAACGCTCGCCTGCCGTACTTCGGTCCACGCCAACCGGCGCCTGTCATTGCCGGAGATGGATTCGCTGCTGCGGCAGATGGAGCAGACGCTGCGCGCGAACCAGTGCAATCACGGCCGCCCGACCTGGGTGCGGTTGAGCTGGATGGAACTGGACCGGCTGTTCCTGCGCGGCCGCTAGGCTTGACGTGACCGCCGCAGCTCCCGCGCTGATCCTGACCGGTCCCACCGGCAGCGGCAAAAGCGAATGGGCCATGCGGCTCGCGCAGCAGTGGCCCGTGGAAATCATTTCGGTGGACTCGGCCCAGGTGTTCCGGGGCATGGACATCGGCACGGCGAAGCCGGGGCCACAGGCACGCGCACGGGTGAGGCATCATCTGCTGGACATCCTCGATCCGGCACAGTCGTATTCGGCGGGACAGTTTGCGCAGGACGCGACGCTGCTGATCGGTGAGATCCGCGCCCGCGGCAACATTCCGCTGCTGGTGGGCGGCACCATGCTGTACCTGAAAGCACTGCGACAGGGAATCGCGCAGCTGCCGCGGGCTTCGTTGCCGATCCGCGAGGCCATCGACGCCGCCGCGCTCGAGCGGGGCTGGCCGGCGCTGCACGCCGAGCTCGCGCGCCGCGACCCGCAGGCTGCGCAGCGGATTCACCCAAATGACGCGCAACGGATCCAGCGCGCCCTGGAAGTGTGCGAAATCACGGGACAGGCCCTTTCCGATCTGCACCGGCAAGGCACTGTTGCGTTGCAGGCGGATGGGCCGGCCTGGGCCCTGGTCCCGCAGCCGCGTGCGGTATTGCATCAGCGGCTTAACATGCGTTTCAAGCAGATGATGGAACAGGGTTTTTTGGACGAGGTGCGAGCGCTGTTCCAGCGCGGCGATCTCACGGCGGAACATGCGTCGATGCGCGCCGTCGGTTATCGGCAACTGTGGCAATTCTGCGCAGGCCAATGCACTTTGGAGGCGGCGGTTGAAAGAAGTGTCGCCGCAACGCGTCAGTTGGCCAAGCGGCAGCTGACGTGGCTGCGCGCGGATTCCAGCATCCGGGTGGTGGATCCGTGCGTTTCCGGTGCATTCGAGTCGTGGAGCTTGGAGGTGGGCGTGGCTCTGAGCGGTTTTTCGCAGCGCCGCCGCGCCGTGGTAGAATGAAGTCGACGCCTTGCGATGCGAGGTTTCACCGAACAACTAGAAGCCAGAGAATAAGGAGAACCCCGATGGCCAAAGGCCAATCGCTGCAGGATCCGTTTTTGAATGCTTTACGCAAGGAGCGCGTTCCGGTCTCCATCTATCTGGTGAATGGAATCAAGCTGCAAGGTCAGATCGATTCGTTCGATCAATTCGTGGTATTGCTGAAGAACAGTGTCAGCCAGATGGTTTACAAGCACGCCATTTCCACGGTCGTGCCGGCGCGCAACGTGCGCCTGGCCACCGACGAGAACGGCACCCCGACAACGACTGTCGAGCCGGCCGCTGAATAGGTTTGCGCCGGTTGGATCCCCTGTCCGTGTTCTACCGTGATCGAACGCCCACGAACGGGTGAGCGCGCCGTGCTGGTGCGCCTCGGACTGGGGGCACCGATCGATCCGGAGGACCTGGAGGAGTTCACGCAGCTGGCGACCTCGGCCGGGGCCACTCCGGTGGCCACGATCACCGCCCGGCGCGACCGCCCCGATCCGAAATACTTCGTCGGTTCCGGCAAGGCCGGGGAACTGCGGGATGCCGCGGCAGCGGCCGATGCCGACCTGATCCTGGTGGATCATCAGCTCTCCCCGAGCCAGGAACGCAATCTCGAACAGCTCACCGGACGACGGGTGCTGGACCGCAACGGCCTCATCCTCGACATCTTCGCGCAGCGCGCCCGCAGCCTCGAGGGCAAGCTCGAAGTCGAACTGGCACAGCTGAAGCACCTGGCCAGCCGGCTGGTGCGCGGCTGGACCCACCTTGAGCGGCAGAAGGGTGGCATCGGCATGCGCGGCCCCGGCGAGACCCAGCTGGAGACGGACCGGCGGCTGCTGGGCCAGCGGGTCAAGGTGCTGGGCAAGCGTCTGGAAAGGATCCAGCTGCAGCGCGAGACCGGACGCCGCACGCGCATGCAGATTCCGGTACCGACGCTGGCGCTGGTCGGCTATACCAATGCCGGCAAGTCCACATTGTTCCGCACGCTGACCGGCGCACCCGCCTACGTCGCCGACCAGCTGTTTGCGACCCTGGATCCCACGGTGCGGCGCATCCGTCTGCCCGGCGGCACGCCGGCCGTGGTAGCCGATACGGTCGGATTCATCCGCGAGCTGCCGCACGAGCTGGTGGCCGCATTCCGCTCCACCCTGACCGAGGCCCGCGAGGCCACGGTACTGCTGCATGTGGTGGATGCCAGCGATCCGCGACGCAGCGAGCGCATGGCGCAGGTCAACGCGGTCCTCGAGGAAATCGGCGCCGGCGATATTCCGCAGATCCTGGTCTTCAACAAGATCGATCGGCTGCAGTCGCCGCCGCGCATCGAACGCGACGCGGACGGCCGGGTCGCCTCGGTGTGGATTTCGGCGGCCCAGGCACTCGGCATCGGCTCGCTGGCCGAGGCGATCACGGAACGGATCGCACGCACGGTGCAGGTCTCGCGCGTGCGGATTCCACCGGCCGCGGGCCAGCTGCGTTCGCGCCTCTATGCCCGCGGCGTCGTCAGGCACGAGCACGTCCACGCGGACGGACAGATCGAGCTGGTACTGGAGCTGCCGAACGTCGATCTGGTGGAGCTGGCGCGCGCCCCGGGAGTCGTGGTGGTGGAGTCCGGCGGCACCGGCCCGTCCTATCCTGCCGACCAGGCCTACCTGCCTCCCGTGCAGTCCCATCTGCCACCGGCGTCCGGCGCACCCAAATGACACATATTCTTTCCGACCTCGGCGCGGCGCTGGCTCTGGTGTTCGTGCTTGAGGGTATATTTCCGTTCCTGTCGCCGGGAGGCACCAAGCGCGCCCTGGCCCGGATTCTGTCATTCGGCGACCGCGAAGTGCGCATCGCCGGATTGGGCAGCATGCTCGTCGGAGTCGTGCTGCTGTTCCTCATCAACTGAGTACGCATCATGGGAAAGTTCGTCATCGTCATCGGCACCCAGTGGGGCGATGAGGGCAAGGGAAAGGTCGTCGACCTGCTGGCCGATCGGGCACGCGCCGTGGCGCGATTCCAGGGGGGCCACAATGCGGGGCACACGCTGGTCATCGATGGCCGCAAGACAGTGCTGTCGCTCATCCCTTCGGGCATCCTGCGCGGCCAGGTGCGCTGCTTCATCGGCAATGGCGTCGTGCTGTCGCTGGAGGCGCTGGCCGCGGAGTCCGGCAAGCTCATCGACCAGGGCATTCCGGTGTTCGAGCGGCTGCGGATCTCGCCGAACTGCCCGCTGATCCTGCCCTCCCACGTCGCGCTGGATCGTGCGCGCGAACATGCCAGCGGCGCCAACGCGATCGGCACGACGGGACGCGGTATCGGCCCAGCCTACGAGGACAAGGTCGCGCGACGGGCGCTGCGCGTCGCCGATCTGTTCCAGCGTGACCGCTTCGCCGCCAAGCTCGGCCAGGTGCTCGATTTCCACAACTTCGTGCTGCAGAACTATTTCCGCCAGCAGCCGGTGGATTTCCAGAAAATCCTCGATGAGCAGCTGGCGCTGGGCGAGCGCTTCAAACCCTGCGTGGCCGACGTGACGCAGGCGTTGACCCAGCTGCGCAGCGAAGGTGCCAATGTCCTGTTCGAAGGCGCCCAGGCGGCCATGCTCGATGTCGATCTGGGGACCTACCCCTATGTCACTTCCTCGAACACCACGGCCGGCTATGCGGCAACGGGCACCGGCATCGGGCCGCGCGTCTTCGACGAGGTGCTCGGCATCGTCAAGGCCTACACCACGCGCGTCGGCGCCGGGCCCTTTCCGACCGAACTGTTCGACAGCGACGGGGAGCACCTTGCCAGAGTGGGGCACGAGTTCGGTTCGGTCACGGGCCGCAAGCGTCGCTGCGGGTGGTTCGATGCCGTGGTGCTGCGGCGCTGCGTGGCGCAGTCGAGCGTCACGGGTCTGTGCGTCACCAAGCTGGACGTGCTCGACCAGCTGGAAACCATCCGCATCTGCGTCGGCTACCGCAGCGGCAATGAGGTCCTCAGCGACATGCCGCTGTTCGTCGATGCCTACTCGGAGGTGGTCCCGGTGTACGAGGAAATGCCCGGCTGGAAGCAGTCCACGGTGGGTACTGCGCGGTTCGAGGAACTGCCGCCGAACGCCCGCCGCTACCTGGCCCGCATCCAGGAACTGGTTGGTGTGCCCATCGATATGATCTCCACCGGACCGGATCGTGAGCAGACCATCGTGCTGCGCAATCCCTTCGCCAGCTGAATCGTTTCGGGTTGTGTGGTGCCGCTGACGAATGGCGGGACATTGCGCGCGATTGCGCAGGAATTGTTACACGGTTTTGCGCAGCGCCTTACGTGCGCGTAATTTTTGGTTGTCGAGTCAACCCCGCCCGCATCCGGGACGCTGTGTTGGGGGTAGACTGGCATCGAAGCGGAAACCGCTTCCCTTACAGTCGGTTACAACCACCCATGCAGCATCCTCGGAGAATTGCATTCATGAAGTCGACCATTCAGCGCGCCCTGTTTGCGGTTGCCGTCGCAGCCCTCGGCGCAGGTGCGGTCGGAACGGCCTCCGCGCAGACATCCTCGGCGCCGAGTTCGGCCCCGGGCGCGCGGCACGGCGGCCATCATCGGTTCCATCGTTTCGGCGGCTCGCCGTTCCTGGGAACTTTCCTGCGCGCGGTCAATCAGTTGAACAAGACACCGGCGACCGCCTTGTCCGGTGCGCAGCAGACGACCCTCAAGAGCCTCCTACAAAGCGCGCGTCAGTCGCATGCGGCGGGAGCAGGACAGGGCACGGAGCTGAGCGTCATCGGCAATCCGAGCCCCGCCAATGCCAGCGCGTACGCGGCGGCAATCCAGCAGGCCGAGGCGAATGCCACCTCCCGCATCAGCCGCGATGCCACCCTGGCGACGCAGATTTACCAGGCTTTGAACCTGAGCACTACCCAGCAGTCCCAGTTAGTGACTATCCTTAACAACATGCAGGCCCAGCAGCAGGCGCATCGGGCGCAGTGGGCGGCCAAACATCCGGGTAACAGCTGAAAGTGACGACAGTGCGGGCAACGATCTACGGTATTTCCCTTGCATTCCTGCTGCTCCAGGGCCTCCCGCAATCTGCGCGGGCGGCTCTGGGCGGCAGCGCGGATTCCGTGGAATCGGACCGCGTGAGCATGAAGGCCCTGACGCGGCCGGCTGCGGCGGGCACGCTGCAGAAGCAGGAGCTGCAACTGCCGACCGGCACCATCGTCAGGGAATACACCAATGCCAGCGGCGTGGTCTATGCAGTGAGCTGGCACGGGCCCTCGATGCCGAATCTGCGGCAGGTGCTGGGAAACTACTTCGTCCACTACCAGACGGCGGCAAAGGCACCCCTGGTGCGCCATCGGGTCGTACACCTGGATAGTCCGGACATCGTGATCGAGTCCAGCGGCAGGATGCGGGCCTTCGTGGGACGTGCCTGGTTGCCTGCGCTGTTGCCATCTGGCGTCACTCCCGCACAAATTCAGTAAAGCTGCGACGCTGATGCAGCATCCGCTGCTGCGACGCCGTACTATGCCCCGCATGCCTCCTTAGGCGTCCGGGTCGGAGATGCATCCTTGCGTAATCTGCTTGTAAGCTTGATGTTCGTGTCCTTGTTGCTGACCGGATGTGGCGGCGGGGGCGGCAGCGGCAGCACCGTCACCACCAGTTCGGGCAGCGGCACCACCGGCAGCTCCGGGAGCGGCTCATCGGGGGGCGGCGGCACGACCGCCACCAGCAACAACGTCGCCAACGCATCGGTCGACCAGTTCGCCAGTGGCCTCTCCGCCTCCAACGAAGCCGCCGTCAACATCATGTACGTCAAGGTGACGATCTGTGCGCCGGGATCGACGAGCAATTGCCAGACGATCGATCATGTGCAGGTGGACACCGGCTCTCAAGGCGTGCGCATTCTGGCATCGGTCCTGAATTCCTCGCTCGCGAGCGCGCTGTCGCACGTCACCGTCAATGGCGGGGCTCTGGCCGAATGCACGCAGTTCGTCGATGGCTACAGCTGGGGGCCGATCGTCACTGCGGACGTGCATATCGGCGGATCGGATACGGCCACCACCGGTGAGTCGGCTCCCGGAATTCCGGTGCAGCTGATCGGTGAGGGCAGTTACTCGGTGCCGACGGCCTGCTCGAACGGCGCCGCCAACACCCAATCCGAAGATACGGTCGCGGACTTTGGCGCCAATGGCATCATCGGCATCGGCCTGTTCGACGAGGACTGCGGGACCGTGTGTTCGGGCACGACCAACAATGGCTATTACTTCAGCTGCACCAGCAGCTCGAACTGCGCGGAAACGGAAGCGCCGATCAGCAGCCAGATGATCAACCCCGTGTATGCGCTGGCCGCGAACAGCAACGGGGTGACGGACAACAATGGCGTGATCATCGAGCTGCCGGCGGTCGGGGCTTCGGGGTCCACGACGCTCACCGGCAGCCTGATATTCGGCATCGGGACCCAGACCAACAATGCGCTGGCCAGCAGCGCGACGATTCTCACCACCGCGACGTACACCGGATACGTCAGCGTCAATTTCCTCGGCTCGAATTTCCCCGACAGTTATCTCGACAGTGGTTCGAACGCGTACTACCTCAATGACAGTTCGATCACGGTGTGTGGCAGCAACAGCAATGCGCCGGGATTCTTCTGCCCGGCCTCCACCGTGAGCCTGAACGCCACCATCACCGGCACCAACGGTGACCAGGCGACCCCGAGCTTCTCGGTCGCCAATGCCACGAATCTCTTCAACGGCTGCTCCACCTGCGCCGCATTCAGCAACCTGGCGGGTACCGCGACCATCAGCGGCGAGTCGGGCAGCAACAATGGCAGCGAGACCTTTGCGTTCGGACTGCCGTTCTTCTATGGCCGCAACGTGTACACCGCCATGGAGAACACCAGCGCCGGCGGCACCGACGGTCCGTACTTCGCGTTCTGAGGATTACTGCGGCGCTGAACAGCTGGTGCTGTTGTTCTTCATGACCTCGCTGTAGATCTTGCGCGTGAACGGCAAGGTCTGCGCCGGCCAGGTCATGCCGTCGATGGTGATCGGCGGCAGCTGCACGGTTCCGGTGCTCATGGTGTCGATCTGCGCATCGGCGGTGGGCACGCCCGGCTGCCAGCTGCTGTCATGGCGTTCCTCGAAGCGCGCTTCGGCGAGACTGCCGGCATCGCTTTCCTGGATTCGGGTCTTCAGTTTCAGCGTCATGTCGAGCGTCCCCTTGTCGGTGTGACCGCTGATCAGCACCGAATCGCCGTCGAGATGGGCATGAACGCCGCGCGGCGTCCGCAGCCTCAGGTCCAGGGGACTGACCGCAATTCCGATATAGATGCCGTGGAAGGGATAGTACGCGAGCTTCGGGGGTCCGTCGCGGCCGTTGCAGTTCACCTGGATGTACTGCGCGTCGGGCGCCGCAATCTGCTGGTAGTTCCAGAAGCCGACCGTGCACCCGGACAGGAGCAGGCCGGGCGCCAGGGCCAGCGCCCCCCGCAGAGCGAGGGTGATCTGTTGAGAGGACATGGCGAATCGCGGTCTTGAGGGTAGGACCGCATCCTGCCATGTCGAGCCCGCCGGCGCTAATCGCGCCGCACCGCGGTCAAATGCTTTGCGCGACAGAGCCGCCAGCGCTGTTGCGGTGCAGCTAGCGCGGAACAGTCATGGTTTACCTCGCATGGCGCTCTTATAATTCCGGCCCCTACCACTTCCGCGGGGTCACAGACATGGCAACTGTTTCGATCCATCCTTCGGTGGACAATGGTGCAAAGCCGGCCGCCCCCGGTTTCGCAGGCGGCACGCTGGTATGCAAGTGCGGCCAGAACCCGGTCGAAGTCAGCGTCCAATCCCAATCGGCCCACAATCACGCCTGCGGCTGCACGAAGTGCTGGAAGCCCAAGGGTGCGCTGTTCGCCGTGGTCGCGGTGGCCCCGCGTGACAAGGTGTCGGTCACCAAGAACGGCGACAAGCTCACCGTCGTGGACCCGGGCGCCACCATTCAGCGCCATGCCTGCAAGGTCTGTGGCACGCACATGTACGGGCGCATCGAGAAGGCCGGACATCCGTTCCATGGCCTGGATTTCATTCACACGGAACTGTCGCCCCAGAGCGGCTGGTCGCCGCCGGAATTCGCCGCTTTCGTGTCATCTATCATCGAGTCCGGCGCCGATCCGAAACAGATGGGCGCGGTGCGCGCCCGGCTGCGGGAACTGAAACTCGAGCCCTATGATTGTCTGTCGCCGCCGCTGATGGACTTCATTGCGACTCACATCGCCAAGGCGTCGGGTGTGCTCAAGGGTTGAGAAAATGGATGTCAAAGCAGCCGTAGCGTTCGAGAAGGGCCAGCCACTTGCGATCGAGACCGTCCAGCTCGACGGGCCCAGGGCCGGCGAGGTACTGATCGAGGTCAAGGCGACCGGAATCTGCCACACCGACAAGTACACCCTCTCCGGAGCGGATCCCGAGGGGCTCTTTCCGTCGATTCTCGGCCATGAGGGAGCAGGGGTGGTCGTGGACGTGGGACCGGGCGTGCGCTCGCTGAAGAAAGGCGACCACGTCATCCCCCTGTACACCCCGGAATGCCGCGAGTGCAAGAGCTGCACCTCGCGCAAGACCAACCTCTGCACCGCCATCCGGGCCACGCAGGGCAAGGGCGTGATGCCCGATGGCGCCAGCCGCTTCTCGTTCAAGGGCAAGCCCATCTATCACTACATGGGCTGCTCCACCTTTGCGAATTACACGGTGCTGCCGGAAATCGCCGTGGCGAAGATCCGCGAGGACGCGCCCTTCGACAAGGCCTGCTACATCGGGTGCGGCGTGACCACCGGCATCGGGGCGGTCATCTTCACGGCGAAGGTGGAGCCCGGCGCGAACGTCGTGGTCTTCGGCCTCGGGGGCATCGGACTGAACGTGGTGCAGGGCGCGAAGCTCGCGGGCGCCGACATGATCGTCGGCGTCGACACCAACCCGGCGCGGGAGGCGCTGGCCCGCAAGTTCGGTCTGACGCATTTCGTGAATCCGAAGGACATCAAGGGCGATCTGGTGGCGCACCTCGTGGAGCTGACCAAGGGTGGCGCGGATTACTCGTTCGAATGCATCGGCAATACCCAGGTCATGCGCCAGGCGCTGGAGTGCTGCCATCGGGGCTGGGGCCAGAGCATCATCATCGGCGTGGCGGGTGCCGGACAGGAGATTGCGACGCGGCCGTTCCAGCTGGTCACGGGGCGGGTCTGGCGCGGCACGGCTTTCGGCGGTGCACGCGGGCGCACCGATGTGCCGAAGATCGTGGACTGGTACATGGAGCACAAGATCAACATCGATGACCTGATCACGCACACGATGCCGCTGGAGCGCATCAACGATGCCTTCGATCTGATGACCCGGGGCGAGTCCATCCGCAGTGTGGTGGTGTACTGAGGCCCTTGACCATCGAAACCTCAGGCGAGAGCCGGTGCTTCGGGGGCACGCAGGGCTTCTACCGCCATGACTCGCGCACCATCGGCCTGCCGATGCGCTTTGCCGTGTACCAGCCGCCGCGGAGCGGCGGGCGGGTGCCGGTGCTGTTCTACCTCGCGGGTCTGACCTGTACCGAGGAGACCTTCGCCATCAAGGCCGGGGCACAGCGCGTCGCCGCCCAGCTCGGCCTGATGCTGGTGAGCTGCGACACCAGCCCGCGCAACACCGGGATCGCCGGCGAGGCGGATGACTGGGAATTCGCCGCCGGTGCGGGCTTCTACCTCAACGCCACGCAGCAGCCCTGGTCGCGCTTCTACCGGATGTACGACTACGTCCTGGATGAGCTGCGGCAGCTGGTGTTCGCCAACTTCCCCGCCGATCCGCAACGCTGCGGGATCTTCGGCCATTCGATGGGCGGACACGGTGCGCTGGTGCTCGCACTGCGCAATCCCGGCATCTTCAGCTCGGTGTCCGCATTCGCCCCCATCTGTTCCCCGACCCGCTGCGCCTGGGGACATAAGGCGCTGCCGCGGTACCTGGGAGAGGATCCCGCGGCCTGGAAGGCCTATGACGCGGTGGAAATCCTCAGGAGCGCCGGCAAGTCCCTGTTGCCCGAGATCCTGGTCGACCAGGGCCTGGCGGACAAATTCCTGCACCAGTCCCAGCTGCTGCCGGAGCAGCTGGAGGCGGCCTGCGCCGCGACCGGCCAGCCGCTGCAGCTGCGGCGCCACGAGGGCTACGATCACAGCTATTACTTCATTTCGACCTTCATGGAGGATCACCTCCGGTTCCACGCCGCGCGGCTGTAGGCGCCGGTCCGGCCGCGCGGCTTGACCTCCGCTGTTACCCGTCGGTAGAATGTTTACTGGTGAGTAATCTCCGGTGCAGAAAGGGACTACCGTGACTCCTGCCGTCAGCCCGGCGGCCCGCGGCGCCGCGCCCACAGTACCGCTGCGGTTCATCAGTGCGGCGTCCCTGTTCGACGGGCATGACGCGGCGATCAACATGATCCGTCGTCTGCTGCAGGCCGCCGGCGCCGAGGTCGTGCACCTCGGCCACAACCGCTCCGTCGCCGATATCGTGCGTGCCGCGATCGATGAGGACGCCGATGCCATCGCGGTCAGCTCCTACCAGGGCGGCCACAACGAATACTTCGCCTACATGGTGGACATGCTGCGCGAGTGCGGATGCGCCCATATCCGCATCATCGTCGGCGGCGGCGGAACGATCTCGCCCTCGGAAATCCTCACCCTGGAGCGATACGGGGTGGAGAAGATCTATACGCCCGAGGACGGACGACGCCTGGGCCTCAAGGGCATGATCGATGACGTCATGCAACGGGTGCGGGCCGGTTCACGGCCAGCGTTCGAATTCGGGCCACTGAATCCGCGCGATCATCGCCAGATTGCGCGCAGCATCACGGCTCTCGAAGGCAGCGAGGAGGGGGGTGGGGCGGAGGGGCCCCGGGAACTGATCCGCCGTGCGATCGCCCGCAACCGGCGCCGGGCACCCGTGATCGGGATCACCGGCACCGGCGGCGCCGGCAAGTCCTCGCTGAGCGATGAGTTGCTGCAACGGTTCGTGCGCCACCACCCGGAGCGCCAGATCGCGGTGGTCGCGGTGGACCCCACGCGACGCCGCGGGGGCGGGGCGCTGCTCGGGGACCGGATCCGCATGAACTCGCTGGCGGCGCAAAACCTGTACATGCGTTCGCTTGCGACCCGGCGCCGGAACCTTGCGACCTCGGCGGTGTTGCAGGATGTGATCGGCCTGTACCAGCTTGCGGGCTTCGACCTGGTGCTGGTGGAGACCGCCGGCACCGGCCAGAGCGACTCCGAAGTCGTGGATCTGGTCGATCTGCCGCTGTACGTGATGACCAGCGACTATGGGGCAGCGAGCCAGCTCGAGAAGATCGACATGCTCGACTACGCGGCCTGCGTGGTGCTCAACAAGTTCGAGAAGCGCGGCGCCGAGGATGCGCTGCGCGATGTGCGCAAGCAGTGGCGCCGCAATCACCCCGATCGCATGAGGATCAGCGATGCCGAGGTGCCGGTATTCCCGACCATCGCCAGTCGCTTCAATGATCCCGGCGTGAACGCGCTGTACGCGGCGATCACGCGCGCGCTGGATGAAAAGGCCGCGAGCCCGCTCATCTGGAGTGTCGCCGACAATGGCCCGACGCAGTTCCGCTCACACGAGCCCCTGATTCCGGGAAGCCGTGCCCGCTACCTCGCCGAAATCGCAGCCGCTGGACGGCAGCTCCGCGAACAGGGGGAGGCCCAGGCCCTCGCCGCTCAGCGCGCCTGCGGGCTGTTCGCATCGCTCGAAGCGCTGCCTGACCCGGAGCTGCCCGGTGCGCTGGATCCCTACCCCGCGGCGGATCTCACGGCGGCGGACGCCGATGCCACGCTGCGGCAGCTGCGCAGTGCCTACAACCAGGTCCTGCTCGAGGTCGGTGCGCCCGGCATCGCCGCCCTGAAGGCATGGCCGCAGCGCGTGCATGCCATCACCGAGGAGCGCTACAGCTATGCAGTGCGCGGCCGCGAAGTCTCGGGCGACAACTATACGCAGACCCTGAGCCACAGCCGGATCCCGAAACTGTGCGCCCCGAAATTCCGGGACTGGGGCGAGATCCTGCGCTTCATCGGCAACGAGAACCTGCCGGGGGCGTACCCGTACACCGGCGGCGTCTATCCCTACCGCCGCGAGCAGGAGGATCCGATCCGCATGTTCGCCGGCGAGGGGCCTCCGGAGCGCACCAACCGGCGCTTCCACTATCTGGCACGCGGCCAGCAGGCGACGCGCCTGTCCACGGCCTTCGATTCCACGACGCTCTATGGCGAGGACCCCGACCCGCGACCGGACATCTACGGGCGAACCGGCAACTCCGGAGTGTCGATCGCGACCCTCGATGACATGAAGAAGCTGTACTCCGGTTTCGACCTGTGCGACCCGACGACCTCGGTGTCCATGACCATCAATGGTCCGGCACCGATGCTGCTCGCCATGTTCATGAACACCGCCATCGATCAGCGCATCGAGCGGTACCTGAAGGCGCAGGGACGCTGGGCCGCGGCCGAGCAGCGACTGACGCAGCTGCGGGCCGCGCTGCCCGAGGTTCCCGTCTACAAGGGTGAGCGGCCGGCGGGGCACGATGGTTCGGGCCTTGCGCTGCTGGGACTTTCCGGGCGGTCGCTGATCGCACCCGGAGTGCTCACCGAAGGCGAATACGGGCGACAGCGGGCCGAGGCGCTGGCCGCCGTGCGCGGCACCGTGCAGGCGGACATCCTCAAGGAGGACCAGGCCCAGAACACCTGCATCTTCTCGACCGAGTTCGCGATGCGCATGATGGGGGACGTGCAGCAGTACTTCATCGACCATGCGGTCCGCAATTTCTATTCGGTGTCCATCTCCGGCTATCACATCGCAGAGGCGGGCGCGAACCCCGTCAGCCAGCTGGCCTTCACCCTGGCCAACGGGTTCACGATCGTGGAGTACTACCTGTCCCGGGGCATGCGCATCGATGACTTTGCACCGAACCTGTCGTTCTTCTTCTCCAACGGCATGGATGCGGAATATGCGGTCATCGGCCGGGTGGCACGCCGCATCTGGGCGCGGGCCATGCACCAGCGCTATGGCGCCGGCACGCGCAGCCAGATGCTCAAATACCACGTGCAGACCTCGGGCCGCTCGCTGCATGCGCAGGAGATCCAGTTCAACGACTGCCGCACGACGCTGCAGGCGCTGTATGCATTGCTGGACAACTGCAACTCGCTGCACACCAATGCCTTCGATGAAGCGCTGACCACGCCGACCGAGCAGAGCGTGCGGCAGGCCGTTGCGATCCAGCTCATCATCAACCGCGAGTTGGGACTGAACAGGAACCAGAATCCCTGGCAGGGCTCGTTCCTGATCGAGACGCTCACCGATCTGGTGGAGGAGGCGGTGTACCGGGAGTTCGAGAGCCTGAGCGAGCGCGGTGGGGTGCTGGGCGCCATGGAGACCATGTACCAGCGGGGCAAGATCCAGGAGGAGAGCCTGTACTATGAAACCGCGAAGCATGACGGCAGCCTGCCCATCATCGGCGTCAACACGTTCCTGTCCGGGGATGACAGCAGCGCTGCGCGTGCGGCGGCGCCCCTGATCCGCTCCACGGAGCAGGAGAAGCAGGATCAGGTGCAGGCCGTCCAGGCCTTCAAGCGGCGCAACGCCGAGCGCGCACCCGCGGCGCTACGGGCCATGCAGCAGGCGGCGGCCGCAGGCGGCAACGTCTTCGAATCGCTGCTCGATGCGGTCGAGGTCTGTTCGCTGGGACAGATATCCCAGGCGCTGTACCAGGTCGGCGGGCAGTACCGCCGCAACGTCTAGCGGGGCTTGAGGGTGTTCTCGAAAACCTGACTGAATGCCTGCCCGACTTCGGCCGGATTCAGGGTCGCATCCTGGTGATACCAGTGGCTGATCCAGTTCAGGGCGCCCGCGATCGCGAAGGCCGTCATTTTCGGATCGCAGCGCTCGATGGAGCCGTCCGTGATACCGTCCCTGATCAGGCCGCGGATGCGCTGGTCGATCTCGGACTTGAGCGTGCGGATCCGCCCGCTCATCGCCGGTCCCAGATCCTGGTCCTCCGCATGCACCATGCACCAGCCGAACTCACCCGCGATGGCGGCGCCGTAGTGCCGGATCAGCAGCAGCAGCTTCGCGCGCGCGGTATCCCGCGAGGCATCGAGTTCGCCGAACACGCTCTTGATCTCATCCAGGCCGGTGCGGAAGCACTCGAACAGGATCTCTTCCTTGTTCTCGACATAGTAGTAGATGGTGGGCTTGGTGACGTTCAGTGCCGCGGCCACGTCCTCGAGCGAGGTGTTGTGGTAGCCGTGCTCGCGGAAGGCGCGCGCGGCCGCCAGTATCACGGCCTCACGCTTGAGCTGGCGGGTCTTCTCCCGAGAAGGATTCCAGGGAGACTCCGCTGCGGGAGAAAAGCGGGCGGGTGGTGATTTCTTCACTGCGGCATTATAGGTGCCGCTCAGGAGCGAAGCATCTCGCGAATGCCCTTGACCATGCCGGCATCCTTGATTGCGTATCCGGCCAGTTGCGCGACGGCGCGCTGGAACTCCGCGCTGCGCATCACTTCGAGCACGCGCCTGACGGCGGGATTGTCGAGCGTCTGCCGGCGGCAGACGAAGAAATAGTCCTCCGTCACCAGGCGTACGAACTCGAGGTCGAACTGCCGGGCCGCGGCCTCCACCCCGAAGCTCGCATCCGCCATGCCGCTGGCGACGTATGCCGCGACCGCCGCGTGGGTGAACTCGACGCGCTCATAGCCATCGATGCGGACGGGGTCCAGCTGCTGCTGGCCCAGGAGCTGGTCGAACAGACGTCGCGTGCCGGATTCCGGGTCGCGGTTCACGAAGCGGACCTGGGGCGCCAGCAACCGGTCGAGGGAGGTGATCTTGAGCGGATTGCCGCGTTTGACCATCAGGCCCATCTCCCGGGTCACCAGACCGATGATCCTGTGCTCCTTGGGGTCCAGCCATTGCCGGATGGCGGCGATGGCCGCCTTGCGCAGCCCGCCGCGGGGTAAGTGGGCGCCTGCCAGTTCGCAGGCACCGTGTGCCAGCGAGACCAGTGAATTCTGATTGCTGACGTAGCGCAGATCGATGCGGATGTCGGATTGATGGCTCAGGAGTTCACTCAGCTTCGCCACGGCGAACCCATGGCTGGCATGGACCCGCACCGTCGTCGTGCGCTGCGGCAGGACCTCCTGAAGCTCGGTCTCGAGCTCCTGAGCGAGGTTCTGCAGCTGGGGGCGCAGCCGCGCCTGCAGTCGCTCACCGGCCCAGACGAGCTTCTCCCCCAGGGGGGTGAGCCGCGTGCCGCGCCCGCGTGAGCGCTCGACCAGCGGGGCGCCAAAGAACGCCGCCCATTTGCCGATGAGGTTCCAGCAGTGCCGGTAGGACATCTGGGATCGTTCGGCGGCACGCGTGATCTTGCCGGTGGCCCGCAGTTCGTTGAGGAATTCGAGCATGACGAGCATGGACTGTCCCTGCTCCTCGCGCCGGAAGCGCACGATCGGCTCGATCTCAACGCGCATGGCAGTTTCGCGTCATATATGTACTCAAGTGCCTATTTGCGCCTGGAGAAAGGAAAGGCGGTTCATATGGTACGCCGGGGCTGCTTGATGTCACAGTTCGGTTCCATGGAAGTTCCGCCTTGCAACTGCGTCGGCCAGAATGGGCTACAGGCCCTCAAATGATATGCATTGTAGTTCATATATAGCAGGTCAGCACGACCGGAGCCGGTGCGCGGCATGAGCAGGCAATCAGCACTCCGCGGAATTCCGATCAGGACCGAACCCCAGTCCTCCCTCGGTGCCACCGAGCGGGCCGCGGTACTCGAGGTGTGCAACCGGCTCAAAGTGCTTGCCGGTCCCCTCATTCCCATCCTTCATGGCGTTCAGGCCGAACTGGGATACGTCCCTCACGATGCCCTACCCGTGATTGCCGCGGAACTCAATCTGACCCGAGCCGAAGTGCACGGCGTGGCGAGTTTCTATCACTACTTCCGCAAGGAGCCTGCGGGCCGGCGCATCGTCTATCTGTGTCGCGCCGAGGCCTGCCAGGCGGTCGGCTCGAGAACCCTCGAGGTTCATGCCCGGCGGCGGCTTGGAATCGACTTCCACCAGACCACCGCGGACGGAGCCGTGAGCCTCGAGCCCGTGTACTGCCTGGGAAACTGTGCCCTGGGTCCGTCGATCATGATTGGTGAGCGGCTGCACGGGCGGGTGATGCCGGAGCGCTTCGACGAACTCGTCGCGGATGCGGCCT
>DATJTJ010000040.1:0-34206 GCA_035503515.1 Steroidobacteraceae bacterium
AGCGAATCCCTCACCGGCCTGATCGCGCTGTCCTGCGCCGCCGAGGGCGACATCGGCGCGGCGCTGCTCAACGGGCGCACCCAGGATGCCCATGCCGCGCTTGATTTCTGGATGGGCGTGTTCGGTGACCGCTTCTACATCGAGCTGCAGCGGCTCGGCCGGCGCGAGGAGGAGACCTACATCGCCGCGGCCGTGGAACTGGCGGCGGCGCGGGATGTGCCGCTGGTCGCAACCAACGACGTGCGCTTCCTGGCGCCGACCGATTTCGAGACCCACGAGGCGCGGGTGTGCATCCAGGGCGGACACCTGCTCACCGATCCCGCCCGCCCCAGGCCCTACACGCCCCAGCAGTTCCTGCGCACACCCGCGCAGATGTGCGAGCTGTTCAGCGACGTGCCGGAAGCCACGGCCAACAGCGTGCAGATTGCCCGGCGCTGCAACCTGGTCCTGAATCTCGGCCAGCCGCGTCTGCCGGATTATCCGGTGCCGGCCGGGATGAACACCGAGCAGTTCCTGCAGAGCGAATCCCTGTCCGGCCTTGCGGCGCGACTGGCGATCACCCATGGCGGGTCGCACCCTGCCGGCTATCGTGAGCGGCTGGACCTGGAGTTGAAGGTCATCTGCCAGATGGGCTTCGCGGGTTACTTCCTGATCGTCGCCGACTTCATCCGCTGGGCCCGGGAGAACGGCGTGCCCGTGGGTCCGGGGCGTGGCTCGGGCGCCGGCTCGCTCGTGGCCTACAGCCTGGGGATCACGGATCTGGATCCCATCGAACATGATCTGCTGTTCGAGCGCTTCCTGAATCCCGAGCGCGTCTCGATGCCGGACTTCGACGTCGACTTCTGCATGGACGGTCGCGATCGGGTCATCGACTACGTGGCCCGGAAGTACGGTCGCGAGCGGGTGTCGCAGATCATCACCTACGGCACCATGGCCGCCAAGGCCGTGGTGCGCGACGTGGGTCGCGTGCTCGGACTCGGCTACGGTTTCGTGGACCGCATCGCCAAGCTCATTCCCTTCGAGCTCGGCATCACGCTCGACGATGCGCTCACCAAGGAGCCCGAACTGCGGCGCCTGTACGACACCGAGGATGAGATCCGCAATCTCATCGATCTGGCGCGCGCCCTCGAGGGCCTGACGCGCAACGCCGGCACCCACGCCGGCGGGGTGGTGATCGCTCCCTCGGTGCTGACGGACTTCGCGCCGCTGTACTGCGAAGCCGGCTCCGCGAGCGTCGTGACGCAGTTCGACAAGGACGACGTGGAGGCCGCGGGCCTCGTCAAGTTCGACTTCCTCGGGCTGCGCACGCTGACCATCATCGACCGGGCGCTGGCGATCATCAACCGCGGCCGCGCGCGCGGCGGCCAACCGCCGTTCTCGCTGCAGGAGATCCCGGCCGGCGATGTCGCGACCTACACGCTGCTGAAGTCCGGCCGCACCACCGCGGTGTTCCAGCTCGAATCGCGGGGCATGCGTGACCTCATCCGGCGCCTGAAGCCGGACTGTTTCGAGGACATCGTGGCGCTCGTGGCGCTGTTCCGGCCCGGTCCGCTGGAATCCGGCATGGTCGATGACTTCATCACGCGCAAACGCGAACCGGTCGGGGGCACGATCGATTATCTGCATCCGGATCTGCAGCCGGCGCTGGCCGCGACCTATGGCGTAATCCTGTACCAGGAACAGGTGATGCAGATCGCGCAGATCCTGGCCGGCTACACCCTGGGGGGCGCCGACCTGCTGCGCCGTGCGATGGGCAAGAAGAAGCCCGAGGAGATGGCCAAGCAGCGTTCCATCTTCGTCAGCGGCGCCGTCGGCCGCGGCGTGCCGGAACAGCAGGCCGCGCACATCTTCGACCTGATGGAGAAGTTCGCCGGCTACGGCTTCAACAAGTCGCACTCGGCAGCCTACGCGGTGCTGTCATACCAGACCGCGTACCTGAAGGCCCACCACACGGCGGCGTTCATGGCCGCGGTGCTGTCGGCCGACATGGATCACACCGACAAGGTCGTGACGCTGATCGATGAATGCAAGCAGCTGTCGCTGACCGTGCTGCCGCCCGATGTGAACTCCTCGCTGCACGAGTTCGCGGTGGCGGATGCGAAGACCATCCGCTACGGGCTGGGCGCGGTCAAGGGCGTGGGGCAGGGGGCGGTGGATGCGCTGATCGCCGAGCGCGAAGCGCACGGCGCCTATCGCAGCCTCGCCGAACTGTGCCGGCGTACCGATCTCACGCGCATCAACCGGCGTACCCTCGAGGCGCTGATCCGCAGCGGCAGCATGGATGGCCTCGGAGCGAACCGCGCGACGCTGCTCGCGAGCCTGCCCGCGGCCCTGCAGCTGGGCGATCAGAATGCCCGCGCGCACGAGGCCGGACAGAACGACCTGTTCGGACTTGGCGCCGAGTTGCCCGCGGCCGCGGGGCCGGAAGCCGACGGCAGCCTCAGGCCCGTCGCGGATTTCAGCGAGGCGGTGCGGCTGCAGGGCGAGCGCGAGACGCTCGGGCTGTACCTGACCGGCCATCCCATCGATCGCTTCGAAGCCGACCTGCCGCGCTTTGCGGCGGTGCGCATCGGCGAACTCATCAGCGAGAAGCCGACGATCTGCGGTGACGGTGAACGCGGCTTCAGCCGCGGGCGGCTGGTGACCGTGGCGGGCCTCATCGATGAGGTCCGCAAGCGTGGCCAGCGCGTGAGCATCCTCCTCGACGATCGTACCGGGCGCATCGAGGCGTCGCTGTTTGATGAAGTGTTCCAGCGCCACCGCGACCTCATCGTCAAGGACGGACTGGTGCTGGTGGAGGGACATTTCCGCTTCGATGAGTTCGCGGACGCGTGGCGGATCTCGGCCCGCAAGGTCACCGACCTGAACGCGGTCCGGGAGCAGCAGGCCCGACGCCTGGTCCTGAAGCTGCCGCAGCGTCCGGACCGCAACGCGCTGCTCACGCGTCTGGCGGAGGTCCTCACGCCCTGGCGCAATGGTCCGTGTCAGGTGACCGTCCAGTACCGCACGCCCGAGGCGAGCGGCGCGCTGGACCTGGGCCCGGAATGGAACGTGCGCCCCGGACGGGAGCTGCTGGAGCATCTCGAGGAGCTGGTCGGCCGTGAGGGCATGCGGGTGCTCTACGGGCCCGTGGGGGCCTCCGGGGGGCCTTAGACTTGCGCTGTGCGGGATGCCCCCGTAACCTCCGGCGGCTACGACCCTTCGTCGGAACGACCGGATTCATGGCAAATTCATGGCTGTAGCCTTCCTGGACTTCGAACAACCCATCGCCGAACTCGAAGCGAAGATCGAGGAGCTGCGGCACGTGACCTCCGAATCCGAGGTCAACATCAAGGATGAGATTTCCCGGCTGCAGGCCAAGAGCCGCCAGCTCACGCGCAACATCTTCGCGAATCTCACGCCCTGGCAGATCACCCAGCTGGCACGGCACCCGCAGCGTCCGTACCCGCTGGACTACACCGGCATGATCCTGTCCGAGTTCCATGAACTGCACGGCGACCGCATGTACGCCGACGACATGGCGATCGTCGGCGGCCTGGGGCGTCTCGAGCACCGCTGCGTCATGGTGATCGGACATCAGAAGGGGCGGGATACCAAGGAGCGCGTGCGGCGCAACTACGGCATGCCCAAGCCGGAAGGCTATCGCAAGGCGCTGCGCCTGATGAAGATGGCCGAACGGTTCGGATTGCCGATCATCACGTTCATCGACACGCAGGGCGCCTATCCCGGCGTCGGTGCCGAGGAGCGCGGCCAGAGCGAAGCGATCGCGCGCAACCTGTTCGAGATGTCGGTGCTCGCCACGCCCATCGTCACGGTCGTGACCGGCGAGGGTGGCTCGGGCGGCGCGCTCGCGATCGGCGTCTGCGATCGGCTGATGATGCTCCAGTACAGCACCTACTCGGTGATTTCTCCGGAAGGCTGCGCCTCGATCCTGTGGCGCAGCGCGGACAAGAAGGAAGCTGCGGCCGAGGCGCTCGGGATCACCGCCGGGCGCCTCAAGCAGCTGGGCCTCATCGATGAGCTGCTGGAGGAACCCCTGGGCGGCGCGCATCGCGATCCGGTGAGCACCGCCGCGTCGCTGAAGGAGGCGGTGATCCGGCACCTCGACGAGCTGGAGAAGCTGGCGCCGGATGAACTGCTCGCCCGGCGCGCCGAAAAGATTGCCGGCTTCGGCGTCTTCTCCGAGGGCGGGGCGGAGTAACGGGGTGCCGCGGCGCGGACTCACGGCTGAACCGGCCGGGGTCTACTCGCAGCTGCTGCGGCTGTGTCCGCAGGCGCAACACGCGCCGCTGTGCGTGGCGCTGAGCGGCGGGGAGGATTCGACCGCGCTGCTCGGCCTGCTGGCGCAGCTGCCGCAGGTACAGGGCCGGCTGCGCGCCGTGCACGTGGATCACGGTCTGCATCCGGATTCGGCGCACTGGTCGCGGCTGTGCCGGGATACCTGCCGCACACTGCACGTGCCCCTCGCCATCCGCCGGCTGCGGCTGACCTGTCCGCCCGGAGCCTCCGTCGAGGCAGTGGCCCGCGAGGCCCGCTATGCCGCGCTCGGCACGGCGCTGCGTGCCGGCGAGCTGCTGTTGAGCGCCCACCACCTGGAGGATCAGCTCGAGACCGTACTGCTGCAGCTGCTGCGGGGGGCGGGCCTGCGCGGACTTGCCGCGATGCCGGCCACGACGCCGTTCGCCGACGGTGTGCTGGTGCGGCCCCTGCTGGAACTGCCGCGGGCGGCGCTGCGCGGGTGGGTACGGTCACGCGGCCTCGCCTGCGTTGCCGATCCCGCCAATGCCGATGTCAGGTTCGACCGCAATTTCCTGCGGCACCGGGTGCTGCCGGTCGTTCTCGGACGCTGGCCGGCGGCGGCGCAGACCGTGACCCGCAGCGCGCGTCATCTCGCCGAGGCGCAGGAGCTGCTGGATGAACTCGCGGCCGCCGACGTGGCGCGCGCGGCCGACGGCCGGGCGTTGTCGGCGGCGGCGCTGCGGGCCCTGCCGCTGCCGCGCCGGCGCAATGCGCTGCGTTACTGGATCGGCCGCTCGGGCGCAGTGCCCGACGCGCGGCGGCTCGCGGAAATCGCCGAGACGCTGCTCGCCGCGCGTCCCGACTCGAATCCCGTCGTGCGATTCGGCCAGCTGGAGGTTGAGCGGCATGCGGGGCGGCTGTCGCTTGGCGTGCGCCGGCCAGCGGCGCCGGCCTACGAACTCACCTGGCACCTGCGGCGCAGTCCACGGCTGACGCTGCCATCCGGGGCCGGACGGCTCGAGCTGCGGCCTTCGTCCCAGGGGCTGATCGACGCCAACGCGCTGCCGGCACAGGTGACGGTGCGCTCGCGACGCGGCGGCGAGCGGCTGCGCCCGCGGATCGACGGGCCATCCCGGACGCTGAAGAGCCTGCTGCAGACTGAACGCATCGCGCTCGGCGAGCGCCGGCATCTGCCCCTGCTGTATGCCGGCGAGCAGATGCTGGCCGTGGCGGACCTGTGGGTGGATGCGCGCTGGCAACCCGGCGCAGGCAGCGACCGGCGGCTGACGGTGGTGTGGCACAGGCCCGCGTGATTTGCTAATCTGTTTGCCCGTCGAGCCTGCACACCTGCAGTGTTGTTTTTGTCCGGCGGAATCCCCTCCAAGCCCATGAGCCGTTTCGTTTTCGTAACTGGCGGTGTCGTTTCCTCGTTGGGGAAAGGCATCGCCGCAGCATCCCTTGGCGCCATCCTCGAGGCCCGCGGCCTCACCGTTGCCATGGTGAAGCTGGATCCCTACATCAACGTCGATCCGGGCACGATGAGCCCGTTCCAGCACGGCGAGGTCTTCGTCACCCAGGACGGCACCGAAACGGATCTGGATCTGGGTCACTACGAGCGCTTCGTGCGCACGACCACCGGCCGGCACAGCAACTTCACCACCGGGCGCATCTACGAACGGGTGATCGCCAAGGAGCGTCGCGGCGACTATCTCGGCGCCACGGTCCAGGTGATCCCGCACATCACCGATGAGATCAAGCGCAGCATCAAGCTCGGTGCCAACGAGGCCGACGTGTGCATGGTCGAGATCGGCGGCACCGTCGGCGACATCGAGTCGCTGCCCTTCCTGGAGGCGATACGCCAGCTGGGCGTTGAGCTGGGGCGAAGCAATTGCGTGTTCATGCACCTGACGCTGGTGCCGATCGTCGGCGGTCCGGAGTCCGGTGAGATCAAGACCAAGCCGACCCAGCATTCGGTCAAGGAACTGCGCGGTATCGGCATCCAGCCGGACATCCTGCTGTGCCGGTGCAAGCATCCGCTGCCCGAGGAGCAGCGGCGCAAGATCGCGCTGTTCACCAACGTGGAGGAGCGCGCGGTCATCTCGGCCGTCGATGCCGATGACATCTACAAGATTCCGCTGCTGCTGCGCGAACAGGCGCTGGATGAGATCGTCGTCAGCAAGCTGGGACTGACGGTGCCACAGACCGAGCTCACCGAATGGCGCCAGGTCGTTGCCGCCAAGGCCAATCCGGACGGCCAGGTCGACATCGCGATGGTCGGCAAGTACGTCCAGGCGCGCGACTCGTACATCTCCCTGAACGAGGCGCTGACGCACGGCGGCCTCAAGACCCGGACCCGGGTCAACGTGCACTACATCGAGTCCACCGACATCGAACAGCACGGCACGCACGTGCTGGCGGGAATGGACGCCATCCTGGTGCCCGGCGGATTCGGTGAGCGCGGCATCGAAGGCAAGATCGCCGCGGTGCGCTACGCGCGCGAGAACGGCGTCCCGTACCTGGGCATCTGCCTCGGGATGCAGATCGCGATCGTCGAATTCGGCCGGCACGTGCTGAGCCTCAGCGAGGCCAACAGCACCGAGTTCAACCGTGCCACCCCGCATCCGGTCATCGCCCTGATCGCCGAGTGGCAGGACGCCGCGCACGGCTCGCAGCAGCGCGATGAAAGATCAGGCAAGGGCGGCACCATGCGCCTGGGAGCACAGGAGGTGTTGCTGGGGTCCGGCACCAAGGTGCGCGAGTTCTACGGTCGCGAGAGCATTTTCGAGCGCCATCGACATCGCTTCGAGTTCAACAACAACTACATGGAGCGCTACTCGAAGGGAGGGCTGAAATTCGCCGGCCTGTCGAAGGACAATCTGGTGGAGATCATCGAACTGCCCGACCATCCGTGGTTCGTGGCGACCCAGTTCCATCCTGAATTCACCTCCACCCCGCGCGACGGGCATCCGCTGTTTGCGGGCTTCATCCGCGCTGCCCGCGCGCACCGAGCCTCGCAGCTGCCCGCCGCGGCGGGTGCATGAAGCTCGCCGGACACAGCCTGGGTGCCGATCAGCCACTGTTCCTGATCGCCGGGCCGTGCGTCATCGAAGGCGCATCGCTCACGCACGAGATCGCCGGCCGGCTGGTGGAACTGACCGCGAGGCTCGGCATGCCGTTCATCTTCAAGGCCTCCTTCGACAAGGCCAACCGGTCCTCGCACTCGAGCTACCGCGGGCCGGGCATGGAGTCGGGTCTCGCGGTGCTCGAATCGGTGCGCAGCACATTCGGGGTGCCGGTGCTGACGGATGTCCACGAGGACACGCCGCTTGCGGAAGTGGCCGCCGTGGTGGATGTGCTGCAGACCCCGGCGTTCCTGTGCCGCCAGACCAACTTCATCACCAGCGTCGCCTCGCAGGGCAAGCCCGTCAACATCAAGAAGGGCCAGTTCCTGTCACCCTGGGAGATGCGCAACGTCGTCGACAAGGCCCGCAGCACCGGCAACGACGCCATCATGGTGTGTGAGCGGGGCTTCTCGTTCGGCTACAACAATCTGATCACCGACATGCGCTCGCTGGCGGTCATGCGCGAGACGGGCTGCCCGGTGGTCTTCGATGCCACGCACTCCGTGCAGCTGCCCGGCGGCGCCGGCAAATCCTCCGGCGGTCAGCGCGAGTTCGTGCCCGTGCTGGCGCGCGCGGCGGTCGCGGCCGGCGTTGCCGGCGTGTTCATGGAGACCCATCCGGAGCCGCACAAGGCGCTCTCCGACGGCCCCAATGCGTGGCCGCTGGGACGCATGCAGTCGCTTCTGGAAACGCTGCTCGAGCTGGACCGGACCGTCAAGAAAAAACCCTTCGAGGAATCTCTGCTATGAGCCGTATCGCTGATATCCGCGGCCGCGAAATCATGGACTCGCGCGGCAATCCCACCGTCGAGGCCGATGTCATCCTGGACAGCGGTGCGCAGGGCCGCGCGGCCGTACCCTCCGGCGCCTCGACCGGCACGCGCGAGGCGGTCGAGCTGCGCGACGCGGACCCCAGGCGCTATGGCGGCAAGGGCGTGCTCAAGGCCGTGGAGCACGTGAACACGGTGCTGCGCCAGGCGCTGCTGGGCCGCGATGCCCGCGACCAGGAGGGGCTGGACCAGGTGATGATCGATCTCGACGGCACCGACACCAAGGGGCGCCTGGGTGCCAATGCGCTGCTGGCGATTTCGCTGGCGGCGGCGCATGCGGCGGCGGCGGACGAGAAACTACCCCTGTTCCGCCACGTCGGCCGCGGCCGCGAGCCGGTCATGCCGGTGCCGATGATGAACATCGTCAATGGCGGCGCGCACGCCAACAACAGCCTGGACATCCAGGAATTCATGATCCTGCCGGTCGGCGCGCCGAGCTTCCGCGAGGCACTGCGCTACGGCGCGGAGATCTTTCATGCGCTGAAGAAGATTCTCGCCGATCGCGGTCTGTCGACCGCGGTGGGGGACGAGGGCGGATTTGCCCCGGACCTCGGATCGAACGAGGAGGCGCTCGAGGTCATCCTGCAGGCCATCGACAAGGCCGGCTACAAGGCGGGCAAGGACATCTACCTCGGGCTCGACGCGGCCAGTTCCGAGTTCTTCAAGGATGGACGCTACGAGCTCGAATCGGAGCACCGCCGCTTCACCGCCACGGAGTTCACCCGCTACCTCGCGGACCTCGCCGGGCGCTATCCGATCATCACCATCGAGGATGGCATGAGCGAGTCGGACTGGACCGGCTGGGGTGAACTCACCCGCGCCCTCGGGGAGCGGATCCAGCTGGTCGGCGATGACCTGTTCGTCACCAACACCAGAATCCTGGCCGAGGGCATCGCCAAGCGCACCGCCAACGCGATCCTCATCAAGCCCAACCAGATCGGCACGCTGACCGAAACCCTGGCCGCCATCACGATGGCGGAGAAGGCCGGCTACGCCTCGGTCATGTCGCATCGTTCCGGGGAAACCGAGGATGCAACCATCGCCGACCTCGCCGTCGCGACCGCCGCTTCGCAGATCAAGACCGGGTCGCTGTCGCGTTCGGATCGCACCGCCAAGTACAACCAGCTGCTGCGGATCGAACTGGCCCTCGGCAAGGTCCGTTACGCCGGGCGCGACGCCTTCCCCGTAAAGTTGTAGGCTTGTGCCGTGAAATGGCTCGCAATCGCCTTAGGGCTGGTCATCGCTGTGCTGCAGTACCGGCTGTGGCTGTCGGACGCCGGCGTGCGTGAGCTGGCCCGCATGCAGGCGGCGGTGACGCAGCAGCGGACGCAGAATGCCGCCCTGGTGGAGCGCAACCGGCAGCTTGCCGCGGAAGTGCGGGACCTGAAGACCGGCATGGCGGCGCTCGAAGAGCGGGCGCGCAGCGAATTGGGGATGATTGCGGGCAACGAAACCTATTATCAGGTCGTGCCGGCCGCACCGGCCGCGTCACGGCCGGCCCCCGCCCAAGTGGCCGCGCGCTGAAGCGTCCGCTTGCGCTACTGGCTCATCATGCCCGCCGCGGGCACCGGCACCCGCTTCGGTGCACCGCTCCCCAAGCAGTACGCCCTGCTGTGCGGCCGCACCGTCATCGAATGGGCACTTGCGCCGTTCGTGGCCGACCCACGCTGTGCCGGGATCGTGATCGCCCTGGCTCCCGGGGACACGTACTGGCCGCAGATCGCGGCCCGCCTGCCCGGGCCGGTGCAGACGGTCACCGGCGGCGCCCATCGCAGCGGATCGGTCCTCAACGGCCTGCTCGGTCTCGCCGGGCGTGCCGACGAGCGGGACTGGGTGCTGGTGCACGATGCGGCCCGGCCTTGTCTTTCGGATGCGGACCTCGCGCAGCTGCTGCAGTCCGTGGGACCGGAGGAGTGCGGCGGCCTGCTCGCCGCGCCCGCGGCCGATACGCTCAAATCCGCGACGGCAGGAACCGCCCCCGGCGCTGAGCGCACGGTGGACCGCACCGGCCTGTGGCGCGCCCAGACACCGCAGATGTTCCGGTACGGCGCCCTGCGCGAGGCCCTGCAGGCGGCCCACGATGCCGGGCGGGTTCCGACCGACGAGTCGCAGGCCCTCGAGTGGACGGGTGCGCAGCCGCGACTGGTGGAAGGTTCGGCCGCCAATCTCAAGGTCACCACGGCCCAGGACCTGGTGGTGGCGGCGGCGATACTGGGGGAGCACAGCATGCGCATCGGATCCGGATTCGACGTTCACACCTTCGGCGAAGGCGAGCACGTGATGCTCGGGGGGGTGCGGGTTCCCTACGGGCGTGGTGTGGTGGCGCACTCCGACGGCGATGTGATCCTGCACGCGCTGTGTGATGCGCTGCTGGGCGGTGCGGGCCTCGGCGACATCGGCCAGCACTTCCGGGACGATGATCCGCAGTGGCGCGGAGCGGACAGCAAGGGCTTCGTGCGCGGCGTGCTGCGGATGCTTCGCGAGCGCCACTTCGCGGTGGTCAATGCCGACATCACCGTGCTGGCCGAGGCGCCCCGCCTGTCCCGGCATCGGGAACAGATCCGGCGCAGCGTCGCCGAACTGCTCGAGGTGACGCCCGAGTGCGTCAACGTGAAGGCCACGACCACCGAGAAGATGGGCTTCCTCGGTCGCGGCGAGGGGCTGGCCGCGCAGGCCGTCGTGCTGCTGAACTGCACCCGCTAGGCAGCCGCCTTGAGCCTGCAGCAGTGGCGCGCGCTGGCGCTCGGTGCCCCCCGCGCCTGGGGGGACCCGCAGGCGACCGGCGTGCTGCGGGCCGTCCCGGACGATTTCCTCGTCGAGGAGGACCTGGGATTCGCCGCCGATGGCGAGGGCTCGCATCTGCTGCTCAAGGTGCGCAAGCGCAATGCCAACACCGGCTGGGTGGCCCAGGAGCTGGGCCGCGCCCTGGGCTGCCCGGCGCGTGACGTGGGGTTCGCCGGTCTCAAGGACCGGCGGGCGGTGGCCATCCAGTGGTTCACGCTGCCCCTGACCCCCCGCTCGCTCGCGGCGGCTGCGGATCTGAGGCATCCCGAATTCGAAGTGCTCGAAGTGCACCGCCACCGCCGCAAGCTCCCGCGCGGCGCCCTGGCCGGCAATGCCTTTGCGATCCGCATCCGCGACTACAGCGGCTCGGCAGCCGGCCTGCGGGATCGCTGCGAGCAGATCGCGCGCCGCGGCGTGCCCAACTACTTCGGTCCGCAGCGCTTCGGCCGGGATGCCGGCAACCTCGCGCGGCTGCAGGCGCCGGGGCGCGGCCGGCCGGAGGGTTTCGTGCTGTCGGCCGCGCGCAGCCTGGTGTTCAACGCCATCGTCGCCGAACGCGTGCGCACGCAGAGCTGGGACACGCTCGGCATCGGCGATGTCGCGAACCTCGACGGACGCGGCAGCGTGTTTGCGGTGGCCGAACTCACGCCGGACCTGCCGCAGCGGCTCGCCGAGCTCGACGTGCATCCGACCGCGCCGCTGTGGGGGCAGGGGGAACTGATGTCCCGCGGCGCGGTACGCGACATGGAACAGCGGATCGGACTCGAGCTCGCGCCGGTGTGCCAGTTCACGGTGGACGCCGGCGCCCGCCAGGAACGCCGCAGCGCGCGCCTCAGGGTGCGGGATCTTGCCTGGGAGCAGGACCGCGAGGGTGTCGTGCTGCGTTTCTGGCTGCGCAGCGGCAGTTTTGCCACGGCGGTGCTGCGGGAAATCCTGTCGGATCCGGCGGATGCTCACTCCGCGGTGGTCGATGCCGACGACGCATGAGCCGCAGCCAGCAGCACGTAGAGCGCGCCCGTGCCGCCATCGCTCTGCCGCGCCGAGACGAAGGCGCGCACCCGGCTGGTGCGCGCGAGGGTGTGATTGACCATCCGCCGCAGCACCGGTCCGTTCGCGCCGGAGCGCAGACCCTTGCCGTGCACGATGTGCGCACAGCGGACATTGCGTTGCAGGCAGGCGAGCAGGAAATCGCACAACCGGCGTTGCGCCTCGGAAACCGTCAGCCCATGCAGGTCCAGTTCCGCCTCGATGCGGTACTGGCCCCGGCGCAGCCGGCGCAGGGTGCTGTGCGCGATGCCCGCCCGGACGAAGGTGGTGGCCTCCCCGGGCGCCGCTTCCGGTTCGGCGCCGGGCGGCCCGTCGTCGAACAGCCGCAGGCGCGGCACCCGGGTGAGACGCGCCCGCGGGCGCCTGAGGGGCGTGCCCTGCTCGGCGCGCGGGCTCGCCGCCAGCGGCTTCACGCCGCGGGTGGCCTCGCGGAACAACGCGATGTCTTCCTCATCGGGCTTGGGCTTCACCTGACTCTCCCCCGAGCGGCTTCCCACCAGCTATATTGACGCGCGTTTCCACAAGTCTCCCTCCACAAGATAGCGTGAAAATTCTCGTCAGCAACGATGACGGCTTCCGGGCCGATGGCATTCTTGCCCTGGCCGATACCCTGAAGGAGCTGGCGCAGGTGACCGTGATGGCTCCCGACCGCAACCGCAGCGGCGCCAGCAATTCGCTGACCCTGGACGTGCCCCTGCGGGTCCAGGAAGCCGAGCCGGATGTGTTCTGCGTGCTCGGGGGCACGCCTACCGACTGCGTGCACCTGGCCATCTCCGGGTTCTTCGACTACCGCCACGACATGGTGGTCTCGGGCATCAACGACGGTGCGAACCTCGGCGACGACGTACTGTATTCCGGCACCGTCGCCGCGGCGATGGAAGGACGCTTCCTGGGCTTGCCGACGCTCGCCGTGTCCTTGTGCACCAGTGACGGCAGCGGCCGTCACTTCGCCACGGCGGCGCGCGTGGCGCGGCATCTGGTGGCCCAGCTGCTCGCGCATCCGCTGGAGCGCGCGATGATCCTCAACGTGAACGTCCCGGACCTGCCGTTCGGACAGTTGCGCGGCCTGCGCACCACGCGCCTCGGCATGCGGCATCCCGCCGAACAGGTGGTGCCGGCGCGCGACCAGCGCAACCGCGTGGTGTACTGGATCGGACCCGCGGGCGCGGGCGCCGATGCCGGGGAGGGCACCGATTTCGATGCCGTGGCACAGGGGTACGTGTCGGTGACGCCCCTGCAGGTCGATCTGACCCGCCACCGCGCACTGGATACGGTCCGCGACTGGCTGTCCAAGGCGAAACTTGAATGATCGACGTGCGGATGTCCGGCATCGGGATGACTTCGGCGCGCACCCGCGACCGGCTGGTGCAGCGCCTGCGGGACCAGGGCATCGCCAGCGCCGAGGTCCTGGATCGCATCCGCAACGTGCCGCGACATATCTTCGTCGATGAGGCCCTCGGCAGCCGCGCCTACGAGGACACCGCGCTGCCGATCGGGTTCGGGCAGACCATCTCCCAGCCCTTCATCGTCGCGCGCATGACCGAGGCGCTGCTCGCGGGAGGGCCGCTGTCCAAGGTGCTGGAAGTCGGGACCGGGTGCGGATACCAGTCCGCGGTGCTCGCGCCGCTGGTCACGAAGCTCTACAGCATCGAACGCGTGGAACCGTTGTATGCGCGCGCGAAGTTGCGGCTCGAGGAACTCGGAGTACGCAACGTGCGCCTCAAGCATGGTGACGGCACCGTCGGCTGGAAGAGCCTCGCGCCCTTCGACGGCATCCTGGTGGCCGCCGCCCCCATTTCGGTTCCCGAGGCGCTGCTCAAGCAACTGCAGGTCGGCGGCCGGCTGATCGTGCCGGTGGGCGCCGAGGGCCATCAGGAACTGGTCCGCTTCACCCGCAAGGAGACCCGCCTGGAGCGCGAATCACTGGGGCCGGTCGCCTTCGTGCCCCTGTTGGGCGGTCTGGTCGGCTGAAGTTCTACTATATGTAACCTCCGTAACTCCATGGTTTACATAAATTGTTTCTTGTCAGAATCGGCTGACCCGCGGCAACGGCCGGCCTCCGGTGCATAATCCGCGCTAATCAAGGGCTTGCGTCGTGAACCATGACGTGTTTAACATGTCGCCGCACTGCGACGCCGAGGGGGCTGACAAGAGGGCACTGGGCGGAGAGACGTGAAAAAAGCAACAAAAATATCAGCAATAACAATAATTAAAGGACTTTTGTTCGAGTCTGTCAGCTTCGGATGATTGTCTTGTCGGATTGGATTTCTTCCCCGGTGCCCTCTTTGTCAGCGACCTTCGGCCCGCCCTAGAACGGCGGGCCGAATGCGTTATCCCGCCGGAAACAGCGCCGCCACGACGCGTCGTTCCTCCTGCACCAGGATGTTGTACGTCCTGCAGGCCGCACCCAGATCCATGACTTCGAGTCCCACGTTGCGCGCGGCAAAGGCCTGCCGCACGGCGCCCGGCGGAAACGTCTGTCGGGTCCCGGTGCCGAGCAGCACCACATCCGGCTGCAGCTCGAAGATCGGCGCGAGATCCTCCGGAGCCAGCGTCGCTGCGCCGCAGGCCGGCCACTGCGCGATCAGCTGATGGGCGGCGACGATGCAGGGCGTATGCAGCACCTGCTCGCCGATGCGCACTTCCCCCGGCGCGTAGCCGCGGATGAGATTGATGTCATCGCGTGAGTCGAGCGTGAACTTCATGGCTGTGTAGGTACGATAGCGCGCATGAGCGAAGTGGCCATCATACTGTCGGACCTGTACCTCGCCGCAAACGGGCGCGGTGGCGTCGACGACCGTGACGCTGCCGTGCCGCGCGACGCACTGCCGGCGCTGACCCGCATGGCCCGCTACGCCGGCGTGAGTCCGCTGCCCGGCGACTGGCGCGGATGGCTCGCCGAATGGCTGGGCCGCGCGGACCTCGCGGCCGCCTGCAACACGACCCCGGCGGTCATCGCCGCCGCCGCACTGCCCGGCATGCCGCAGGCGGGCAGCCTGTGGCTGGCGACGCCGCTGCACCTGGTGGCGGGCCTCACCAGCGTGCACCTGGACTATCGCGGGCTGCTGCGCCTGGATCCGGCCACGCTCGAGGAGCTGTGCCGCGAGTTCGACCTGCAGTTCGCCGAGCGGCAGTTCGCCCTGCAGCGCCTGCCGGGCGCCGGCTTGCTCGTCACGGGACCGCGTTTCGCGACCCTGCCGCGTACCCTGGATCCCGCGCGCATGCTCGGCGGCGGCATCGCCGATGGCACGGTGCACGGCGCCGGCGCGGCACCGCTGCTGATGCTGGGCGCGGAGCTGGAGATGTGGCTGCACGCGCACCCGCTGAACGCATCGCGGGCCCGCCGCCGCCAGGCGCCCCTGACGACGCTGTGGTTGTGGGGCGGGGGCACGCCGCCGGCGCGGCAGCTGACGGCGCCGCCCACCGCCGCGGACTCGACCTTCATGACCGTGTTCGGCGAGGACGCCGTGGCGGCCGGCCTGTGTGCGCTCAGCGGCGCGCGCCTGCGTCCCTGCGCCACGAGCGCCCATGAGCTGCTCAACAGCGGCGCGGCACGGACCGCGGCCGTCATCGAGCTGTTCCGCACCGACAGGCCCCAGCCCGCCACGCTCATGGATCTGCTGGCGCATCTGGATGAAATGCTGCTGGCGCCGGTGATCACGGCACTCAAGGACGGCGTCGTGCGCCAGGTCACGCTGATCGCGAACGACCGCTGCAGCGTGCTGACGGCGCGCGACGGGCTGCGCTTCTGGCGCCGCTCGCGCGGTCCGTGGGCGGTCCTGCAGTGACGCCGCTCATCCGGCGCCGCACCGCCGCGGGTGATGGCAGCGCCCTGGGCGAGGCGCTGCATCCGGTCCTGCGGCGCGCCTATGCGGCGCGGGGCATCTGCGAACCCGCGCAGCTGTCCACCGAGCTGTCACGGCTGCTGCCGGTGGGCAGCCTGGGCGGCGTGGGCGCCGCCGTCGAACTGCTGCTCGCGCACCGTGGCGCGGGCCGCATCCTGGTCATCGGGGACTTCGATGCCGACGGCGCGACCAGCACCGCGCTGATGCTGCGGGCGCTGCGCGCCTGGGGGTTCGCCGGGGTCGACTTCCTGGTACCCAACCGCTTCGAGTTCGGCTACGGCCTGACGCCGGAGATCGTCGCGGTGGCGGCGACCCGCCGGCCGACGCTGCTGGTGACCGTCGACAATGGCATCTCCAGTATCGCCGGCGTGGCGAGCGCCCGTGCGCTGGGCCTCGACGTGCTGGTGACGGATCATCACCTGCCGGCCGCCGAACTGCCGCGGGCCAACGTCATCGTGAACCCCAACGCCGGTGGTGACGGGTTCGCCAGCCGCTGCCTGGCAGGCGTGGGCGTCGCCTTCTACGTGCTCGCCGCATTGAAGCGCGCCCTGGATGCCGCCGGCGCCATCCCCTCCGGCGCGCCGCCGGTGGCGGAGTTCCTGGATCTGGTGGCCCTGGGGACCGTGGCCGATCTGGTGCCCCTGGATGCCAACAACCGGGTGCTGGTGGCCCAGGGCCTGCGTCGGATCCGTGCCGGTCGCTGTGTTGCGGGAATCACGGCTCTGCTCGAGGTCGCTCAGCGGCGGCGCGCCGACCTGACCGCGACCGATCTGGGGTTCTCGGTCGCGCCGCGGCTGAATGCGGCGGGCCGCCTGGAGGACATGACCATCGGCATCCAGTGCCTGCTGGCCGACGACATCGCCACGGCCACGGCGCTGGCCACGCGCCTGGATGGGATCAACCAGGAACGCCGCCAGATCGAGGCGAAGATGCAGGCCGATGCGCTCGCGGCGCTGCGCGGTCTTGCCGATCCCATGAGTCGCGCTGCGCGGCGCAACGGCCTGTGCCTGTTCGACGAGAGCTGGCATCAGGGCGTGGTCGGACTGGTCGCAAGCCGCATCAAGGACCGCACCAACCGGCCGGTCATCGCCTTCGCCCGGGCCGGCGAGGGCGTGCTGCGCGGCTCGGCCCGCTCGGTGCCGGGGCTGCACATCCGGGATCTGCTCGACGCCATTGCGGTGCGCAGGCCCGAACTCATCGCGCGCTTCGGCGGCCACGCGATGGCGGCGGGACTGACGCTCGCGGCGGCTCACCTCGATGAGTTCGCCGCGGCCTTCGACGCCGAAGTGACGCGCTGGGCGGCGCTGACCGGCTTCTCCGAAAGCATCGAGACCGATGGCGAGCTGACCGTGGCGGAGCTGGCCCTGGAGACGGCGACGGCGCTGCGGGCCGGCGGCCCCTGGGGGCAGCTGTTCCCGGAGCCGAACTTCGACGGCGTGTTCATGGTGCGCAACACCCGCATCGTCGGGCAGCGGCACGTGAAGATGTGGGTGGAAGTGCCCCACACGGGGCGCTCCTTCGATGCCATCGCGTTCAATTTCCTGGAGGCGGCCGAGGAGGGCAGCACGCCGCGGCTGCCCTGCGGGGAGGTGCGCCTGGTGTACCGCCTGGACGTGAACGAGTACCAGAACCAGCGCCGGCTGCAGCTGCTGGTGGATCGGGTGCTCCCGGCCGGTCCTTAGCTGTTAGAATGCGCGTCCTTTTTCGGTTTAGGCCTCGTCGCAATGGAACTTAATCAGCTCAGGCGCCAGCTCAAAGACCTGGGAGAGCGCATCGGCTCCCTACGGGGGTTTCTTTGAGTACGACCGCAAGCAGGAGCGGTTGGAAGAGGTAAGCCTGGAACTGGAGGATCCCGCGATCTGGCAGGACCCGCCCAAGGCGCAGGACCTGGGCAAGGAACGGGCGCGACTGAGCGCGGAGCTGGGCATCATCGATCGCACCACCCAGGGGATCGCCGAGGCGGGTGAGCTGCTGGATCTGGCCGAGGCCGAGGCCGACGAGTCGGCCGCCCGGGACATCGAGTCGGAGGCCCAGCGCCTCGAGACCGACGTGCGCAAGCTCGAGTTCAAGCGCATGTTCGGCGGCGAGATGGACTCGCATTCCGCATTCCTGGACATCCAGGCCGGTGCCGGTGGCACCGAGGCCCAGGACTGGGCCCAGATGCTGCTGCGCATGTATCTGCGGTGGGGTGCCGGCCATGGGTTCAGCTGCGAAGTCATCGACTCGAACCCCGGCGAAGTGGCCGGAATGAAGAGTGCGACCGTCCAGGTCAGCGGCGAGTATGCCTATGGCTGGCTGCGCACCGAGACCGGCGTGCACCGCCTGGTGCGCAAGTCCCCGTTCGATTCCGGAAACCGCCGCCACACCTCCTTCGCCTCGGTGTTCATCTCGCCGGAAATCGACGAGGACATCGAAATCGACATCAACCCGGCGGACCTGAAGACCGACGTCTACCGCTCGAGCGGCGCCGGCGGACAGCACGTGAACAAGACCGAGTCCGCGGTGCGCATCACCCACATCCCCAGCGGCATCGTCGTCGCCTGCCAGAACGAACGCAGCCAGCACAAGAACCGCTCCACCGCGATGAAGATGCTGAAGGCCAAGCTGTACGAGCTGGAGGTCAACAAACGCAACGCCGCCGCCCAGGTGCTCGAGGATTCCAAGTCGGACGTGAGCTGGGGCCACCAGATCCGCTCCTACGTGCTCGACCAGTCGCGCATCAAGGATCTGCGCACCGGCGTCGAGGTGGGCAACACCGCGGCCGTGCTCGATGGTGACCTGGACCCGTTCCTGGAGGCGGCCCTCAAGGCCGGTGTCAACTGATGGACGATGAAAACCCGCTGATCGCCGAACGGCGCGCGAAGCTTGCCAGGCTGCGTGCCGAAGGCAGCGCCTTTCCCAACGATTTCCGGCGCGACGCGCTGGCCGGCGACCTGCATGCCGCCTTCGGCGAACGCGACGATGACTGGCTGGTCGCCAATCCGACCCGGGTGAAGGTTGGTGGTCGCATGATGTTCAAGCGGGTGATGGGCAAGGCGAGCTTCGCCAAGATCGCCGACCGCACCGGGCAGATCCAGCTGTTCCTGCAGGCCGAAGCGCTGGGCGCGCAGTACGAGGAGTTCAAGTCCGCCGACGTGGGCGACATCCTCGGCGCCGAGGGCGAACTGTTCCGCACCAAGACCGGCGAGCTGTCGGTGCGGGTCACCGCGCTGCGCATCCTGGTGAAGTCGTTGCGGCCGCTGCCCGACAAGTGGCATGGCATCGCCGACGTGGACATGCGCTACCGGCAGCGCTACGTCGACCTGATCATGACCGAGGCCAGCCGCGAGGTGTTCCGCACGCGCTCGCGCATCGTGCGCTATCTGCGCGATTTCCTGGACGCACTGGACTTCCTGGAAGTCGAGACGCCGATGATGCAGCCCATTCCCGGAGGCGCCGCCGCCAAGCCCTTCGTGACGCACTACAACGCGCTCGATATCGACATGTACCTGCGCATCGCGCCGGAGCTGTACCTGAAGCGGCTGATCGTCGGCGGCTTCGAGCGCGTCTACGAACTCAACCGGGTGTTCCGCAACGAGGGTCTCTCGACGCGCCACAATCCCGAATTCACCATGCTGGAGCTGTACCTGGCCTACGGGGACTATCGCGATCTCATGGACTGGGCGGAGAAGGCGCTGCGGGGCATGGCCCACGCGATCCGGGGCGGGGAGGCGATCGAGTACCAGGGCCGCACCTACAACCTCGCCGCGCCGTTCCGGCGGGTGACGGTCGAGCAGGCCATCATCGAGCGCAACCCCGATCTCACCCCCGCCATGCTGCGGGACCTCGCGTCGCTGCGGCGCGCCTGTGACCGCCTCGCGATTCCCTTCAGCGACCGCGACGGCCCGGGCAAGCTGCAGATCGAGATCTTCGAAAAGACGGTCGAGCAGACCCTCATGGATCCGACCTTCGTCTACGCCTACCCGGTCGAGGTCTCGCCGCTGTCGCGCGCCAACGACCAGGATCCGTTCCTCACCGACCGCTTCGAATTCTTCCTGGCCGGGCGCGAACTCGCCAACGGCTTCTCCGAACTCAACGATCCGGAGGACCAGGCCGCGCGGTTCCAGGCGCAGGTGGCGCGCAAGGACAAGGGCGATGAGGAGGCCATGTTCTACGATGCGGACTATGTGCGCGCGCTGGAATACGGCATGCCGCCGACCGCCGGCCTCGGCGTCGGCATCGACCGGCTGGTGATGTTCTTCACCGATTCGCCTTCGATCCGCGATGTGATCGCATTCCCGCAGCTGCGCCCGGAAGCCTGAAGACTTGGACGCACCCATCGGTGTGTTCGACTCCGGTATCGGCGGGCTCACGGTGCTGGCGGCCCTGAGGACGGCGCTGCCGCACGAACGCTTCCTCTACCTCGGTGACACGGCGCGGCTGCCCTATGGCACCAAGAGCCCCGGCACCGTCGCGCGCTATGCCGTGCAGGCGGCCGCGGCGCTCGCCGGACGCGGCGTGAAATATCTGGTCGTGGCCTGCAACACCGCGGCTTCCGTGGGACTTGCGGCCATCCGCGCCCGCATTGCGGGCGTGCCGGTCATCGGGGTCATCCAGCCCGGAGCCGCGGCCGCCTGCGCGGCCAGCACCCGCGGCCATATCGCGGTCATCGCCACCGAGGCCACCGTCCGCGGCGGGGCCTACCGGGAGGCGATCCTGGCGCGCCGGCCCGATGCGCGGGTGGAGCAGCTGCCGACGCAGCTGCTGGTGGCGCTGGCCGAAGAGGGCCTGGTCGAAGGACCGGTGGCGCAGGGTGTCGTGCGGCACTACCTCGGATCGCTGTTCGGCGCGGATCCGGCACCGGACACGCTGGTGCTGGGCTGCACGCACTTCCCGCTGCTGCTGCCGACGCTGCGCGACGTGCTCGGGGATCGCGTCCGGATCGTGGACTCGGCGCTCACGACGGCGGCGGCGGTTCGCGACGAGCTGCGGGCCGACGGCACGTTGCGCGCAAGCGGCGAGCCGTCGCTGCAGTTCATGGCGACCGACGGCCCGGAAAGATTCGCCCGCGTGGGCAGCCGGTTCCTCGGCTGCCGGATCGGGCCCCAGGACGTCGAACTGATCGACCTGTAGATCAGCCCTGCGCGGGCAGCTCGTAGGGCAAGGGCAGCTGCTGGGCGGCGATCGGCATCGGGCCGGGCGCACCGGTTTGCACTTCGGAGGCGGTGTCGGACGCGGGAGCGGTCACCGCCAGGAACTCGCATTGCCCGCCGGCGTGTTCCACGGCCTCCACGACCCTCAGAGCCCGCCCATCGGCCAGCACACCGGCATCCCCGGGCCGCAGCCTGCACGGCGCCTGCGACATGAAACGCAGCATGCGGCGCTTCACCTGTCCGCGATAATGCGCGCGGGCAATGATCTCCTGTCCGGTGTAGCAGCCCTTGTCGAAGGCGATGCCGCCGGTCACATCCAGGTTGAGCATCTGGGCGACGAATGCCTCGCTGGTCACCGCATAGACCTCGGGCAGCCCCTCGGCGACGTTGCCGGCAATCCAGTCCGGGCGGCTGCCGGCAATGGCCTCGGGCTCCGGGGCCACCTGCGAACCGGCGGGCGAGGAATCCGCGGGCGCCGCCGGCAGCAGCACCAGATGCCGCGCGCGGCCGAAAGGCAGGCACAGGGCGCCATCGGGAACCGCGGGCGCCGCACCCTGATAGCCCAGGATGCGCCAATGGCCCGAGTCATCGCTCAGCCGCACCTTGGCCCGCAGCACGTAGCGCTGCAGCCGCTTGAGCACCGTCGCCGCGAGTTCGCCGGGCAGCAGCGCCAGTACCGACTCATCCGCGAGCTTCGTCAGGTGCAGCACGGCGATGGTGCGTCCCTGGGGGGTGTGATAGCCGGTGAGCTGCAGCCGGCCGCTCTGCAGCCGGGTCGTGTCGTTGGACAGCTGGCCCTGCAGGAAGCTCAAGGCATCCGCCCCGCGGATCCGCAGCGCTCCCAGACCGAGTTCGGCCACGACACGCCAATCTTTGTGCATGGTGATGTTTTTCCTGAGCTTTCACAGGCCCCTGCGGCTGCACTTCAATGGCCTGTCGGAGCGAATTCTGGCAGACTTCCGCACCTCCATGCAGGCTACCCCAGAACTCCCCGCCGCAGCTGCGCAAGGCTCGCCGGCACCCGAACCGACTGCGGCCGCCGCGGCTGCCACGCCGCCGCCACGGCCCCGCGAGATCGGCGGCCCTCCGGGTCCGGAGCCCACGCGCTACGGCGACTGGGAGCGCAACGGCCGCTGCATCGATTTCTGACCGACGACGTTTTCGCGACGCGCTCCCGAACCGGCGTGTCGCAGGAGCATTCATGCGCGAGCGACCCCTGTCACCGCACTGGACCATCTACCGGATGTCCCGGTACAGCCTCCTCAGTTCCTTCGCCAACCGCGCCACGGGCGCCCTGCTGAGCGTGGGGCTGCTGGTGCTCATCTACTGGCTGACCTCGCTCGCCCGCGGCGCCCATGCGTATGCGCGGGCCCAGGCAGTGCTGGGGTCGGATCTGGCCCGGGTGGTCTATGCGGGCCTCATCGTGGCGTTCTGCTACCACCTCGTGGCCGGCATCCGGCACCTGGTGTGGGATACCGGCCGCGGCCTGGAAAAGGCGCAGTCACAGCGCAGTGCGTGGCTGGTGATCACGGTGTCGGTGCTGCTGGCGGCGGCCGTCTGCTTCTGGGCATTGCGTGCCCGCGAGGGGGTCTGATGAGCCTGCAGTCACCGCTGGGGCGGGTGCGGGGCCTCGGGGCCTCGGGCAATGCCGTGCATCACTGGTGGGTACAGCGGCTCACGTCGGTGGCACTGGTGCCGCTGGGGATCTGGCTGCTGGTGTCGCTGGTGGCGCTGCCCTCGCTGGACTTCGTGACGCTGGTGTCCTGGATCGGCGGCACCTGGACCGCGAGCCTGCTGAGCGTGCTGATCCTCACGGCCTGCTGGCATTCGCGCCTCGGCGTGCAGGTGATCATCGAGGACTACGTCCACGACCACGGCCTGAAGATGACCAGCCTGGTCCTGTCGGGCTTCATTCATGTCCTGCTTGCCGCGCTCGGTGTGTTCGCCGTGCTGCGCATCGCCTTCGGGAGTCCGCTTTGAGTGCCTATGAATTCATCGATCACACCTACGATGTGGTCGTCGTCGGTGCCGGCGGCGCCGGCCTGCGCGCCACGCTGGGCCTCGCCGAGGCCGGCCTCTCCACCGCCTGCATCAGCAAGCTGTTCCCGACGCGCAGCCACACGGTCGCCGCGCAGGGCGGCATCAGCGCGGCGCTCGGCAACATGGGCCCCGACGACTGGCGCTGGCACATGTACGACACGGTCAAGGGCTCGGACTGGCTGGGCGACCAGGATGCCATCGAGCTGATGTGCAAGGAGGCCCCGGCCGCCGTCATCGAGCTGGAGCACTATGGCATGCCCTTCTCGCGCACCGAGCAGGGACGGATCTACCAGCGCCCCTTCGGCGGCATGACCACGCACTTCGGCAAGGGCACGGCCCAGCGCACCTGCGCCGCCGCGGACCGCACCGGCCATGCGATGCTGCATACCCTGTATCAGCAGTCGATCCGTCACGCGGCGACGTTCTTCGTCGAGTTCTTCGCCATCGACCTGATGATGGAGAACGGCGAGTGCCGCGGCGTGGTGGCGCTGGACATGACCGAGGGCACGCTGCATCGCTTCCGCGCCCACCGCACCATCCTCGCCACCGGGGGCTATGGCCGGGCGTACTTCTCGTGCACCTCGGCCCATTCGTGCACGGGCGACGGCAATGCCATGGTGCTGCGGGCCGGCCTGCCGCTGTCCGACATGGAGTTCGTCCAGTTCCACCCCACCGGCATCTACACCGCCGGCTGCCTCATCACCGAGGGCGCCCGCGGCGAAGGCGGGTATCTCACCAATTCGGCGGGTGAACGCTTCATGGAGCGTTACGCCCCGAACGCCAAGGACCTCGCCTCGCGCGATGTCGTCAGTCGCGCCATGACCATCGAGATCCGCGAGGGGCGGGGGGTCGGGGAACACCGCGACCACATCCACCTGCACCTGGAGCACCTCGGTCCGGCGGTGATCCACGAGCGCCTGCCGGGCATCGCCGAGACGGCGCGCATCTTTGCCGATGTGGACGTGACCCAGGCGCCGATCCCGGTGCTGCCGACCGTGCACTACAATATGGGTGGGATCCCCTGCAATTACCACGGCGAGGCCCTGTGTCCGCGCGAGGGCGACGTCGAGGCCGTCGTGCCCGGCCTGATGGCGGTCGGGGAGGCCGCCTGCGTCTCGGTGCACGGTGCGAACCGGCTCGGGTCCAACTCGCTGCTGGACCTAGTGGTCTTCGGCCGCGAGGCGGCCCGGCGCTGCGCCGAGGTGCTCAAGCCCGATGCCCCGCATCGCCCGCTGGCGGCGGATGCCGCAGAACCTGCGCTCACGCGGCTGGACCGGCTGCGCCAGGCCAACGGCTCGCGGCCCACGGCCGACATCCGCCTGGAAATGCAGCGCATCATGCAGGCCGATGCGGCCGTGTTCCGCAGCGGGGAGTCCCTGGCCGAAGGGGCGGAGAAACTCAAGGGCACGTTCGCCTCGATGGCCGATGTCAAGGTCGCGGACCGTTCGCTGGTGTGGAACACGGACCTCGTGGAAACGCTGGAGCTGGACAATCTGCTGCTGCAGGCCACCGCCACCATCAACTCCGCGGTGAACCGGACGGAAAGCCGCGGCGCGCATGCCCGCGAGGATTTCCCCAACCGCGATGACGCCAACTGGATGAAGCACACTCTGGTGTGGGTCGATGGCGGCGGTCGCGTCAGTTTCGATTACCGGCCGGTGCACATGCGCACCATGACCGGGGATGTCGAGCCCATTCCGCCCAAGGCCCGTACCTACTGAGGTTCATCGATCAATGGTTCAACTGTCGCTGCCTGCGGGTTCGAAGGTCAATCCGCACGGCCGGGTCCACAAGGCCACCGGCGCCGCCGTGCGCACCTTCCGCGTCTACCGGTTCGACCCGGATTCCAACGAAAGCCCGCGCATCGATACCTTCGAGGTCGACACCAAGGCCTGCGGGCCCATGGTCCTGGATGCGCTGATCCACATCAAAGGCAGGATCGATTCCTCGGTCACCTTCCGCCGTTCCTGCCGCGAAGGCATCTGTGGCTCCTGCGCCATGAACATCAACGGCCTGAACCGCCTGGCCTGCACCACCGCGATCGGGGACCTCGGCGCCGAGATCCGGATCTATCCGCTGCCCCACATGCCGGTGGTGAAGGACCTGGTGCCCGACCTCACGACCTTCTACGCGCAGTACGCCTCGGTGGAACCGTGGCTGAAGACCCGCACGCCGGCACCGCCCGACCAGGAGCGGCTGCAGACGAAGGAGGATCAGGTCCGGATCGACCGGCCGGCAGCGTGCATCCTGTGCGCCTGCTGTTCCACGGCCTGCCCCAGCTACTGGTGGAACAGCGAGCGCTATCTCGGACCCGCCGCGCTGCTGGCGGCCTACCGCTGGATCGTCGACAGCCGCGATGAGGCCACGGGTGAGCGGCTCGACCAGCTGAACGATCCCTTCAAGCTGTACCGCTGTCACACCATCATGAACTGCACCGACGTATGTCCCAAGGACCTGAATCCGGCCGGAGCGATCGCGGAAATCAAGAAGAAGCTCCTGGAGCGGCAGCACTGAGCGCCGGTCCTCCGGATGCTGCGCTGCCAGATCCCCACCGGCGCCGGCTGCTGTGGCATTGCCGCCGTGGCATGAAGGAGCTGGACGTACTGCTCAGCCGATATGCCCGGGAACGCTATGCGCTCGCTCCGGCGGGCCAGCGGGCCGCCTTCGAGGCCCTGCTCGGCCTGCCCGACCCGCAGATCGCGGACTACCTGCTCGGCCATGCTCCGGCTCCGGACGAGGCCCTGGCCGAGGTCATCCGGGCCGTGCTGGCCCGCCCCCGGGATTTTGTGGAATCCATTCACAATCCCACACAACCCGGGTGAACTTTCGGCAGCCTTGCCAGTCTATCCAGGCGGCGAGGCAATCTGTCCCGTAAGCCGCACGAGAGTACAGTGTAGGGAATGACTGCCGACGCAAGCGACTTGAGCCTGGTCCAGCGTGTGCAACGCGGGGACAAGGGTGCCTTTGATGTGCTGGTCCTCAAGTACCAGCACAAAGTAGTCAAGCTGGTCATGCGTTATGTACGCAATCCCGCCGAAGCCGAGGACATCGCCCAGGACGCCTTCATCAAGGCCTACCGGGCATTGCCTCAGTTCCGGGGTGATAGCGCCTTCTACACCTGGCTGTACCGCATCGCCATCAACACCGCCAAGAATGCCGTGGTTGCCCGCGACCGCAATCCGGTAGATTTCGACCTCGACATGACCAACAACGAAGAGTCCTACGAGATGCAAGGCCGACTGAAGGATTCGGAAACCCCTGAAGCGCTGGTGCTGACCGACGAGATCCGCACCACCGTCAACGCCGCCATCGCGAACCTGCCGGATGACCTGCGCACGGCGATCGTGCTGCGGGAGCTCGAGGGACTGTCCTACGAGGAGATCGCCGCGACCATGGACTGCCCCGTCGGTACGGTCCGGTCGCGGATTTTCCGGGCGCGCGAGGCCATCGATGGCCGGCTGCGCGAAGTCTTCGAAGGCGGACTGGGCCGGGCGGAGGAAATTGGATGAGCAACGAAGAGCTGGAAAGCCAGTTGTCGGCGATGTTCGACGATGAATTGCCGGCCAGCGAATGCGAGCTGCTGGCACGGCGCCTGGCGCGCGATGAACAACTGCGCGCCCGCTGGGGCCGCTACGCGGCCATCGGCGCGTGTCTGCGCGGCGAGCACGGCGTGCGCCTCGAATCACCGCTGGCCAGCAGGGTCAGCGCCGCCATCAAGCAGGAGCCGACCCCGAGCGCATCGCCCCTTCAGGCAAGCCCCGGACGGGGCTTCATGACGCCGTGGATGACCTCGCTGGGCGGGGTCGCGACCGCGGCCGCCGTGGCGGCGGTGGCCATACTGTGGATGCGCTCCGAAAGCCCGCCGCAGATCGCGCAGCTGACCCCGGCCGCGAATCCGGCCGCCCACGCCCCGGCAGTCGTGGCGGCGCCGGCCACGGAGGTCGCCAACGCAACCGTCCCCACCGCCGTTGCGGCGACGGCGCGGCCGCGGCAGCCCCGGGAACCGGACAGCTACGTGGTGCCTGCCGCGACGACCCCCGGGCCGGTCCTGATGGCGCCCACCGAACTGGCCAACTACATCGTCGCGCACAGTGAATACTCTGGGCCCCTGATGCGCCGGAACGCGTTGTCGGCACTGGTGGGCGGGGATTCCCCGGCGCCCCAGCTCACCGCTCAGCCCATACCGGCGGTCGTGACCGGAAAATGATCCCCCTGCGTGCGGCGCGCGAGCCGGTGCTCTGGCTCGTCATGATCCTGGCGGCGACCGGCGCGGTGGCCGCCGATGCGCCGCAGGACTGGCTGGACCGCATGAACACGGCCCTCAACACCCGCAACTACGTGGGGGTGTTTTCGCACTGGGAGAGCGGTCGCGTCGAGACCCTGCGCATCGTCCACCGCGTCGCCGACGGCGCCGTGACCGAACGGCTGGAGTCCCTGGATGGCTCCGGCCGCCAGTTCGTGCGCAGCGGTACCGAGCTCACCTGTTATCTGCCGGACCAGCGCACCGTGCTGGTCGAGAAGGCGCCTCCCAGCCTGATGCCGGCCGGCCTGCCGAAATTCGACGGCGCCATGGCCGATTACTACCTGCTGCACAGTGAAGGCACGATCCGGCAGCTGGGCGAGAAGGCCCAGGTGATCAGCGTCACGCCCCGCGACGGCTTCCGCTATGGCTACCGGGTCTGGATCCAGCGCTCCAACGGCATGCCCCTGAAGACCGAGATGCTCGACACCGACGGCAACATCATCGAACAGGTGGTGTTCTCGAGCCTCGTCATCCGCCATCACATCGCCGACCAGGAGTTCGTGCCGCAGGTGGCGACCACCGGCTTCCAGTGGCTGCGGGACGATGGCGCTCCCGCATCCGTGAACACCGATCCGACCCCGGGGGTCTGGACCGGCGCGCAGCTGCCGCCCGGATTCCACCTGGCGGCCCAGACCGCCCAGATGATGCCGGGAGTGGCCGAGCCGGTGACCCATCTGGTGTACAGCGACGGGGTGGCCACGGTCTCGGTCTTCGTCCAGAGCCAGACCCTCCGCAACGCGCCCAACCACGCCGGGGTCTCGCAGGTGGGCAATTCCTCCGCGTTCACCTCGGTACAGTCCGGCCACAAGTTCGTCGCCCTGGGCGAGGTGCCCCCGGCGACCGTCCGCTTCATCATTGAATCGCTGATGCGCCAGTCCGCCACCCAGGCCGTAGGCATGCATTAGGCGTGCGCCTCACAATAGTGCATCGGCGGGAGTGCGAGCTGTGCGACCAGATGCTGGCGCAGCTGCGGGCCCTGGGCCGGCGCGAAAACCTGCCCCCCCTCGACGTCGTGGACGTGGACTCCGATCCACAGCTGCAGCGCCGCCACGGGCTGCACGTCCCGGTCCTGCTGCTGGACGGCACCGTCGTGTGCCGGCACCGGCTGGATACGGCCGAACTGCTGCGGATTCTACGTCCTAAGGGCGGTCTGACCTCTATATAATGCGCCCCGGCCGCAAGACCCTCCGCGCGGCGGACAGTCATTCTTTGCATGCGGCTCATACGTAATTTCTCGATCATCGCGCACGTCGATCACGGCAAGTCCACGCTGGCGGACCGGCTCATCCAGCTGTGCGGCGGACTGGATGCCCGCGAGATGCAGGAACAGGTCCTCGATTCCATGGACCTGGAGCGCGAGCGGGGCATCACGATCAAGGCCCAGAGCGTCACGCTGCTGTACGACGCCCGGGACGGGGAGCGGTACCAGCTCAACCTCATCGATACTCCCGGGCACGTGGACTTCTCCTACGAGGTCTCCCGCTCGCTGGCGGCCTGCGACGGGGCGCTGCTGGTCGTGGACGCCTCCCAGGGCGTGGAGGCGCAGAGCGTCGCCAACTGCTACACCGCCCTGGAACAGGGCCTGGAAGTGCTGCCGGTCATCAACAAGATCGACCTGCCATCGGCCGATCCGGAGCGGGTGGTCAAGGAGATCGAGGACATCATCGGCATCACGGCCGAGGACGCCGTCCGGGTCAGCGCCAAGACCGGCGCCGGCGTACCCGAACTGCTCGAGGCCCTGATCCAGCGGATCCCCGCGCCGCAGGGCGACCCCGAGGCCCCGCTGCAGGCCCTGATCGTGGACTCCTGGTTCGACAACTACGTCGGCGTCGTGTCGCTGGTGCGGGTCATGAACGGCACCCTGAAGGTCGGGGACAAGTTCCGGGTGATGTCCACGGGGCGCAGCCACACCGCCGACAAGCTCGGACGGTTCATGCCCAAATCCGTGATGCTCAGGGAGCTGTCGGCGGGGCAGGTCGGCTTCGTCATCGCCGGCATCAAGGAGATCGACGGGGCGCCGGTCGGCGACACCATCACCCTCGAACACCGGCCCGCAAGCGAAGCGCTGCCGGGGTTCCGCCAGATCAAGCCCCGGGTCTTCGCGGGCCTGTTTCCGGTGAATTCGGAAGACTACGAGTCCTTCCGCGATGCGCTCGCGAAACTGAAGCTGAATGACTCCGCGCTGCACTACGAGCCGGAGGTGTCCGGCGCGCTGGGATTCGGCTTCCGCATCGGTTTCCTGGGCCTGCTGCACATGGACATCGTCCAGGAGCGGCTGGAGCGCGAGTACGAACTGGAGCTGATCACCAGTGCCCCGACGGTGGTCTACGAGGTGGCCCGCACCGATGGCACCCTGGTGTACGTCGACAACCCGGCGAAACTGCCCCCGGCCAACGAAATCGAGGATCTGCGCGAGCCGATCATTCTCGCCAACATCCTGGTGCCCCCCGACTACGTCGGGGCGGTGCTGAAACTGTGCAACGACAAGCGCGGCGTGCAGAAGAAGATGCTGTACCTGGGTACCCAGGTGTCGCTGCAGTACGCACTGCCGATGGCGGAGGTGGTGCTCGACTTCTTCGACCGCCTGAAGTCGGTGAGCCGCGGCTATGCCTCCTTCGACTACGAGTTCAGCCATTTCGAAAGCGCACCGTTGCAGAAGCTCGACATCCTGATCAACGCCGATCGCGTGGATGCCCTGTCGATCATCGTCCACCGCGAGCACGCCTATCAGCGCGGCCGGGAGCTGGTCGACAAGATGCAGGAGCTGATTCCGCGGCAGATGTTCGAGGTCGCCGTGCAGGCCGCCATCGGCAGCGCCATCATCGCGCGCGCCACCGTCAAGGCGCTGCGCAAGAACGTGCTGGCGAAGTGCTACGGCGGCGACCTGAGCCGCAAGCGCAAGCTCCTGGAGAAGCAGAAGGCGGGCAAGAAGCGCATGAAGCAGGTCGGCTCGGTGGAGATCCCGCAGGAGGCCTTCCTCGCGGTTCTGCAGATCGGCCGCAAGGAATAGGCCAAGGAATGGGAATCGAATAAATGTTGATGCAAGTTATCGATTGGCTGGCCTGGCTCTCCATTCCCGCGACCCTCATCGGCGTGGTGGACGACTGGTTCCTGCGGCCGCGGCGGCAACTGGCACTGGCGCCGCAGGTGGCGCCCGACCCGCCGGTCATCATGGCCATCTACTACGCGCTGCCGGTGCTCATCATCTGCGGAGTGATCGGCCTGCTGAGTGCGGAGGACCTGGATTTCAGCGCCGTGCTGCTGGTGATCTCGGTGGTGACCGGCGTGGTCTGGCTCATCGATGTCCTGATCTTCCGGCCCCTGCGCGGGCGCGCGGCGCGCGCCGCCGGCAAGAACCTCGCGGACATTCCCGAGCCCGGCACGGTGGACTATGCGCGCAGCTTCTTCCCGGTCGCCCTGGCCGTGCTGGTGCTGCGGGCCTTCGTTTTCGAGCCGTTCAGGATTCCGTCCGACTCGATGATGCCGACCCTGGTGGACGGTGACTTCATCGTCGTCAACAAGTTCGCCTATGGCCTGCGGCTGCCGGTCATCAACCGCAAGATCGTGAGCATCGGGGAGCCGCAGCGCGGCGATGTGGTGGTGTTCCGCTATCCGCCCAAGCCCAGCATCAACTACATCAAGCGCCTGGTCGGCCTGCCCGGGGACCGGGTCCAGGTGAAGGACGACAAGCTCATCGTCAACGGCCAGCCGGTGCCGGCGACGGACCTCGGGCTGTATGACGATGGCTGCTATGAGGGCATGCACCTGGCCTCCGAGCAGCTCGGCAAGCACCGCCATCAGATCATGTTCTGCCCGACCCCCGGGGAGATCGGGGCGGATCCGCTGCCCACCTGCAACCGCACGCCCCCGACCAGTTACGTTTGCGTGGCGCAGCAGATTCCGGGGATGCCGGATCGGGGCGACACGCCCGAGCCCATCCTGGTGCCGCCGGGCCACTACCTCATGATCGGCGACAACCGCGACAACAGCTCCGACAGCCGCTACTGGGGCTTCGTGCCGGAGGCGAATCTGGTCGGCAAAGCCAGCTGGATCTGGTTCAATTGGGACCTGAACCGCAAGGGCGGTCCGGTCTGGAGCCGGATCGGCACTCGCATCCAATAATCTGCCAACCTCGGCAGCAGCGGGAGGGTCTCATGTTCAGGCGACAACGTGGCGTCACGCTCATTGGCTGGATATTTCTGCTGATTCCGGTGGCAATCGTCGGCTATATGGTCATCCGCCTGGTACCCATCTATCTCAACTACATGCGGGTGGTGCATTCGATCGACGCCACCGTCTCGGAGATGAAGGGCGAGGAGGCCGGTACGCTGAACCCGCAGATGATCCGCTCCACGCTCGGCAAGCACTTCGACATCGAAAGCATCGATTTCCCGGACGAGAAGGATCTGGCCGTGACCCGCGACGGCAGCGGCTGGAGCATCGAGGCCAAGTACCAGGATTCCGCACCGCTGTTCGGCAACCTGTCCCTGGTCATCGACTTCGACAAGGTCGGCAAGATAGGCTGATGCCCGACGCCCCCTGCATGGAGTGGCCGGCCCGCTGGGTGCGGGAGCAGCTGGGGTATGAGGCGCGCGACCTGGCGCTGTTCGGCGCCGCACTGACCCACCGCAGCGCCGCGCGTGCGCACAACGAGCGGCTGGAGTTCCTGGGCGACGCCGTGCTCAACCTCAGTATCGCCGAGTACCTGTATCGGGCGAACCCGCAGGCGACCGAAGGGGATCTGAGCCGGCTGCGGGCCTGGCTGGTCAGCAGCGAGCCGCTGGCGCAGACGGCCGCGCAGATCAGACTCGGCGAGGTGCTGCGGCTGGGCTCCGGGGAACTCAAGAGCGGCGGTTTCCGGCGCGAATCCATCCTCGCCGATGCCCTGGAGGCGCTGCTGGGTGCGATCTATCTCGATGGCGGTCTGCTCGAGGCGCAGCGCGTGATCAGCGCGCTCTTCGCCGATCGGCTGGCCCATCTGCCGGATACGGACGAGCTCAAGGACTCCAAGACCCGGCTGCAGGAGAATCTGCAATCCCGGGGGCTGCCGCTGCCGGCCTACGAGGTGGTGCGCACGGAAGGGGAGATCCACGCCCAGACATTCTGGGTACGCTGCGATGTAGGCTCCCTAGGACTGACGGCCACGGGGCAGGGGCTCAGCCGCCGCCGCGCCGAACAGGAAGCGGCGGCGATGGTACTGCAGGAGATTTCGGGCAAGAGCGCGCATGAGTGAGGATGATTTCCGTTGCGGTTTCGCCGCCCTGGTCGGTCGGCCGAATGTCGGCAAGTCGACCCTGCTGAACGCGCTGATCGGCCAGAAACTGAGCATCGTCACGCCGCGTCCCCAGACCACGCGACACCGGGTGCTGGGGCTGCATGAGCAGGAAGGTGCGCAGATCGCGTTCGTGGACACGCCCGGCATCCACCAGGGTGGCAGGCGGGCGCTGAACCGCGCCATGAACCGCACCGCAGCGAGCGTCCTGTCCGACGCCGACGTGTGCGTGTTCGTGGTCGAAGCCCTGCACTGGACAGGCGAGGACGATCTCGTCCTGGAGCACCTGGTGCGCAGCGCAAGACCGGTGCTGGTGGCCGTCAACAAGGTCGACAAGGTCAGGCCACGGGAGCGGCTGCTGCCGTTCCTGGCGGAACTGGCGCGCCGGCATGAATTTGCGGAACTCATTCCGATCAGTGCGGCCAAGAGCATCAACCTCGCGCCGCTGACGGCCGCCATCATCAAACTGCTGCCGTCGTCGCCGCCCCTGTTCCCGACCGGACAGCTCACCGACCGGGATCTGGGTTTCCGCATCAGCGAACTCATCCGCGAAAAGCTCACCCTGGAACTGGACCAGGAATTGCCCTACGGGATCGCGGTCGAAGTGGAGGCGATGGGGCACGACGAGGGCCAGCTGAATGTTTCGGCGGCGATCTGGGTGGACCGGGCGGGCCAGAAGCCCATCGTGATCGGCGCCGCCGGCGAGCGCCTCAAGCGCGTGGGCCGCAAGGCCCGCCTGGAACTGAACCACATGCTCGGCGAACGCCTGCACCTGACCCTGTGGGTCAAGGTGCGCGAAAGCTGGGCCGACAGCGCCCGGGCCCTGACGGAACTGGGCCTGGAATGAGATCGCGCCGCACGCTGCTGGCGCCGGCCTACCTGCTGCACGCCCAGCCGTACCGGGACACGAGCCGCATCCTGGAAGTGTTGACGCGCGAGGAGGGCCGGCTGTCGGTGTTCGCGCGCGGGGTCCGCGGCCCCAAGGCGAAACTCGCCTCGCTCCTGCAGCCCTTCCAGCCGCTGCTGATCTCCTTCAGCTCCCGGGGCGAGGCCGCGCAGCTGATGGGCGCCGAAAGCGGCGCTGCCCGGCATCCGGTGCGTCTGCCCCCCGCGGCGCTCCTGTCCGGGTTCTATCTGAACGAACTGCTGATGAAGCTGACGACGCGCCATGACCCCAATGTGGGATTATTCGATGCGTATCAGGATGCCCTGCTGGCCCTGACGGCCGGGCAGGCCCAGGAACCGGTACTGCGCTCGTTCGAACTGCGGCTGCTGCAGGAGGCGGGATACGGGGTGGAGCTGACCCATACGGTGACCGGCGGACCGGTCCTCGCCCAGGGGTACTATCAGTTCCGCCCGGCCGACGGACTGTTTGCGAGCACGGCCGGGCACTCGGGCGCGGTGCACGGGAGCTCGCTGCTGAACCTCGCGGCCGGTACGCTGCACGGGAGCCGCGAGCTGGCCGACGCCCGCCGGGTGCTCGCGGCGGCCCTCGGGCATTGCCTGGAGGGCCGGCCCATCGCCACGCGGGCGGTCGCGCGCGCCTGCCTGGGAACGGCGCTGCTGCCCGAACCGGAACATTGAACACCCTCT